>DATMRF010000078.1:0-6478 GCA_035566435.1 Candidatus Acidiferrum sp.
GTGCCGCTTTAAGCGCCCCGGTCAGAGTTGGAACCGGGCGGGCTTTCTCAATCTCAGCGCGTTAGATGAAGCGCGCCGCAATAACCATTGGGATGAGCTCTGGGTGTGCACTTAAGATGGTGGTGGTATCAAGATGCGCTCTCGGGTTCGGGTCTGAGTTGGTCTTTCAGCGGTGCGGGCAGGAGCGATTGGCGTGGGTGCGAGCCGAGGCGTTGAAAGATTCATCGCAGGTGGACTTAACCGCGGGTAGCGAACGCTTGTAAATGGGGTTTGAACGGTAGCGTCCTGACCCGGGGCTATGGTCGGAAACCGCCAAGGGGTTTTGGGTATGGCGCGCAAGGGGGAAGCATTGCAGATTTGAGATTTCAGATTTTATAGACCGACAACGCTGCTCAGGGAGGCGGGAAGGCGTGGAAGAGGTCGGCGAGGTCGCAGGCTTTGGTTTGGGTGTCGTTGAGGCGGAGGGTGCGGGGAGGAATACCGGAGGAGACGAGGAACGCCTCGTTTGGGTTTGGCAAAGGCATGTCGAGGCAATTGATTAAATCAAAACCCCACGTCGCGGCATTTTTGCTCGATTTGATGGGCGATGCGCTGGATTTGTTGGGGCGAAAGGCGGGGTGGGTCGTTTGAAATGATGACCCGGCGGATTTCCTTCGGGTTCACAACGGTGACGTCGCTCTTGCCGCGGCGGTTGATGTACCAGCCCGGGAAGGTGAGGATCGGTTTCACTTTGACGGGTTCGCCGGTGGCGCTGGTCAGTTCGCGGCTGAGGTCGGCGGCGTTGCGGCGCGCCTGTTCGGGCTCGCGCGCGCTGCTGTAGCGGGGGAAAAGCAATTTCGCGCCGTCATAGATGACCTCCTGGTCCAGCTTGCCTCTTGGCGCACGGCGTTTGCTGCGGGTCTTGGTCTCGATGGCGTAAACGCTGGAAGGTGCGATGACGATGTGGTCGATGTTCCATTTCGAGCCGCCGAGGTAATCGTGGAAGACGCGGCAGCCTTCGAGCATGAGTTGATTGAGCTCTTCGCCGACGGCGCGTTCGCCGGCGAGGCCGAGGGAGTAATTGCGGTATTTCATTGCGACCAACATAACCGGCACGAGGCCCAGGCCAACGACAGCGGCCAGCAGCCCGGTTGAGAGCTGGTCGGGGAAACCGGGCGTGGCCCAGGCGAACAGGATTGGTCCGACGACGAAAAGGGCAATGCAGTACATCAACTTTTCGTTGAGTTGTTCCAGCCGTTTGCGGAGCGATTCGCCCGGTGAACGAAGCAGCCGCGCGTCGAATAGCGCCCGTGTGTTGGTGACATGGAGGCGCAGGCGAAATACGGCAACGGTTGCCGTTAAAGCGAGCAGGGTGAGGCCGCCAGCGATGAGGATACGCGAATTCTGATTCATAAACGCTACACCAGCAGCAGTCATCGGGCCAGATTCAGCCTAAAGAAGGAGGGAGTTCCGCTGGAGCCCCGAAATGGAGTCAAACCTCAGATCGGCGCTTCCCGTTGTTGTCGGGCCAACCTCCGGTCTGCCGGCCAAAAACGTAGAACCCCGTCATCCTGGATCTCCATGCGTAATCATACGAGGTGATTGGTTTTGATGCCGCCCCACCTGGCGTTGAGATATTCCGCAACGAGCCGGCCGTGGCAGTGATGCGGCAGGTGTTCGCTGCAAAGCAGGCACCCGCGGTCAAGGACTTCACGTGACACGCATTTTTCGATCTGCCGCTGCGCCATCAAATCCAGAAACCTTTTTTCGTAAACGTCCCAATCGCCTTTCTGTTGCTTGTAGGCGTCGAGGATGTCCTGCGTTGGCGCGAGCTCTGGGAGATGAACGTATTCAATCCCGCCGATTTCCTTGAGGAAATAAGCGACGTCGTCTTTTTTGGAAAAGCCTGCGAGTTGCGAATTGTTGTTCAGCCGCACATCCACAACCCGCTTGACCCCCGCGTTTTTGAGCTTCGTGAAGAAATCGCGCGCGGTCTTTTGAGTGAAACCAATGGTGAAAAGTTCAATTCCCATAACGCGGTGGTTCTTCGCGCAACACCAGGTCTTCTTCGTGGTATGCGACCTTCTCGCCCTGCATCTTGTAGGCCCTGGCAACGCTCTCTTCCGGCGAGCGGAACAGGTCCTTTTCACCAAGGGCAAACAACTGCAAGAGGCGCTTTTCCGTCTGCTCGTGACTTTCCACAGAGCCATCCGACAGGATGTGTAAGACTTGAAGCCCCTGTCGTTGCAAGTGTGGAGACACGAGAATGCAGCGATGACAATCAATAGGGTCCTTCTCGGCGCACATCAATGCGACCCGCATCTTTGCCGCGCCCTGGGTGACGCGCTCGATGCCGCGTTTGAAAGCAGGCGTATGCGAAATCAGTTCGTAATCAGCCCGTCCCTCTAGATAACACTCCCGTTCGGAACGACGTGCGCCGAGTTCCTGGCCGAGAAACACGTAGGCAATGCCATGTTCCTGCAACGACTTCTGAAGCAGTTCGCGGTTGAATTGCGGGTTGTATTGGCTGTAAGGCGACGAGCGGACGTCGGCGAGTGCCTGAACTCCGTGTTGTTTCAGCAGTGCTACGAATCTGCCAATCTCCAAATTGGAGTGGCCAATCGTGAAAACGGGTTGATTGTTGGCGGCGCTCATGCGGGCAACTCGAAAACGGTGGCGATGACCTTGTAATGCAGGTCGTGAAACGGTGGTGTCAGACTCACGCAAAGCGGAATCCTTTTCGAATCGACAGCTTGAATGTTGCCTTCTGGTGTTCGCGGATAGTCCGGAAAGCATTTTCGTCCGATTAGCGGATCGGTGAGGGCGAAGTCATAGTGCCTCCCTCGGTAGGTGAAAATCCCGCGCTGTTGCTTTTTGGCGTAGCCATCCCAGACTCGGGATCGAATCTGGAAGTGAAATCCGTCCGGTCGAATCAGGTAAAGCGATTGGAGATCGGGCGGGCGCTGGAGAACGGCTGCGCTCGCTCTGTCGCTTTTTTGAGATGGATCGAACCACAGGCCCTCAGGTTGTTCAGCGAGAGTCGAAATTACTCCGGCTTCCATCACCGATTCCTTCGCCCAAGCTTGACGGGATTCAATCAGCCAGTTCTCAGGCTGCAATGGATTGTTCTCCGGGGCTGTGAGCGCCAATTGAATTACGTCGAGTGGCTTTGGATCAGTTGCGCCAGACAAACGACGCTCAGCAAAATCAAGTGCGCCTTCATCGTGGTTTGAGACTGGTCTGACCCAGCCACCCCAGCGAGTCTTGCCGCCACCTTCATCAATTAGCTCGCGACCAGCGACGCAGCTCTTTGGATGGTGCTTCGTCGAGTTCGCAAGAACCAATATGCTTTTGGTAATCATGTGTCACAGTGTCGTTGTGCCAGTGTGGGGACACTACCAATTTAGCCAAACGTCTGCAATCGCAGGCGTCTCAAGCTCAGAAGAGGGGGTCACCTAGGTTGGAACTGCAACTTTGGACCTATTTTCGGTTGTGGTGATTTCTGATGTTGTTGCCGCCGTTGACCCTTTCCCCTCCTCTGTCGTTCCTCGCGAGGGAATGGGGAATGAAATTGAAGGCGGTTTACCGGTGGGGGGCCGAACCGTAATTTGGTGCTGTTATCCGCGCAAACCCTAACCCAGGGTAGCGACGCAAAACCACGCAGCGTCGCAACGCTCGTCTGATGTGGCGCTATCCCTTTCGGATATCACGCGATACGCATTTGGCGTTGCCGCGAGACCTTCTCGGAGCGAGCATGCCGAAAACAAAACGAAAGAGCTGACACATGACCAGACGGAGTTTCTTGAAGACAAGCGGAGCCGGTGCGCTGGCTTTGGCGGCGGCCCGAACAAGCCTCTTTGCGGTCCAGGAAGACAAACCTTTGCGCGTCGCGCTGATTGGCTGTGGCTGGTACGGCAAGACCGACCTGTTTCATCTAATCCAGGTCGCGCCGGTGGAAGTCGTCGGCCTCTGCGATGTGGACAGTCAAATGGTGGCAGCCGCGGCGGAGCTGGTCGCCACCCGCCAACGCTCCAAAAAGAAGCCACCCGTGTTCGGAGACTACCGCAAATTGCTGGCCGACCAGCGGCCGGAAATTGTGCTGATCGGCACCCCCGACCACTGGCATTGCCTGCCCTTGCTCGATGCCTGCAAGGCCGGCGCGGATGTTTACGTCCAAAAACCGATCAGTTATGACGTGGTCGAAGGACAGGCGATGGTTGCCGCGGCGCGAAAATACAAGCGCACCGTCCAGGTGGGATTGGAACGGCGCAGCACCGCCCATATTCTGGAAGCGCGCGACCGCTACATCAAGAGCGGCAAACTCGGGAAAATCGCCTCTGTGGACATCCACAGCTATTACGGCGGCGGAAACAGCTTTCCCGCACCGACCGCGCCTCCCTCAAACCTGGATTGGGAGATGTTTGTCGGGCCGGCCACGTGGCGTGATTACAATCCGGGCATCCATCCACGCCGCTGGCGTGACGCGCGCGAATTCAGCAACGGCCAAACCGGTGACCTGTGCGTTCACCTGTTCGACGTGACGCGAATGTTCCTCGACCTCCGCTGGCCCAGGAGCATTTCTGCGACCGGCGGCATTTTGATGCGGGACCGCCACTCGAACGTGAACGTCCACGACACCGAGACGGCCCTTTTCGACTATGGGGACGTCCAGGTCGTCTGGAACCAGCGCAATTGGGGCCGGAATCCGGAACCGGACTACCCCTGGGGCGTGACCTACTACGGCGAGAAAGGCACCTTGAAGCTCAGCGTCTGGTCGTACGACTACATTCCAAACGATGGCGGCTCGCCCGAGCGGGTCAAAGCGGTGGAGGAGCGCGAAAAATACCCGGAGGACGTCGCGTGGAAAGAAACCGAGTTGTTTGCCGCGCCGGCAAACCGGCGGAACCTCCTGAACTTTGTTCAGGCCCGCAAATCCGGCGAACGCCCGGTAGCGGATATTGAAGAAGGCTATATCTCAACCGCGTGCTGCATTCTCGCCAACCTTTCGATGGAGTTAGGCCGCAGTCTGCGCTGGGACGCTGAGGCGGGAAAAGTTGCGGGCGACGACGAAGCCAATCGCCGGCTGGCGCGCACGTATCGCTCACCATGGAAACACCCAACCCCAGAAAGTGTTTAATTCATCATCAGTTTGTCCTGGCATGGTTCTGGTATCGACGCCCGTGGTTCTGCCTGGTTAGCCGCGGAAAGGCGCAAGGAGCGCGTAAGCCCCTGTCCCCCCTTGCGCCTCTGCACCTTTGCGTCTTTGCGTTAAACTCTGCCGCCCCCCTAACGGATAACGGATAACGGATCGCGCCAACGGACCGTCAGAAAAAGAAAAACTCCGCCGACCCGCCCTAACGGATAACGGATCGCACCGGCGCGCTCTCTAGGAAAGGAACACACTGCCCGCCAACCGCTTGCGCCAACCTGACGGATAATCCTAACGGATAACGGATAACGGATCGCACCAACGATCCGTCAGAAAAAGAAAAATCCCGCTGACCCACCCTAACGGATAACGGATGGGCCTAACGGATAACGGATCGCACAAGCGCGCGCTCTAGCAAAGGAACACCCTGCCCGCCAACCGCTTGCGCCAACCTGACGGATAATCCTAACGGATAACGGATCGCGCCAACGATCCGTCAGAAAAAGAAAAATTGCACCTGCCCACCGGTCCGCGCCCTAACGGATAACGGATAACGGATCGCGCCACCGCACCGTCAGAAAAAGAAATATTTTGTCGACTTTCCAAAGTTGACACAATCGTTCTTCTCAACTTCGACCAACCGCGGCCAACCTCGACTTAAATTCCCCCAGCGACCCTGTCGGCGGCCAGGCCGACCAATCCCGCGTAGTCCTGACCAATCCCGACCAATCCGCAGTTGGATAGTCTTTTTCCCAGGCCCGAGTTCAAAGTTCAGCCCACTCCGATATCAGCTAATATACCAGTTATTACCACCAAATCCCCGCTAATCACAGCTACTACCGCGTAATACCACTTCCCGCATTTTGACTCGAACTGGTATTCGCTCTCCGCACCCAGCCCGATTATCACCCCTTTGTGCCTTTTCATGCCTTCTTGTGGCCATTCCCTCCTCACCCGTGCCATCCGTGGTTCAACCCCTCCCATCTGCAGCCATCTGCAGCCATCTGCACCGGTCTGCAAGTATCTGCACCCCCTTTGCGCCTTCAGCCTTTCCTAGCAGTACGTTCGTCTTTGAGCGAGCGCAGCGACCCAAAACCAAGAGTCCTGAAGGGACGATTCATATCAGCCCGGGGCAATCCCGCGAAGCGGGAGCCGCCCCGGGTAGATTTCATTCCCCTCGCCCCGCGAGGAACGAGCGGGGAGAGGGGCAGGGGTGAGGGGCATAGGCGCTAACTTAATAGAACCGCTCCCACGGATACCGACTGAGTTGAGCAGTTCGAGTGCGACGCCTTTCCTTTAGTCCGGTCCGAAGCTCATCGCCGCGAGCCACCAACTGCCGGGGGCGCAACG
>DATMRF010000079.1:0-6469 GCA_035566435.1 Candidatus Acidiferrum sp.
GAATCCGTCTCCACGGCGCACCCGTACGACTTCAACTCCGATTCCAGATACTCCTGCAGCTTGGCCAGCGCGGGCGATCCAGCCGGACGCGGCCCGTAACTCAACTGCTTCACCACCTGCTCATAAGCGCGCTCGCCGTCAAAGCCCCCGGTTTTATCCGGCGGCGGCGCCTGATCGGAAGGATTCGGTGGCGCGCCAGCCACGGCGCTCATAAACGGCGGCTGCCCGCCATTCGCAGTACTGCCGCCATTTGTTGAAGCGGTTTCCCCCGACTTGCACCCAAGCGCCAAACACGAAAAGAACACTACGCCCAGCAGCACAACCCGAGACCCATTCCCCCAAACGCTCATCCAGGCGTCCCCGTGCTTTCCGCCTCCAGGCGCTTCCTCTTGTTCCGCACCACCATGGCAGAGACGCCGATGCCCACAAAATACAAACCCACCATCGGCAGCATGAAGATCAGCATCGTCTGAGCGTCAGGCGTCGGGGTAATGATCGCGGCCACCACGGCAATAATCAAAATCGCATACCGGAAATTCTGCCACAGAAACTTTGGCGTCACGATTCCAAACAACGACAAAAAGAAAATCAAAATCGGCAATTCAAACACCAGCCCGAGTCCCAGCAAAATCATCAGGATCAGATCGAAATATTCATTGATGCTGATCATCGGCACCACGGGCCCCTTGAAACTCACTAGGAACCGCAGCACATAGGGCAAGGTGACGAAATAGCCGAACGCAATTCCCGAAAGAAAGAGAAACACCGTCGAGAGCAGAAATCCGGTCACCGCGCTCCGCTCGTGCTTGTAGAGGGCCGGCGCGATAAACAACCACAACTGGTACAACACAACCGGCGAAGCCAGCACCACGCCAAGATACACGCCCAACGTAATTACCATGTTCAGGTAACCCGCCGGGTGTGTATAAATGAGCTTTTGTTCCAGGCCCGCGTCCTTCAGCGCCTTAATCATCGGCTGCGTGACGAACCCGATAAACTTTTGCGAAAGATAGACTCCGACAAACGCCCCAATCCCGATCGCATACAACGAATTGATAATCCGCTTCCGCAGCTCGGACAAATGCTCAAAAAACGTCATCTGGCCGCCGCTCTCTTCCAGTCGTGCCGCGATGGAATTGTCAGGCTGGCTGCTGTTGGTCATGGGCAGGGGGAGTTTCGCTCGGGCTGTTTTCGCTCTTCGATTCTGTGGATGGGGCCACGCTTTCGCCGTTCGACGCGTCTAATCGGGGGATAGCTTCGGCCTCCGGCTTCACCACGGGTCCGTCCCCAGCCGGATAATCCGCAGCCGCTTCCGGGAGGGTTTCCGTGCCAGAGGTCGCGCTCGACGCCGCAGGCGATTCCAGGCCTTTCGCCTTGGCCTCCGCGGCCTCCGCGTCGGCAGTCTTCTTCCGAACCTCCGCAAGCCGCGCCTGGCGCTCCAAGTCCCGCATCTCTTCTTCAAAGGCCCCTTTGAAATCCGTCGAAGCCTTGCGGAACTCCGCCATCAATTTCCCCAGGGTCTTCGCCAATTCCGGCAGTTTCTGGGGTCCAAACACCACCAGCACCACCAGAAAGACCACGATCATGTGCGGCACGCTGAGCATAGGTAAAAAGCGCCGTAAAACGCCCTGTGTGCATCATAGAAAGGGCAGCCAATCGTGTCAAACGAGAGTTCGACTTTGCATGTTATACTGGGCTTTACGCTAACCGTGAGGTATCCATGAATCCAGAACGTCGGGGCCTAATTCTGGTCGTCGTAGTCCTGCTTATCTCGGGAATCCTTGGTGGCATCTACGGACCCTCGGTCCGCGCCACCACCGCAACCACGGACGATTATCAAACCGCCGTCCGTGACTTCACGAGTGTGCTATCCGTCGTCCAAGCCAATTACGCCGAGCCCGTGGACGCCGACAAGGCCGTCTACCAAGGCGCCATCCCCGGCATGCTCCGCATGCTCGACCCCCACTCGAATTTCTTTGACGCCCGCCAGTACGCCCTCCTGCGCGAAGATCAGCGCGGCAAGTATTACGGCGTCGGCATGGTCGTCGCTCCTCGCGAGAACCATACCGTCGTTATGTCTCCCTACGTCGGCGCGCCTGCCTACAACGCCGGCCTGCGCCCGGGTGACATCATCTCCAAGGTTGACGACAAGTCCACCGACGGCCTGACGACCACCGAGGTCGCCGACATGCTCAAAGGCCCCAAGGGCACCGTGGTAAAGATCACCGTTACGCGCGAAGGCTACGCCGACCCGCTCATCTTCACCGTCACGCGCGACGAAATTCCCCGCCACTCCGTCGACATCATCACTATGCTGAAGCCCGGCATCGGCTACATGCGCCTCAACCAGTTCAACGAGACCACCGACCGCGAAATTGCCGACGCCCTGAAGCAGCTTGGCGCTAATTCTCTCGACGGCCTCGTCCTCGACCTTCGCGGCAATCCGGGCGGCCTGCTCAACGAAGCCGTTGCCGTCGGCGACATGTTCCTGGAAAAAGACCAGCTTATCGTCTCCTATCACGGTCGCAGCGCACCGGAACGCCGCTTCAAGGCCATCCGCGGCAATCAAGGCATGACCGTGCCTCTCGTCGTCCTGGTCAATAACAACTCTGCCTCCGCCGCAGAAATCGTCTCCGGCGCCATTCAGGACCACGACCGCGGCCTCGTCGTCGGCGAAACCACCTTTGGCAAAGGCCTGGTCCAGACTGTCCAGCCGCTCTCCGAAAACACCGGCCTCGCCCTCACCACCGCGCGTTACTACACCCCCAGCGGCCGCCTCATCCAGCGCGACTACAAATCCATCTCCCTTTACGAATATCACTACGAGCGCAAGGTCCCCGACCACCCGACGGAAATCCGCCAGACCGACAGCGGCCGCCAGGTAACCGGCGGCGGCGGCATCACACCGGACATCATCGTCCCCTCGCCCAAGTACGACAAGTTCCAGGAAACATTGTTCCGCGCCGATGTCCTCTACCCCGCCGAACAGGGCGTCGCCGGCTTCACGCGCTATTACCTCGGCACCAAGCCCACCATCACTCACAGCTTTGAAGTGGACGACAACGTTCTCCGCGAATTCCGCGGCTACCTTGCGAAGCACAACGTGAAGTACACCGAAGTCGAGTTCGCCGACAACCTCGACTGGATCAAGCGCAAGATCAAGCAGGAAATTTTCATGTCCGCCTACGGCACCCAGGAAGGCGACAAAGTTTTGCTCGCCGCCGATCCGCAAGTGCAAAAAGCCGTCGAATCCATTCCCCAAGCCCGCGCGCTCTATGAAAACGCCCGCAAGGTCGTAGCCCAGCGCAGCGGCTCCGGCCACGACCAACCGTAAACCGTAGCGGCCACCTTCAGGTGGCCCAGTCCGCGACTCCGCCAAGCCTTGCACCCGTGCGGAAACTAATTTTCCGTCTCGTTGGAATCTTCTCCGAAGCTCTGCTAATATTTTGAAGGTTGCTACTCGTGGGCGAGTAGCTCAGCTGGGAGAGCGCATCGTTCGCAACGATGAGGTCGCCGGTTCGATCCCGGTCTCGTCCACCAAGCCTTAGCACAAATCACTTCAACCTTATTTCATCACCACAGGCGCGCGGGAGAGCGTCCCGGTCCCAACCGGGAAGGTCGCCGGTTCGATCCCGGTCTCGTCCACCAATTCTTTGGTTCTCCATTTTCTCATTGTCTCTACCCTCTGTTCCGGTGCCTTGACGCCAACAGGCCCGCGACCTAGAATCCTGGGCATCTAAGGTTCTTCACGCAAGAAGCGACCTATGAGCCAACGGGTTCGCATTTTCATCGTGCCGGCATTAGCAATTCTTCTTCTGGTGCCTGTCGCAACGGCGCAGAAGCCCCCGGCCCCGCCACCTCCGGCTGGCCCTCCCCCTCCGACCTCCGGCCGTGCTGGAGGCTCCACCGGCCCGAATTTGGGGCCAACTCAACCGGCAGGGGAACTCGTGATGTTTCTCCGCGGACGCGTCGCAACCAGCGACAGCACCCCGGTTCCACACGATGTAATGGTTGAGCGGATTTGCAATGCCAAGGTTCGCCAGCAGGTGTATGCGTCCCCCAGCGGCGAGTTCAGCATGCAATTGGGAACAAAAGCAGACACGTTCCTCGACGCCAGCGGCGAACCGGCCTCGCCATCAAGCGGAACGCGCGACAGGTCCGAAACGGGTATTCCACGAAGCGAATTGAGGAATTGCGAACTGCGCGCCGCCAGTTCTGGTTTTCATTCCAGCGTTATCGATCTCATTGATCTCGACACATTCGGCAACAACATTGACGTCGGCGTCATCGTCGTGCAGCGGTTCACAAAAATCAAAGGCGAGACCCTGAGCGCCCTCCCTTACCAGGCACCGAACGATGCCAGAAAAGCCTATGAAAAGGGCCTGAACGCCGAGCGAAAAGCCAATCTCGCCACCGCGCACAAGTATTTTGAAACGGCGGTGGGAATTTATCCCAAGTATGCGATCGCCTGGTTCCATTTGGGCGGCGTTTTACAAAAGGAAAACCAGAACGAGGCGGCCCGCGCTGCGTTCACCCGGGCGACGGCCATTGATAGCCGGTTCCTGCCACCTTATCTGTCCCTCGCGTCGATGGCCTTCGTGGAGGGAAATTGGCCAGTGCTCCTGGCTCTTACCAATCACATCCTGGATCTCGATCCTTTGAACCGCGCCGCTGTAACCGCGTTCATCGTGGATCTCGATCCCGTAAATTGCGCTGACGCCTACTTCTATAATGCGCTCGCAAATTTCGAGCTCAACAAACTCGAAGCAGCCGAAAAGAGCGCGCTCAAGGCGGAACACATCGCCCTTCCCGCTCATTTTCCGCAGGTTCATCTTTTGCTGGGGGAAATCTTTGCCCGGAAAAACGACCACGCCGCCGCGATTTCAGAACTGAACACGTACCTGGAGATGGCCCCACATGCGCCGAACGCGGATCAAGTGCGCGCGCATCTGGCAAAATTGCAGGAGCTGACCGACTCAACTAAGACAAACGAAAACCCCGCTCGCATGTAGTTTCGCCCTTGCGCCGCCAGCTCAGAACAGGTATTTCAGCGAAAACTGAATCAGCCGCGGCGTCCCCACGACGGACGTGACCTGTGAGAACGAGCTCGCGCTTTCGATGTCCGTCGCCGACGGGTTGGCGAACGAGGGGTGATTGAACAGGTTGAAAAACTCCGCCTGGAACCGCAGATTCTGCCGCTCCGTCAGCCGGAACATCTTGCCGATCGTGAAATCAATGTTCTTCTGCGGTGGCCCAATGATGCAATTGCGGCCCGCATTGCCAAAGCCAGTGGCATCGCCAGTAGCGCCGCTCGCCAGGGGAATCACCGCGTCCGACAGGTAAGCCGTGGGATCCGCCCAATGAGCCAGCCGGGATTCCACTCCCCCGTGCGTTACGGCATTGCCGCAGTTGCGCCCCGGCGCAAACGTCGGTGTCGCCAGATTCGGACTGCTGAGCGCATAGGCGCTGCCCCCCGCGGAATCGATCGGGGTAAACGGCAACCCCGACTGCAGCGTAAGCACACCGCTGACTTCCCATCCGCCCAAGGCTGTACGCTTCCATCCCTCGGCCTTCGCATAAAATGGCAACTGGTAAACCGCGCTGGTCACAAAGCGATGCCGCCGGTCGAAGTCGCCAAGCCCGCGCGAATCCCGGGCAATCTTCTGATTGTTGAAGCGAGTGTCGAACGACACGGTCGCATTCGAGACATCATCGATCTCCTTGGAATAGGTGTAGGCACTTTGCCAGTAAAGTCCCTTCGAATAATGGTGTCCCACAGTTATTTGCAGCGAGTGGTAGTGCGAATCGGAATTGGGCGCAAACGCCTCAAAATTCGCGGGCCCTATCCCCAGAAACGGCGAGCGCGCCGGCGCGTTCTCCACGGTGCTATCCACGATCGTGCATTGCGCTCCCGTTCCTTTCGTTCCGTTGCAGTTCACCCCCGGTATCACCACCGGGTGCTGCGGCGACGCCAACGTGGCTTCCGCCGGATCGTACGTCGACCGCAAATGCGTGCCTTTCGTGCCGACGTATCCGACCTCAAGGAACCACTGCCTTCCCAATTCATGTTGCACGCCTAGGTTCCACTGCTGCGTGGTCCCCGCAACCCAGTGCTGCGGCACCTGAAGAGCAATCAAGCTGCTCACGTTGCCGGAGAATCCAGCGCCGCATTGCGAGGAAACACCCGCCGCGCCGCTCGGCGGGCCCAGCGTGCAAGTCGGTTGAAATCCAGTGAAGAAAGACGGCTGGGGTACAAACGCGGGACTCAACACCCCGAGCGGTGGAATGCCCGGGAAGCCTGTGGCTGGATTGGGTTGAAACAGATCGCGAGACTTCCCGGCCCGGGCAGGAAATTAATCGCAATGGGGAAAAACGGCGGGGAGAACGACAAGTTGTCCACGGCGCCCAGATCCTCGCGCACGCTGTAAATCCCGTACCCGCCGCGGAGGGACGTGTTGTGGTGGCTAAA
>DATMRF010000080.1:0-124697 GCA_035566435.1 Candidatus Acidiferrum sp.
GGTGTTCTCATACACCACCGAGTTCTGCAACGTGAAGTTGATCGACCCGTTTGATACGTAGATCCCTTCATACGCCCCAGTAATCGAGAGGTTCGACAACGTCACCGCCCCCGCGTTGTTTAACTGGAAGACGTACGAACCCGCCGAAGTGTTGCCGCGGTTCAACAGCGCCACGCCCCCAGCCCACGTGGGCCCTTGGATTTTGACCCCTGAATCGGCGTGAGTTATGACGATATTGGTGGCGAGGTTATAAACGCCGTTATCGACGAAGATGGTGTCGCCGAATTGGAGGCTGTAGGTCTGGAGGATGCCGAGGATGCTGGCTTTGGGAGTCTGTGGCGTGAGTCCATCATTGGAGTCGTTTCCAGGGGCGAAGGTGTACTGGTCGTTGACGGGGTCGTAAACGGAGTCGTTGACGTAGTAGTTGGTGATGGGCTCGATTACGCTGAAAACCGCCTTGTTCGTGACGGAAATCGAAGTGTTGGTCACGGCGCTTAGCCGCAGCACGTATTGGTCAGAGATCGAGAAAAGGCTCGGGTTGATCGTCCACGAATATGAACCGGTGTTCGGGGTGGAGCTCACGAGATCAGTGAACGGGCCGCCATAGCCGGTGGAGGAGATCTCGATGCGGATGTTGCCGGTGAAACCGTCAGAACGCCAACTGATGTTGAAGGTGGTCTTCTGCGGCAAACGCTCGCCGCCGTTCGGCGCGGTGAGGAGAATATACTGCGCCGGGCTCTTGGAGGCTTGCGCCGTGTTGCCGTAGGCGCCCAGGTTGATGTAGCCGCCCGCGGGCGCAGGTTCATTCGCAAAGGAATCCGTCGGGGCGCCGCGATCGATCGTGGGGCTTTGCTGCAAATCGTTAGTGAATCCCAGCCCGGGTTTGAAGCTCCCATAAAGCGACTGCTCGTGGAAGTTGTCGTCCGCGACAGCGACCGGTGAGTTGCTAGTGGAGATTTGACCTGGCAGCAGCAGGGCGCGGCTGGCGAGCGGCGTGGACCAGTCCACTCGCGCACTGACATAGCCGCCTTTGTCGGCCATCTGGTAAACAAAGCTCACGTAACCGGCCGCATTGGCGTGGTAGGTGACCGCGCGCTCCACTCCGGGGTCGGATGCGTCGTTGACCAGCGTTTGGCCATTGACGATCAGCTGCTGCGGCCCGTGCGAGTTGACGTAGAAGGTGTAATCGCCCGGTGTGTCAAACTTGATGAACCCCTGCCAGATGGCCGACCAGTTACCATTGGGCAACGAATTATCCGGCGTTCCATACCCCTGGAAGTTGAACTGGCGCTCTACTCGGGTGATGGCTGGCGGCCCGGTCCAAGTACTGTCGGCGTAGTAAGAAGCTGTCAAGCCCTGCACGTTCGGCGCGCCAAGGATGCCATCGGCCCCTACGGCGTTGACGAACACCGGATCGGCACTCAGGCTGTCGCTATCCTTGAAGTTAGCAAACTGCCAGTTAGTCAGCGTGACCCGGTCGCCCTGCCAATAGCCCACCTTGCCGCTGTCCGTGGCATAGAGGTCG
The DNA here is from genome assembly GCA_035566435.1 of Candidatus Acidiferrum sp. Taxonomy (GTDB): domain Bacteria; phylum Verrucomicrobiota; class Verrucomicrobiia; order Limisphaerales; family UBA8199; genus DATMRF01. The sequence continues at coordinate 1,526 of DATMRF010000080.1, forward strand.
TTGTAATCGCTAGTGAAACCGATCTGACTATCGTTGGCGATATAGATCCCGTAGCCGTTCAGGGTCCAAATAATATTGTTGCGCAGGTGGATGTTGCCCGAGGTGGTAGCGACGATGGCGTCCGAGGTGGTTTCGTAGATCGTATTGTTGACAAGCTCATAGGAGGAAGGCCCCTTGCTGCCAAGGCGAATGGCTGCGACCGAGTCGCCGTAGATCAGATTGTTGGTGATGGTAAACGGTCCGCCGTAATACGCCCCGGCATAAACCCCATACTGGTTGGAGTATATGGCGTTTCCCGTCACCGTAATGGACGAACTGGTGGCGCGGATACCGACGCCGATGTTGCCATAAATGCGGCTACCGTTGACGACGCCGCCAGAAAGGACAACGCCATCAGTGTTCCCGTGTACTTCGGAGCTCTGCAGGTTGAACGCGGAAGTGTTCGCATTAATGCCATTACCGACGTTATCGTAAATTTGGGAGTTCGAGACGGTGACCGTGCCGAAAAGATCAAGGCCGGCCGCGTTGCCATACACGACCAGACTGTCCAGGGTAGCGGTTGTGCTGCCTTCCTGTCTCAGGCCGGTCGAGGAATTATAGAAGATTTGGGCTCCGTTCACGGTGAGCGTTCCCAGATTCGCCGCATACAGCCCGTACCGATTGTCGTAGCTCACCAGGTTTTGGATCACGCCACCGATGCCGCCGTTAAGGCTCACTCCGTCGTAGCCCACGTGATGATAGACGGTGATGTCCTTCAACAAGGTGAAATCACTGTTCCCATCAAAAAGGATGCCTTGCTGGGCATTGTTGCGCACCGTCAACCGCTCGCCCACGAAACCGGTTGTACCGTCGGTCGCATAGATGCCATATTTGCCGCCGGTGAGTGTGAGAAAGCGGATTTGCATGAGGCCCGCGTCATCGAGCAGCAACAGCGTTTCATTGGGGTTGTTGGGAATGGCCGTGGTCAACTCGGCGGTGCGAGACGGGTTGGTCGGTCCACGGAACAAAAAGCCACGGTCGGTGCCAAGCCCGATGCCGGGCTTAGCCGTCATTACCGCGGTGTAAATGAGGGGGTAAACGCCGGTATCCACGTTAAGCACGGCGCCGCTAGTGAGCTCATAGATCCGCAGGACGTTGATTGGGTTCGGCTTGGGAGCGCTGGGGAGCTTGCCCGTGTTGCGGTTGGAGCCGATCGCCGTGGTGTATTCGTCGTTGACGGTGCTCCCATCGTTCACGTAATAGGTGTCGCCCGATTCGGGAACCGTGAAAGTTTCCGTGCTGCGATCCACGACCGACTTGTCGTTGACGAAGGAGACCTGGATGCGCAGGCCGTATGTGCCGTAATTGATGAGATTACTGGAGGGGATCCAACTGTACTGCCCATTGTCCGGAGTCGAAGCCGCGATGGTCTGCAGCAACGTCGGGCCATTGACCGGGTCATCCTGGTAAAGGTCGATACGGACATTCGATTCGTTAACGTTGTTGTAAGACTGCCACCGAATGAGATGCGGACTGTCCTTCTCCCAATCGGTGTAAAGGTCAGGGAATCGAAGGGCGATGTGAGCTCGGGTCGGCTCCGTTAGTTCCGCAGAGGTATTGCCGGTGGCGCCCTGGTTCGGCGCCACCGTGTCGCTGAAGACGTAAACGAAAGCGCCATCGAGATAGCTGTCGTTGTTGGGGCCTGAAACCAGATTGGCTTCGAACCGGAAGCGGAGGCTGCGGGTACCTTGTGGTAGAAGCAGACGTCCGCCGATGAGTTCCCACCGATCAGTGAGGTTCTGCCCCACCGCCAGGCCGCCGACACCGATCACCGCGCCGGTGGAATCCAGGAAGTCGAGCTTGATTTGGCCCTGGTCCACCGGGTTCTCGTTCAGCGAGCGAACACGTCCGCCGAAAACCACGACGAAATCCTGCGAATCCAACTGGGCCGGCGTGAAACCGGCGGCCTGCAAATCCACTGTTTGTTGGGCGAAGCCCTGTGCGTTGGGGCCGGCGAAGAAATAGCTGTTGCCTGAGAACGGCGCAAGACCGCTGCTTTGCGTTCCGGCACCCAGGTTTACGGTCCATCCGGTCACGCCTTGTTCGAAGCCCGGATTGACGAGCAGGTTCGTGTAGTAGAATGGGACCCCCATGTCGGTCAACGGGTCGGCCGCATCCACCGTCGGGCTGGAGAAGCGCAGACCGGCCACCATGTCAAACACGCGGTAATCATCGAACGCCCGGCTCAGGAACCTGGGCTCCGACCAATTCCGGTTCACCGCCGTGCGGCCGATCGAATGCAGGTCGATCAGCGCCACGTCCGCCTGCAAATCCAGGATGTCCGTGAAGTCTTTCGTCCAGTAAGCCACACGTCCAGTGCCGGTAACATGGAGATCGTTGTAGTCGCTGAAGAACCCGGTCTGGCTGTCATTGGCCACATAAAGGTCGTAGCCGGTTTCCGACCAGATGATGTTGCTGCGCACCTCAATGTCGCTGGAGCCACCTTGGACGCGAATGCTGTCACCGAGCGGCGAGTAGATCGTGTCGCTCACCACGCCAACATCGGTATCCCCGTTAATCAGGATGCCGAACTGGCTGTTCCGGTAGATCAGGTCGTGGATGATGATGTCGCCACTAACCGCCTGGATGCCGGTCACGTTGCCGTCGATGCGGTTGAACTGAATTGTACCGGCGAAGTTAACACCGGTCGTGTTTTGTTCGATGACGTTTGCCGTGTCGAGGTTGCTCCCACCCAGCACGCCCGAGCCAGTCACGCCCGTGGTGTTGTCGTAAATATGCTGGCCGCGCATACGCGCGACCGCAGCTAGAGTCACGCCGATTGTGTTGCCATAAATCTGATTGGCTTTGGCCGTGCCGACGAATCCAAGACCGGCGGCTTCACCGGCCGCCGTCACATTGACGCCGAGCGTGTTGTTATGGATGAGGTTCGCACTGAGGGTGGCCGCAGCTGCATACGAAACCCCGGTGGCGGCCTGGGAAATGTCGTTGCCAAAGATCAGGCCGGTGAACACGGCTGAGAGGTCCAGGCCGGTCCCCGTCACCTGAATGGCGTTCTCGGCGATGTAGCCTTTGGTTGAGACCGCGATCCGGATCCCGCCTGTTCCGGTGAACGTGTTGCGCGTCACCCGCACGTCCGCGCCGCCACTCAGCGTCAAGCCGGTCCCTTGAATTATATCATCGGTGATGGCCAACCGGTCGCTGCCGGTGGCGCTGATACCGCCTCCGATCGTCAGGCGTTGAAGAATCACGTCGGCGGTTCCGGTCACCGTCACAGCTCCCTGAACCACGGTTGAGTAATCCGGTGCTCCGAGGATGAGCGCGCCCGCGTCGGCGGAGGTGATGTTGACGCCGGTCGAATAGGTGGTGCCCGGGCTTACCAGGATGACGTCCCCGCGGGCGGGACTCTGGCTGTCGAGGATCGTTTGGATCGAGGTTGTGCTGTCGGCCGTGAGCAACCGGCGGAGATCGAATGTATCGCCGCGCACAAAAACCGAGGACTTAATGCCGGTCGCATCATCCCACGCTACGAACGGATGGCCTGCTGTATCCACCGCGAGGGACAGGGTTTGGAACCGCATGCTGGCGGTGGCGATGCCGCTGTAGCTGGCATCACCTGGCACTTCCTCGACGAAACTGCTGCCGTTCCAGACTTTGGCGTAGAGGTGGAGCGTGGGAATCCCTCGTGGCAGCAAATTGTTGTCCGCCCAAACCAGGTAGAGTTTGCCGCCGTTGGCAGCTAACTCGGGATGCGTGGCGCTGCCGGAGCTGTTGGAAACACCGCCCGGGCTCAAGGCGCCCGTACCAGCCGCGGACCAGGCGCCACCCGAGTAGGCAGCGACATAGATGTCAACCGGCAGAACCGTTGCCGGGCTTTCCTGTTGCCAAGCCACGAAAAGCGTGCCGCTGAGGTAAGCGAGGCTTGGGGCGCGGCTGGCGCCAACGGTGCCGCTCACGCCGCCGGAGGAAGCGGAACCGCTGAGTTCATTCCAGGTCGCCCCGTTGTACTCGCGGAGGTAGATCTGCTGGTGGGCCGCCGAATCCAACTGCGACCACGCCACCGCCACCCTCGTGCCATTAGTCGCTGCGGAGAGGTCGCTGACGCTCGTAGCGGAACCCGAGATACCGCCGCCGCTGGCCGCCCCAGTGCCGAGAGCGGTCCAGGTCCCGCCCGCAAAGCGCTTCGCATAGATCTGCGTGGTGCCGCTTGAACTGTCGAGCCAGACCACCACCGGGCCCGCGGAGGTATTCAGAACGGTCGCGTGGTCGGCGCTGCCGGTCCCGCTAATACCGCCGACGCCCAGTGACGTGCCCAGGGCAACCCAGGCTCCGTTGCCTCCGTTCGCCGTGGGATCAAACCTGGCCACTCGAATGTCGGTTGAAGCGCCGGTGACTTCGGTCCACGCGACAATGGGCTGGCCGTCCGAACCCAAGGTGATGCTCGGACGGAGCGAATCCGTCGGAGTGTTGCTCACGCCGCCAGCTTCCGCGCTGCCCGCAACTTCCAACCATTGACCTGCCGTTTCGGCGGCCACATAAATTTCGTAGTTGCCGTTGCGAGCGTCAGACCAGGCAACAAATTGAGCCGCCGCTCCTGCCACGATGCTCGGTTGGGAGGCGATGCCCAAGTCGCCGCTGAGGCCAGTATCGATTGCTGAGCCGGCGAATCCGGTCCAGCGTCCCGGGAGGTCGGGTGCACTCGGCAGCGAAGGACCGTTGGGGTGCTGATAACTCAGGCCCCCCGGCGGGAGCGGAATCGGCGGCACAGTCGTGTCCGGCCAGCCGGCGGTGCTGGGTCCGTTATACACCCAGCTCCCGGCGCTGCCGGGCACGATGACGTCGGTGCCCTGGCCGAACAGGTAATCGTTGCCGGCGCCGCCGTACAGAGTGCTGTGGCCGCCGCCATACAGGTAGTCGACCGCATGGTCGTCCCCAGTGCTATTCTGACTATACCCGTAGATGGTGTTGTTCCCTGGCCCGCCCACGATCAAGTCGCTGCCACCGCCACCCTCGACGTAATTATTGCCCGAGCCGCAAATGATGATGTCGTTGCCGCTACCGCCATAAATCCGGTCGTTACCGCTGCCGCCATAAATCCGGTTGCCGCCGGAGCCGACATGGATGACGTCCGGCCCATTGGAGCCGTAAATGAGATTCTCGCCGTTGCCGGCCGTGATCGTAACGCCGGCGGTGCCCTGGCCAATCACGACATTATTCCCATTCCCCGTCGTGATGACATCAGCGGCCCCGCCTCCGACAATGTAGTTATTGCCCGCGCCTACCAGGATCGTGTTCACGCCCGGACCGCCGAAGATGACATTGTTGCCATCGCCGCCCTGAATGTAAGAAGAACCGGCGGCGGAGATGGGTCCATTCGGTAAATAGCCGTAGATCGTGTCGTTGCCCGACCCGCCGTAAATCTTGTCGTTGCCGCCGCCGCCGTAAATTGTGTCATCGCCAGCATTGCTATGAATGGTGTCATCCCCAGGGCCGCCATAAATGGTATCCGGACCATCAGAGCCAGTGATCATACTTCCGCCTTTGCTGGCATAGATGGTGGCACCCACAGTACCGCGGGCAATGAGGGTGTCATGGCCCGAACCGCCATAGATGACATCCGCACCGCCACCCCCGTCGATATAGTTATCACCCGCGCCGCCGATAAGAATGTCCGCGCCGGGGCCGCCATAGAGGAAATCATTACCCGGGCCGCCGTCCACGACCACCGGAAGGGCGTTGACCGAGTGGATGGTGATCGTGTCGGTCCCGGCGCCGCCGTACACCATCACCTGGGTGGTCGGGAAGGTGCTCAGCACATCAAACGTATTGTTTCCGTTGCCGAGGCTAACCTTCACAAACTCCAGTGTGCCGTAAGTGATGCTACCGGCCATGCCCAGACCCGTAAGCTGGGTCGAAGTGAGCGCCCCGGTGGTCGCCGCGGTTTGGCCCGTGTTGTCCACGTTGAGCACATCACCTGGCCCGGTCGCATTGGCGTTGCCATTAACAGTGAGGGCAGCGTTGATGCCGTTGACGGTGCCGCCAACATTGTTCGTGATGGTGGCGTTGCTGCCGACGTTGATCACATCACTGCCGTCGCCGCCATTGATTGTGGTTGGTCCATTGATGGTCCTGACGGCCACGCGGTCCGCTCCGCCGTTGGCGTTCAGCGTCGTTGCACCCGTACCGGTGCTTTGAATGACAAACGTGTCGTTGCCCGAGCCGAGGTTGATGTTCAACGCTTCGATGCCGCTGTACTGAATGCCCTTAGTCGGGTCGTCGTTTGCCATCCCGAGCCCGGTCAACGTAGTCGCCGTGAGAGTGCCGTTGTTGGGAGCGGTGTCGGATGTGTCGTCCACGTTCACTGTGTCGGAACTGCTCTGGCCGTTTAGGATGAGCAGGCCCGCGATGGCGTTGACGTTGCCGTTTACTCCCGAGGCGTTGCTGCTGACATTAATGACGTTTGAGGCTGAACCCGTGCCCGTGCTCACGGTCGTGATGGTAGCGGGGTTGGTGCTTTGGACATTAAAGGTGTCACCGCCCGTACCGAGAGAGATGTTCAACGCCTCGATACCGCTGTAGTCAATGCCCACAGAGATGCCTAATCCTGTGAGGCGAGTGGCAGTCAGCGTGCCGGAGTTGGCCGCGGTGTCGCCGGAATCGTCGACGTTAAGGACGTCGGAGCCGGTGCCGGCGGCCTGGCCGATAATGACGAGCTTGCCGGCGATGCCGTTAACCGTCCCGCCCATGGCCGGCGCAGTGCTGCCTACATCGATGATATTGTGTTCGGTGCCGACGGCCGTGGTGATGTTGGTCAGCTTGCTGCCGACGGAGCCGACAAAGGTATCGGAAACCCCGAGCGTGTAGTTGGCCTGCCCCAGGTTCAGGTTCAGGATGGCCAGGCCGCGATAAGTGATCCCGCCGCTGCCCATGCCCAGGCCATTGAGAGTCGTCGAAGCCAGGACGCCGTTCGAGGAGCCGCCTGCGGCAGTGCCCGTGTCGTCGAGATTCAATGTGTCACTGCCGGTGCCGACCACCGTGAGCGCACCCTGAATTCCGGCGAGAATCCCGTTGAGGTTCGGAGAATTGGTGCCAACGTTGACGGTGTTGGTGCCCGTCTGGGTTGTGACAAACGTCGGGCCGCTGGTGGTCTGGACATTGACGATGTCGCCGGCGTCGGTGGTTACCCGTGTGACCGTGGAAGCGTTAGTACTCCGGATAGTAAAGACGTTGGAGCTAAAGCCGAGGTTCACATCAAGCTCACCAAGGCCGCTGTAGGTGATCCCGCCGCCCAGCCCCATCCCGGACAATTGCGTGCCGGTCAGCACCCCGGCGAGGCTGCCTGCGCTCGGGCGGGTCGCACCGGTGCCATCGACAACGGCCGTGTCACGCACGCCACCGTTCAGGATGAGCGCTCCCTGGATATTATTGAGAATCCCGCCGGCACTCGGCGCCTTGCTGCCGATTTTAATGGTGCTGGCAGCGCTGCCGGTCGGGTTGACAACCGCAATCGTACTCGTGGTGGCGGCATTGGTCGAAACGACACTCATGAGGTAACCACCGGAGCCGAGGTTTATCCTGAGGCTCTGCAGCCCGCTGTATTGCACGGCGCTGCCAATGCCGAACTGGGTAATCGAGTTTGCGCTCAACCGGCCGGTCTCGCCAGCGGTAGTACTGCCACCGTCATTGAGCACGAGCGCATCGGAGCCGCGGCCTTGTACGAGCACCTGCGCTGCAATGCCGCTTAGTCTGTTGGCCGAGTTGCCGAGATTGACGGTCGCCGCGGAGCCGCTCTGGGTCGTCACGGTGGTGGTCGCACCGGTCGCCTGGATGTTGACGACGTCGCTACCGCCCTGGGTGTTGATGAAGGTCAAGCTGCTGTCGGCCTGGACTGATATCGTGTCCGCGCCAGTGCCGCCATTGATGGTGGTGACCGTCCCGGGGTTGGTGCCGGCCACAGTGAAATTATTGCCGCCCACGTTGCCGAGGGTCAGGCCGAGGGTGGTCAAGCCGTTGTAGGCAACGGTGCCGCCCATGTTCATTCCCGTGAGAGTCGTCGCGCTCAAGGTGCCGGTCCTGGCTGAGTTGGCCGCGACGTCGGCAAACGCCAGGGCGTCACGGCCGCTGCCGTTCACCGTCACGTTTCCGTGAACATTGTCGAGCGAATGCCCGCTATCGCCCACATTCACGACGTTCGGACCGGCGCCGATATAAAGGTTGAGGCTGCCGACCGGCGCGCCTTGCACCAGCACTGAATTGCCGTGGCTGCCCAGCAGCGCGTTCAAACCGGTGAGGCCCTGGAATTGGATGCTGGCGGCGCCGGGCATCCCGAAGCCGGTCAGCACGCCATAAGGCGCAGCATAGGCGAAGGTGCCCACTCCGGCGGTCGCGTCGCCGGTGTCGTCCAGGAAGACCTGCATCACGCCGCTGCCGCCGCCATTGAGGAACAAGTTCGCCTGCACGTTGGCCAGGTCGCCACCGGCGCCGCTGGTTGGGAGATTTGAAGAATAGGCCGGAGGCGCGCCCGAGGCGACATACACATACGTGTTGCCAGTGCTGTTGTTGCCGATTGTGGTGGCGCCGGTGACCGTGGGTGCCACCACATACGTTGTGCCGGAAAAGGTGTTCACATCGTTGGCCCCCGAGCCGAGGGTATAGGTCACCAACCCGGTGGCATGCGAGTTCAGCGTGTTCGTACCGCTGCCGCCCTGAATCGTCACATCACCCGGATTGGAGCTGGTGTAGTTCCCGACGTTGAAAGTCGCGGAGCCGCTGCCGTAGTTCAGAATGTGTAACGTCGAACCGGAGCCGCCCGAACCATCCGTCATCAGGATGTTGGCCGTAACCGACCGGTCGATGACGATGTTTTCGTTACCGCCCTGCGTCGTGAAGCTGATCTGCGTGACGCCGGCATATGTCTGCGTTACTCCGTAAGCGGTCACCCTGATTGTTTGGCCGTTGGGATCGCCGCTGTTTCGGATGGCTGGATTCGAGCTCTGGCGCGGGTCGGCATAATCGACCTGCTCGATCGTGAAATTCTCGTTGGTGTCAGTAGCGCTGGGGTCATTGCGCGCAGCTCTGTTGGCCCCCAAGTCAACCTGCAACACGCCCGTGCCGGGGTAGGTCGCCAGCAACGGCGGCGGCGGCGGCACATTCAAATGCCCGAAAGTGAACGTATGCGAGACGCTGCCACCCACGCCAAGGACAGATACGCTGGCGGTGGCCGTGAACGTTACGTCGCCATTGTCCACCGTCAGGTCGCCGGACACGCCAATGCCGATGCCCAAAAACGCAGCATTGGCATCGATGTGGCCGTGGAACCCGGCGTGATGCTGGCCGTTGGCATCGTAAAAAGAGAAGATCTCGACCGAAATGTTGCCGGCTACGCCCAACACGCTCGGATCGCCCAGCCTGAAGCCGGCTGAGGCCGTCAAATCGAACTCGCCGTTGGAATCAATGAACCCATAGGCCTCCATGGTTACGATGCCGAACAGGCTGAACTGAAGCGGATTGCTCTGTGGCACTTCGATGCGGAAGTACCCGCTGGACAGAGTGATGAAGAGACTGCCGCTGAAGTGCAGGCCCAGGATGTTCAGGTCCACGTTGTTCACGGCGACCTGCGCATAATTCCTCGGCAGGTTGAACGAGCTCCCATCCTGGAAACTCTCGGCGCGCTGCACGTTGGTGGTGTTGATCTTCAGCTCGAAGTCGCCATTCAGGCTGAATATCCCGGTATTGATGACGGTGCCGAGCGTCAGGCGCAGGTCCAGCGCCAGGCCCGGCGAGCTGTCGAAATACATCGCCGCCGACCCGCTGAGCCCCAGGTCGAACCCGAACAGGCTGATCGAGCCCGAAAGATGGACCAGGATCTCGGTCGGGGTCACCTTCAGTTCGAAACTTCCCTTGATGGTAATGATCCCAACCACATTCATCCGCCCGCCGACGAACAAGTAGAAACCGGGATCCAGCGAGATACTGGTCGCGCCATTGACGTTGCCGTTGCTATCGACCGTAAACCGCTGGATGGTGATCGGCGAAAAGCCGGTATTGATTTCCACCTCAGCTGTGCCGCTAAAGCCAATCGCCGAATTGCCCGCGTTGATACTGGCGGTCAGCACGCCGGCAAGGCCCGCGGAGCTGATGGACAGGGCGCCATTGACGTTGATGCTGCCGATCGGCTGCAGCGACATCGAGCCCTGCAACTGCATCTGGAAGCCGCTCGAATCGATCTGGATGCGGAAGGCGCCGCTCTCGTGGAAGACGCCCAGCAAGCTGAGTTGACCACTTCCACCGATCACTACATAAGGCCCGACCGCGCCATGTGAGCCATCCAGGTTCGGCACCGCACCCGAAATGGTGAGGCTCGTAAAGCTTACAAACGGTTTGAGCAAATCCGGCACGGTGTAATTAAAGTCAGCGCCGAAGGTGTTGATCTGCATCAACAGGGAGGCATCGAACGAAGTGTTGGGCACGCCGGGCATCGCGCCGGAGACGGTCAGGTTCAGATAAGCGGCGAATCCCGGCCCGGGTGGCGTGCTGCTGGCGTTAAAACTGATGGTCAAGAGCCCGGTGGTGCTGAACGTCAGCAGCGGCGAATTCTTCGGCCCGAGATCCATCTCGGCATTGAAAAAGAACGTCATCTGCGAGTTGTTAATCAGCAGGTCCATCCCGCCGGAAATCCGGAAAACATGCATTCCGGCCAGGATCAAGTCAGATCGGCCGCCCAATTGCATCTCGAAGGTGTTGGGAGCCAGGGTGAATTGCTTGGGCTGGTGCGTGTCCGGCGTCGGCAGGGCCGGCCCGTCGGATGACGGGTTGGAGGCAGTCGCTGGCGCCTGCACATTCGACGTGGGCGGGGCCACGTTAAAGAGCGTCAGCGTCACCGGATGACTGGTGGTGTTCAGTTGGATCTGCCCCGCCGCATGCGTGGAAAACTCGTAGTTCGAGTTCAGTTTCAAGTCCAGGTCGAACTGGCCGTAGATGACGCCGTAGATCTCGAAGTTGCCGTTGTTGTTGTTAATGACCATGTCGCCGCCAATTTGTGCGAGCTGCGAAGCGACCGGCTGGACGAGGTTCATGTAACCGGCAAATTGCATCTCGAAGCTGTGCGACGAGAAGGTCAGGGAGATCGAGCCGGTAATTGAGAACGTCACGATGTTCTCGATGGTGAAGTCGGCCCCGCCGGTAATATAGATGTTAAAATAGGTCGGTGTGCCATCGGTCCGCGGGTCCATGATGTGGTGGTTGGCATCGAGGAACTGGAAGCTGATGCTGCCGTAGATGGACAAAATAGGCGCGCTATTCTCCCCGCCGCCCGGCACCGGGACGTCCAAAAGGAACAGGATAGCCGCCTGCCCAGCCTGAACTTTGCTCAGGTCGGCAAAGATGGTCGCCTTGAGACTGAGCGAATCGCCAAAAGTCAACGTGCCGTTCAGCAGGATTTTCACCCCGATGCTGCCCGTAACCGGGTCCTTCACCAGAGCGATAGTCACATCGACGTCGGCTTTGAAAGTGTCCTGGCTCAAGAACAAGTCGTAAAGGGTGGCCCCGGCGTGGATTTGGAGCGGAGGCTGGAAGACGTCTGCGATGCTGGTTGGCGGGTGCGCGTGGAAAGTGGCAATCTGCTGCACCAACTCGGCGGTCCAGGTGGCCAGGTCCTGCTTAAGCGGTGGCTGATAGCGTCCGCCCCGCAGATCGCGTGGGTCGGTCGGTGTTGGCAGGTCCAAGCCGAAATCGATACCACCGCGGAAATTGGTTAGCGTGATCCCGAATTGCGGCAGAATGGTCAGGGGGATAGGCGCCTCGATGTAGAAGGAGAGCGGGCCATAATCGCAAATCGCCAGGCGCATACCGACCGTCCCGAGGCCAGGCAGGTCGAGGCTGCCCTGGATGGCGCCGTAGAAGATCGTGCTGACCACAGGAGTCGTGCTGTCGGTCGAGCTTATCACGTTGCCCTGGGAGTCAAATTTCACCGTGCCAATGATCACCGTCGCGTTGAGCGTGCCGCCCATCAGCGTGCCGCCGATGCTGATGCCGCCGCCGTCGATCGATTCAATCGGGTTCTTGCCTGCCAACAGCTTGGCGACGTTGATCCTGACCCCGGTGATGCTCCCGCTGAAGGTAACCGTGCTGGGCATCCAACTCGGGGAAGAAACTGTGGCCGAAAGGATAATGTCGAACTGATCCGGGTGGTTATTGAAGTCAGCCCAACTCAGGGCGACTGCCAGGTCGCGCAACGGGAGCCACGCGGGCAGCCCGACATCGCCGCCCGAGGTATTGGAGCCCACGCTGAGCGCCACCACGAAGTTGGCTTTGGCCACCACGCTGCCATTGCCCTCGATGGCGAAGTTGCTGGCGCCGCCGGTAAGATGCAGTGGCCCGGCATTTATTGCCGCCGACAGGCCGTACGTCCCGGGGGTGGCTCCGCCACCAAAGCTCAGGAAGTCCTGGTTGGCGGCCGCTTCTGGATTGAGCGCGACATTGTTCGCCGTCAACGTCAGGTATGTACCGAAGACGATGGAGACGTTGCCCGCGCTAATGGTGAAGTTGTTGAAGCTGATGTTGGACGGAACCGACAGCGGATGGGCCAGGTTGATCTTGAAGCTAAGGTCAAACTTCGCGTCGAGGTTGGTGAAGGTCGCGGAGAACGGGCCCGCGTTCAGCCCTAGTGTGTCCTCCTTGATCTCGAGTTGAACGGAAAGAGTCCCGTCAGGCGCGAAATTGAAGTTGTGGAAGCTAAAATCAGGCACTGTGAGGGTCAGCGGCCCCAGGGTGTGCGTCGAAGCAGCCCCACCCCCACCCCCCAGCGGTCGGGGGATGGCTTGGGCCGAGCTGCTGGTGCTGTCCGGCAAAATCGAGAAGTCCTGCACCACCAGGCCCTGGCCGTTGTCCAGCGCAAAGCCGTCCGCTCCACCGAAGTGGAAGTGCAGGTCGGCAGTGATGCTGATGTAGAGCTTGTTGTTGACGTAAAGCGAGACTGTGCCGGCGGTGATGCCGATTTGAGTTACAGCCGGGTTGGTGGGGTTGGGCCCAACAGTGACATTGGCGGCCGTGATGACCACCATGCCGCCGAACGAAAGGCTCAGGTTGCTCACCGCCAGGCTCCAAGGCGTTGCTCCGGCCGTTGGGGCATACGTCACCGAGCTGGCGCTGATCGTAAACAACGTGTTGCCGCTGGAAGGATCCTTAAAGACGATGCTGGCATTCGTGGCGACTTGGGAGTTGCCATTTTGGGTGATATTGGCGGCGGTAATGGTGATGATGTTGCCAATGGTGATGCTGCCGTTGCTGACGGAAACGCTGTTGAACGCCCCGTTGGCCTGAGTGAAGACTTCCGTGTCGAGGAACGTCACCGGCACGGTCGTATTGCCCACCGCGATTGTCTCGCTAATCGCGGAGGTGGTCGTGTTGCGGCGAACGGTCAAAGTCGCCTGCGCGTTCGTGCCGGGGAGGGTGACGCTAGCCGTAGCCGAGACGTAAAGGGCGTAGCCGTCGCCCGTCGGGTTGGCCGAGTCGGTGAGCATCACCAGGCCCAACTGGCCGCTGGTGATGTTAATCGACGAGGAGAGACTCGAGGCCGTCACGCCACCGCTGACATTGGCGGCGCCGATCAAGGTCTTCGTCTGCGTGCCCGTCACGGTCTGGCTGAAGGAGAACAGGCCGCTCACCGTAAAGGTCACCGCCGAACCCGCGTTGATCGTCAGGGTGAGGCCGCCGCCGAGGCTCGTGATATTGCGCTGGTCGGCTGTGCCGTTGGTGCCGTCGGTGAACTGGATCGGGATGGCCGTGCCGCCGACGGTAACCGAGTCCGTAACGGCAGCGCCGGTCGTATTGATTTGGAGCGACGCCGTGCCGGTCAGTGTGAAGGCATCCGGCAGGCCATGGACGGTGATGCTGCCTAGCGTAGCCACCAACGCATAAGTGGACCCGCTGTTGTTGGTGTTCTTGTAAATCACAACGCCGAGCCGCACGTTCGAGAATTGCAGGCCGAAGGTGGGAGTGCCCAGATAAGCGCTGTTGACGGAGACGCCCACCAGGATTTTGCTCTGGCCTGGATGCGCCGCATCGGGCGCCTGTTGGAAGGTTACCGCGGCCTGGTTGAGCGTCAGGAAATTCGCGATGTTCAACGTCGCAACGCCTTCAATATCGGTCGTGCCATCCTTCAAGCCGCCAAAGTTCAAGGTGACCGGGCCGGTCGATGTTTGCACCGTGGTGGGCACGCCCGCGGCGGTCGTATCCAGGCCGGTATCGTACTTCACCGTGAGGTTGGCATTCGAAAGCGACAGGCTGGGCACACCGTTTAAGGCGATGCTGCCAGCGGATGTGACCACCGCGAAACTGGTGGGGCTGCCCGGCACGCTGTGGATCAGTAATTGCAGGCTGGCGGGGGCCGACTGACTGCCGATCGTCAAATTGATGTCACTGGTCCCAAGTACCACCGCCACGTTGGACGCGAGCACAACCAGGTAGGCCCCGTTTGGATTCTGTGAATCAGGCAGCTTCTGGAATATAAAATTGCCGGTCAGCGAAGCGAATCCACCGATAGACAGGCTCACCCTGCCCTCGACATCCAACACCTGGGCATTTCCGGTGGACCTGAAATCCAGCGCGATGGTCTGACTGCCGGCCAGCACGGCCAATGGGTTGCCGGTTGCCAGGCCGTTGTCGGTCACCGGCGTACCGGTCGTGTTGACCCGGACCACCAGGCCGCTGGCGCTTAAGCTCACGCCCGGCACCCCCGTCAACGTGTCGGTGCCGCCGTTGGCTACCAGCGCGTAGCCACCGCCGTTGTTGAAAACCATGCCCAGACTGGCACCGGTGATGGATACGCCCGCAAAACTGCTCCCGTTGGTGACGCCAACGGTCGCGGTGACATTAACCGCACCCAGGGTAAAGCCGTTGCTTGTTTTGGTGATCGTGAAGTCGCCGCCAAGGTGAGCAAACGTGCCAACTTGAATAGCCAGGCCGGTCGCCGAGAACTGCATCACGTCGGTATAATAGCTGGCGACCACGCCAGCGTTGGCCGGCAAAGCGCTGTGGAAGGTCAGGATCGTGCGTCCGTTCGCATCCAGGCTGCGCGTAAACGTGTTTGCGCCGCTCGCTGCTTCAGTGTAATTCGTGACTGTGCTTCCACTCGTTACCTGCAGCACGATTACGCTGGCCGCACTGGGCGTTTGACTAAGCGTCATCGTCGCTCCCGGAGTATTCTGAGGGGCGTCGGTGACCAGAGAATTAAAGCTCATCGGCACGGCAGTGCCACTGACGTTAATCGTTTCGCTGACCGCGCGGCCGGCGTTGGTGACGCGCAGTTCCAAACGACCCGAAACGCTCAAGTCCGACGCGCCAAGATTAATGGCGGCATTGCCGGAGACATCCAGCGCGTAAGTGCTCGTGGAAGCCGTGGTATAGAGCGCCAGCGCCAGGGTGCCGTTATTAATGCCAAACCCGGTGGTGCCGACGCTCAGGCTAACCCCGGTAGCTCCGACCAGTAGTTTGCTGTTACCACTGGGGTCAACGGTTCTGGTGATGGCAAAGGTCCCTGACAGGTGGGCCAGCTCGTTACCGGAGCCGTCCTTGACTAACAGCCCGGCGCTGCCTTCTACATCAATCAACTGGCGCTCGTCAGCCGAACCATTGGAACCGTCCGTGAAACTGACGGTGACGGGGCTGGGGCTGCCCGGAACCGGAATCTGCCTGGTAAGCGCCTGGCCGGTCGTGTTAACGCGCACCGCAAGTGTCGCCGGTGTCGTAAAGTTGCCGGCGGTAGGGTCATAGAGCGCCAGCACGCTAATGCCGGTGAGGCTGGCAGTGCCGCTGGCGGTCAACGCGTATGTCGGAGACGCCCCTGCCTGGCGGAAGAGCACCAAACCGAGCTGGGAGATGGTCAGGTTCAAGCCAGTGCCGTTGCTGCCGACCAAAGCGGTCACGCTCGTCGCCGCAATATCAATCTCGGTAGTCGTTTGCCCGCTCGCGGTCGAGGTGGCCTGAGTGAAACTGAAGTTGCCGTCGAGCGAGAGGAAATTGGCAATCTGAAGATGAAGGGGACTCGCGGCAAACGACAGAGCCAGGTTGGTTCCATCCGCCACCCCCGCCGGCACCTGGCCGTCCGCAAAATGCACTGCGACGTTCCCGCCCGGCGTCGGGATGCTTTCCGTGACGGCACTGCCGGTGGTGTTGAGCCGAACCCGGCCAGTGGCGGTAATGGTCAGGGCGTTCAAACCGTTCAACGCCAGCGTTCCGGAAGCGTCCAAGGCGTACCCGTTATTGGCATTAGTATAAAGGACCAGGCCCAGCGTTCCATTGGTGATGCTGACCCCGAGCGTGCCGTCGCCCAGCGAGGCAGTTACGCCGCTGGCGCCAATCAGCAGCTTCGTTACACCGGATTCAACGACTTTTGTAAATCCGAAGTTGCCGGTCGCCTGCAGGAACGAGCCGATCTGGACCTTGACCCCGGTGGCCAGGGCTTGGCTCACATTGCCGTCAGCGAGGGTAAACGTCACGGGGATGGTCGTGCCGTTGACGTTGATGTTCTCGCTGATGGCGCGCCCGGTCGTATTGACGCGAACTTCAAGGTTGCTTGCCGTCAGCCCCAAGTCACCGAGCAAGCCGAGAACGGCAAAGGTGCCCTGGGCGTCGAGGGCGTAATCAACCGGGGAGTCATTGTAAACGGCCAGGCCGAGATTGGCATTGGCGAGCTGGAGCCGGGGTCCAGTCGGGTCGCCAATAGTCAGGCTCACGCCGGTAATCCCCAACAGCATCTTGCCGCTGGCTCCCCCCTGGAACAACAACGAGGCGCCGTCCGCATCCAGTGTCGCCAGCGATTGGCTAGCCGGGCCAAGGCTCGCGTGGATGTGCTGCAGGCTTAATTGCATGTTCTGAGAAGCCAAATCGTATGTGCCGGTCAAGCCGTTGCCCCCGATGGGTGAGGTGATGGAAGCGCTCACCGCCGCGCCCAACGAGAGGGATGCCGAAGTGACCTGGAAACCGACGGTACCGGTCAGCGGGCTGCCGCTGGTGTAAACCAGGTTGTTAATCGACAAGCTGCCACCGTTGAAAGTCAGTAAATTGGCCACCGTAACGTTCGCGAGTGCCAAAGTTGCCGAGTCGAAGGTGAAGCCGGTGCGCGTGAGCTGCAGATTGGTAACGGTCAGCGCCGGCAGACCGGGGATTGGCAGGAGCCTTGCGGTGGCGCTTGGAATGGTAGCCAGGATACTCGGAGCGCCGGGTGTGATGCTAATGGTTCCGGCGGCGTCGATCTCCAACAGATTGGTACCGCTGCCGTTGCCTATCGTCAGGACCAGGTTGGTAATGTTGATAGTAAACTGGCCCGTCGGATTGGCGCCCGAGAAAGCCGCCTGCGCATTCACCGTTCCGCTGAACGTCACTGGTGAGCCGGGGAACAAACTGACGGTTCCGGACAGGATGATACGGCCGGTAACCGGCGCAGCGGCATTGGTAATATCCACCGTGAAGGGACTCCCGGCAGTCAGGCCTTGCGCGACGAGGCTCGGCCCGGTAATCGAGAGGAAACTGCCTATAGTGATAGGAGTGTTGTTTGCGCCGGTGGCATATAGAACGGCCAGCGTACCGCTGGTCCAAGTGCCGAGGCTCGTTCCGTTATAATTATTGACGGTGAGGGCGAGGGTCGTGGGATTGAGCGTGTAATCAGCGGGGTTTAGCACGGCGGTCGTGCCATTATCCACGCTCAATACCACAATCGGCGTGCTCCCATTTTGCGGGGTGCTGCTCAGGGTCATATTCACCGGGAAGGCATCAGTGGACCTGACGGTCTTCGTGTCGGTGACGCTCAAACCCGGCGTAAATGTCAGGCTATTGAACGTGAACCCGGTGCGGGTGATGTTGAGGTTGGTCACCTGCGCGTTGGCGAACCCGGAGAATAGCTTGGCTTGGACGGTGGCTACGGGCACCGACGCAATCGTGCTTTGACCCGGTTGCAGCCGGACCTGCCCGGCGTGGATGACCAGCGCGTCGCCCAGCGAAAGATCCAGCGCTGTGATCGTAATCGTCAGCACGACGCCTTTGGTCGTATCGAAGTCGTAACTGCCACTGACCTGGCCGAGTTGCGCCGTCAGCAAACTCAGGCCGGGGAACAGCTTCACGTTGGTTGCGTTCAGCGTGAAGGTCCCGTGTAGTTCCGGTGTGACGTTCAGGGCATCGGGACTGGTCGGGTCAACAGCATAGGTTACCGATACGGTCCCGGCGGTCGGTACCGTGCCGGTGAAATGCAAATGGTTCTGATTGTCAATGGTGTACTGGTCCGGGGTGATGAGCTGCGGCGTCGCATTGGCAGCGGTCCCCGTCAGAAACACCGAGACGTTGTTTCTATCCTGCGGCGGATGAGCGAGCGGCAGGTCAGTGGCCGGAGGGGTCGGAAGCGTGAAGGTATCGGTTACGATGCCGCCGGAGCTGTAGCCGAAGTTCTGCAAGTTCAAGGTCAGGCTGTCATACGTCAGGAAACTGGCGAAACTATTGCTGGACTGCGGCACCTGAACGGTCACGCTGCCGATTACAAAGCCGCTCTGGAGCAGTTGGAAATTGGTCACCTTAGCCTGCAGGTTAGGGAACTGCGGGAAGGTCATCGTGGCCAAAGGCACAATGGCCATGACCGGCTTGCCGGGAGTGACAATGATTGGGCTGGCTGCCGAGCCGGCTTGCAGCTTGAGAGCCTCGCCTAACGTGAGCTCGACATCGGTCAGGCTCAAGGTCAGCGCGCCGCTCGGGCTCACGCCGTCGAAGTTTGAGAAATTGAAGGTTGCGCTACCGGTAATGTGGCTGGTCAGGAAACCGCTGACCGGGAACAAGCTGAGATTGGTCACGTTGGCGGTCACGCCAGGACCGACCGTAATGCTGGGCGTCGAGCCGTAGGTAACATTTACCGGACCGCCGGAGATCACAATCGAATCGGCACTGAGAACATATCCCAGCTTAGCGTTCGTGATTGTGAGCGAGGCGCTGTCGAACTGGAAGCCGTCGTTCCGGATTTTGAGATTGCTGATACCGGGGCCTGTGCCTGTGCCAAAGAGCGGCGACGAGACGGACGCCGATAATGTGGAAGTGGTGAAGCTTTGTCCGGGGGTGTATGTGATTGTGAACGGAGCAGTGGATGCGATCGTGAGCGCGTCGCCGAACTTCAGCGTCAACTGACCGATGGTCACGGTGAATTTCCCGGTGCCGAAATCGTAGTTCCCACCAATCGTCGAGAGGTTGGCGCTGAAACTCTGCCCGGAGAACAGGACGGCATTGGTGGCGGAAATTGTGACCTGCCCGGACGTGCTGGTGAGATTCGTGCCGCTCAAATGGATGGTGGCAAAGGTGAGGAACCCGCCCAGGCTGACATTGGTATAATCCTGACTGACGCTGAAGGTGCCGGAGCCGGCGCTCACGGAGAGGCCCTTAAGGATGGAATTCAGCTCGCCGAACGGGGTAGTGATCCCGGTGATGGTGACAGTGGGGTTTTGGTTCGCGGGCAAGCTCAGCGAGACCACCGTGTTGCCCACGGCTACCTGCTCGTTAACAGCAGCATTGCTGGTGTTGACCGAGACCTGCGCGGTCGCCGCGAAACCGCCCACGCTGGCGGTGCCGCTGGCGATCATGGCATAGCTCGTATCCGAATAAATGACCAGGCCCAGCGTCCCGTTAGACACGCTGGCGGAGGAGCCTGCGCTCGCCGTGCCCGTCACGCCAGTGGCGCCAATGAGCATCTGGTTGCTGCTGCCCAAGGTCAGGCCAAAACGACCCGACAAACTGGCAAAAGCCAGACTCAGGGTTAGTTGGCCCGAAACGTTCTTGATGTTCCGCTGATCGAGCGAGCCATTGCTACCATCGGCGAAGCTCAAATTCACCGAACTGCCCGGCGTCGGCACGCTCTCCTGGACCGCCAGATTGGTGGTGTTGATCATCACTGACCCGCTCGCCATCAGCGAGAACCCGGCCGGCGGCAAACCGAGAAGAGTCAGGCTGCCGCTGGCCATCAGGGCGTAACTGACGGAGCTGCCCGTTCCGCGGTATATCACCAGGCCGAATTGGCCATCCGCTGGACCGGAGGCCGGTTGGCCAATCTGCACTCCGAAACTGGACGTTCCGACCAGGGCGACGACGGATGTGCCGCCGATCATGAGTTTAGTCTGAGTCGGATTGTTGGGATCGCCGGTGATTTGCTCCGTGAACGAGAAGCTGCCGCTTATCCGGGCGAAACTGGCAAGGTACCAAGGGTTGGCGGCGAGGATGGTCATCTCGATGTCAGTCGTATCGGCCGCGGTGGCAAATCCGCTGAAGTCGAACGACATGGTGGCGCCCGTTGACGTCGTGATCGTGGCGCCGGCTACTAATGTATTGAGGGCTGCACCGGTTAACCCAGTGTGATTTATCTTAACCCCGCCGTTGAGAGTACCTGGCAACCCGAGAACCGAAGTCAGGCTTAGGGGCAGGTTTAACGCCAGTGCCCCGTTGGCAATCAGCGCGTAAGTCGGCGTAGTGCCGGCCGGTTTTTGGAGGACAAAAGCGATATTGGCGCCCGAGACGGTTACGTTGGTGTCGGGCGTCCCCAGCGTCGCCGTGACCTGGCTTGCGCCAAAGAGCCACAACGGAGTGCCGTTGTGGCTGGTGGAGATGAAAGCGAAATTGCCCTGCAAACTGACAAAGCCCGCAATCGAAACGGTCACCGGGCCACCCTCCACGTCCTCGATGATTGTGCCATCGGCGAAGTTTACCCCTATCGAGCCACCGTTGGGGGTGGCAATGCTCGCAATCGCAACAGCGGCGCGGGTCGTGTTCACTTTCAGGCTCAAGTTTCCCGCGCTCAGGCTCAGGCCAGTGATGCCTTGCAGCGAGTCGGTTCCGCCGTTCAAGACCAGCGCATACCCGCTGCCGGTAATCACCAAACCGAAGCTGGCGCCGGTAATTGAAAGTCCCGTGAAGTTCGTGCCGTCGGTAATACCGGCCTGCACATTCACATTTGCCGCGCCCACGGTGAGCTGCGAAGCGGTCCTGGTTACGATGACATCCGCGGAGATCGTCGCCAAATTGCCCACCCGTAAGGTCAACCCGCTGGCGGTGAACTGGGTGATGTTCGTCCCGACCCAATAGGTCACGCGAATCGTTGCGCCCGCGGCAGGCTGGTTGCCCGTCGTGAAGGTAAGCGTCTGGCCCGCCAGTGTGTACTTTGAGCCATCCAGTGTCGTGGTCGATCCATTCTGCATTACGGTCACCAGAACGCCCACCGGTTTGGTGGTCGCGTTGAATGGGCTGGAATCAAAGGGAGCTTGCGATAAGGTCATTGAAGTGCCGTTCCACTGAGCCGTATCAATGACCTGGCCAACCTGGAACGGAACGGCGGTGCCGTTCACATTAATAACGCTATTGACCGGCGCACCGCTCGTATTGACCTGGGCGGTTATGGTGCCGCTAACGCTCAAGTCGCCAACGCTGCTCCCGGTGAGACTTACCGTACCTGAGGCGTTCAGCGAGTAAGTGACGCCACCCGCATTATCAATATAAATCCCCAAGGCGAGCATGCCGTTGACTAAACCCAGGTCGGCACCCGGGATGTTGGCGTCGGCGACCACATTGGTCGCGCCAATCAACAGTGTGGTCAGGCTCGCGGAATTGGTCTTGGTAATGCGGAGGCTGCCAGAGGCCGTGATGAACGTGCCGATGCTCAATCCACCTGGAGCCACCGTCCCTTCGACATCCAGAACGTTGTCGCCGGTGGCGAAGTCCAACACCACAGAACCACTGCCCACAGGGATCGTCTGTGTCTGGACCGCCCCAGTTGTATTGGCGCGGATGGCCAGGGTGACGCTATTGAGCGTCAAAGTGTTGGCCGGCATCCCGACTAGTGACGCCGTCCCGCTGGCTTTCAGCGCGTAGGTGGGCGCCGCCTGGGTGGTCAGTTTCGTATCCGTCTTCGAAACCAGCACCAGGCCCAGGCTCGCGCCCGTAATGTTCAAGCCATGGGTTTGGCTTGCGTCCCCAACAAAGGCCGAGGTGATCGACGCGCCGATCAGCATCTGTGTTGTCGTCACCGTTCCGGAAACCGTCGGCGCCTGTTTCTGGAAGCTGAACGACCCGGTCAAAGAAGCGAAGCCAACGATGCCGAGCGTACCGCTATTGACGCTGACGCTGAACGGAACCGGCGTGGTGGCGTTGAACGGCATGGGGAATGTGCCTCCAGATGCCAGTGGCACATTATCCTGCACCGCCTGGTTCATCGTATTGACCTGCAGTTCCGCATTTCCGGTAAGGTTCAGCACGTTGCTGAACCCAACCAGAGCCACCGTCCCTTTGGCATCCAAAGCGTAGCCGGTGCCGCTGGCGTTGGTATCGATCACCAGGCCCCCCGCCGCCCCGGTCACCTGCACGCCCGCAGTCGGGTTGCCTTGCGCATCGGACGCGCCCAGGAATGCATTCACGCTGTCCACGCCGACGAGGAGTTTAGTATCGCTCCCCTGCACCTGCTTGGTGACTTTAAAGTTTCCGCTGACTTGCACCTGCCCGGCCACTCCTAATTGCAGCCCTGAGCCGGAAACTTCACCGGCATCGGTCGCCGTGAAGTTAATGGTGACATTGTCGCCCGGCGTGCTGCTGAGGCTGATCGTGTCGTTGACGTTGCCAACAATCGTGTTGAGCTTTACCGCAACGGTCCCACTCAGCGTCAAGCTGTTCGCGGGAAGCCCCACCAGCGCCACGCCGCCGCTGGCGACCAGCGCGTAGGTGATGCCGGAGGCGGCATAGCGCACATCCAGGCCCAACGTCGCATTCGTTACCTGCAACCCTACGGCGCTGCTGCCCGAGCCGGCGCCGATGAAAGCGCTGGCGCCCTTTGCCCCGACCAGCATCGTCGCCGCCGTCGAACCGTCACCTTGCGGCGTGTAACTGAACACCATGCCCCCGGCGTGCACACTGGCGAATGGCAGCGTCAAATCGAACTGCTCCAGGGTCAGTTTGAGTGCCTGGGTGCCGAAATCGTACGAGCCAAACAACGCCAGTCCGGGTGGATTGTCCGTCGTGTTAAGCGGGTTGTGACTAATAGCAGCGGTCACACCGGAGCCAAGGTTCAAGGACGCGCCCGAACTGTTAAGCTGCACCGTCCCGGTCAACCCGCCACCGCTGCCGCTGGTATAATCGATATTGGTAAACGTGATGGTAGGGGCGCTGACGCTCAACAGGTTGCCCAGCACGATCCCGTTGCTTAACGTTACGCTGGCGTTATCGATGCTGAATCCATTGAAGGTATTCGCCTGGTTCGGCACCGCTCGGGTAATAGTCAGTTTCGAGACACTCGCCGCGAGACCGTTGAGCGGTAATATGGTGGCTGTGGCGTTGGTGATGACGGCGATTGTGCTCTGGCCCGGGGTGATCACGATAGACGGCGACGTGATTCTCAGCAGCCCGGCGATGGTCATCTGAAAGCTCGTCACCGTGATCGTCAAATTCCCTGTCGAACCGCTGCCGGATAAATCGAAGCTGACCTGACCGTTGCCGCTGGACGTAAAGGCCGCGTTCCCAGGGAACAAATGCACATTGTTGAAGCTTGCCGTTATACTCCCGCTGACCGGCTGCGGTTGAGTCATATCGACGATGAAATCAGCTCCGGTGGTCGCGCCCGCCAGGTGAACTCCCAGGCTGTCAAAGCTCAGGAAGCTCCCGAGTCCGCCGCTCGAACCCGGCCCGGTGACCGTCAGGTCTGCGCTCGTGAAGTCGAGGCCCGTCCGCAGCAACTTCAGTGACGCAATCTGCCCGTGCAGGTGCTGGCCGGCGAAATCCGCATCGACCGCGGCGCCGCTGACCGTTGCCATAATCGTCTGGCTGGGCTGCAAGTTTACTCCGGTCAGATGAATCGTCACCGTGTTCGCCAGTACCACATCCATCGCTGGGATGCTCACCGTCAACCGCATCCCATTTGCACGATCAAATGTGCCCGTCACGCTGGCGAGGCGCGCCTGGATGAACTGCATGCTGGGGAACAGGACGAGGTTGGCCGCCTGCAGGCTGATCGTGCCGCCGAACGACGGCGAACCGCCATAATTGAAGACGAAATTGGAAACGGTGACCTGCAGGCTGTCGAACGACGCGATGCTGCCAATCGCCGAGCCCGCGCCCGCAGTTGTGTTGAAAGTGAAACTGCCGACACTGAAACCGGTCTGCAGGATTTGGAAGTTGTTCAGCGTGACGGTGCCGAGATTGCTGAACATCGGCAGGCTGAGCGTCGCCGTCGGCACCACGGCCATAATGCTCTGGTCCGGCGTTATGGTTATGCTCGGAATGGAAAGCTGTATCGCGTCGCCTGCTTTGAGGCCTAAGTTCTGAATCGCAATCTTGAGCCGGCCGGAAAGGCTGGCCCCGTCAAACCCGCCAAAGTCATAAGTAGCCGTAACCGACCCAACGCTCGTTTGGATGAAGCCCCCGTTGGGGAACAACTGCAAGCCCTGCATCGTCAACGTCAGCGTGGGTGTCGTCGTTGAACTGCCATTGCTGATGTCCGACGGCCCGGAGTGGTTGTAGGTGACGTTGAACGGCCCATTCCCCAATGCAAGGCTAATTTGCGACACGCTCAGGATGTTCCCGAGCTGCTGGTTGTTCGCGGTCAGACTGACGCTGTCGAAGCTAAACCCGTCGGTGCGCAGCACGAGGTTGGTGACGGTACCGGTGACGGAGCCGAACTGAGGCGACGTTGCCGTAACGCTGAGGAGCGTCGCCAGGGTCTGCGGCGCGGTCGAACTGCTATGGACGTACTGCACCGTGGCGGTCGGCACATTCACCAATAACGCCTCGCCCAGGCTCAAAGACAGGTTGTTAACCACCACGCTGAAGTTAGACGTGCCGTCGCTGTTGAAGACGATCTGGCTTCCGGCTCCGATGCTGCCAATCGTGGCGCTGAAACTCTTGTTCGGGAAGAGCGCCCCGCCGGCAGCGCTCAAGGTAATTGTGCCCACCCAATTGCTGGTGCCGGCGTTGAAAGTGAGATCCCCGGTAAGACTGACCGTGTCAATCTTCAGGAAATCACCCAGGGTGATATGGTCAAAATTCTGGCTGACCGAAATGCTGGTTTGCCCGTTGCTAGTGGCGGTGACCGTCAGGTTCTGCAGGAAGGCGTTTAGTTCGGGGAACGGCGTGGTGATGCCGCTGATCGTCACCTGTTGGAAAGCGACGCCCGTGGTCTGGTTGGCTACCTGGCTGGAAGTGAAAGTGATGGGGATGTTCGGCGTGACGCCGGTGACAGTTTCGCTGACCGCCGCAGTCGTCGTATTGCGAAGCACCGTCGCCGTCGCTGTCCCGCTGCCCGCAAGAACGCTGACCGTGCCGCTGGCGGTGAAGGCGTAGCCGGCCGACAGGCTGGTTAGATTATTCCAGTACATCACCAGGCCCAGGGTGCCATTGGTAAGCGCAGCGCTTGTAGTCCCATCATTGGCCGAACCGGTGATATTGCTGGCTCCGATCAGAATCTTGGTCTGAGCGGCCGTGGCGCTGGAGCTATATGAGAAATTGCCCGACAGCGTCGCAAAGCTGCCGAAAGTGAACTTTACGGTGCCGGCAAGGCTCTGCAGGCTCGGACCGGCCGCCAGATTGACGCTGACGAACCCGCCTGGAGTCGAGATCGTCTCGTTGACCGGGTTGCTGGTGGTGTTGACCTGGAGGGAGCCGGTAACTGTGGCTGAAATATCCGCCGGCAACCCTACCGCGCTGATGGTGCCTGAGGCAGACAGGGCGTAAGTGGTCGTTAAAGCCGCGCTGTCCCGGTAGATGACCAACCCGAGCTGCCCATTCGCGAGCTTCAGGCCGAAGCTCGTACCGTCGGACGAACCGATGAAGGTGCTGACGTTGCTCACCCCCACCAGGAGCTTAGTCACCGTGGCGCTCACGGCCTGCCGTGTGAACGCGAAGCTGCCGCTCAGGGTCACGGCCGCGGCTGACAGGTTCGTGGCGCCGACCGAAACTGACCCGGTTCCCTCAATGTCCTGAACCGTCCCGGCGCCGAGACCCGAGAAATCCAGAGCGACGTTGCCGGCCGGCGTATGCAACGTGGTGGTTGGACTCACCAGCGAGCCAACATCCAGACCGCTGTTGTTGAGCTTAACCATCACGCTGGAGAGGTTAAAACTCAGACCGCTCGGGAGTCCGTTGAGCCGGTCTGCCCCTCCCTTAGCTACCAGCGCATACGTCGCCGGGATACCGATACTTTTCTGCACAAACAACGAGAAACTTGCGCCCGAGATCGTCAGGTTGGTATCCGGGGTGCCCAGGGTGACGTTGACGTTCTGCGCTCCGGCCAGAATCCGCGTTACATTCCCGCTGGTTGTAGCCTGTACTCCAATATCCCCGGATACCGTCACGAACGGATCCGAACTGCTGCCCGCATTGAAAATCGTTCCGCTGACGTGGCCTTCGACGTCCTGCACCTGCGAACCATCAGCGAAAGCCACCGTAACGGTA
Organism: Candidatus Acidiferrum sp.; assembly: GCA_035566435.1. GTDB lineage: Bacteria > Verrucomicrobiota > Verrucomicrobiia > Limisphaerales > UBA8199 > DATMRF01. The sequence goes on from DATMRF010000080.1 coordinate 27,971, forward strand.
CCGATCGTCTGGCTAGGAACGGCCGCCCCGGTGGTGTTAATCCGTACGACAAAGTTCGTTGCCGTCAGGTTCACGCCCGGCAGAGTCAGGGAAGCGGTTCCGCCACTGGCAACCAGCGCGTAAGTGGCTGCCAGGCCGGCCGGCTTCTGCACCAGCACGCCCAAAGCCCCGTTCTGAATAGAGACGCCGGTGAAGTTGGCCCCATCGGCCACCCCAACGGTCGCATTCACGCTCGAAGCGCTGACCGTGAAATTGGTCTGGGTGACCTGGGTGCCGCCGGTCGCCACGATATCCGTCTTTTGGAAGCCGAAGTTGCCCTGGAGGGTTGCGAAACTACCGACCTGCAACGTCGCATTTTGCACCGTGGCCGCCGTGGTGCCCTTCGGGACGCTCAGCGCGAAGGGAGTGTTGCCGATGTTGATCGTTTCATTCGCATCGGTGGTGGCGGAGGAATTTGTCAGAAGATGGATGGTGCCGGCACTGGCGGAAATGTTAGAGAACCCGACAATATTCTGCTGAACCGTGTTGTTCGACAAAGTTGTGGTAACGCCCCCGGAAGCATCAAACGCATAGTTCGAGCTGCCGTTGTTGTCGTAGAGCGCCAGCAACAATTGTCCGCCGCTGAGCTGCAGGCCAAAACTTCCGTCAGGGCTGCCAAAGAAGCCGCCAATACCGGTGGCACCGACCAGCAACTTCGTCACCCCGGCGCTCACCTGCTCCGTAACGGCAAAACTGCCGGTCAGGGTCACGAAATTACGCACTGACAACGTGGCGCTGCCCTCAAAATCCATCACGTTGCCGGTGCCCAAGCCGGCAAAATTCAACGCCACAATGCCCGCGGGAGTATGAACCGATTGCGATGCGCCAGGCAAGGTGGTCGGGTCCTGGCCGGTGTTATTAATCTTCACCAGGAGTCCCGCAGTTGTCAGAAGCAAGTCCGGCACTCCGTTTACCTGGTCGGTGCCGCCGTTGGCCGCCAGTGCGCAAGTCGCCGCGCCGGTGAGTGGCTTCCGAATCAGCAAGCCCAGGCTCGCGCCGGTGATAGTGAGATTGGTGTTGGCTGTCCCGAGCACCGCATTCACGTTTTGCGCGCCGACCAGAATGCTGGTGCCGGCGGGATCGGTGCTCGTCTGGAACCCGAAATCCCCGGTCAGGCTGGCAAAATTGGCCACGCTAAGGGTGATGTGGCCTTCGAGGTCCGCGATGTTCCGCTGGTCGGCAGTGTTGTTGGTGCCGTCGGTAAGGACCAACGCTATCGAGTTGCTCACACCGGTGGAGATCGTTTGGTTCACCGCCGCCCCGGTGGTGTTGGCCAGGAAGGTCAAGCCGGATGCGCTGATCGATACCGGGTTAACGTTCTCCAATTGCAGCGCTCCACCGCTGCTCGCCAGCGCGTAAGTCAACGGCAAGGGGGAACTCAGGGACGAATCAACCTTCTTGACCAGCATCAAGCCGAGTTGGCCACCCGTAACCTTGATCCCGGTCTCATCGCTGGCCCCTTCATTGGCCCCGAGGAATGCGGTGGCGATCCTCACCCCCATCAGGATATCGGTCGTCGTCACCGTTCCGGTTATCACCGGCGCCAGCATCTGGAAGATGAAATCGCCCGTGATTGAGGCGAACCCGTTCACCGCCAGGTGCAATCCCTTCGCGGAAAAGGCCAAGGGGGTATTGCCGGCGATGTTCAGGGCGAAGCTCCCATCCGGCGTAGGAATCGAGTCGTTGATGGTGAATCCAATCGTGCTGGCCTGGATGTGGGCCAGCATGCTTGAGTTGCTGGCGGTCCCGGTGAGCGTGAACAGCGAGTTATCAAACCCAACCAGCGTCAGCGCAGCGGAGGCGTCCACCGCATAAACCGGCCCATTAGTAGCATCGTTGTATATCTCCAGCCCCATTTCGGCCGCCGAGATCCTCAGCCCCGTGCTGTTGTCGGTGCTCCCCAACATGCCGGAATACCCAACGAAGCCTGAGAAGCCGCTCACCCCCACCAGCACTTTGCTTCCGCTCTTCGTAACCTTGAAGTTGCCGGTGATGTTCGCCGCGCTTCCGACCGTCAGCATCAGGTTGGTGCCGGTCAGTTCCCCGGAATCGCTCCCCGTAAACGACAGCGCAATGCTGTCTCCCGGCGTGCTGCTGAAGTTGATGGAATCATTGACCGTCCCGGTAATCGTATTGAGTTTCACCGCCACCGTCCCGCTCAGCGCGAGGCTGTTCGCCGGCAGCCCGACCAGCGCCACGTTACCGCTGGCAGCCAGTGCGTAGGTGTTGCCGGACGGGGCGTATCGCACCTCCATGCCCACCGTCGCATTGCTCACCTGCACCCCTACCTGAGTGGTGCCGGATACGGTTCCCACAAACAAACTCGCTCCCTTGGCGCCAAACAGCATCGTCGCGGCACTGGTCCCGTCACCGATCGGCGCATAGCTGAACACCAGGCCGGTCGCATGGACCGACACGAACGGCAAGGCCAGATCCAACTGGTCCAGGGAGAGGGATAGCGCATTGGTCGAGAGGCTGTAATCACCGCTCAAGGACGTGGTCTGCAACGTGTTGGCTGGATTGTGTGTGATCCTGGCATAAACCCCACCGCCAAAACTGAGCTGCGCCGCTGGCGTCGCACCGTTGTCGCTGGCGGTGAAATGGACCGTCCCATTCAGCGCCCCGGTAGTCGTGCTGAACGAAACGTTGCTGAACAGCAGGGTCGGGCTGGTGATCGCCAGCAAGCCGCCCGCTGTTCCGCCCAGAGCAACGCTGGGCAGGTTCGCGGTCCCATTGTCCAGTGTGAAACCGTTGTTGGTAATCTGCAGTGTTGAACTGTTCGGGCCATTTTTTATGTTGCCCAGGAGAATGGCCAGGCTGTTCAGCGGAATGAGCTTGATCGAGCCACTGTTGATGGTCGCAATCACCGTCTGTCCGGGCATTATGGTTGCCAGTACCGACCCGACCTGAAACACATTGGCAACCGCCAAAGTGAAATTGTTGACCGTGACCGTCAGGGTCCCGGTTGCGGTCGGACTGCTCAAGTCCAGGCTAACGCTGCCACTGCCGCTGGCAGTCACCCCCGCCGCTGTCGAGAACAGGCCAATGTTGCCAAAGGAAATCGTCAGCGTGCCGCTCACTGGGTTGGCGTTGCTCGTATTGATGACTAAATGAGGACCTCCTCCGACATTAACTGTCACCGAGCCCAGCGTTAGCCCAATGGCACTACCCGCGCCTGGCACCGAAATTGGGCCCGTGCCGCCATAAGTCAGGCTCGCGCTGGTCAGGTCCAGCCCGGTATTCAGGAATTGCAGCGTGCCGATGCTCCCTGTCAGGCTTTGATTGAAGAGTTTGACGGTCGCACCGGTGACCGTCGCCATCGTGGTTCGTCCAGGCAACAGAGTGACGTTTGTGGCGGTGACGTCCACCGCGCCGCCAAAGATAAGGTCAATGCTGGGGATGGTAATGGCCAGACTCAGGCCGGCCGCAGGATCGGCGGAGTAGGTTGCCTGAACACTGCTCACCTGAGCGCTCAGGAACTGCATTCCTGGGAACAACTTCAGCTTTGTAATCGTGAGGCCAAAGGTCCCCGTGAAGCTGGAAGTCGCGTTTGAAAACCCAAACCCCGTCAGGCTCACCGCGATGGCGTCAAAGCCGAGAAGGGTTGCCGGCCCCGTGGCCCCGCCAGCGAGGCCTAACAAGGTGGCATTCAGGGTGCCAAGATTGAATCCGGCCTGGTTCAGTTGGAAGTTGCTCAGCGTAAGCGGGCTTAGGCCACTGAACTGCTTGAACACGAGGCTGGCTGAAGCGATGGTCGCCATGGTCGACTGACCAGGAGTCAGAACTACCTGGCTGGCGGCGACTTCCAGCGGGCCCATGTCCATCTTGAACCCGCCAATGGTTAGCTTCAGACCCGCGCTCCGGCTGGTGCCGTTAAAATTGCTCAGATCATATGCAGCGGTGATATTCGTCGAAATGAGGCTTTGGCTGAAGGTGGCGGTCGGGAAGAGCTTCGCGCTGGTCAAAGCCAGTGTAATGCTCCCCGACACGCTAGCGGTAGGGCTGTAGGTAACACTAAAGGGAGTGGTGCTGGTGCCTCCGGCCACGGTCAGGCTCGCACCGCCTATATTCAATATCGCCGGGCTGCCAATTGTTACATTAGCGGTTCCCGAACCGGGAAGAGTGAATCCGTTAAAGCTGAAACCCGTCTCAGTAATCTTGAGACCGGTCAGGTTCACTGTTGAGATCCCTATCAAGGTCGGTGAACCAGCGGTCACGGCTCCGCTGATTGTTGCCGCGAAGCCGGGGGAAGGGTCACCCGCCGGCGTGTATTGGAAGCGAACGCTGCCGGCGGTGACGCTCACAGCCTCCCCAACCGTCAGCATCAGGCCGGAGACGGTAAAATCGAACCGGTAGGTTGTAGCGGAAGTGGTGCTGTTGTAGGTGCCGTTTGTGATCGCAAAGGTCGCCGTGAAGCTCATCCCGCTGAAGAGCGTCACGCTTCCCACGCTGAAGGTGATGTTGGTTCCGCTCTTGGTAACGCTGATGGTCTTGAGGTCGAAAAGGCCGTTGTCAAGACTCGCCTCCGCCAGGGTAGATGTGCCGTCAGAACCGGAGCTGATACCAGTCATGTAGGCTTCGAACATCAGAGTGGGTCCTTCAGCAATCGAGCCCGAACTGACGGATGTCGCTGGCGCAACTCCACTCACCTCAGCCGATGAACTGCTGGCGGTGATCGCCTGTTTGGCTGTCGTCGTGCCGGGGATGTGGTTCTCGTTCGCCGACGGGGGACCGTGTGCTGAGCGCAGTGTCTCGGTTAATTGGGCGGCCTGCCGGCCGTTCAAATCTGGTGTTGCGCACGTTGGAAGCAGCGGGGTGTCGCTTGGAACCGTTGCCGGCCTGGCCGGGTTCGGTGCGGCGGAAATGCGGGCTGCCACCGCTAGGGCCTCGGTGGTTTTCCCGGCACTCTTTTCCCCGGCGCCGGTTTCGGGGCTTGTGGAGTCCTTCGCGACCGGTCCGGCTGGGACGGAAGCGCTGCTAGCGGCAGCCTCCAGCAACCCGGCCAGGAGACCTCCCCCCGGACTGGCTTGAGTGGATTCCGCAGCGCCGGTGGTCTCGTGCGCCTGAGTGAGCCGAACCTCCTCCGCCGAATGCTGCCACGCAGGAGCGGCTCCTCCCGGAGAATTCCCCGCGCCTGCACCCGGTAAAGGTACGGCAGAAAGCAGAATCCTCGGCTCAAGCGCGAGCAATTCGAACCTCGAAATGGAACTGCCTGTCTTCACTAAACTGCAGTCCGGCAACTAAAGTCCCCTTGGGCTACACGGGTAAAGTGTTGCCCTGGTAATTGGTTATTGAAAAGACTTTACTGCTATCACCCCTTCGAATGCAAGAAATAACTCACCGGAAAATACGGAGGGTCTCCCGCGGCTATACGCACACGGTCCGGCCAGGCACGGCAACCGGATAAAAGCCATCCTCATTAGGCAGCACGGGCGCAGTTGCCTCCCAGGAGAACTCTTTGGGCAAAAGCTCGACCTTGGAAGTATAGGCGTCCTCCCACTCGATTTGCTGCCCCGAGTAAGTGCACATGCGGCCCAAGATCCCGGTCATCGTGCTCACGGCGCCGAACTCGGCTTCGTTACAGGGCTTATCATGGCGAATGGCATCGAAGAGGTCATTGTGCTCCTGCTGGTAGGGGTCCACCGGTTTAACCTCGCGCTGGAATCGCCAGGTGCTGGCGCCCTTGATGGCAAACAGGTTCCGATCATTGTTGAGGTCGGCTTCGCCTTTGGTGCCCCGCGCGTGTTCCGAAATGTTGGGCCAGCAGCCGGCGATCTGGCGGCATTGGCTGAGCATCCGCGTGCCGTCGGCGTATTCGAACTCGACAAAGTGGTGGTCGAAGATTTGAGCGTGGCGCCGGGCGTTACGGACCTGGCGCCCGCCCATGCCCTGGGCGCGGGCAGGGTGCGTGCCTTTAATCCAATTCATGACGTCGATGTTATGCACGTGCTGTTCGACGATGTGGTCCCCGGAGAGCCAGGTGAAGAAGTACCAATTGCGGATTTGATAGTGCATCTCGGTTTCGCTGGGCATCCGCTCGACGCCGTCCCGGGAGGCGCCGTCCCAATAGCAGCGCATGACGATCAGGTCCCCGAGCGCACCGTCCTGGATGCGTTTGATGGTTTCGAGATATCCAGCTTTGTGCCGCCGCTGCAAACCGACACCGATCTTCAGGTTTTTCTTCTTGGCTGCCTGCGCCGCGGCCAACACCCGACGAATGCCTGGGGCATCCGTCGCCAGCGGCTTTTCCATGAAAACGTGTTTACCCTGCCGCACGGCTTCCTCAAAGTGAATCGGCCGAAACCCCGGCGAGGTGGCTAGGATTACCAGGTCAGCCAGCGCGATCGCCTTCTGGTAGCCGTCGAAGCCGGTGAATTGGCGGTCGGCCGGCACCTCCACCTTGTCCGGGTGCTGAGCTGTCAGCGCCGCCAGCCCTTTTTGGAGCTGCTCGGGCCGCACATCCGCCAGGGCTACCAAACGAGTGTTTCCGGGGGTCTTAAGCGCCTGGTTGGCGGCGCCGCTGCCGCGACCGCCGCAACCGACCAGCGCAATTTTCAAGGTGTCGTCGCCCGCGGCAAAGACCCCGCGTTCGAGGGCCAGGCCTCCCATCACTGAGCCGGCCACGACCACGCCCGATGTGTTTTTCAAAAAACTGCGGCGGGTCAACCGCGATTCCGGTTGTGAGAGGCGGGAAGGATCCGGTGCGCTCATAGTATTGATGATTTACGACCAAGGCAGCACAAGCCGCAACAACTGTCCAGCGGCAATTCACAAACGAACGGGGCACTTTTCCCCGCAAGCCATCTGGAAAAACCGACTCGTTCCCAATTTTCGCTGGCCGTCAGCCGGCATTCGCTGCTAAAAGGCCTTCAATGAAACCCGCCGAGCTGAGCCGATTTGCGGCTTCGAACGCCTTCGGTCGATCGATCCCATGACCCAGCCCGCTGCCGGCCAAAATTCAGCGACTCCACAGCGCCCCGCCGCGACCCGACCCTGGTATGCGGGTGTGACCCGCTATCAATGGCTGGTCCTGGTGATCGCGTCGGCGGGGTGGATTTTTGATGCTTTTGAGGGCCAGCTCTTCAATATCACGCGCAACCAACTCTTGGCTGACATCCTGAAGGCGGGAGCGACGGATGCGGCGGTCAAGAATTATGGCGATTTGTTTCTGGCCGTCTTTCTGGCAGGCGGGACGCTGGGAGGGTTGCTGTTTGGCTCGCTGGCGGACCGGTGGGGCCGCCGTCCGATGATGGTGGTGACGATATTAATGTATTCCATCTTTTCAGCCGCCACCTGTTTCGCCCAAACGCTCGGGCAAGTGGCCGCCGCGCGGTTTTTGGTGGCGATGGGCGTGGGCGGTGAATGGGCAGTAGGGGCCACCCTGGTGGCGGAGGTATTTCCCCAGACAGCTCGCGCTCATGCTTCGGGAATCTTTCATGCCAGCAGCGTGATGGGCATTTGGATGGCGGCCCTGGCGGGAATAGCGGTCGGAATTCATTGGCGTTATGCTTACGCGATCTCGCTCCTGCCCGCCCTGCTGGTCTTCTGGGTTCTGGCCAGCATCCGCGAACCGGAGGGCTGGTCGCTCCTGGCCGACCAGGCGAACGCCGCCGCAAACGCAGGCCCCAGAATGGGCAGCTTTCGCGACCTGCTCAGCACAGGCCGCTGGCGAAGCCGGGCCGTGCTGGGAATGCTGCTGGCGGCGGTAGGTCTGGGCACATTCTGGGCGGTGACGGTGGCCGGCCAGGATTTGACCCGGGAACTACTCCTGCGGACCGGCGCAACTCGTACAGAGGCAGCGCAACAGGCCAAGTTCGCTTATGGCATCGTGGAAGTCACCGGCATGCTCCTGGGTCTGCTCTCGTTCGGGCCATTCTGTGTGCGATTGGGGCGGCGCCGCACTTTCGCGCTGATGCACGCTGGTGCGTTTTTGATCGTCCCGACCACCTGCTTCCTGCCGGCAACCTACACCCAGCTTCTCATACTGCTACCGGTCTTTGGGTTTCTCACCGGCGGCATGCACGCCGGCTACGCCATCTATTTTCCGGAATTGTTTCCGACTCATCTGCGCGCGACCGGTACCGGGTTTTGCTTCAATGGAAGCCGCATCCTGGCGGCGTCCACATTGGTGCTCTCGGCAAAGCTCAAATCGCTGCCGGGGATGGACCTGCGTTTGGCGATTACGTTGATAGGGCTGCTGTACCTGGTGGGTTTGGTGATCATTCTCTTCCTGCCCGAAACGAAAGACCAACCGCTGCCAGAGTGAAAGGTGACGCGGGATGCGGGAGACGTGATACGTAAACCGTGGCGCGTGAAACGTGAAATGTGCTGGGAACGCGGACTTTGACTGGGGTGGCTTTGCAGAGCTTAGAAGCGAGGGTAGGAAGATAACGAAGAAATACCGCAACAGCTGGGTTAACCGTGTGGTCGGGTGGCCGGCTGGGAAGCTGAGGCGGCACGGACTAGCTCGTCGGCGAGTCCGGCTTGCGCCGAAGCGAGGCGCAGGTCGTGGGCGCCGTCAGGCCGCGCGAATTCATAAAACACCTGGATTAGCTTTTCGGCAGGTTGTGCGTCCAGGTATCGGAGCGAGCCGGAGCCGTGCGGGCTGGTGCAAAGCGGCCCGTCAGGCGTGAGTGTTTGCCAGTGTCGGAGGTCCGTAGAGACAGCCAGACCCGTCTTTTCCTCGTAATTCTCCGCATGGTTAGCGCTGCCGTCGTAAAAAGCGACGAAGCGCCCGTCGTGCGGCAGAACGCTGTTGATCCGGCGGCAATACCGGTCCCAGCCCGCAGGCTCGGGCCGAAAGACAATGCCCTGCCATTGCCAATGGTCGAGGTCGCGAGAGATGGCCAGGCCGGTGGCCGAAACGCATTCTCCCGTGTTGAAAATGTCCAGAGTGCTGTGGGATTCGGTGGTCGTTTGCGAGGTCGGCAGGGCGATGCTGACGAACATGTACAGGGTCCCCTTCTGTTCCAAAATCCAAGGGTCCTTGATGCCTTCCAGACCCAACGGCCGCGCCTTGAACACCGGTTCAGGCTTTTCCGGCGAGAGTCGCGCCGGCTCGCGCGCCTTCAGCACCGACACACACCACCTGCCGTCCGCCGGGTCCACATAACTCACAAAGTACCGCCAAAGGCCGTCGGTTCCATGATAGAGGCAGCAACGCTCAATGGAGGCGCTGTCAAATTTATCTTTCGTCACCGACCAGACGTCGTCCCAGTTCTTCAAATCGCCCGAGCGGGCGATCCGAGCCTCGCCGCCCCGGTCGGGTTCAACGCCACGGGGCCGCCGAATTCGATAAGTGAGATACCAGACCCGCTCCCGGATCGAATATAAGACGCCCGGCGCGCCGGCCCAATAGCCGGGTCCGGACCCGACCGGTCCGCGAATAATCTCACCGCGCGCGAACAACTCTAAATTCCGGTTCAATAAATCCATGACTCAAACTTAGTGCTTCAACCTGATAATTCTATCGCATCCAGCCCCTGATTCGTTCCGTTGCCATCGGAGCCGGCCTGCAAAACTGCGGGGCGCCAGCTTTTAGTGATTCTCTGCCGATGTCAAACCGCGCTTGCTATTCATTTGGGCTCGAATTACCAGTGACCCAAGCACCTGCATGAAAAAAGTTCGCTTTGGTTTGATCGGGTTTGGGGCATGGGGCAGCCACCATGCCCGGGCCATTGCTGAGTGCCCCCAGGCCGAATTGGCCGCCATCGCCGTCCGCTCCCCCGACCGCCAGGCCGAGGCGCGCACTAAACACCCGGGTGCAGAGGTCGCGGCCGATTACCGACGATTGATCGCGCGGCCGGACCTCGACGTCGTGGATGTGGTGCTGCCTACCGACCTGCATTTTCCGGTCGGTGCGGACGTTCTGCGCGCGGGCAAGCATCTTTTGCTCGAAAAACCCATGGCCCTCTCCGTCGGCGATTGCCAGGAGTTGATTCGGCTGTCCCGGGAACACCAGCGCTTGCTAGCCATCGGTCACGAATTCCGGCTCTCGTCATTGTGGGGCAAGGTGAAAGAAATGATCGATGCGGGGGCGATCGGCGAGCCGCAGTACGCGTTGATTGAATTGTGGCGCAACCCGTATCGGACCGGAGCCGAAGGCTGGCGTTACAACATCGAGCGGGTGGGCAATTGGATTCTCGAAGAGCCGATCCATTTTTTCGATCTCGCGCGGTGGTATTTTTCACGACTCGGCCCGCCGCAGAGCGTATTTGCCCGCGCCAACGCCCGCCGGCCGGACCATCCGGAGCTGCAGGATAATTTCAGCGCCATCATCAACTTTCCCAGGGGCACCTACGCGGTGATCTCGCAAACGCTGAGTGGTTTTGAGCATCACCAGGTCGCCAAGGTCACGGGCACGGGCGGCGCGCTTTGGGCCAGTTGGAGCGGCGCGATGGACCGGACATTTCACCCGACCTTCTCACTTAAGCATTTCGACGGGCAAGCAGCGGTGGAAGTGCCCCTTAGCAGAATCACAGGTGAAGTTTACGAGCTGACCGACGAGATCGCGATGGTCGCCGAAGCCACCACGGGAAGCCGCACCCGGATCGCGACCGGTGCGGATGGGTTGTGGTCGGTGCGAATGTGTCTGGAAGCACAGCGATCTGTTAGCGAGGGGCGTGTAATCCCATTCTGAGCCATGGATATCTTGATTTCAGAAGACCTCCAGGCGCCAGCCATCGAGCGCCTGGAGAAACAGTATTCCGTGGTGCGAGGACCGGGTCTCTGGAAGGACGCCGAGGGATTGAAGACCGCCCTCCGCGAAGCCCGGGTCGTGTTGGTGCGGAACCAGACACAGGTCACCGCCGGGCTTATGGAGGCAGCGCCACGCCTGCTCGCAGTGGGGCGGGCCGGAGTTGGCCTGGACAACATCGATGTGGCGGCCGCGAGCCGCTTGGGGATAACCGTCGTGGCCCCACTCAATGCCAACGCCACCAGCGTCGCCGAACTGACCTTCGGTTTGATACTGGCGTTAGCCCGAAAAATCCCGCAGGCGGACCGATCCACCAAAGCAGGCCAATGGGACCGCAAAGGATGCACGGGGATCGAGGTGGCCGGGAAAACCCTGGCCATTTGCGGGTTCGGGAGGATCGGCGCCTTGGTGGGAAAACTGGGACGGGCCTTTGGGATGAAGCTTGTGGGTTTCGATCCGTTCCTAAGACCCGATTCAGCCGTCGTGCGCGAGAGCAGTGCGAGGCTGTGCAGCCGCCTTGAAGAGGCATTGGGAGTTGGGGATTTTGTAAGCGTCCACCTGCCGCTGACAGGCGATACGCGGAAGCTTTTTGATAAAGGGAAGTTTGCAGCCTTTAAGGCAGGTGCCTTTTTTGTGAACACCTCCCGCGGCGCCGTGGTAGATGAGCCCGCGCTGGTCGAGGCGCTGCAATCGGGCCGGCTGGCTGGGGCAGGTCTGGATGTCCGCGAACTGGAGCCGCCTGCGGTCAGCGTTTTGGAATCGATGCCGAACGTGGTTCTAACGCCCCACATCGGGGCCTTTACCACTGAGGCCCAAGAGAGGACGTTTGAAGCCGTCGCCGGGGATGTGGACCGATTATTGTCGGGTCAACCGGCCCTGCATTTCGTGAATTTTGATCGGCCGAAACGGTGAGCTTTGGGCTGCGTTAGGTTCGGTTGATGGGGGAGGTCTTGCGGACGGGGTGGGAGATCAGTTTGAACACTTCCAACAACACCAGAGTTTCATTCAAGAAGGAAGCTCGCGGGAGCGAAGGCCGGAAGATTTGCTTCGAACGAGCCGTTCTTGATTTTGAGCGGTTTGCCTTCGGGCTCTCCGCGCAGGTTGATAGGCACCGCAGAAAACGCCGAAAAGTGATCGGGAAGGCTTACCTCCACCTTCCCGGAGATCCCGGCTAAATCCCACAGCCGAACCAGGACTTTGTCCCCGTACGGAGCAGGACCGACGTAGCTGGCCACCCCGCCGGCTCGGGAGACTGCCAGGCCGGAGCTTTGAACCGGCAACTTTCCGCGCGGACCATCGGCAAACGCGGCGATAAGCGGGACCCGCGCTTCCCAAGAGGGTCCGGTGAGGGTTTCCGCAGTCGGGCCGCCTCGCACGACCCAGAGCCGAATCCGCGAAGACCACGGGCCTTCCTGCCACAGCGGAAAATTCGTATCCCATTGGTTGTTGTAAAGGTTCACAAAAACGCGCGCGCGCGGGGAAGGAAGTCCAGGGAAAATCTCCACAGCCCGGGTTCATCCAGGCTGACCAAGGGCGAATCGAGCGGACACAGGCCGACGCCGAACCCATCCGGCCCGGTGATCGTCATGCCCGAATTAAGGCAGAAGAGGTGCCGGTTCGCGCCTTCGATGAAATCCCTGGCCGGGTCCATAACCGACCCAAGGCGGGCCAGCCTGAACTCCGGTTGATCGATCGCGACGGGCAAGCAAAGCCAGCCTCCCTCCGGAATCGGATTCGGCGTTTTAGCCTCGATGGTCCATTCCGCATCCAGGTAGGGCTGGTCCTCATAGAGCGTGAATTTGAGCGCGACCGCTCTGGCCAGAGGAGCGGCATCACTGCACCGCAGCGTGACGGACTGAGCTAAGCCGTCTTCCTGCATCGAAGCGATCCAATTTGTTAGCGTCAGCCGCGCATAAGGCGCCTCGTCGGGGCCGGGCATCCCCGGTTTGCCAAAATCGTTGGTCATCCAGGTGTTACCCCGGCAATACGAGGTGATGAATGCCTGCACATTTCTCAACGAGAATCGCTCGTGCAAGTATTGGCCGAACCCGGCTTCGTCTCTTGCGGCAACCAGCTCGCGTCCGCTTTTTAAATCACGGAGCGAAGTGACACACCCGCGTGAGGCATCGACCTAAAGCCGAAAGAATCGGTTCTGGATGACCGTTCGGCGGGTGGCCTGGGCGGCAGCACCCTTCGCGATATCTCCCGCCGGGCCCAGCTTGAAAGTCGTGTATCCGTTCGGGGCGATATCCCTGGCAAAAAACCGCAAGCCAGAGTCTTGGGTAACCGCGACTTTCGTCAATCGACCGCTGTTCAGGTCGCGAACGGCCTTCCATTCCCCAGGCGCCTTAACTTCCACTGCTCCGCTCTGTTTCCAGGGCAGCGGATTGAACACGACAATGCGCGGACCTTCGACGCCGCTTTGCTGTGCCAGCAACCGCATACGCTCGTCCAGCGCGTTAGAACGGACTTGGTACCAGCCCAGCGGAAGTACTCGCGAGTGGGCTTGGCCTGCAGTTGCTCAGGGGTTTGGTTTGCTCCCAAGTATTTGCGCGCCGTAGCCCGGCTCACGTCGGCCTTTGTTGCGCTCACACCCATGTTTCCATTTTCCTGACATTCGCTCATTAGTCGTCGGCATGGGCGAGTGGTCAGGTAATGGATGGGAGATGGGAAGGGAGGGGATGCAGGAGGCTTTGCACGTTTGTGCTTTCAAATTAGCGCCCATTCGTTCGGGTGCTGGCTGCCGCTTGACTGTAAGAATTGCTTGGGATTTTGTGGACCATTGGAAAATGGTCTGGCAACGGGACTCTCCTGGGGTGCCGCTCTGACGTGTCGATTGGGATACAAGGATGGAATGCCAATGCCGCACAGTGCCAGGCCCCGTCTGTCCCTCCATCGCCGGCGCCCGGGATTTCTCGGAAACTGTGCGACGCGTTTCCCCCTCCTTGGGGGAGCGGCTAGGCCTGCGGAAGTTGATCAACGATGGCGCGACCGATTTCCAGGGATGCCGTGGCAGCCGGGGAGGGAGCATTGCACACGTGGATTGCATGCGCGTCCTTGACGATCAAAAAGTCATCCACCAAAGCTCCGTCGCGCCTGAGCGCCTGGGCGCGCACTCCGGCCGCGCCGGGCACCAGGTCATCGGGTTGGATTTCGGGGATGAGTTTCCGGAGGCTGCGCACGAATGCCGCTTTGCTGAAGGACCGATGCATCTCGTCCAGCCCGTCTTTTGCGTGGCGAGCCGCCAACCGCCAGAACCCAGGGAAGAGCATGGTTTCGGTGAAGTCGCGGAGGTTGAAGGCGGTGCGATGGTAACCCTCTCGCTTAAGGCTCAGAACCGCGTTTGGTCCCGCGTGGACACTCCCGTCGATCATCCGCGTAAAGTGAACGCCAAGGAACGGGAATTGCGGGTTCGGGACGGGATAGATCAGGTTGCGCACCAGTGAGCGCCTCTCAGGTTCCAGTTCGTAGTATTCGCCTCGGAAAGGAACGATCGTGGCATCGGGTGCTGCCCCCGCCAGTCTCGCAACGCGGTCGCTGTGCAGCCCGGCGCAATTGATCAGGAAGCGGGTCTCAAGGGCCCCGGCAGAGGTCTCCAAGACTGTGATGCCGCCAGCAACATTCACTCCGGTGAGCCGGACGTTCAACCGCAAATCGCCACCCTGCGCCCCAATCAGCTCGGCCAGTTTGCGGCAGACAGCGGCATAATCGACGATCCCGGTGGATGGAACGTGAAGGCCGGCCAGACAACGGACGTGTGGCTCGATCTCCCTCACCTCTTCGAGCTGTAGTTTACGGACCGACAAGCCGTTTCCCAAGCCTCGCTCGTACAGCGCTTCCAACCGCGGCAATTCGGCTTGGTCCGTCGCGACAATCACTTTTCCGCACACTTCATGGGCGATGCCGTGGGTTTGGCAGAACTCAAGCATCCAGCGGTTGCCTTCGCGGCACATCCTGGCTTTGAGGCTGCCCGGCTTGTAGTAAATGCCGGAATGTATGACTCCACTGTTTCGCCCCGTCTGGTGCCGCGCCCAATCCTGCTCCTTTTCAACGACGAGGACGCGCACTCCAGGTTTGCGCTGGAGGAGCGTCCAAGCCACCGACAGGCCGACGATGCCTCCGCCCACAACGGCGTAGTCGAAAACCTTGTTCTGTTGACCTCCCATATATGAATGTGGGCCCTGCCCTGCTCAATTTGCTCAACTCTTTCAGTCACTTGAGAACACCGGCGCCGCTTGCGCAACCAAGGTGCCACGAGCCCGCCGTGACCCCTCGTTCTTTGATCTGTACCTGTCGCGGGGTTTGGTCGCGAGCAGAGGACGGTCGCAACGCAACGAATGCCAGACGCGGGTCATCCTACGCTTTCCAGACCTGGGCCGGCTTTGTTTTGATGGTTGCCATGGCGTTGCGGGTATCGACGATGCACGCTGCCCAATCGGCCAGCTCCTGGTAATTAACGGAAGCGTGATTGGTCGCGAGCAGTACCAGATCGAACCCGGCGATGGTGGCTTTGTTCCACTCAACGGATTTGGTTCCAGCCCAGTGGGCATGTTCGCGGGTGGGCTTGATCACGGGAACGTATGGATCGTGGTAAGCCACCTTGGCCCCACGAGTGTGGAGCATTTCCATCAGGACGTAGCTGGGAGACTCGCGTTCGTCGTCCACGTTCGGTTTGTAGGCCAGGCCGAGCACCAGAATGGAACTGCCCTTGATCGGTTTCTGCCGATCGTTGAGAGCCTCGGCGACACGGGTCACTACGTAGGATGGCATGGCCGTGTTGATCTCGCCGGCCAGTTCGATGAACCGGGTATTCTGACCGTACTCGCGTGCCTTCCAGGTGAGGTAAAATGGATCAATCGGGATGCAGTGACCGCCCAGACCCGGTCCGGGATAAAAAGGCATAAACCCGAACGGCTTGGTTTTCGCCGCGTTGATGACCTCCCAGATATCGATGCCCATCGCGCTATAGACCATTTTCAGCTCGTTCACGAGGGCGATGTTGACGCCACGAAAAGTGTTTTCGAGGATCTTGGCTGCCTCCGCCACCCGGCAAGAGGAGACGGGCACAACCGTTTTCAATCCTTTCGAATAGAGTTCAACCGCTTTTTGCAGGCAGGCAGGTGTGAAGCCGCCGACGACCTTGGGAATGATACCCACTTTGCTGTCGGGGTTGCCGGGGTCTTCCCGTTCCGGCGAAAAAGCGAGATGAAAATCCGTGCCGGCTTCCAGGCCGGACCCTATCTCGAGCACCTCCCGCAGGTCCTCGTCAGTCGTCCCAGGATAGGTGGTCGATTCGAGCACGACCAGCATGCCTTTGCGCAAATGGCGAGCAATGTTCTTGCCCGTGTCTAGAATGTACGAAATGTCCGGCTCCCGATTCTTGTTAAGGGGCGTCGGCACACAGATGATAATCGCGGAAACCTCGCTAATCCGGCTGAAATCGCTCGAGGCGGAAAAGGCGCCGGAATGAACGTTTTGCTCCACCGTTTGGGAAGGGATGTGTTTGATGTAGCTCTTGCCCTGGTTCAGCGCATCCACCTTGGACGTATCAATATCCAGCCCCAACACTTGAACACCAGACTGTGCGAATTGAAAAGACAACGGGAGACCCACGTATCCTAGTCCAACGATTGCTATTTTCATTTAATTTGCCTTCGCAATACCAGACGACCTGACGACTTAACAAGGCGCAATGCGCCCCTTTGCCATATGCTCGCAAAAATAATGCATTATGCTCGCCATTCCGTCATACTCCGTTGAGTACGGAAACTTCGCTCGGAGAAGTTACGGAACGCACCGCTGTCGAACTACTCAGGGCGAGGCGCTACGATAGAATCTACCGGGGTAGTTCGAGGCGGTGATGTCGAGAAACCTGAAGGTGCCGTCGAGCGCAGCCGAGTTCGTACCAATAACCTGCCAATCACCCGCGGAAGGATCGGTGGCCGCCTGAATTCGACAGAACTGGCCGGCGGCCCCGCCAACGAATTCCAAGGCCACGCCAGCCGGACTCGAGGCGATCTTGGTGATGGCGATCGGAGGCGGACCTGAAAATAGCCTGAACAGGGTTCCGCTCACCCCGTTGGTTACGTAAGCGCCACCGAAGTACGTTGACCCATAGATGGCATGGTCGCTTCCAACCAAAGGGATAATGAAAGGAAAGCTTCCATCACCCACGGTGCCATCAAAAGTGTGCAATACAGAATAACCGGTGCCGTCGTCCCTTATGCGGAAAAAAACGCCTCCATCCGTCGTTCCTCCGTGTGGCGTCGTTCCATACAGCACGCCGCCTCCGCTCACCTGGCTTAACCCCGCCACCGCGAGAGACCCATCGCCGGCGCCGCCTTGAAAGGCATGCAGCACGGCATAATCGGCGCCGTTGGTGCTGATCTCGAAGATGGTTCCCAGGTCGGCGGCGGTGCCACCGCTATAGGTCGTCCCAAAGAGAATACCGGGACCTGCCTCAATCAAGCCTCCCAACGGCAGACCCCCGTCGTTCAGGTCTTTGCCCACGAAATGATGCAGCACCCAATACTTGCCGCCATCAGGGCCGAGAGCAAAAACGGTCCCAAGGTTGTTGCTGCCGCCTGTCCTTGTGGTTCCGTAAAACGCGCCGCTCTTTCCCTGGATTAAACCGGCGACCGGCGACGCCCCGTCAATGCCGCTGAAACTGTGGATAATAGTAAACCCGCTGCCGTCTGGGTTCAGCGAGTAAAGGCAGCCATAATTGCTACTGCCACCACCGACAGTTGTTCCATACAAAGCTCCGTCGGCGCCCACGACCACACCGGCCAAAGGTGTGTTCCCATCACCAGCAAAAGAACTGAAGTTATGCAGCACGGTAAAACCGCCGCCGTCCTTCTGCAGTCTGAACACAGTGCCAGTGTTGTTCGTTCCGCCGCCGGAAGTCGTGCCGTACAAAGCTCCGCCCGGCCCCTCGATGACTCCTGCGGTTGGGAACATGGCATTGGTAAGATTCCACAGACGCACAAAGCCGGCGCCGTTTTTGGCAACTCTGAACACCGTGCCCACGTTGTTGCTGCCGCCCTGGTAGGTCGTGCCATATAAGAACCCATCGCTCGCTTCGGCGAGTTGGCCTCGGGGCGCGCTGCCGAGCAGCGCCGAAGGGCCGAAGGACAAAATCCGTTGGTAGTTGGTCTGCGCCTGCGCGACGAAAACCACGCCACACCATATCATCGCACGGGCGAAGCATAAACGATGTCGTCGAGTCACTATCGAAGTCTGGTTTAGACAAAGCAGCGTGGTAGGAATCAGCTCGCTTTTCCTACAGAATTTCCTTAGCCGCGGCAGCAACATCGGGAATACTAGACTCCAGCGACCTTGAAAACTCAAGGTGAGGGCTTCAAGCATCTTCACGGACGACAAGACCGTAGTTGTCCCAGTGCCACCGGTCAGTCCACCTTGTGTTTGGCGCTTTGAACGCAAAATGCAAAAGGCAGGGATTTGCATCCCTGCCTTCGAATCAAACTGAAATGTTCTGCCGTTTGGCCTAACAGAGCTTTCGACGAATCAACGCCACCCCGGAAAGAGCTGCTCCCAGGAGGATGACGGTCGTGCCGCCATCCGGCACGTCCGCGTTGCTGGGTGTCAACGCACCGTTGCTGGAGGAAAAAGAGAAGGTTGTGTCGCCCTGCTGCGACGAGAACCTCCAGTACCCGGGGGTATTGTCGAATCCGTCCAGATGTAGTGTGCCCTCACCGGTCAACATCAGAAATCCATTCCCTTGGGTTATCGGGCCGAGGGAGGTCAAATCAAAGGATGCCGCAGGGCCCTTGGTGGTTTGCCACAGCGGAATGACACCTGCGGGCGCGAAGGGATTAAAGCTGAACGCGGACATACTGACAGGCGCGCCAGCGGCCACGCCTGCATCGAGATAGCTTCCGCTGACCGACGACACTGTGACGCCACTAAAGCTCTGGAAGGCAGTCGCGGCGTCAATGTTAGGTACAGGATATGTTACGTTGCCTGACAAGGATATTCCTCCAACGATTGGAATCGCTTGGAGAGTTAAGGTGAAGCCGAGCAAGAAACCTGCGGGCACAACGTACTTCAATATACAACTTTTCATCAGTCAGTTTGGGTTTGTTCGCAGCTTCTGGGCCAACGCGGCGACAGAAGAATCTCTGTTCATTTAAACCGTTGACAAATAACGACTTGAGCCCGTGTCCGAGACATTACGGATAGGCCTCGCCATGCGACAGAGTGTAAACTGCACCGACGTTCTTGACCCCTCGGAGCAGGGCTTCGGGCCAGAGGAATCACAAATAACTCGACGAACCCGGAATGCTTGGACCGAACGCAGCCCATCTCCCCAAGATGTAAGATTTTCCGACATATTACAGGTTGTTGGCGAGGCGTTTAGAGGTTGCTGGCAAGCTGCAGGAGGTATTGAGCCGACTCATTTTCAGCCTTAACGGAGATCGTCGCCGCTTTTGCGAAGTGGATTACCTTGCAGAGCCGCTCAAGCCCGCCATCTCCGGCTTTGCCGCAAGGGTCTTTGATCGACTTTCCATCAAAGTCTCCGCGCCCTTCGCAAATTCTCCTCCTCGTCCTCGCTCTCGTTCTCGTCCTCGATCAGTTTGTTCCGCGTGTTCCGCGTGTTCCGCAGTGGTTCCCCCTTGTCTTGCGTTGCGGCTTTGCCGCGCTGTGGGATTCACTTCGCAATACTGTTGCCAAAGAGCGGGGACTGTCTTGAGGATGATCTGGATATCGAGCCCGAGGCTCCGGCGCTTGCAATACTCAATATCCAGACGAACCATCTCGTCGAAGGTCGTGCGATTCTTGCCACTGACCTGCCAGAGGCCGGTCAGGCCTGGCGCCGCATCAAATCGCTGCCAATGCCACAAGGCGTATTGTTCACACTCGTAACGTATGCACGGGCGCGGGCCAACCAGGCTCATGTCGCCGCGCAGCACGTTCAGGATCTGCGGTAACTCATCCAGACCGGCAGCGCGTAGCACAGCCCCCAAGGGAATGAGGCGTGGATCTTTTCGCGCGTCCAGCTTTGTCATGGGGGCCTGGGAGTTGATCAATTCCTGGGTATGCAGACGGTGCGACTCGGTCTCGGCGTTAACCCGCATCGTGCGGAATTTAAAGCAAGTGAATTCTTTGCCTTTGTAACCGACCCGGGGCTGGCAGAAGAAAATCGGCCCAGAGGATCCCAGTTTGATCACCGCCGCCACCGCCGCGCCCAGCAAAAGCAAACCGGGGGATGCCATCAAAACCAGGATCAAATCCAGAGCGCGCTTCCAAAGGGGAACGGGGACTCCTGCGCCCTCGAGTTTAAGACTGTTGAATGTTTCCTGCATTGCCATACTTCAGTTCCCAAACGGTACCGTGCCTCCGCCGGGCTCCCGGAAAGCCGGCGGTGTCGGCCAAGGACAATCTTTAATCCGGCTAAAAGTGACGTTGCGCGACGAAACTACCTTATCTTTTCACCGCGTGGAAACCCTGCAAGTCCGGGGTTTACGGACTGCCTGTCGGCGAATCTACGGAGAATAAGTTCTTTGACTACGCGGCCAGCCAGGCTGTAAAATCTGCGCCATGGTGATTGTGAACCGTCAAGGCCGAGAATCTCATCAGCATTGATAAAACAACAGCGAGAGGGAAAAATGTCGAAACTCTTAAGTGCAATTTCTCGTGGAACGGGTCGGGAACTCAACCTGAGCCTCGCCGGCAAGATCGCCAAGGCCGCCGCCGGAGTGGGATCGGCGGTTTGTTTCCTATGGGCTCTGAGCGGCTGCCAGACGCAACAATCAGCGTTCGCCGAAGTGAGTCCGCCCGACGCTCCGAAATTGGCCGAGGCCAAATCGGCCGAGGCTCCGAAACCTGATGTAATTGTTCTCCACGAAGGTGACACGGTGCGCATCTCCTTCCCCGGTGCTCCCACCCTCAACACGATTCAGCAGATCCGGCGCGATGGCCGGGTCACTCTCCCTTTGATTGGGGAATTCAAAGCCGCCGGACTGACCCCGCCCGACATGGAAAAAGAGCTCATCAAACAATACGGGCCTCAGCTCGTAACGAAGGAAGTCACGGTCAGCGTGGATTCTTCCGCCTTTCCGATTTATGTGACCGGCGCGGTGCTTCGGCCAGGCAAAATACTGTCGGACCGCCCGCTTACGGCGTTGCAGGCGATTATGGAAGCTGGTGGATTTGATTACACGAAAGCAAACTTGAAAAAGATCCGCGTCATCCGGACCGAAAATGGGCAGACGGAGCACCATGTGATCAATCTTAAGGGCGTGCTCCAGGGGGAACAGGCGGACCAGTTTAAACTGAAGCCGGCGGACATTATTTACGTGCCGGAACGGTTTTCGTGGTTTTAGCCACTGATGGCATGCCACCATGCCCTCTCACCCCGATCGGCTATACCAGAAATCCCGCAAGCCCAATATAGCGAAAGGCATCCTTTTGCAACCCGTCAAACATTCGGACGGGATTTAAAGAATCTTGCTCGGTGCTCCAAAAAAGCAAACAGGCGCAGAGCCCCGCCCTGCGCCTCGCTAAAGCCTCAGTTAATTCCCTATCAAACCTTAACGATCCTCCTGCGCAGCGTTTCGACACTCAACAGCGCAAAACCGAGAAGCGCGATCGTCGCACCGCCATCGGGGACACCTACGGTGTCCGCGCTCGTGCCGAAAAAGATGGTTGCATTCGCGAATGTGCTGCTGGGTGCCACCCCGGGAATAGAGATGGTAAACTTTGCCGTCTCAAATACACTCGGGTTGTCGCCGGTGATTGATGGGTTCGCGTCGTCATACAGATTCTTCGAGGCGTTGGGCGGCCCGATGATCAACATGCTAGGGGGTCCACCGCTCAACGTTGTCAAAGCCACAACATGGGTCCCCGACTCGGTCGCGGCCCAACGGGTAAGCGAGTTGGCTGTAGGAGTCGTATAGGCCCCGCCCGGAGAAATATTGATCACCAGCCCAGAATTGACCGTGCTCAGCGCGCCCGAACCACTCGCTCCTGTCACATCGAAGCTCAAGCCGGAAATGCACTGAATAATCGATGTCGGGTCAGCCTGAAGGTTGTTGAGGACAACAGTTATAAACCGAGGCCTGCAGTCAAGGTGCCGCCGGCGTTCACAGCCTGCCCATTAATAGTCCCCGTTGTTGAAATCGGTATCGCGCTCGCGTTCGCCGCCGTGAACGCCACCACCGTCAACAAACCAAGCTTCGTTAAGATCTTCATAACCACTTTAGTTCCGCCGTTTGGAGTTTTGCTCTCTCGGAATTCTTAGCCAGAACCATGCCACAGTGGTGCTGGGATCATCTAAGGCACGACTGTATTTCGATAAGTAATTTGTAGATACAATGTTGCGTCTAGATTCCATATCGAACATTTCAACGAGGTTCATTTCCGTAGCAAGGCCAAGTGTAAAGTCCGCCGACGCTATAACGAGGCTCCCGCATAGAATATGCGTATTATGTTTAGCCTAAGCGCTTTAGACACAAAGTTGGAGTGTAAAGGCCGTCGACGCTTTCGCATGGCATTTCCTACTCTCATTCTGGCTCGACAGTCCTACCCTCGCGCTCAGCCCGCGCTATTCCCAACTTCTCCATCAACTCATAAAAAGTCGGCCGGCTGATTCCCAGGTCCGCCGCGGCGGGAGCGATTTTTCCCGAATGTTTCCGAAGGGCTCGGTTAATCACGTCTCTCTCAGCCGCTTCCCTTGCTTCTTTGAGGTTAAGGCTGAGGGAGAGGGCGGCAGGGTTCTCCAACTCCAAATCTGCGGCCGTCAAGCGCACCCCTTCCGCCATAATGACGGCGCGTTTGACTCGGTTTTCAAGCTCACGCACGTTGCCTGGCCAGGAATGTGCAATAAGCGCCCGGACTGCATCCGTGCCGAAGGCGAGTTCTTTCCTTCCATTTGAGGCCGTATTTCGATGGAGGAACTCCTGGGCCAGCAAACGAATATCGCCCTCCCGTTGACGGAGTGGAGGCAGGCTCACGATGACAACCGCAAGGCGGAAGTACAGGTCCTCCCGGAATTTGCCATCCGCGATAGCCGTCTGGAGGTCCACGTTCGTGGCAGCGACGACCCGAGTATCAACTTGAATTTCCTCTCGCCCGCCAACG
Source organism: Candidatus Acidiferrum sp. (assembly GCA_035566435.1). GTDB lineage: Bacteria > Verrucomicrobiota > Verrucomicrobiia > Limisphaerales > UBA8199 > DATMRF01. Next base: position 50,808 of record DATMRF010000080.1, read on the forward strand.
CGTTCAATGCGTTGTTCCTGCAGGAACCGGAGCAGTTTGACCTGGATCTGTAAGGGGATCTCGCCGATTTCGTCCAGAAAGAGCGTTCCGCCACTCGCGCTCTCGATACGCCCTTTTCGCTGAACATGAGCGCCGGTGAAAGATCCTTTTTCATGACCGAACAATTCACTCTCGAGGAGTGTTTCCGGGATCGCGCTGCAGTTGATGGCCACAAACGGATCTTCCTTGCGGGTGCTGCGCCGATGAATCGCCAGCGCGGCCAGTTCCTTGCCGGTCCCGCTCTCGCCCAAAATCAAGACCGGGGCGTCGGTGGTGGCCACTTTGCGAATTAAGCTGAAAACCTGCTGCATTCGCACGCTCGTGCCCAGCAAGCCCTCGAAGGTGTCGGCTTGCGTCTGCGCCTGCAGTTCGCGGTAATCGCGTTCCAAGCCCGCGACATGAAAGGTCCGTCTTAGGATAACCTTCAGCTCTTCCAATTCAATGGGCTTGGTTAGGAAGTCGTATGCGCCGGCGCCAACCGCCTGGAGAGCGTTATTCTTCTCGGCCTGACCGGAGATCACGATCACTTTGGCGAAACTGTCGAGAGCGAGCATCTCGGACAGAGCAGCCAACCCTTCCTCCGGAGTGCCCGAATGAGGGGGTAGCCCTAGATCGAGCAAGGTCACCCACGGGCGCTGTCCTTTGAAACATTCAATCGCAGCACCGCGATCTTCTGCCAAGAGGACTTCATACTCCCGGTTCAGCCCCCACTTCATCTGGGTGCGAATTCCCTCGTCGTCGTCAACAATCAAGAGTCTGGGCTTCATGAGATTTGCCTTCGCCTCACTCCATTTTCCCCAACGGCAACAAGACCCGGAACGCCGTCCCCTTCCCCAGCTCGCTCTCCACTTCAATCCTGCCTTTATGCGCCTCGACGATCATCTTGGAATGAAACATGCCGATCCCGATCCCCTTTTGCTTGGTCGTCTGAAATGGTCGGAACAGGCGAGTCCGAATGAACTCGGGAGTCATCCCACAACCGGTATCGGCAACCGCCAGCACCGCCCAGCCGTTACTCCGGGCGGTCTCCACTCGAATTCGGCCGCCCACACCGGATGCGTCCCGCGCGTTCAGCACCAGATTGGTTAACACTTTTTTTATCTGCGTCGGGTCCAGCCTGACCCTGGGCAGAATCGCGAGTTCCTTCACGATTTCGACCCCGGAGGTTTGCTCCTGACCCTGAAGGGTTTCAGCGACCAGTTCGTTGAGATCGCATTCGACTGCCTGAACCTGAAGCTCGTGCCGTAGCATGTTGAGGCGGCTGATGAGATCGTTCAGATGTTCAACGGTTCTTGAAATCCCGCGCAAAGCGTCTTCGCGGAACGCCGGGTCCTGGTAATGAACCGGCAAGTTCTGCAGCATGAGTGAGAGGGTTGAGGCTGTGTTCTTTAGATCGTGCACAAAAAAAGCCGACATTGCCTGAAAGGCCCCCAACTGTCTGGCCTGTGAAAGCTTGTCAGTCAGCCGCAGGTTGAGCAATCCCACCGCGGTCTGGTCGGCCACAGCTTTAATCAGGTCCAAATCCTGGCCAGAATACGGCGTTCCGCCGACCCGATCGCCAAGGATCATTACACCCAGCACATCGCTGCCCACCAGCAGCGGCGCACAAACCCGGTGTCCACCATCGTTGAATTGTTCTGGTTGCAATCGTCTAAGATCCGCCGCCCAGTTCCCTTTGGCCGAATCTATGTCCTCGGGCTTTGGATGGGCGCCCAACGCGCGAATCAACTCCGTCGCGTCCTCCGCCGCCAGCTTGGCCTGCTCCCCTTTCTCCGCAAACAGCGAAGTCGAAGCCGCAAACGCGAGCCTTGGCATGTCCTCATCGATTAGCCAAATGCTCACTGAAAGCGCCTGGAATACCTCTGAGACCAGTCTCGACACCGCCTCGCACAAGCTGGCTTGTTCGATGCAGCGCGTAGTTCGCTCCCTGAACGTTTGCCATACCCTCCGGTAATCATATAGCGGCCTCTGAAAATGTCGGCTGACCCATTGCTTCGTGTAAACACGCACTCGATCCGACAGCAACAGGAGCGTCAGCGCCACCAAAGCGACGAGGACAAGGAAAGCCTTCACCTCAAAGGCTTCGTCTCCGCCAAGAACCGCAACCAGCTTTGCCAGCGCTCCGACAACGATCAGATAAATCCCGGCCAGCATAACCGTGAAAGAATTATGCAGCACCGAGTGTGACGGGTAGATATTCACCTCGAAATGTCCCGCCCTCAACAAGGTCCGGATGATTAACGCACAACTCACCAGCAGCGCGCAGGAATCTACGGTTTGCAGCGAAAGGTTGGCTGCGTGGAAAAGAAGCACCTGGCTGCTGGAGTAGGCACGAGTGGCAAACAAAACGCCCACGCCCAGAACCATGAACTTTATCCTCCAGCGCATCGTTCCCACGGCCGCGCGGTAGGTCCGTTCCAAATTCATCAGGACCACGACTGCACTCAACAGCAACAGAAGGTGCAGGATGATCCCGGGCAGGCTGAGGCCGGCCATCAATGGGGCTCCCGGTGCCGCTTGGCTTACGAAAGTGACAAGGTCCGGGTAGAAAAGCAGCGCCACCCCGACTGGCGCCACAACTGCGCCCACGACTGGAATCAGCCACCTGGTTAGGAATTCACGATAGTTCCCTCGAGCGTAACTGAAGCTGAACAGGAGCCAGGCTCCTGGCGCAAAAGACATCGCCAGTAACTGCAAGGTTTCCCATTTGCCGGGGTCGTCCAGGCCCCCTGCCCTCCCCGCCAACCCGCCAAATATGCTTTCAGCACCGAGCGCAGCCATCCCGGCCATGAAGGACCAGTGTGGAAGCGTTCGTCGTCCACGGACGGCCACGGCAATCGCCAAAACCCCAGCGCAGATGCCGCTGGAAAACGCGGCTATGTCACTAAAGTCCACGATTTCAAAAATGAACGAAAGGAAGACGCAAACCAAGACTGCCTACTGCAGTTCTTTGATCGCCCGCGTCGCTTCGTCCGCGAGTTGTGCCCGAACGTTCAGATTCAGTGCGCGCTCAAGAGCCACTTTACTCCGGGCGCCATCTTTAAGGCGGTAAAAAGCCATGCCGAGGTAATATTGCAATTCAGCATCCGTGGTTCGTTGGCGCGCGCTCTCATCGAGGAGCTGCGCGGATCGGCCAAAGTCGCCGCGACGAAAAGCGAGGAGGCCGAGGGTTTTGGCGATGTCGGGATCTTTCGGAGAGGCTCGCCGGGCTTCAGCGCCCAATTCGAACGCTTTCTGGTCATCGCCAAGGTGTTCGAAATAGAGCTGGGCGAGGTTCTTAAGAGCCGGAACAAACGCAGGATATTGGGCCAGGACTCGTTCATATACTCGAGCCGCTTCGAGGTAGCTTCCCTGTTTTTCCTCGCTGGCGGCGGAAATCATCAGGGCTGGGGCATAGTTGGGGTCTTGGGCCAGCACCCGGCGGGCTTCGGCCGCGAGCGCCTCAGCCTGCACCGCTTCCCCGCAGGCAGCGACCATCGTCAGAAAACGCTTGCCGTCATCCGTAAAAGCTGACGGCGGACCCGCTTGAACGGCCGCCTGCATCGACGCTTGCGCCTCGGCGATTCGACCCAGACTGTAGTACGCCCACGCCAGATCATGCGAGATCTCCGGGTCGGCCGGGAGTTTGCGCGCTGCCTCCTCAAGCAAACTCGCCGCCCAGGTGTAATCGCGTGCCCGGTACACCAACTGGCCCAGTGTACGGGTAACTTGCGCGTCCTCCGGCGCAAGCGAGTGGGCAGCCTTCGCTAATTCCAGTGCTTCGGCCGGTCGCTTTAGTTGATGAGAATAAAGCCGCGCTAAATGGAGCATGAACTGAGGATTTTGAGGATTCTTTTTCAAGCCCTGCTGGTAGGTCTCCGCCGCTTTGGCGAAAGCCCGGTCGCGTTCCTGGATGGCACCGAGGCGGCTAAAGGCAACTGGATCGTTCGGGGCTTCCTGCAGTCTCTTCTCCAGTCTATTCACCTCGACTGCGCCGGCAGTCCTCACATCCAACGCCAAAATCTCCAGGCAACGCCTCCCTTCGTCCTTGCCGGAGAACTCCTTGGTCGATTGGACGCCGATTTCAAGCTGCGCGCGCGCCGCGTCCTCCTCGCCCAACATATAATGGGTCATCCCGAGATGGAATCGAACTTCCGGTTCTCCGGGCAGCTTTTCGGCGCTTTCCTCCAGCATGCCAAGCGCGCGGCTGTACTCGCCACGCTTGTAAAGAATCCAGCCGAGAGTGTCCGCCGTGCTCGGATCGTAGGGCAGCAGTTGCCGCGCTTTCTCCGCCATCTGGTAAGCCTTCCCGAGTTGCTGGAAGCGTTCGGAGTACAAGTAGGCAAGGTTGTTCAAGGCTGGGCTGAATCTTGGATTCACAACGAGCAGCTTTTCGTAAGCATCCTTGGCTGCTTCATAATGCTTCATCTCGTCTTGAATCATCCCGAGTTGCATGAGCGCCGCCACGTTATTGGTCTTCGATAGGAAAGCGTTAAGCCGATCCAGCGCCTGTTGGTGCTTGTTCGTCGCCAGATAAAGTCGCGCCAGCAACAGATAGGAAGTGCTGAGGTTCGGATCCAGAGAGATCGCTCTAACCAGGGCCGATTCGGCACGGTCCAGTTCCCCGCGCGCCGCAGGGTTGTCGCTGAATTGGAGTTTCGCCCGCGTCGAGACAGCGGCGCCGGCCGGCTCCTCCGGATTATATCCCATGGCCTCGGTCATCGCGATCTTGGCGATCAAAAGCCACGGTCCGGCCGCGCTGGGGTCCTTCTCCATCTGCTTCTGGACCCGCTCCTTGGCCGCAGCATACTGTTTCTCCAGCAGATCCAAATCAACCAGGTTTTCGAGCGCAGGCAGGTACGCGGGAGAGATCTCCAGGGACTTTTCAAACGCCTTTCGCGCCTCCGCTCTGTTTTTTTGTTGAGCTAGCACAATCCCAAGCAGTTGGGGCACTTCGGGGCTCTTTGGAAACAACTCTTCCATGCGGCGATAAACAGCCGCCGCTTCATCGGGGTTTTTTTGCGCTAGATAGGCACTGGCCAGGAGCAGGTGAGCCTGGGGAATCTGAGGCTGCTGCTGAATCAACTTCCTCAGTGAAACCACCGCGGAGGCCGACTCGCCCGTGCGGATCTTTAAGTTGGCGAGGAGCAGGATCGCGTCGGCGAAATCGGGCTCATGGGCCAGCGTCTGGCTGAGGATCTGAGCGGCAGCCGCCGCCGCGCCGGCCTGAACCTGGGCGAAGGCGAGCCGGTACTCGACCTGAGGAACGCGTTTGTAAATGCCGATGCCGAGAATGCGTTGGAATTGTGTAATTGCATTCGTAGTGTCGCCTTGGGCCAGCAGCAGACCGCCCTTAAGCATCAGGGCATCGAGATTGATTGGATCGCGCAGGAGTGTCATTTTGAGCAGAGAATCGCAGTCCGGGTATCGCTGCTGGGCAAACGCCAATTGCGCAAGGAATACCCAGGCCGGCACATAGTCTGGCGCCTTTTTCGTGATTTCTTGGACCATGTCCCTGGCTGCGTCAACGGCGCCGTTCCGGAGCCTGAAATCCGCGTAGCGCAAACGCACCGGGGAGCGCAGAGGCGCGAGGTCTGCCGCCATCTTCAGAGCTGCCTCCGCTTCTTTGACGGCGCCGCGGGCCAAATAGAGATCGCCGAGCCCCATATAGGCCGTGCTGGATTTGGGGTCGAGTGCGATGGCTTGCCTCAGCTCGAGCTCGGCCTGCCCCTGGTCCAGTTCAAGAAATGAGATCGAGCTGCGGGCAACGTGGTATGCCGCTGTCGCCCTTACCGCCGGCGGTAGCGCTTCGAATCGGCGCAATGTTTCTTGCAACTGATTGGTTGTAAACGCGGTTCCTGCGAGCAACAACAAGGCGTCTTCGTTCCCTGGCTGCTTATCCAGAATCCTGCCGGCCTCCTCCCGAGCCTCGTTGAAGCTTCTCAGCGAAAACAAAGTCTGGCCCAACTTCGCCCGCGCATCGAGGTTTTCTGCGTGCAACTCCAACCCCTTCTGGAGATACGCGCAAGCCTGGGGCAGTTTGCCCTCCGCGTAGTAGATCAAGCCCAGCCTCGTCATGGCAACCGGCTCCGTCGGGGCAATTCTCAGCACCCCAAGGTACTCAACCTCCGCTCGGTCATATCGCTCGGTCTCAAAATCATGGGCGGCACGCGACAGGTAGCGATTCTTTCTAGCCTGTTTCGTGCATCCGCTGCTTCCGCCCGCTAAAAGGGAAAGGGCGATCAAAAGCGAAAACGATAGCCTTGCTGTTTGCATTTCGTGACTGAACCGCAGGCCCCTCAATCGGATCCTTCGGGTCGGAGGGACCGGTTGCGCTCCCCTCTCCGAAGATACACGAGGAGGAGAAAGAATGGGATGAGAGACAAAACGAAGAAGATTGGGCCCCCCTTGCGATGGATGTATGAATTGATCATGTCGGGGGAAACGTTGACGCAAAGCTCGCCTATCGTGACAATGCGAAAACCGTTTCGCAGGAGAGCCAATGGAATCACTGCCACGCTGAGAATCAGGCGTCGCCACGGGCTTTGCAACAATAGGTGCCCCGCCACCACGCTCGTGATGAACAATACGAGCGTCGAGTGAATCCCGCTGCATTCCGGCGCCACCTCCAATGTAAAACCTGGCAATTGGAGCACCGTCTCGTGGCGAAGCACTGGCATTCCCGCTAAACCAAAAAGCAGTTCCGCAGCGTCAGCAGACCGATGTTGCAGAAACCCTTCGATCGACCGTCGGAGCACTTCTGGGAAAGGAACGATGAAGAATGAAAATGAGATTGCGAATATCGTCCGGCGCAGCGTCTCCGTCCGCAGGAACAAAAACTCACCTGCAAAAAGGAAACATAAAAAGGCGAAAGCCTTAACCGCGAGCTGATCACATGCCGTCGGTTTCCACCCGGAGCGCAGCCAGCAAGCGTAGCTGACGAGCACCCCAACGGCAGCCATGAGTGGGAACATCGCCAGCCACGGCGCTCGGCTGGAATCAGACGAATTAGCCTCACGCTTTGACCAGGCCAGGTACCCGCTGATGAAAGGAATGAGCAAAATGTACGAGTACAGCTCGCTTCCCCAGGCGAATCGCCCCAGGTCCCAAAGCGCGGGGCCGAAACAAACCAGTAGAACCAGGATCCACCCAACCAGCCACTCCGGACGGTCACGGTGCTTCAAGCTCTCGGCTGGCTGCTCCAGAGACATTCTTTCTGGCACCCTCCTCGGACGGCGGGCGATGGGCTCGATTGCTGCGTTTGCGGGCATGCTCAGCACTATTTGGACGCTTCCCCGGCATTAGCCAGTTCGCGGGCGGTCCAATCGCCCCCCAACGGGGCGGTGGCGCACCGATCGATGCCGCGCCTCGCCGGCCCCAAAGGTTCTCCGTCGCACAATCGCAAAATCACTTTGCAGATTGTACCACCGGGAAGCCAGTTTTGCCTCTCCGCATTAATCCTGCTCCTCGCGTCCAAATAAACACCTACTTCTGCATGAATTGTAGGAGCCGACGTAAGGAGGCCCTGATCGATGCTAAAAAAGCGACAGCCCGGCGACCCAACCGAGGACGTTCAGTCGCGGATTGCTCAGAAGCCCCGGATTTCTTTTCCTCTATCCGCGAAATCCGCCTAATCCGCGGTCAAAATTGAGCCTGCCTTGTTCAGAAACGGTAGCCGAGGGATAAGCCCTCCTGGGTGGTACTATAATTGTATATAGTCGAGGCCGAGGAATAGTATGCCAATTGGTAAAAGATGGAGGCCGTCGCCCGTTTGAGGAAGGTAGTGCTGAGCGACACATTGAGCGAGGTGCTGTCAAGATTGCTGGCGATGGAAGGACCGGGCGTAGCCGTGCTGGCCAGGTAAGTCGTCGTCCCGTAAGTGCCATTAACACTAAGCAAAAGTCTTTTCAAAAGCCGTTGACTGACGCCCGCACTCACGGTCGTGCTTTCCGTGGTTTGGTTGGCGAAATAGGCCGGGCTCACCGTCCTGCTCGCGGTCAATGAAAGCGTAGTAGGCTCAAAAAGTTGGTAAAAGGCGGCGAGAGAAAAAATGGGAGTCACCGAGTCCGGGACCGTCGAGGAAAGGAACTGGCGGTCCTGAACGCCCCCGCTGAGAACCAGGTTTAGTTTATTGCCAGCTCGCCATGTGATTCGGCCCTGGAGTTGCTCAGAGGTCATGTTCGGGCCGACACTGACATCGTCATATTCGAAGCCGGCGCCGATGGCCGCACCGAAATTGGGCCAAAACTGGTAATTCAGCCAATCCAGGGTTGACCAACTGCGCCAATCGCTGAGTTGTCCGATAGCAGCGGTATTTTGTCCAAGGAATTGAAAGTTCTGGTTCGCAGCCAACTCTAAAGAAAGGGCGGTGCTCATCCGATAAGTGGCTGTAAGCGCTGTGGAATACGTCTCCTGATCGAGTTGCGAAGCGGTTTCGACGAGCGGTTGAGAGGAGGAAGCGTAGCTTTGCGAAAGTCCCAGGCTCCAATCCCCAAACGCTGTTCCTCCAGTTAGCGTGACCCTGTTGTCGAATGTGTTCTGAAACAGCCGGCTTGAGTAATAACGAAGCGTGGGTGTGTAATCGAGTGTCCAGTGAGTGCCGAGCTGCAGCAGTATGCCGGGATCGATTTCGTTGACTAGCGTGTTCCCCTGCTGGCCCGGGGCTCCCTGGAAGCCGTTACCGTAAGAGAGTGAGTAGAAAACATGGGGTCGAAACGCAATCGGTCCCCATTGGAACAAAGCCTGAGCGGGAAGGGCGCCAGCCGGCGGTGGCCCGGCAAGCTGGCTCGTCCCCCCGAGCCGAGGAGCTGGGGCGGACGCGGGCGTGTTCAATGGCAGCAGTTCTCCGGGCGCATTGGTCGGAGTTGCCTGAGCGGTGGAGAGATCGAACGCTGGGGGTTCCGGGGTGACCTGCGCGATTGCCGAAGTCAGGAAGCCGGCATAGCAGAGCACAATAACGCGCGACGGTCGGGAGCCGACGCTCAAAGGCAATCGGACCGCAGTCACAAATCGGTCTTTAAGGCTCATAGGCAATTGTTTTGAAGCTCAGATAATGACAAGCGCGGAAGCGTTGGGCTGGCGGCACCGCGCGCACAAGTCCCAAGGGGACGCTCCACCTTCACGCCCATAGGTATCGCCCATCGTACGCACCGCGATGTTTGTCAAGCAGAAATGCTCACCGCTTGCGATGCCTGAAGTTGCCATTTCTGTAGCGAGTTTTCTATGGCAAGCCGTACATGGCGCAAACGGATTCCGTTGGCCACCAGCTTGGAAGAGTCCAGCAGGCATCCAGACTGTGGTTCCGTCCCGGCACGCGGAAATGTTTGGCTCTCGTACACCAAAAGATTGAAACGGCGCGGTGGCTTGAGGATCCGTTGCATCATCTCAATTACCTCCCCCGTAGTGATGCCCCCGGAGTTGACGACATTGTACATCCCAAACGCCGCGCGCCGTTCCCAAAGCTCGAGACATGCCTTTACGCAGTCATCGACATGTGAGAGGCAGTGTATCGCATCACAAACATAGTCCAGGTTTGAAAGTTTCGTGAGGAAATTCCGAGGCCCGTCGTGGTGGTTGAACGGCAAACGAAGGCGCCAAATGTAACCCTCCCTGTGCTCCCGAATCGCCTCCTCGGCAAGGGCCTTGGTGCCGCTATAAAAACTGCAAGGTGCGAACTTGAAGGAAGAATTCGGCTCATCCAGTTCAGTGAACCCGCGGAATTGGTGTGGCTGCGAAGCAAACAGGCGCCGCATGGCAGGAAGACTTAGGTCGCTTTCCAGGCGCGGCTTCCCGTTTTCGCTCACCGTCGCGCCGCGATAAATGCTGCCCGAAGAGACGTGAGCCCAGGGGGTGTTGGTCATCGAGCAGACCCGAGCGACCGTCTGCGGCAGGAGAACATTGACCTGGAGCATCTCCATCCGGTCCACCTCCCCCACGGATCCATCCGCGCCGCACTCCCCACCCCGCACTCCATTCCCCTTCCCTCCTTCACTCCACCACTCCATGTCTCCGTTAGCATCCTCGGCATTGATCACCAGGTCCGGCTTGACCTTGCGCACGTAGTCGAATAGGAATTCAAACCGGGTGTAGTCGAAGGCTTGCCGTGACAACGGAATGAACGAATCCTTGCGGCTCCGCAGCGCTCGAGCGAAGGTCTGCCCGACGTAACCATCGGCACCTAGCAGTAAGATCATGTCAGGATGTTCCGCGTATTCTGCCACACGACCGAGTCGCGCGAATAATCTCCTTCGCAAATTCCAGCACGGTCATTTCGGTCGGATTCCCGATGTTGACGGGCAGGTCGTAGTCGCTGAGCATCAGCCGATAGATCCCCTCGATCAGATCGGAGACGTAGCAGAAGCTCCGGGTCTGGCCGCCCTTGCCGAAGACGGTGATCGGCTTGTTCTTAAGCGCCTGGCTGATGAACGCGGGGACGACCCGGCCATCATGCAGCCGCATTCGGGGGCCGTAAGTGTTGAAAATCCGCACCATGCGGGTTTCAACCTTATGTTCGTTCCTGTATGCCACGGCGAGCGCCTCCGCAAACCGTTTCGCTTCATCGTAGCAACCGCGCGGTCCTATCGAGTTGACATTGCCCCACTATTCTTCGGGCTGGGGTGCACCAACGGGTCGCCATAAATCTCCGAGGTCGAAGTTAGCAGGAAGCGCACCTTTTTATTTTTCGCAAGGCCAAGCGCTTTATCCGTGCCTAGCGATCAGACTTTCAGCGTTTGAATCGGGAGTTCCAAGTAATCAATCGGGCTGGCCGGTGACGGGAAATGCCACACGTAATGCACAGGAACATGCAGGAAAATGAACTCGGTGACATCCTGGTCGATGAATTTGAAGTTGGGATTGCCTCCCAAGTGCGAGATGTTATCGACCGCGCCAGTGACAAAATTGTCGATGCCGATGACCTTATGGCCGCGTGCCAGCAGCAGGTCCGTCAGGTGCGAGCCCAAAAACCCGGCGGCGCCGGTAACGACGCTGGTGGTCTGAATGGGCAAGCGCGGTAGGAGGTGGCGGACTCTTTTCATTACTTTTCGGTGAATCGTGAGCGGCATGCCGGGCCGGCTAAGTCCCAGGCGGGGCAATGCGACCCAATGTGTCGGGCGCGAACTTGTACCAAGCATCAGCCTTTTGCATAATGCGGTTGAGTTGTGCGCCGACCGATTGGCATTGGGTGCTAAGCGTTTGGAAATCGGTTTGGGAAATGCAACGGCAAACAACACCTTGATCCAGCCAGGACTGTCTGGTTGAAGCGCGACTCCCGCTTATGCAACCAACTGGACCGTTGGTATCGGCACCACAAATTTCCCACCCCACTCCCGTATCCCAGCCATCTGCTTCACGATCTCGTCCTTGAAATTCCACGGCAGGATCAGCACGTAATCCGGCCGCGTCTCGGAGATCTTCTCCGGACCAAAAATCGGGATGTGTGTCCCGGGAAGGAATTTGCCCTTCTTGTACGGGTTCCGGTCCACCGTGTAGTCGAGAAAATCGGTGCGAATTCCGCAATAGTTCAGCAACGTGTTGCCCTTGCCCGGGGCGCCATAACCCGCGACCCGCTTGCCCTCCTGCTTCGCGCGAATCAGAAAATCCAACAAGCTGCGCTTGGAGGCCTTCACCTTCTCGCTGAAGGAGGCGTACGTTTCCATGCGGTCGAGCCCGCCGCTGAGCTCGCGGCGCTTTATCTCCCGGACGGAGTCGCTCACGGGCCTGGACGCGTCGGCAGTGTGTCGCGCATAAATCCGCAGCGACCCGCCGTGGGTAGGGAGTTCCTCGACATCGAACAGAACCAACCCATGGGCCGCAAAGATTTTCTCGGCCGTGATGAAGGAGAAATAGGAGAAGTGCTCGTGGTAGATAGTATCGTATTGGTTCTCTGCCATTAGCTGGACGAGGTGCGGGAATTCGAGCGTGGCGACACCTCGGGGGTTGAGCAGGATCTGGATGCCCGCTACGAAATCATTCAGATCGGGCACCTGCGCTAGGACGTTGTTGCCGATGACGAGGTCAGCCTGGTGCCCGTCGGCCACCATTTGCTTCGCGGTGTTGCGCCCGAAGAACTCGACGAGCGTGGGTACCCCTTGGTCGATCGCGACCTTAGCAACATTGGCCGCCGGCTCAACTCCCAGCGCCGGGATGCCCTTTTTAACAAAGTTCCGTAGCAGATAGCCGTCGTTGCTCGCCAATTCCACCGCCAGGCTCTGCTTCCCCAGGTTCAGCCGCCGCACGATCAGGTCAACGTAATCCGCCGCATGCTTCAGCCACGTTTCCGAGTAGGAGGAGAAGTAGGCGTATTCGGCAAAGATATGCTCGGGGCTGACAAACTGCGGGAGCTGAGCCAGGAAACACTGGTCGCACACTCGCACGTGGAGCGGATAAAAGGCCTCCATCTGGTTCAATTGTTCCCGGCTGACGTAACTCTCGCATAACGGCGACATTCCTAGGTCCACCAGGGTGTACTTTAAGGGACTGGCACAGAAAAGGCATGCCGTCCCTTTAGCCGCCGACTGCTCCTGCTGCCTGTTGGCCGAGTCCGGGCGGCTTGACCGCTCTGTTGCTTTTGTGTGTTTCATAATCCTTTTATCCTGTCCAATTGGCATAAATCCGTTAACTCAGGTCAGATTCGCCGCAGCAGGTTGTTCCTGACTAGCACCTCGGCGGTCTCCGCCAATTTGCTGAACGCCACCTGCGAGCGCTCGGCGATGTCCAGCAGCGAATGCTCGCCATCCGAAAAGTTCAAAACCCAGAGCATCGCTTTCTCGAGTCCCGTGTTGCTCGTGCCACCCATGAGTCGGTATAGGCCTCGGCGCCCCAGTTGCGGCTCGCACTTCGGATTCAAGTTCACATACCGGTAGTCCTGCTCCAGCACCTCCACCACTGACAACAGCCTGCGGACCGACTCCGCCAGCGCGGGAGCGGTGACGAAATCCAGGTCGTCGGCGGAAGTGTGATACTGCGGATACTTGCCGTTTGGAGTGCGCATGAGACAGCCGACCGGAAGGTTAATGCCGGGGGAGCAATACTGGCGCTCGTCGTAGCCGAAAGGGCTGAACTCCGCCACCCCAAAATCCCCCCCCGCCGATTGCAGGACATGCTCCACTGCCCGATCGATCTCGGCATGGCCACGGCGGCTGCGTTTATATGTAAAGCGCCCCGGGTCGCCCACGCACGAAAGGACCAGCCCGTGCTTGATTCTCGGAAGAATCGCTTCGTTCAATGCCAGCCAGGTGATTGACCCGATGGTGCCAGGAAGCCATAGAAACCGGTAACTGTAGCGCAGCGAAGCCCCGGCCAGATGCCCAGCCAGCCTGGCGGCAACGGCCATGCCGGAAAGATTGTCGTTGCAGAGCGATGGGTGGCAGGAATGCGCCGAGATAAGCATTTCGTCATCAGTGGCACCCTGGCACCGGAACTCGCCGTAGCTCAAATAGCCCGCCTCGAGGCTCGAGTCAATACACACTTCATATTCGTCGTCCGGGAGCGCGTCCCATTCCCGCTGGGTCAGACAAAACCCCCAGGTTTCCTTGTAATATGACGTCCGGTACGGAATCCAATCCGGCCTGTCCGGCAGCGTGAAGACGTGTTCTTTCAACTCAGACCGCCTCATCCGCGCTCGAACCGGCACGCTGTAGTTGACCACATGCAGACTGCATTTCTGGAAGTCAACAACCCGCTCGCCTCTTGAGTTCTTGATATGAGCATCCCGGATATTCCATTCTTTGGGAACGGTCCAATCGAACACCGTCGTCCCGGTAGGCACCTCGCGAACGGTTAACGGCACCCACTCCCGGAGCATCTGCAAACTCCGCCGTGTTCCATTCCCTGTAATGCTCCGGCAAATCGGATACAGCCGGGTCACTAGGTCGTGCAACGCCGCACCCTCGCCCTCGGGGTCCCATCCGGCGAGGATCTGACTTATGCTCTTCGTGCTCACGCTCGAAGAAGAATTCTGACCAGTCATCACCACTCCACCACTCCATCGCTCCGTTTCCATCACTGCTCGTTCTTCCGGTCACCCAACAGCGGCCACTGCTGGTCCTTCTCGGAAATGACCGAAACCGCGAGTCGCCACCTGATTCCGAGTCGGGGGTCGTCATAACGCAATCCAGCCGCAAGCTCAGGCGCGTGAAACGCGTTCATCTGGTAAAACACCTCCGTGTTGTCTTCGAGCGTCAGGAACCCGTGGGCGAACATTTCCGGCACATAAACCGCGCGCCCGTTCCCCGCGGTTAATTCGACGCCGATGTGCTGCAGGTAAGTCGGGGAGTCCTGCCGCAGATCTACAATCACATCGTACACCCCGCCGGCGGTGCAGCGGACAAGCTTTGCCTCCGCGGAGGGCGGACGCTGGAAATGAAGCCCACGCAGAGTACCCTCTTTCCGGTTCACCGAGACGCTGCACTGAACAAAACTGGCCGCCAATCCCTGTTGGGCAAATTCCCGGGCGCAAAAAGTGCGCGCAAAGAACCCCCGCGAGTCCTCCAGCGGCTCCCGATCGATGATGAAAGCGCCTGCCAGGTTGGTATCGGTGAACCTCACGGCTCTCTCCAAAAAAGGCTTTCGTGCATTTGCTGAGTTTGCGGGCTCATCCGAACACAAGTTTCCGGCAATAAAAAGCTTCCGCGTATTTCGTGTTTGAGGCGCATTCGATGCCGCGCAAGCGCATTAACGATAGAAAAGTGTCGGGCGAGAACCAGTGTTTGTTGCTCTGAGTTTGGAAGAACGCGCAAATATGTTTGCTCTTGTGACGACACAGTTTTTCGTCCAATCGCACATAAAAGTTCGGGTTTCCGAGATCGCCGTCGTACTTCGGGATTTCGTATTCCAGGATCAGGTGCTCCCGAAACGTGTTCCACGCGAGGTCCGAAAGAACGCGGTGGTCCTGGTGACGATCTTCACGGTAGTGCGTAAAGACCACATCAGGCCGAATCCGCCTCTTCAGATCCTCGAAGTACTCTTTGATCGCCTCTCCCTGGAACGGAAAGAAACTGTCCCGGAAATTCTTGACCATAACCTCCGGTTTCGCTGCCCCCTTCAGCAACGCGCAAGCACTCGCCCTGGCTTCGCGCGCACGCCGGCCTTCCGCGCTGAAAACGACCCACCACACCTGCAGGCCGGGTCGTTCCCTGGCGAGCCTCAACACGCTTCCTCCACAGCCAATTTCGATATCGTCCGCGTGCGCCCCCAGGCACAAAACACTGTTCAACTTCTCGAAATTCAACCTTACCATAGGTATGAGTCCGGCTCCGCTACTGCGCCTTCCAAACCTCCCATGGAGCCTTCCCTTGGGAGTACAACTCTTCCAACTGTTGCACCTCTTTCACCGTATCCATGCAGGCCCAAAAGCCATTGTGCGGATAGGCCATCAGCCGCCCGGCGGCGATGAGCCGCCGGAAGGGCTCATGTACCAATTCCTCTCCGTCCTTGATATGATCGAAAATCTCCTGTCGGAAGGCGAAGAATCCACCGTTAATTCGCTGATTGCTCTCCGCCACGTGACGAATGCCTTTGACCACTCCGTCACCGTCCAGTTCCACCAGGTGAAAAGTGGCGTTGGGCTTGACCCCAACAAAGCCGGCAACCATGTTGCGCTTTTGAAAATCCTGAACAACTTCCGCAAGCGGCAAATCAGAAAGGCCGTCTGTGTAATTGGCGAGAAATACCTCTTCTTTCGCGACGTATTTCCTGACGGCTCGCAGTCGCTGCCCGATGTTCGCGTGTAGCCCCGTGTCCGCGAAGGTGATATTCCAATCCTGGATGTCGTGCGCGAGCAATTCCAGCTTCTTGCCACCCTGTGAATAAACGAAGTCGTTGGAAACGCACTCGTCATAGTTCAGGAAATATTGCTTGATCACATTGGCCTTGTATCCCAGGCAAAGGATGAAATCCTTGTGCCCGTAGTGCGCGTAATACTTCATTACGTGCCATAGAATAGGACGATAGCCAATCGGCACCATAGGCTTGGGTACTGCCTCCGAGTACTCTCTCATCCGCATTCCCAGCCCACCACAAAACAAAACTACTTTCATTCCTTAATACGATTTCTGCATGGGCCTGATGCTGATGTTCATCACTTCGGCCGTCCATGGCAGCGCGAGAGAATTCAGCACGACGCTCGCCACATCCTCGGGCTGCAATAGCAGCTCGGGTTGAAAGGGCCGTCCTTCTTTGGCGTGCAGCGCCTGGATCCGTGGCGTTGCCGTGCGACCCGGGAAGACGCTAAGAACGCGAATGCCGTCCCCGTTGACTTCGTCGCGGAGGGCATCAGCCAGCGCCTTGAATGCGTGTTGCGTAGCAGAGAAATGGCCGGCGTTGGGCCGGGCGGCGAGGCCAACGCTCGAGTTAATGAATACGATCTGGCCCCGTGGCTTCTTGAGCAGCGGTAGCATTCTCTGAGTGAGCATCAAAGGGCCCCTTACGTTTGCAGAGTATTGTCGATCCAGTGACGACAAAGGCGCATCAGCCAATTTTCCATGATCAATCGCCCCGGCGGAGTGAACCAATATATCGAGCCGCTCGAATTCCTTGGCCACATACGCCTGCAGGGCTGTAATGTCTTCGTCCTTTGTCAGATCGCAGCGGCATACCTCCAATCGTGGAGAGACCGCCCGTAGGCTGCCCGCTTTCCCCTCAAGCTTCGTTTGATCGCGCCCCGAAAGGCAGACGCTCGCTCCCTGGTGGGCCAGGGCCGTGGCAATCGCCCCGCCAATCCCGCCGCTCGCTCCAGTGACCAACGCTATTTGATTCTTCAGAGTATTCATGTTCGTATTCCAATCAGTTCCGGCAACTCACCCTTAAACGCAGTGAAAAAGATGGCGCTCACAATGTGGCGACGCTCCCGCGCGACGTCGGATTCCTCGCCTGGACCAGCGTCAGCAGAACGGCTGCCACCGCTTCGTCGTTCAGTCCGTGCTTTTGCAGCATGTACTCCTGCGTGCCGATGTGCGGCGAAAAGATGGGCGGCATCCCGATCCGCTTGAACGGGACTTTCACGTCCAGTGTTTCGGCCAGTACCTCGGCCACCGCGCTTCCCAAACCCCCGTTGATGCTGTGTTCCTCCAGCGTGGCGACGGCACCCGTCTCCCGAGCCCCCGCAAGCACTTCGCTTTCGTCAAGGGGTTTAAGCGTGTGCATGCTCAGCACTCGCGTTTGAACTCCCCGGCTCGCCAGCCGCTCCGCCGCCTTGGCGGCCGTCTGAAGCATCCCGCCCGTGGAAATCAATGTCAGGTCTGTTCCTTCCCGAAGGCGTATCGCCTTTCCCAGCCGGTAATCTATCGGTCCCGTGTGCACGGTCGGCTCGCCTGCCTTGCCCAGGCGCAAGTAGCAGGGGCCGGCATGTGCCACCAGTGCGCGTGTCGCTGCCCGCGCCTCGACCGGGTCACCCGGAGCGACGACGATCAAGCCGGGCATCGCCCGCATCACCGCTAAGTCTTCGATCGCGTGGTGGGTCACACCCATCGGGCCGTAGGCAAACCCCCCGCCAACGGTAACGATTTTCACGTTTGCTTCATGGTAGCAGATGTCGTTGCGGATTTGCTCCAGGCAACGCATGGTAGGAAAGTTGCCAATCGAATAGGTGAACACAACCTTTCCGCTAAGGGCCATACCGGCGGCCAGCCCCGTGAGATTCTGCTCCGCCACGCCCGCGTTGAGAAACTGCAGCGGACGCTGCTCCATCAGCTTCTCCACCACCCGGTAGCCAAGGTCGCCGGTGATGAACACGATTCGCTCGTCCTGTTGTGCGAGCTCGAAGAGCGTGTCCAAAAAAGCGTTTCTCATGCGCCCTCCACTTCTGCCAATGCTCGCGGCAACTCCTCGCCCCGCGGCGGGGTGTAGTGGTACTGCAGCTTGTTTTCCATAAAGCTAACCCCCTTGCCCTTAATGGTGTGGGCTATCAGGCACGTAGGGCGGCCCGGTTGAGCAGGGATCGACGAAAGGACCTTCTCCAGCGCTCCCAGGTCGTGGCCTTGCAATTCCTGCGTCGCCCAGCCGAACGCCCGCCACTTGTCAGCCAGTGGTTCCAGATCCAACACGTCTTTCACATGGCCGAGGCTTTGGATCTTGTTATAGTCCACGATCGCCACCAGGTTATCAAGCTTGTGGTGCGGGGCAAACAGCGCCGCTTCCCAGTTCGATCCCTCGTCGCACTCCCCGTCGCTCAGCACCACAAACACCCTGTAGGGCTTGCCGTCCCGTTTCGCTGCCAGCGCCATGCCGATGCCCATCGGAAGGCCATGCCCCAGCGAACCGGTCGAAGCCTCCACCCCAGGGGTAAACTTGTGCGTGGTGTGACCGGGAAGAATCGTCCCGTTCTGATAGTAGGTTTCCAGCGTCTGCACGGGGAAGAACCCGCACTCAGCCAGCGTGGCGTAAAGCGCGGCGCATCCATGGCCTTTGCTTAGAATGAACCGATCCCGCTCCGCCCAGCCCGGGCGCTGCGGGTCGAACCGCAGTATTCTACCGTAGAGCACCGCCAGGATGTCGGCAACTGACAAGCCGGATCCGATGTGCGACGCGTTGGCGCGATTGGCCATCACAATCACGTGACGGCGAATGCGCCGGGCCAGTTCTGCAACCGGCATTTCCTTTATCGTATTCATAGTACTCGAGGAGTTGGCTAAACAAGACTACACAAATAATCCGCCTCAGCCATTCTTTTTGCGATGGATTCGAGAAGCTTCGCAGCCGGGACCCCGTCTGTCACCCGGTGGTCAAAAGTCAGGCTGAGCCAACAGGTCTGGACCGCAGCTACGGCACCGTTCTTCGCGATGGGACGCTCGGCAATCCTGCCCACGCCCAGGATTGTGGCCTGTGGCGGATTCAGAATGGGCGTGAAGACGTCCACGCCGTTTGCACCCAGGTTGGTGACTGTGGAACTCCCTCCCGATATGTCTTCCGACCGAAGCGAATTGGACCGCGCCTGCTCGGTCAGCCGCCTCATCCGGGCCACCATCTCCACAAATGTCGCCTTATCCGCATCGCGCACGACTGGCGCTACCAACCCCCCCGGCACCGCAATCGCAAAACAGACGTCCGCCGTGTCGCACGCCCGCAAGCGGTCGTTCTCGATCACCACGTTTAAATCAGGATTCTCACGCAGCGCTGCACCCAGCAATCTCAGGAACAGCGCATCGTAGGGCACGGGCACCTTGAGTCTCTCAGCAAGAACCTTGCGCGCCTTCACCAGACCCCCGGCTTCGACCTCGCGGGTGATCGTTAGTGAAACCGCGGTGTCGAGCGTCCGGCGCAGTCGCTCGCCAATGCTTCGCCGCAGGGCGCTCAACGGTGCCCCCTCGCCGCTTCGAGTGAGACTTCCGCTGGCGCCAGGCGTCCCCCGTTCTTGCCCGGCCGCGGCCTTTATGTCCGCCTCGACGATGCGCCCACCCGGTCCGCTACCCGCGACCGTTTTCAAATCGATTTTGTGTTGCCGGGCAAGCTTTCGCGCAGCCGGGCTCGCCTTCACAAGGTCTCCATCGCCCCCGTGAAGTCCGCCGGCGGCTGTTTCGTCCTGTTTCGAAACTCCCGGAATCGCCGCTTCCAAGGCGGCGCCGCAAGCGGCAGGTGCCGATTCGCCCTCCGCTAGGATATACCCAAGAAGCCCCTCCTCTTTGACCACGGCGCCTGTCGCGGCAGAGTGGGACAGTATCCCGTCGGCAGGCGAAATCACCGGATTAACCGCCTTCTCGGTTTCGATCTCAAGAACCACTTCACCCCGCTTAACCGGGGCGCCATTTGCGCAAACCCAGTTCGCCACCGTTCCCTCGGCGGTGTACATCCCAAAACTCGGCATGACGATCGGCGTGGCCATGGCCCTCCTCACTCTATCTGTTCGTGCACGGCGGCGAGGATCTGTTCGGCTCGTGGAGTGTACAACGCCTCCAAAACCGCCGAAAAAGGCACCGGAGTGTCCGCGGCTGTCACAGTCTTTATCGGAGCGTCCAGGTAATCGAAGGCTCTTTCCGCAACGCGGGCGGCAATGTCGCGCGCCACCGAGCAGACGGGCGTGTCCTCGTCAACGACAACCAACCGATGTGTCTGGCGGACGGACTGAAAAATGGTTTCTTCGTCCAGCGGATTCAGGGTGAGCAGATCGATCACTTCGGCGCTGATCTGCTCCTTGGCCAGCGCGTCCGCTGCCTCGAGGCAGAGATGCACCATTCGGCCCGCGCCGCACAACGTCACATCCGTGCCGCGTCGGACAATCTCGGCCTTGCCGATCGGCACGAGATATGACTCTTCCGGAACGTGTCCCTTGGCCTGAAGGCCCAGGAATTTATGCTCCAGCACGACCACCGGCCCATTGTCGCGGATGGCGCTGATGGTAAGACCTTTGGCATTGTAAGCAGTGCTCGGCACCACGACCTTTAAGCCAGGGATATGGGCCAGTGTCGAGTAGAGTGTCTGCGAGTGGTGCGCCGCGGCGCCACCACCATAGCTGCGTTTGTCCCCGCGCGTCCCAAAAGCGGTGCGAATGACGAGCGGCACTTCAACCTTGCCGCCCATCATGTAGTGCATCTTGGCGGCTTGATTGATGATCTGGTCGTAGCACATGCCGATCAGGTCCACAAACATCACTTCCACCACTGGCCGCAGTCCAGTCATCGCGGCGCCAACCGCAGCCCCCACGAAACCCATCTCCGAGATGGGAGTGTCGATGACCCGCTCCGCACCGAATTCCTGGATCAGCCCACGCGTGGCACGCATCGGACCACCCCACGCATCGACGAAGCCCAGGTGGGCCCGGCCTGCCGCCCCCGCAATGTCCTCGCCCAACACAATCACGTTAGGATCCCGACGCATCTCCTGGCGGAGCCCCTCGTTGATAGCCTGCCCAAACGATAATTCGCGAAGTGTCGAATCGGCTGACGTCATGAACTCAATCTCCCGTTTGGGACGTAAACATTCGTCCAGAGTTCCACTGCTTCCGGCAACGGGCTGGTTCTCGCAAAATCAACCGCTTCATCCATCGCCGCCTTGTTCTTGGCGTCGATTTCGTCCAACTCCAGCGTAGCGAGAGGGCCCTGCATTTTGCAGCGCTCGCGGAAGAGCGTTAAGCAGTCGCGCTCGCGCGCGGCTCTCTCCTCTTCCGGAAGACGATAGCGCTTCGTGTCGTCGCCTTGGTGATGGCCGAAGTAGCGATAGGTCTTGCACTCAATCAGCGAAGGGCCCTCACCAGATCTAGCGCGTGCGACCGCTGCGACCGTCGCCTCCCATACTGCCAGGACGTCCTGCCCGTCCACGATGACCCCGGGCATCCTATAGGCCGACGCACGGTCCGCCACATTAGGCGCGGCGTTAGCGTATTCGAACGGCGTCGTCTGCGCGTAACCGTTGTTCTCGCATACGAAGATGACCGGCAGTTTCCAGATCGCCGCCATGTTCATGCACTCATGCAGCGTGCCTACCCCCGCCGCGCCCTCGCCGAAGAATGCGACGGACACCTGTTTGGTCTTGCGTACCTTGGCCGAGAGAGCCGCTCCCACTGCGTGGGCAACGCCCGCTCCGTTGATCGGGTTTACGCCAAGGATGCCCTTGGTGATGTCGGTAATGTGCATCGACCCGCCCTTGCCCCGGTTGCTCCCCGTTGCCTTCCCGAACAATTCGGCCATCATCGACGCAACCGACACCTCTTTCGCGATGCAGTGGCCGTGCCCGCGGTGCGTCGAGGCGATCCAATCGCCCTTGTCGAGCGCGGCGCACACGCCAACGGCCACGGCTTCCTGGCCAATGTAATAATGCACCGGACCGACCGGCACACCGGTCTCGACGAGCCACTTTAGCCGTTCCTCGAATTGCCGGATCAGCGACATCCGCTCGTACATCCAACGCTGCCGTTCCGCCGAAGGCAAACCGCTCGCTCGTGGAAGCACCTCCATCACCATGGTTGTCATATTCCTCGTTCCCGGCCCTTCACACAACATCCCGGCATCGAAGCCGCTGCCGCCTAACGAAGGCCCCTCGACGTTTCGGATCCCTGAATGTCATACTCTGCTAGGTTCTGGCAAACTCCGGCGGCGCGGCCTCACCGTTTCCAAAAAAGAAATGCTCGTCGATCTGCTGTGTGCGAATCAAATACTCCAGTTCCTTGAGTCGAGTGAACGCGCGGTGTTGGAATATCTCGCTCTTCATGTCAATTTGCTTGAAAAGCGCGTATAACTGCTGCGCTCCCCGCCGCGCATCCCAGGCACATTGGAATCCGGGCAAATGTCTGCGGATCTTCTCGAACGAGACGCGGTAACTGCGGTTGTCCGGGCTGGGCGGCCCAAAACTGACGCGGCAGCCCGGAAAGGATTCTCCCACGATTTCGGCGATGTCACGCACGCGGTAATTGTGGGCTGTATCTCCCACGTTGAACACTTCGTTACGCACCGCTTCAACCGGCGCTCCCAATACCTCGATGATCGCGCGTGCTATGTCTAACCCATGAACTAGGGGTCGCCATGGGCTGCCATCGCTGGTCATCTTAATCTCTTGGGTTGTCCAGGCCAGGCCGGCGAGATTGTTTAGCACAATGTCGAACCGCATTCGCGGCGAAGCCCCATAGGCTGTCGCATTACGCAAGAAAGTCGGGCAAAACTCTTCGTCGGCCAGACCTTTCACATCTCGTTCCACCAGCGTCTTGCACACCGCGTAGGCTGTCTGGGGATTCACCGGCGATTCCTCATCCACAAATTCCCGGTCGGAAACACCATAGACACTGCACGAGGAAGTATAGACGAACCGCTTCACCCCTGCTTTTTTGGCCAGTTCGGCGAGGCGGACCGAGCCCTGATGGTTGATTTCGTTGGTGATTGTGGGCGCCAGTTGACCCAGTGGATCGTTCGACAGCTCGGCCAGGTGCACCACCGCGTCGACTCCCCTGAAGTCGTCGAGGCCAACCTGGCGGATGTCTTTCGTCACCGTCAGTGGCACGCTCCCCCCCGCCCGGTACAGCGTGCCTTCTCGGTAAAACCCCGTATCCACCCCCGTCACCTGGTGGCCCTTGCCCAAGAGCTCGGGCCCCAACAGCGAGCCCAGATAGCCGTCGCATCCGGTTAAAATAATTTTCATAACGAAATAAAGTATAGGTCGGGGCGGACCCTTATGGCGATTGAAGTTCCTGGAGTCAACGATCTTGAGGAGCGCTAATCTGCCTCCTTCGACCCTGTAGTTCGGGCATACCCTTGGCGACCCGCAGTGTGTTGCACCAAACGATTCCGCTGGTGGCCTCCTCTACCGGTGCCACTTGTTTATCGGGTCGCGTGGATGGTCCGGCGGCGACGCAGGCTCGCCTGGCGGAATGGCGTCATTAAGCAGAAGCATTGGGCAGCCACGCCGCGGAGGCTCTAGGCGTTGCATAACTCAATGGCTCGGCCGATCACAGCTTAGGGCAGCAGCCCGTACGCGGTCACTTGGTTCACCGACGTGATGAAGACCTTCCCGTTCACGACTATCGGGACAGTAAATTTCCACCAAAAGTCGAGCGTGTCACGCGACCCGGCCTGATCACTATTATACAATTCGTTGCCCAGATTGGTTGCGTCGTACGCATGCAGCGTGCCTGGCACCCCTGGTATTTGCGGCGGCTCGACCGTATCGTTGCACCGCAAAGCCCAGAATATCCCGTTTGCGTTCCCGTTGGCTGATACCGCCATCGTGCCACCGCGCCCATAATAAATTTGCGAGGTTTGGGAGGTGGGGGTTGTGGACAACAACCCGTTGCTCAACTGAAACGCCTGGATGGTGTTTGCAACCGGCCCAAAATAGACCGACCCGTTGTAAAACACCGGCGACGAAAAGTTGCCGCCGTCAGTGGCCAATAAGTTGGGAAAAATATTCGGGATCGATTGCACGACTAGGTCGCCCCCGGAGTGGAAATGCCCCATGTTGTCGCGGTCAACCAGGTAGATCGTCCCACCCTTTCCCGCGCTGACCATCTCATGCACATGGGCTCCAGCCTGGTCCGGCAATAACAGTACCCCTCCTGAGCATAAATCCAGGTCTTGCGCATCCAGCGTCGCTTGATCGAAGGGCGTGAAATAATCCACGACCACCCCCGCGGGGCTGATCTTCACAAAACTGTCACCGTAGTCTGAGCCTCCGGTGTTCGCATCGAAAGTTCCGTTGCCAGTGATGAAATAAATACTCCCGCTGGCATCAACCGCCGGACCGCAACCGTTCATCCAGATACCACTTGAGCCTGCTGCCGGGGCGGCATTAAAGGCCAATATCGGCTGCAGAGTGGCCGCGTTATACCCCAGCACCTCACCGTTCCAGGGTGAGATATCTCCGTGGGAGGCAAATCCGAAATAAACCACACCGTTTGCGAGGAGCAATCCCGTACGCTGGTTCTCCCGAAGAGAATCGACGTTCGGGATCACTACCGGACCGCCCAGTTTCTCCGCCCCGGTCGTAATGTCCAACGCGTGCAGCCTCGCCACATAGGTCGTTTTGTTGCCGGAAACTTCCTTCGTCTTGGCTACCACGTAAATCGTGCCACCTGCCGAGTCAATCACCGGAGTGCTGGTAATCCCAACTTCGTTCGGAATATCGGGGCCCGTATTCCCTATGTCAGCAAGCGGAATCGTCGTCACACCCGCCGCCGGATTGATAAAACTGGCGTGCCACAGCGGAGTGCTGCTCAAGCCGTCCGCGTCGAACGCATAGACGCTGTCGTGCTCCGTAGCCACGTACAGCGCGTTGTGAAACCCCTGCCCGGGGATGTTCACATTCGCAACATAGAGCGGCGAGGAGAACGTCTGCCCATCGAGGGTATAGGCGAAAAGCTTCCCGAAACTGGTCGGGTTGACGTTCGCCGTCGTCAAGACCGTTTCGTTCGTGTTTTGACCCGTCCGGAAGTTGTCATTGTGATAGGTGAACACTCCAGGGTTCCCGGTGATGTACACCATCGCAGTCCCCGTTTGGGACAGGTCCGTTGTCGTGGCCGTGACGGTGTGCGTGCCAACGATACTTGGCGGAGTGTACAAACCCCCAGTCGTGATCGTGCCAGAAGCCGCCGAGCCACCCGTCACACCGTCAACCGACCAGGTAACGCTGCCACTGCTGGCGGTAAACTGCTGGGTACGCGTGAAGGTCAACGCCGCCACGCTCGGACTGACCACAAGCCCGGTGAACGCCTGGGCCACTTGCGAATAAGGGCCCAGGGTCCCAACGGAATCTATCGCCCTCACTCGGTAACTGTAAGCAGTGCTTACCGTAAGCCCCGTATCGCTGTAGTTCGTCCCAGTAGTCGTTCCGATCTGGGCGAAGCCGGAACAATTCTTGCCCTGGCATCGCTCTACCAAATAACCGGCTACACCCGCGCTGGCCGTCGAGGCCGTCCAGCTCAAATCGACTTGGCTCCCGCTCACGACACTGGCCGCCAGGTTCCCGGGCGCTGTCGGCGGGAGCCCCAATGGCGTATTCATGTCCGCCTGAATCTGCGTCGCAGTAAGCGCAACGCTGTAGACACGAACCTCGTCAATCGTTCCCTGAAAATAATAACCACCCGAACGCCTCCCAATATTCGCGTTCAGCGCCGGATTAACCTGCGAAGCCGGTACCGGTCCGTTCAGAACTCCATCATCCAGCACACCGTTAACATAGATGTCTAACGTCTTGGCACTGGCGTTGTAAACTCCTGCAACGTGATACCACGTGTTTAGAGCCCGCACCGTCTTGCTGTACCGGTGAACGTGGGTGTTGCCGTCCGCCGATACCGCCACCCCGAACGTTTCTACTCCTGTGTCCGGAGTGGTCTTAAGCTGCCAACCCCCCAACCCGGACCCGGTGTCTGACTTCGCGATGATCTGCCCGTCATCCGGAGGGGTGCCAGTGGCAAACACCCACGCCTCCAAAGTCATACTCCCTGTTAACTGAAGTGAACCTGGGTTTCCTAAGTCAACGTAACTGGTGGAACCATCGAATGAAAGGGCATCGCCGTACTTCCCGCTTGTCGTCCAGGTTGCTCCAAATATCGTGCCACTGTTCCCGTTCGCCGATGAATCCGTGACCGTTGTTCCCGCCCCTTCGTTGAATGAATACGCCGCCGCCAAACCAGGATTGGCGGCTGGCGTCGTCGCACTGGCCACCGGTGAATATCCACTCAAATTCCCGGCCGCATCCGTCGCCCGCACCTGATAGCTATAAGTGCTGTTCGGTGACAACCCCGTATCGTTATATGTCGTTCCGCTGGCAGTCCCGATCTGAGCAAAAGTCGTGCTTCCCGGGTTCTCCCGCTCCACCAAATACCCCGTCACCCCCACGTTGTCCGTCGAAGCCGCCCAGCTCAGGTTAATCTGGCCTCCGTTGATTGCCGTCGCTGTCAAGCTCGCCGGCGCCGTCGGCGGTTGTGTGTCCGGAGCCAACGTCGTCGCACTGGCCACCGGCGAATACCCGCTCAAGTTCCCAGCGGCATCCGTCGCCCGCACCCGGTAACTGTAATTGGTCCCAGCCGCCAGCCCCGTGTCGCTGAAAGTCGTCCCCGTCGGTGTCCCAACCTGCGCGAAACCCGCGCTCCCGGGGTTCTGGCGCTCCACCAGATACCCCGTCACTCCCACGTTGTCCGTCGACGCGCTCCAACTCAGGTTGATCTGGCTCTGACTCACCGCTGTCGCTGTCAGGCTCCCCGGCGCCGTCGGCGGTGTGGTATCCGGAGGCAGGTTCCCTCCCTCCCAATTATCCATTGTCAACCCCTGACCCGTCGGGGAGTAGATCCCAAGGCCCGGACTGCCGCCTGTTCTTACTTGTCCGGAGCCGGTGCTCACCCAACTCAGCACGGCGGTCCCGTTGCGGTACATGGTCACCGTTACTGGATCAACGCTGCCTTTTACCTCACATCTCAAAATGTCCCCAACCTGCCAGGTCACGTTACTCCCGGTGGCAAGTGAATAATAAACCCCGTCCCACCGGCTGTAGATCCGATAATCGTTTGTTGCAAAGACAAAACCGATGTAAAACCTGTCCTGAACAGCGTCGGCCCGCAAAATCACTCCCGTCCAGGGCCCTATCTTTGTTATCTGCGCTTGCGAATACTGGTCGTCGTTGAAGCTGTTTGCCGACCAAAACGCGTAGTTGTGGCTGTTCTCCACGTCAACTCCGACCTGGTTGTTGATCACCACCAAATTATTGGTAGAAATGGTTGGCTTGCTCCAGTTGCCGCCAAGCGACCCATTGGCCCGGTTGAAATTGTCACTGGCAACCGCGGGTGCCAGCGTCGTCGCGCTCGCCACCGGTGAATAGGGACTCAGGTTCCCCGCCGCATCCGTCGCCCGCACCCGATAGCTGTAATTCGTATTCCCTGCCAGCATCGTGTCGAAGTACGTCGTCCCCGTCACCGTCCCAACCTGCGCAAAACTGCTGCTGCCAGGATCCTGCCGCTCCACCAGGTAGCCCGTCACTCCCACGTTGTCCGTCGAAGCCGCCCAACTCAACTCGATTTGTGTTCCGCCCACCCCACTCGCCGTCAGGCTAGCCGGCGCCGTTGGCGGTATGGTATCCGGCGGCGGGGGCGCAATAGGCGTGTTCATGTCCGCCTGAATCTGCGCAGCAGTTAGCGCTACTTTGTACACCCGCAGCTCATCAATCGTCCCCTGAAAATAATAACCACCCGAACGCCTCCCAATATTCGCGTTCAGCGCCGGGTTGGACTGCAAAGCCGGGACCGTGCCAATCAGAGTTCCATCATCGAGCACACCGTTAACATAGATGTCCAGTGTCTTAGCCGTGGCGTTGTAAACTCCTGCAACGTGATACCATGTGTTTAAAGCCCTCACCGTCTTGCTGTATCGCTGAACGTGCGAACTGGGAGTCGGCGATATCGCTACCCCAAAGGTTTCCACTCCCGTATCCGGACTGGTCTTTAACTGCCAACCCGACAACCCAGTCCCGGGGGAGTCTGACTTCGCGATGATCTGGCCGTCATCCGGAGGGGTGCCAGTGGCAAACACCCACGCCTCCAAAGTCATACTCCCCGTTAGCTGAAGCGACGTTGGATTTCCCAAGTCAACGTAACTGCTGGTACCATTGAATGAAAGAGCGCCGCCAGACTTCCCGACTGTCGTCCAGGTTGCCCCAACAATCGTTCCCGTGTTCCCGAGGCCGGATGAATCCGTGATCGTTGTCCCCGTACCCTCGTTGAACGAATACGCCGCCACCAAACCAGCATTACCAGCTGGCGTCGTCGCACTGGCCACAGCGGAATACGGACTAAGGTTCCCCGCCGCATCCGTCGCCCGCACCCGGTAACTGTAATTCGTCCCCGGCGTGAGCGCACTGTCGTTGAAAGTCGTCCCCGTCGGCGTCCCAACCTGGACAAAGCTCGCGCTCCCGGGATTCTGCCGCTCCACCAGATACCCCGTCACCCCCACATTGTCCGTCGAAGCCGTCCAGCTCAGATTAATCTGGCTGCTACTGACTGCCGTCGCCGTCAGGCCCGTCGGTGCCGTCGGCGCCTGCGTATCCGGAGTCGTTGCGCTCGCCACACTCGAATATAGACTGAGGTTCCCCGCCGCGTCCGTCGCGCGCACCCGGTAGTTGTAGGTGCTGCCATTTGTTAAGCCCGTGTCGTTAAAAGTCGTCCCACTCGGCGTCCCAACCTGCACGAAACTCCCGCTCCCGGGATTCTGCCGCTCCACCAAATACCCCGTCACCCCCACATTGTCCGTCGAAGCCGTCCAGCTCAAATTAATTTGGGCCCCGCTCACCGCCGTCGCCGTCAGGCCCGTCGGCGCTGTCGGCGGCTGCGTATCCGGAGTCGTCGCGCTCGCGACCGTCGAATACAAACTCAAGTTCCCCGCCGCATCCGTCGCCCGCACCCGGTAACCGTAAGTGTTGCCATTCGTTAAGCCCGTGTCGTTAAAAGTCGTCCCACTCGGCGTCCCAACCTGCACGAAACTCCCGCTCCCGGGATTCTGCCGCTCCACCAAATACCCCGTCACCCCCACGTTGTCCGTCGAAGCTGTCCAGCTCAAATTAATCTGGGTGCCGCTCACCGCTGTCGCCGTCAGGCCCGTCGGCGCCGTCGGCGGTTGCGTATCCGGAGCCAGCGTCGTCGCGCTCACGACCGCCGAATACAAGCTCAAGTTCCCCGCCGCATCCGTCGCCCGCACCCGGTAGCTGTAATTCGTCCCTGCCGTCAGCCCACTGTCGTTGAAAGTCGTCCCACTCGGCGTCCCAACCTGCACGAAACTCCCGCTCCCGGGATTCTGACGCTCCACCAAATACCCCGTCACCCCCACGTTGTCCGTGGATGCCGTCCAACTCAGGTTAATCTGGCTCCCGCTCACCGCCGTCGCCGTTAGGCCCGTCGGCGCCGTCGGCGGCTGCGTATCCGGAGCCAACGTCGTCGCGCTCGCGACTGTCGAATACAAGCTCAGGTTTCCCGCCGCATCCGTCGCCCGCACCCGGTAATTGTAATTGGTACCCGCCGTCAGCCCCGTGTCACTGAACGTCGTCCCCGCTGGCGTCCCAACCTGCACGAAACTCCCGCTCCCGGGATTCTGACGCTCCACCAAATACCCCGTCACCCCCACGTTGTCCGTGGACGCCGTCCAACTCAGGTTGATCTGGCTTTGGCTCACCGCCGTCGCCGTCAGACCCGTTGGCGCCGTCGGCGGCTGCGTATCCGGAGTCGTCGCGCTCGCCACACTCGAATACCCGCTCAAGTTCCCCGCCGCGTCCGTCGCCCGCACCCGGTAACTGTAGCTGCTGGCGTTCACCAAACCTGTGTCGTTAAAGGTTGTGCCCGTGGGGGTCCCAACCTGCACGAAACTCGTGCTCCCGGGATCCTGCCGCTCCACCATGTACCCCGTCACTCCCACATTGTCCGTCGAAGCCGTCCAGCTCAGATTAATTTGGGTCCCGCTCACCGCCGTCGCCGTCAGGCCCGTCGGCGCCGTCGGCGGCTGCGTGTCCGGAGTCGTCGCGCTCGCCACACTCGAATACGGACTCAGGTTCCCCGCCGCATCCGTCGCCCGCACCCGGTAGCTGTAGCTGCTGCCGTTCGTCAGACCCGTGTCATTAAAGGTTGTACCCGTCGGGGTCCCAACCTGCACGAAACTCCCGCTCCCGGGATTCTGCCGCTCCACAAAATACCCCGTCACCCCCACATTGTCCGTCGAAGCCGTCCAGCTCAAATTAATTTGGGTCCCGCTGACCGCGGTCGCCGTCAGGCCCGTCGGCGCCGTCGGCGGTTGCGTATCCGGGCTTATCGGCGTGTTCATGTCCGCCTGAATCTGCGCAGCAGTTAGCGCTACTTTGTACACCCGCAGCTCATCAATCGTCCCTGGAAAATAATAACCACCCGAACGCCTCCCAATGTTTGCGTTTATAGCCGCATTCGCTTGCGAAGCCGGTACCGTGCCGCTCAGAGTTCCATCATCCAGCACACCGTTCACGTAAATGTCCAATGTTTTGGCACTGGCGTTGTAAACTCCCGCAACGTGATACCACGTGTTTAGAGCACGCACGGTCTTGCTGTATCGCTGAACGTGGGTAGTGCCGTTCCCCGATATGGCGATCCCGAACGTCTCGACTCCTGTATCCGGACTGGTCTTTAGCTGCCACCCTGACCCGGTGGCTCCTTTCGCGATGATCTGGCCGTCATCCGGAGGAGTCGCGGTTGCAAATACCCACGCCTCCAAAGTCATACTTCCCGTTAACTGAAGCGAGGTTGGATTTCCCAAGTCGACATAACTGCTGGTACCATTGAATGAAAGTGCACCACTGTACTTCCCAGAAGTCGTCCATGTTGCCCCAACTATCGTTCCTGTGTTCCCGAGGCCTGACGAATCTGTGAGCGTTGTCCCCGCACCTGCGTTGAACGAATACGCCGCCACCAGCCCGCTGGTCTGGGCCGCAGCCGGGCCACTCATCCAGTTTAAGGCTGAGGTTATTACACCCAGCAGCAAGAAGCGCGTCTGGGTTCGCCGAGTGATGTTGAAAGTTCCTTTAAACATATAACGTTGGTAAAACAACCTCAGAGGTCAGTTCAGTATTGATAATCAGTATTAATTCATCACTAAGCATGGTCTGCGTCAGGTGCCAGGGACCGTTCCGCAGGACCCTTGCGTAGTTACAGTCCTCCGCCCGCCCAGTTATCCAGGGTCAGGCCCAGGCCGCTGGGCGAGTAGATGCCGATCCCCGGGCTCCCCCCAGTCCTTACCTGCGCCGGCACGGTGCTTGTCCAGCTCAAGACCGGGAACCCGTTCTGATACACCGTTAAAGTCATCGGATTCACGCTGCCTTTGGCCTCCATCCTGAAAGTGTCTCCCACTTGCCACGTCGCGGCATTCCCGCTGGCCAGCAAGTAGTAATTCCCATCCCACCGACCATAAATGCGATAATCGTTCGGACCCACCAGGAGCCCAAGGTAAAACCGGTCCAGGACCGAGTCCGCCCGCAAGATCACACCCGGCCACGACCCCATCTTGGTGATCGTGATCTGCGAGTACTGATCGTCCCCAAAACTGTTTGCCGTCCAGAAAGCATAATTATAGCTGTTCTCAACATCGACCCCCACCTGGTTGCCGGTGATCACCAAATTATTCTCCGCGGCGATTGGCTTGGCCCAGTTCGGGCCGAGGCTCCCATCCGGGCGGTTAAAATCATCACTCGCGCCGCTACCACCGCCACCACCTGCCGGCGTACTGGCGCTCGCCACAGCCGAGTATCCACTTAGGTTCCCCGCGGCATCCCTCGCCCGCACCCGGTAACTGTAATTAGTCCCTGCCGTCAGCCCCGTGTCGCCGAAGGTCGTCCCCGTCGGCGTCCCAACCTGCACGAAACTCGCGCTTCCGGGATTCTGCCGCTCCACGAAGTAACCCGTCACCCCCACGTTGTCGGTTGAAGCCGTCCAACTCAGGTTAATCTGGCTGCCGCTGATCGCCGTCGCCGTCAGGCCCGTCGGCGCCGTCGGGGGCTGGGTATCCGGAGGCAGGGTATTTGCAGGCAGGTTCCCTCCCTCCCAATTGTCCAGAGTCAACCCTTGCCCGCTCGGGGAATAGATTCCAAGGCCAGGACTGCCTCCGGTCCTCACTTGCCCCGAGCCTGTGCTCACCCAACTCAACACCGCCGTCCCATTGCGATACATGGTGATCGTCACCGGATCAACCGTTCCCCTGGCCTCCAACCTTAAAACATCCCCAACCTGCCAGGTCTGTGCGCTTCCGGTCGCCAGCGAATAGTACGCCCCGTCCCACCGGCTGTAGATCCGGTAATCGTTCGGCCCGAAGACAAAACCCATGTAAAACCTGTCCTGAACACCGTCCGCCCGCAAAATCACTCCCGTCCAGGGCCCTATCTTCGTTATCTGCGCTTGCGAATATTGATCGTCGTTGAAACTGTTTGCCGACCAAAACGCATAGGTGTGAAAATTCTCCACCGCGACACCGACCTGGTTGTTGACCACGACTAAATTATTCACAGAGGTGATTGGTTTGCTCCAGTTGACACCAAGCAGCCCATTCGCCCGGTTGAAATTGTCGCTCGCCACCGCGCCCGTCAGCGTCGTCGCGCTCGCCACTGGCGAATAGGGACTCAGATTCCCCGCCGCATCCGTCGCCCGCACCCTGTAACTATAGGCAGTGGTACCCGCCAGCATCGTGTCCATGTACGTCGTCCCCGTTGGCGTCCCAACCTGCACAAAATTCGTGCTCCCCGGATCCTGCCGCTCCACCAAATACCCCGTCACCCCAACGTTGTCCATCGAGGTGGCCCAACTCAGCTCGATTTGTGTCCCGCCCACCCCACTCGCCGTCAGACTCGCCGGCGCTGTGGGCGGTTGCGTGTCCGGTGTAGGCGGAGCCAGGCTCCCGCCCGCCCAGTTATCCAGGGTCAGCCCCAGGCCGCTGGGCGAGTAGATGCCGATCCCCGGGCTCCCCCCAGTCCTTACCTGCGCCGGCACAGTGCTTGTCCAGCTCAAGACCGGGGTCCCGTTCTGATAAAGGGTTAAAGTCAGCGGATTGATGCTGCCCTTGACCTCCATCCTGAAGGTGTCTCCCAGTTGCCACGTCGCGGCATTCCCGCTGGCCAGCAAGTAGTAATTCCCATCCCACCGACCATAAATGCGATAATCGTTCGGACCCACCAGGAGCCCAAGATAAAACCGGTCCAGGACCGAGTCCGCCCGCAAGATCACACCCGGCCACGACCCCATCTTGGTGATCGTGATCTGCGAGTATTGATCGTCCCCAAAACTGTTCGCGGCCCAGAAAGCATAATTATAGCTGTTCTCAACATCAACGCCCGCTTGGCTGCCAACGATTACTAAATTATTCTGCGATGCGATTGGTTTGGCCCAGTTCGGACCCAGAGGCCCATCGCCGCGATTGAAATTATCAACGGCACCGCCGCCTTGAGCTGCCGCGGAAGCGCCCAGCAAAAGCAAAACTGATGAGATAACAGGCAGGGCTAATACACGCCCGATGCGCAGCCGTCGGCTGTTCGAAAATCCGAAGTACATAAGGCAGCTCAATGGCTCAAGTTCGTATGAGTTATGGCGCAAAATCTCGCACCGGTGCTCCCCACCCGTCAAGAGCCGGACGGACCCGATAGCCTATCCGAACCAATACGGATACCGCCAGGTTTCACCCCAAATCTGATGTACCGTCCCTATACGGTCGCCGTGGCGAGTTCCCCGCTTGGCGGTACGCCATCGGCTGGGTCCGTGTCTTGCCGGGGCCTCCCGATGCTCTCATAAATAAATCCAAGCCGCCCCATCTCCGCCGCGTCAAAGAGGTTGCGTCCGTCAAACAGGATTGGGTGGGTGAGCGAGCTCCGCACGCGCTCCAGATCCAGCTTTTTGAACCGCTCCCATTCTGTCGCGATGACCAGGGCATCGCAGCCTGCCGACACCTCGTCCATATCGTTCACGAACTCAGCCTCTTTCAGCACGGCCTTGGCCTTTTCCATCGCCTTGGGATCGTGTACGCGTAAACTCGCCCCTTCCTGCTGCAGGCGCAGGCAAAGTTCGATCGCTGGAGACATTCTGATGTCATCCGTATTCTCCTTGAATGCCAGCCCCAGCACGCCGATTCTTTTGCCCTTCAGCACCCAAAGCGTATTTCTTATTTTGTTTACGAAATGATCCATCTGCGCCGCGTTGATCCTCTGCACTTCCTTCAACAACGCGAAATCGCACCCCACCTGCCTGCTGATCTCGATGAAAGCGCTCAAATCCTTCGGAAAACAACTCCCGCCAAAACCCAAGGACGCCTTCAGAAAACGACGCCCGATGCGCTCGTCCATGCCCATGCCATTCGCCACTTCCTCCACATTCGCCCCCGTCGCCTCACAGATCTGCGCGATCGCGTTGATATACGATATTTTCAACGCCAAAAAGGAATTGGAGGCGTGTTTGATCAATTCCGCCGAGTTGATATCCGTAACGATTATCGGGGCCTTGAATGGCGCATAGATTTCCTTCATCGCCGGGACCGGACGTTGCGTCCTCACCCCAATCACGACCCGGTCCGGATGCATTAAATCGCCAACCGCAAATCCTTCGCGCAGAAACTCCGGGTTGCTCACGACATCGAATTCAAATTTCCCGCGACCATACCGCTTGATGGTCTCGGCCACCTTGTCCCCGGTCTTCACCGGGACCGTGCTCTTGTCAACCACCACTTTGTAGCTCGTCATGGTGCCGGCAATGTCGCGTGCCACCTTCTCGATGAAACTCAAATCCACGGAACCGTCAGGCAACGCCGGCGTGGGCACCGCGATAAAAATGACATCCGATCTCTCCACGCCCTCAGCCGTACTCGTCGTGAAACTCAAGCGCCCGGTCGCGGCGTTTGCCCTGACCATCTCTTCCAGTCCGGGCTCGTAGATCGGCAGCCGGCCCCCGCGGAGAAGGCTGATCTTCGCCGAATCGTTATCCACGCAAATCACCCGGTGTCCGACCTGCGCGAAACAAGCCCCGGTCACCAGGCCGACATAGCCCGTTCCGATAATCGTAAGTTTCATCATTTAAAAAGAACTGTCTGTTTTTACACGGTAAAACCGCTGGGATCGGCTGACGGCGTTAGTGTCAGCGATCTGGACAATACCCCCGGTTCCGAGAATGTTCGTGGCCAGAGCGGACCACAAGCCGCTCGCCACATCAGCACTGGTTTGGAGCTCATAGTTCTGCCCTGAAACCGTGCTGAAGCTGAGGACGAAATCGCTGCCCCTGAAGGTGAAGGCTACAATCTGCGGCGCGAGGGTGTTCCGAGCAACGGCCGACTTGAACGCAGCCACCTGCATCAGCCACGCGCCGGAATTCAACGTAGCCGTGGCGCTGTAAAGGCCGGGCGCGATTGCCACCATATCCTCGATAATGTCACCGTCGGGCGAAGTAATAACCTGTGCGGTGAACCCACCGCCCGCCCCGGTAAACGCGCCGGCGGTAACGCCGGCGCCGAAAAGGAGCTCGTTGCTGAAGACAGTCTTTACCATCCCGCTGTTCGCGCTCGTGCCCGTGCCGGTCCCGCAGTTGCCTACATCAAGTGGGTTGGCCCGAGCCAAGCCAGCGTATTCCGTCGCGCGTAGATCAACATAGCCGGCTGCCTGGTCGAATGTCACGGTGATCGTATTGGTTCCCGCGCTGATGTTCGGCGCGTAATAGATGGCCTGGCTCAAGCCGTTGCCTCTGTTGGTCGGCAGGGCGACCTCATAAACGTTCCCGGCAGAATCATTAACTGCGCTGATGCTTGCCGCCGTATCGCTCCAACCGATAGCCAGGATGTTCGCATTCCCAGCGGTTTGGGGAGTGGAATAATCCAGCGTCACCATTCTCTGCGGGGTTTGCGGCGTGACATAATTCTGCTGAACGAATGCGGGGGGCGGCGGCGGGAACAGATCGCTCACCGTCACCGAAACGCCATTGGTAGCCCTATTGCCTACTGCGTCCCGCGCGATCGCTTGCACCTTATGCACACCATTCGTCAGCGTCGTAGAGTCCCAGTAAATCGCATAAGGTGGCGAAAGGACCTCGGCACCAAGATTTGCTCCATCGACTTGAAACTGTACACCTAGAACCTCAACGTCGCCCGTCACCGTCGCCGAAACCGCTACCACGTTTGACAGTACGGCCCCCGCGCTCGGCGAAACAAGCGTGACCGTCGGTGGCTGCGTTTCCGTGGGCTCCGTCTCGAGCACCAAAACCCAGTCGCCCTCTCCGCCGCCGTTATTGCCCGTGGGCGTAAAATCCACCGTGCCCGTGTTTGGGAACGGCGAGCCAATAATCGGGGAGTAGGTCCCCGCCGTGGGATCGAACCATCGAGCCGTGGTGTTCCCGGCCATCCTCGTCATATCCACAGTAATCGTTCGCAGCGTCGGCAGGTAGCTGATGGCCAAATTGCCGTCCGCTGTTCTCGCCGTAGTCGCAAAGTCGTTGTCGCTTACATTTCCCGAATCCGAGAATGTCCCGTAACCAGTGGTCAGCAGTTTGTGGTCCTGGTCCGGAATCAAATCGAACCACCGCCGCAGTTGAATTAAATATTTCGCGTGTCGCAATTGTGCCACACCGGGAGAGTTCAGATAGCTCTGCCACCCGCTGTTAAAAGTCCAGGTCCAATAATTCCCGCTCATGTACCCGCCGTTCGCCCCGCTCAACAAAGACCAATACTCTTGCCGCCGCAGCACGTTCGGGGTCCCCATCTCCCCCGCCACATTCTCGTACTCGTAGTGCCCCTCCAGAAAATAGACCGGTACGAAGTTGGCTTGATTATACCCATTCAACGTTTCCGAGTAGCTCGGATAATAACTGTAAATGGCATTCAACGAGATGATCGGCCACCAGTTTGGATCATCCAAGGATTGGCTGACGCTGTAATCCAATTCGGAGGTTTGCAAATGACTCGTGTCCCGGTCCTTGATCCCGAGTGCCACCGACGTCACCACGGCGTCATTCGTCGGCGTACGCCAGGTCTGGAAATCGTTGCCCGTAATCCAGATGAGATTGGTAAACCTCTTGTATCGGTCGCCCAGGTATTGACCGTACTGCCTGCATCGGCTTGTCCCGTTCGCAAGCGCCACGCTCGTCCAGTCGCCTGTTTCCAGCGAATCCAGAAGCAGTTGAATGCCATTGGTCGCCGCCATCTGGACGATGGCATCTACATACGAAAAATAGCTCTCGTTTGGCGTGGTTAAATCATAGGCCCCCCCGCCAAGTCTGTTGGTGAACGGAACCGTGCCATCGAGCATGCTGCCATCCGGCCGGCCGTTGACATAGCCTGTGCAAAGCAGTTCCACCCACAAGGTATTGATGCCATTGCTCGCCCTGTTGCGGAGATATAGCGCGGCGTCAGCAATCGTCGTGTTCACGATCAAACTGTGAGGAGCATCCCCGATGATCAAGAACGGCACGTTGTCCTGATCCACCAGGTAACGCCCATTTGCGCTCGGCTTCAACGGGTACGCGGGCAAGGCGGCTCCTGCCGGAAGTACAACCAGACCGAGGAATAACGCCCATATGGACTGGGATGATAATAAGTCCTTTACGAGCCATCTCCATTGGGCTTGAAACCTCACCATTAGCCCGCCCTCCCGGGAACTCGGAACGCTGCCGCATAACGGATTCGCCAGTCGGACCGCCGCCGGTTAAGCGGCTCCACGCCCCACCACTGCCACGGCCAGTCCGCTCGAACGCAAGGATCGCCATCGTGGATTTCCGTCAGAAGCTCCTGCACCGGTTCCCAGCCCAGGTCGATCGCGACTTTGGTCCGAACATCCAGATCCACGCCGGAAACGAACAGGTGGCCCCCGGGCGCCACCAGCCGCGCAATATTGCGCAAACACTTTTCCGCATCCGCTGGAGCCATGTGGCAAAGGAAATTGCTCCCGACGACAATGTCCTGAAATCCAAGATGGTTAATCAGTTGCGGATCGGCGGCATCACCCACTCGCCAGGTGATCCCTTCTCGGAGCCAGGATTTGACGGTGCCCTGCTCGCCTTCCCACTCGAACATCTCCCGCAGCTCGCGCTCCGTCAACCGTTCGAAGATCGAAGCGCCCACGAGCTTGGAGATTTTGGGAGCGTAAATGCCGTTTTGGGCGAACTCCAAAATCTCGTCTGAAATGTCCATCGAGCACAGGACGACTTTCAAGTCGGGCCGCGCAGACCGCAGAGTCCATAGGATCGAATAGACCTCGGCCCCAATGCTGCAGGCCAACACCGCAATTCTCAAAGTCGCGCCTTGGGGTTGCGTGTCGGTTAGACGGCGCATCAATTCGAGGGCTGGGCGGTTGCGGAGAAAGTGCGTGCCAAAATATTGCCGGCGGCGGGCGATGAGGCAGACCAACGTGTGCAACCACGCCCCATATGTGCGGATGGGACCCAGGTCGCGAACCCGGGAAGGGAGGCGTTGCCAAATCCGCTTATTTAGCCGCAAGTAAAGGCTCACAGGAGACTTTCCTAGCAACTGCCAGCTCGCCGCCTTCGTCAGGATCGGATGAGACACCTGGTTGTTCACCACCATGAGCGGTTATTCTCCCTTGCGACCTTGATGGCGGTCTCGCGTCTCGTCTGCTGTTTTCTCCTGGCCGGGCTGAGGCCGCGGCAACAACTGGGCCAAGAGGTCGCTGTATATATGTCTCTGATGCATTGCGAACAGGAGAACCCATCCGTAAACCCCGAACACGAGGCCGACTCCAACCAGCACACAGAAAATCGGCGCCAATTTGGCGGCCAGCGTGAGCTTCAGGAGCAAACCCGCCGCGCCGGCCAGCAAGCCGGACAGCAGCGGGTGTTTCGTGGCCCTCCAAAGGCCCGCCCAGGTGATTCCGGTGCCGAGTTTGGACCAGGCGGCGATTGGAATAACGACCAGCGTCATAGCCACCGAGTAGCCCAGGGCAACTCCTTTGGGTCCGTGGCTTAAGCCCAGGACAATCCCGAGGATCACCACCGGCGTTGTCGCCAACGAAATACTCAAGGCGCGTCCGGCCCGGCCCGTGGACATGACCAGCCAGGAGAGCGGGTTCGCCAGCGCGAACACCACCGCGACCGGAGCGAGTAACCTGAAGATGGGCGCCGCCTCCATCCATTTCGCGCCCAGCACAATACGGACGAGTTCTTCCGCAAACAGGGCGCAACTGATGGTGATCGGAACAGTCAAAGAGACGAGCAATGAGAAGCCTCGCAGAAAGGATCGGGCAAGGCGCTCGGTGTCATGCTGGATCCGCGAAAGGGCGGGGAAAGCCACCCCGGTCACCGCGGAATTCAATTGTTGCACCGGCATAGTCACAAGTTGGTAGGCGCGCCCGTAAAGTCCGAGAGCGTCTGCTCCCCAAAAACGGCCGAGGAGTATCTTTTCAGCATTCCACGCGAAAAACACCACCAGGTTGTTACAGGTGGCCTTCCACCCAAAATGAAGCATCGACCGCACGCCGGACCTGCGCCGCGGCGGTCCAGGAAACCAGGGAACAGCAAGCCATACAGCCGCGGCGCTGACGACGGATCCGGCCACCGCCATACCCACCAGCGACCAATAGCCGCAACCCAGCAACGCCATGACT
Source organism: Candidatus Acidiferrum sp. (assembly GCA_035566435.1). Lineage (GTDB taxonomy): Bacteria > Verrucomicrobiota > Verrucomicrobiia > Limisphaerales > UBA8199 > DATMRF01. The sequence continues at coordinate 90,309 of DATMRF010000080.1, forward strand.
ATACCCGTCGCCGAGCTGGCCGCGAGCGACAATACATCGATCTTCGACGCCGTCACAAACCGCATGCCTCGCTGGAGCAGCGCCTGGTGCTGCGCCGCCAACCCGCTGAAAATAAAACCTCCAGCCGACACGATTGCTACCCAGTACAGACGGGGCTCGTGATAGAACGAGACCATCACCGGAGCCAACCCGGCGCAAATCGCCGCCAGCAAAACTCCTACGGCTGAGTTCACCCAAAAGAGCGTGGAAATCTGCTCCTGGCTTACCTCAGCCCGTTGTACGGTTGCTGCCCCCAGCCCCGCGTCCCTGAAAAGCGCAAGAAAGCCCGTGAATGCCACAACCATCCCCTGCAGCCCGAAATCCTGCGGCGTAAGGAGCCGTGCCAGCACGATCGTAGTCGTCGTCTGAAGCACGAATTTCGCGGCTTGCGCCGCCACCGCGGCGAAACCGCCCACCACCGACTTCTGCTTCAGATCCTCCAGCGCCGGCTGAGCAAGCACCTCGTACGCGCGCGGGGCTTCCTTCATCACCCCGTTACCGCGGCAGGAGCCCTTTGAAGATAATGTCGTACTGCTCATCCAAAGCTTTTCGTGATTTCTCGACCCCTTGCGTGATAATGGCTTTCACCCTCTGTTCATTCTTTGCCAGATCCCCAAACTGCTCGATCAACTTCCCGGATTCCAGCCGATTGAGATCCTGGGAGTATTCCGCCAGCCCCATCTGCTCCATCAACTCGGCGCACTTGTGATGAAACGAAATCGCAATCACTGGCTTGTTAAGCAGCATCGCGAGCAGAATGTTATGAAACCGTGTTGCCACCACGAGGTCGGTTTCGGCCAGTTGCGGCAACAGGTCCTCTACCGTTAGCGCCGGCTCATCTATAACCCGCTCGTCAGCAGTCGCCCCAAGACGCCGTCTGAGCAGAGACTTGAAGGCTTGCACCGCGCTCCGGTCGCTAAGATCTCCAAACAACAACCTTACATCGTATCCGTGGCCGAGCAGCCATTCCGTAAAACTGACCAGCTTATCGAGATACTCAAAATGAGTTGTATGGCTCTCCCTCGCGACCCCATACCTCCCCGCATCCTCCATCAGGCCGATTCCGACGACCGGTCTGCTCCTTCCGTTGCCGCGCCCGTGCGGCGTCATGGTCTCGGGCAAACTGAACGCCAGGTCCGGGCAAAGGCGGTCGCTGTTTGACTCAAATCCAATCTGCTTGAGGTACTCCAGGCTCGCACGGTCCCGATAAGACCTGAATTCCGCCAACCAAAGAGCGGTCTTGACGAAGTACCTCCCCAGGGTGCTGTGAACAGGACCGGCACCTACGCTCACAAATAAAACTCGGCAGCCGCACATTTTCGCCACCAAACACCATTTGAAAAGGCTATACGGTCCCCAGCTCATCAGCCCGTAGGCGTCCGTCAGCAATCCCGTGCCTGGAATTATGAGCGTGTCCGTCCCTCTCAGCGTTCTCACGGCGTCGCACCAACGCCAGAGCTCGCTCGGCAGTCCGACGAACACTCTCCTCAACCACGCCGTCAGCCAAGTCCGCGGAATCCACCGGCCGAGGATCTCGCGGCTAATGGGCACTGCTTCGATCCCTCGAGATTTCGAAAGAGTTTTAGGGCCCGTGCAGATGCAGAAAACGTCAGCCTCTGGTACTAGCCGACGGACATGGTAGAGCATCGCTTGAAAAGTGATCTCATTGCCGAAGTTAGGCGAGCCAAAGTGCCCAAAAAAGCAGATTCGCCTGCGCTCCTTATTCACTTGTCCAAAATTATTCTCCCTTTTCACCAGCGGTGCACTAGCTTGCGGCAACGCAAGACTCAGCCTCTCACTAGAAACCCAGTTCGCCGTCATCACATCGGCCCAAATAAGGTCCTGTTCTTTCCACGCAACGCCTGCAATAACTTCCCATAGGCAACCCGCGGCCTGCGCATCTCCTCAAGAACCTCTTTTACCGCCCCCTTGATGACCTTCCCCCACGGCATCCGGTATCCCAGTTCCGTCAGCCTCGAAGTCTGAAAGCCCCAAAAGTCCCTCCCCTTCATCTGCAACAGACAACCACCGAGGGCCCTGTAATAAGACTCAAAAAAATCAATCTTCCGTTGTTCGAATTCCTCTTTCGTTAGATAAATCGGGCCGTATTTTAGCACGATGTCCAGATACGCCAGCGTCCCCATGTCCAACGCCTTTACCTTCGTTGTCCTTTGACCCTCGTGGATCCGTTCTATCGACAGCACCTCGTGAACAAAGCCGTAATCATGGTTTTGCAGATGTTCGTAGCAGGCGCTCGTATCTGCGTGCGGAAGCAAGTGAGGGAAGAACATGTCACATTTTCTTATTAATTCAGACCGATACAAGCTGCTTGTGGGCGACCCGAAGACGTTTAGGTTTTCCAGGAGACTCAGTCGGCACACCTCCCGTCCTGAAATGACGCGTACATCCGGAGGCAATCCTTTCCACTCGACTTCTGCTCCGGCAGATTGATAAGAGCCGATCAGCCCGATGCCCGGACACTCCTCAACGAGCTCAACCATTTTGCTCAAGCAGTCCGGCGTGATCCAGTCGTCCGCCGCAATAACCTTGCAGTACTTGCTTTCCGCGGAGATTAGCTTTACCGCGATGTTGTGGTTGCTAATTGCATCGACAAAAGCCGGATTTGTACGGACGTGTATGCGCGCGTCGCGCTTCGCATACCCGTTGGCGATTTCAAGACTGGAATCCGTGCTGCAATTGTTGACAATGAAATACTGCCAGTTGTTGTAGCTTTGTTTGAGCACGCTCTCGATGCACTCGGCCAAGTACGGCTCTCCATTGTACACGGGAGTTACTACCGTCACAAGCGGGCAAGTCCTGCTCGCGACGGAGCTGATGCTCGAGCTGGGTAACATAGTGGCTGACCTCGGGGTGAGTTGTTAGATTCTCAGACTGGAAAACCTGGCCGAACTGCCTCTTCAAGGGCGCCCACAAAAGAGGCCGCCCCGGGAATTGCCAATTTCGCAGGTTTTCTCAAGTGTGCCCTTCTTCGATACGCGGCGAAGCCGCCGGCTTGTGGCCTTTTCCCGTTCCTCCCTTATCCTCCCTCACTCCAGACCCACTCTAGCGCTCTTGCGCTCTTCGATCCGAAACATCGCCTTATCCCAGGATCTTGCCAGGGACGATCGCAGCCCGGGCAGGCCAAGCTGAGCTCTCCTGGCGAGACCCCAGCCAAACAGTTTCTGTATCCATTCGTACTTCCAGGACAGTCGCGGAGTCTCCAAATGACCGCCCAAGCCCGCCGCGAGTTCTCCCGCCTGCTTGACGATGTCAAGCCTATCCGGATAGAAATGGCCGAGCCACGTTTGCAGGAACCTGAGGCACGCGGCACGGGTTCTCTCGCCATCATCAAGGGAACGAAGATGACCGATTTCCAATTGCATCTGCAGGAACAGAGCCTCCATTTTCTTGTTGGACCGTCCGACGTAGCTGGCGCTGGACGCTCTCGCGCGATAGAGTACTCTTGCTTCCGGGACGAACCGGCTGCCATCGCTCGCGAGGAGGACCCGGCAGAAATACTCTCCATCTTCACCGCACATCAGCCGCGTGTTCCAAGGCCCCGCCGCCTGGGTCACTTCCCGACTCACAAGCCAGGTCGCGGGATTCATATGCACGTTGTGCTCCCACTTGAGTAATAGCCATTCTAATGGAGTCAAGTCCCCCCAAAGCACCGTGGGGATGAACCTGGCACGGTGAGGTCGATACATGAAGTACCCCCAAGCTGAAGAAAGAACTGTTCGCTTGCTTTGACACTGCTCCGCTTTTTCCATTTGTTTGGCGATCTTATCCGGACCCAGGAGATCATCGGCATCGAGCCATTGAATGTACTCTCCCTGGCAAAGCTCGAAGGCTTTATTTCGCGCTGCCGAACCACCCCCGTTTTCCTGCGTGACAACGGAAACACTTTCTGACGCAAACTGCTTCGCAATCTCAAGAGTTTGATCGCGAGATCCGTCATCGACGACGATGATCTCCTTTCTTGGCCATGTTTGCGCAAGTGCGGAACGGAGCGTCTCAGCGATCCAGGGTTGAACATTATAAGCGGGGATAAGAATGGAGACGATAGGTGTCATATGATCGATTCAACCTTTGGCGTGTGGTTTCATTGCCGTTGCAAGAAAAGTCTCTAAATTTTACTCGTCACGCCGAAGGCGCTCAAATTCCGCGAGCGCCATCCCAACTACCTGATCCATATTATAGTAGCGGTACGTGGCAAGGCGGCCGACAAAGCTTACCTTTTTCTCTACAGCGGCGCGCTCTGCATATTTCGAATACAGCGCCTTTGCGTCGGGAGCTGGAATTGGATAATACGGCTCGCATCCAGGACCAAAATTCTGCGGATATTCGCGCACGATCGTGGTCGATGGAAGTTGTTGTCCGGTTGCGTGTTTGATTTCGACGATACGTGTAAAGTCGTGATCGTTGGGGTAATTCACTTGCATCGCCGGTTGGAAAAATTCTTTCTCTAAGTTTTCCTGCTCAAATCTGAGCGAGCGATAAGGCAGGCGACCAAAGCAATAGTCATAGTATTCATCTACCGCTCCAGTGTAAATGAGATGCTTGAACTGGATGTGTTCACGCGCCTCGCGATAATCGGTGTTGAGCCGCACTTCAATTTTCGGATCCGAAAGCATTTTTCGGAACATTGCCGTATAACCCTCCTTCGGAAGCGCCTGAAATGCTTCGGAGAGATAGCGGTCGTCGCGATTGGTGCGGATCGGGATGCGTCCGCAAACGCTTGCATCGAGCTCCTTCGCATCGCGCTGCCACTGTTTGCGCGTGTAGTTCTTGAAGAACATTTCGTACAGCCTCCATCCCACCTGTGAAACGATCACGTCTTCGGAGTTTTTCGGCTCGTCGATTTCGACGCGCCACTCGGCAAGTTGAGCTTCCATTTCCTCACTGGTGGAGGGCCTTCCGATGAGTTGCTCGAACGTGTTCAGATTGATTGGGAATTGCCAGTAGCGGCCGTTAGTCCATGATAGAATCTTATACTCGACCTTGCGCCACTCCGTAAATTGGCTGAGGTAATCGACGATGCGCTGCGAGTTGGACCGAAAGTAGTGCGGTCCGTAAGTGTGAATGAGCACGCCGGTCGCAGCGTAATGATCGTACGCGTTGCCGCCAATGTGATTGCGTTTCTCGACGATGAGGCACGTTTTTCCAAGCTGGCTGGTAATCCGCTCGGCCAGCACCGAACCCGCGAAGCCCGCACCGACGATGAGAAAATCGAACATGGAGGAGAAAGGAGCTTTGTGGGGCATCGCCCCGTCTTCTGTTTGACTCTGCAACTGACGGCTCAGTCCGCGAGCAACCGCACGTACACCTTCATCGTGGCCTCGCCAACCTCTGCCCACGAATACCGCTCGTTAGCGTAGTCGCGGATTGCCGAACGCCGGACCTCCAGGTTCTTGAACAGTTCACTGTTGAAATAAAATTCGATCGCACGCGCCAGATCCGCCGCATCTCGCGGCCGACACACAAAACCAGTTTCACCCTCCACGATATCCTCTCTGAAAGAGCCCACATCTGTGGCGATGACAGGCAGCCCAAAGCTGTAACTGAGAAACAGCACGCCGCTCTGGAATATGTCGGTATACGGTAATATCCCGACGTCCGCTGCTTTGAAGTAAATCTCCACCTTTTCGTCCGGAATGAATTCGATCCGCTCGATTATCTGTTCCCGGCTGCCGCGGTAGGCGACTCCCGCCTGGATGGCCTCCCAATACTCACGGCAATCTTTGATTGGCCCGGCGATGATCAACCGATAGTTTTCATCCCTTTTGACCAACTCCGACACCGCGGCGATCAAATAATCCAAACCCTTATAAGGGGCGATCCTCCCAAAGAACAGCAGCACTTTTGCTCCCTGGCTTAGCCCCAAAACCTCCCTGGCCTGGCCGCAGGTGAGCGACGTGGTCGGCACCGTGTTATTGATTCCGAAGGGGATGACCGTGGCCTTTTCTTCAGGCACAGAAAATTCGGCGAGCAGCTCCTGCTTCATCTTTTGCGTATGCACGAAAATGTGATCACAGAGTCTGTATTGGATCCTCAACGAAAGGCGGTTAAGCAGCGTATCCTTTGAATCTCTTTTGCCGGCGTTCACATTGTGTGCGGTGAACACGAGCCGGCGGCCGAGCAATTTGTAATACAGCATGACCACAGTGCGATCCAGCAGTTGGAACCTGTCGTTCCATAAGACATGAAAGATCGGAGGTTTGGCCGTCGCCGCATACCTGAAAAGTCGCCAGTAATATTTCAATATCCTGGTTGCTTTCTCGCCCAGACCGGCATCGCAACGCTGATCTCCACGGAAATTGAAAAAGCGGATCTCGGGCCGGTTTCGCAATTGCGGGCAGTCGAGCTGGTCGCTGCCGATGAAATCCAGGATCGCGCCATGAGCGGCGAGCGCCTCCACCAGCCCTAAAGCGTACGGTTTGTCTCCGCCACCCGTCAGCAACGCAACCTGGGACTTTGACGCCGCCGCTTGCTCCGGACTCGCCTGGAAACCAGCGTCCTGTGCTTCCTTCGCGCCACTTGTCTGAGGCGGTGAATAAATCCAAGGCGCAACCGTAGTTTTGCGAGTACCCACTGCGAGGAGAGCAGGACGGCCTGTGATTAAAGAAAAACGCAGTGTTAGGATTGGGTTTCCGAGGCCGACAGGACCGAAGCGGCCTGTGCCTGGTGCAGGACTGCCGCCAACACCTCATCGATACCCACCGCAGTTGTGGCCCGACGATCGAAGTCGCGCTTATAAAAAAACTGTTCCAGCAGCGGTGAAACGATCTTTCTCTGCAGGCCGTAGTCGTGGATCTCCCACGGGCTCGTGCAGGTGAAGATGCTAACGCACCTGACCCCACTCCCCAGGGCCAGGTGCATCGGAAGTGAATCCCCCCCGACGAGACAGCGATGGTTCCGCACATCGCAGAGATGCTCGAGCAAAGATGACCGCTTCGGTAGCACGTTCACCACGAGGCCCAAGGCTTCCAGTTCGCGTTCGAGCTGTTCATAGTACGCCCACTTTTTCATCGGCCAGACCGGACCGGAGTCCGCCGCTATCGCCACGTCGCCCGACAGCCCGGTTTCAACTGGCGCGGGCAGCACATAAGTCTCCCCCCGGAACGCCAGGCCCAAGCCGCCAAAAATCAGCTCCTGGTATGTCGTGCGATTTTGCAGCTTAAGTCGGTCCGCCTCCTGCCTGCCGAACGTGCTGATCAAGCTCAAGTCGAACCATCTCCGCGCATCGTCGGTGTACCGCAACACGTTCTCAGAATCCACATAGGCTCCGAACAACTGTTCAAACTCGACCGTATGAAGGAAAAGGGCAGTATCAAGATCATCCTCGAGGTTTATGACGAGATCGTACTTCCGGTCTCGAACCATGTTGCGCTGCTCCCAGGAAAAGCATCGCAGGTTCTCTCTCAGGTGGCTTAACAACACGGTGTTTTTTGCGGCAGTCACCCAAGTAAAGTCGCCGGCCAACCGTTTCAGCAGCGGCGTCGTCCGCACCACGTCGCCGGTGGCGCCATGCTTCAAAATTAGCACGTTCACGATACTAAACGCGGCCTCCTCGGCCGGTGGCGGGCTTCCTCTAGGGCCCTACGACGCGCAGGCCCGTGGGAGGGAGAGGCCTGATTTCGACCACGGACCTTGCCATGTCCGCCTGGATTTCGCTCTGGGTGAGCGCCCGGTTGTAGATACGGATCTCATCGATGAGCCCCACCCAATTCTGCCCGGAAAAGGCGTTGCCACCAATCGTAAGTGCGTCCGTCGAAACGGTCATGGCCCCGCTTGCAGACTGACTCGCTAACGGCGCACCGTTCACGTAAAGGGTCATGGTAGTCCCGTCGTAAGTCGCAGCTAGGTGCGACCAAGCATTGACTGGCAGTGCGGAGGGCGTAGCCAAATTGCTTGGAGCAGAACTAATGAACAACGATGGCGTCAAACCCGTCGGCGTCGAGCCTTGAAGAACATAGGAGGGATTCTGCGAACCTGGATTCCCGTTCGATTTGAATATCACATTCATCCAGGACCCGTTCAAAGAGGTCGGATATACCCACGCTTCGAGCGTCATGCCAGTGGTTAGATCGATCGATGGCGAATTGCTTACGGTCACCAGCGCTCCCGCCCCGAACGACAAGGCGCTCCCGAAACGGCCATTTGTCGTCCATGTTGCCCCGCTCACCGTGCCATTGTTCCCGTTTCCAGAGCTGTCATCCACGGTGGTGCCACTGCCCTCCTCAAACCCGTAAGCGGCAACCAGGCCGCCTACGCCGATGCTTACCACCGAGGAATCCGTGGTCGCGCCTGCGTCGTAAACGGCCCGAGCCAACAGGCTGTATCCACCCGCACCCACATTGGTCCAGCTTAGCGTATAAGGCGCGCTGGTGTCCGCACCCAAAAGAGTTGTGCCATTATAAAATTGGACTTGGGTGATCGTGTGCCCGTTCGGCGTGACGCTTGCCGCGAGATTAATCGTCGCCGGCGCCGCGTAGCTCGCCCCGTTCGTCGGAGAGGTCAGCAAAACCGTGGGCGGCGGATTAGTCACCGTTATGGTTAGCAGGCTCGAGGACGTGTTGTTGGTACCGTCGGACACCTTCAACGTCGCGTTGAATGTCCCGGCAGCGTAACTGTGGCTTGGGTTCGCGGCGGTCGAAGTCGTCCCATCGCCGAACGTCCAGTTGTACGTCAGCGTGGCACCCTCGGGGTCGAAAGATCCCGTGCTGGAGAAAGCAACAGCCAGCGGCGCCACCCCACTCGTGGGCGTCGCGTTGGCCACCGCAACGGGCGGCTGGTTGGTGCCCGGAATGGTCGCGCGGATGGTGATTAGGGCCGAAGATGTCGTGTTCGTGCCGTCGGAAACGGACAATTGCCCGCTGTAAGTGCCTGCATTCTGGTAGGTATGGCTCGGATTCGCCGCCGTGGACGTCCCGCCGTCACCAAACGCCCAAATGTAGGTCAACGCAGCACCCTCGGGATCAAAAGAACCGGCGGACGAGAAGCTCACAGCCAGAGGTGCCGGCCCATTTGTCGGAGCTGCGCTGGCCGTTGCTATCGGAGGTTGATTAATCGTGCCAGCAGGGGGATCCGTTCCATAGACCAGCCGATAACCTGCGGGGATGTTCGTGAAACTGCTAGAATACGCGGGCGATGCTGGGTCCACCGGCGGCCAAGTGAGAGATCCGAACCAGCTCGGCTTGCCGGAAAGGTAATACGAGGAAGGAATGTCTGAGGCAACGAATCCATCAGGCACAATGCCATTATTCGTCAACGTGGCGCTGGTCCAGTTGTAGGCACGGATGCACGTCGAGCGCGCTAACGTGTCGTGCGGTTCTTGGCACCCGACATCAAAGTAGCCGAAATAGTAAATCGCGTTGCCTTTGCACCCGCCGGACTCCCCACCATAATCCTCGTAGTTTACATTCACCCCGGTTGTGCCGAGCACATTCCCAATGCACGCGGAATGTCGGTTTGTGATGTTCGCGGCAAACGCGTACTGCAGACCCAAGCTAGTTCCAGCGCTTGGGTTGTAGCCGATCGCTCGATTCCTCAACGCTGAATTATAAGCTGAGCTTCCCCAAGTGTTGTCGAGTCCAATCGCTGGACAATAGTTTCCTTCATATAAATTCATGTTAGGGTGACCGCCGTGCTGGAGCAGCCCCTGCAATATCACTGTGTAAAATGGAATCTGATTGGTCATCACGTTGTAAGCCCATACAGAACCTGAGCAACCCGCAGGATTAAGTCCGGTGTTTACATTTACCGAAATATTATTCTGAATCAGCAAACCTGCCGAGGCGCGAGTCTCGATGCCGTAAGTGTCAATGCCGGTCTGCGAAGCATCATAGTAACAGCGGTCTATTGTGCAGCGTACTGACCAAAAGGTTCTGAGCACGCCATCATGTTGCAGACTGCCAAGATGTGCCGTAACGTTCGTTATCCAGCAGCCGTAACCGTTATGGATCTGAACGGCGTCGTCGCATTCCAAATTCTCAACCCCTGAGAGAACTACCGGCCCGGATGCGAAACGCCATGTTTGCGGTTGATTGGTGCCGCCTAAATTCCAGTTCGGCATATAAAGCGGCTCACTCAAAGTAATGCTTGTACCGTTGATGCCGTAAATCCGGTTCACTTGATACTGATATCTGTCGTGTCCATCCGTAGGATTTGCGACGCTCGTGTATTCGTACGATGCGAATGACCCGTTCGAGGAATTCCCGTGAGCGTCGGTATCGCTATCGTTCAGCTGATCGAGGACGATGATCTGACCGACGGCATATCCTGTGGAGTCTGAGACAGTAATGTTGGTCGCTCCCTGGGAATAGCCAGAGGTCCAATTAACGTGGTTTCCGGTGCTAGGCGTGGTAGTCTCGTTATTCCACCATAGCCAATTGCCGATCTGAACAGACGGATGATCGGTGCTAGTCAAATGCGTCTGGCCTGGCCCGGCACCGCGCAGCGTCACTCCACTGTTGAAGATGTTTATGCGGTTTCCACCCAAATTGTAGATCCCGGCTGACAACTGGACTACTTGGTTGCTCGGGCAACTGTTGACAGCGTTTTGAATTGTCGCGTAGGAGGCACCAGCAGGAATCGTCTGGTAAACTGTAGTTCGGCGGGGAATTCCTCCCGGCACACCTACGAGGTTCGGCCAACCAAGACCGGCGGGCTTTCGATTTGGTGACAACGGGTCGGCACCGTACGCCCGAACGACGAAAAGCCACGGTACGATTAAAAACAAGAGGAATTTGAGCGCCCATGAGCGCTGAAACCGAAGGTCTCCCCATAGACCGTCTATCCACGCCATAACGCTGTTCACGAATGCATTCTCTTTCATCATCTGCAGTCAGCGTAGCATGAACCTCGCCACATCAGCACCTAGGAAAATCCCTGTGTCGTGGCTGGAGATTTCCCAGCGAAAGGATTCCCGGCATCTCATCGATATTCTCATCCCAAGGTCAATTCCGGGCCTGCCATCGCGTTCGTTAGCGGTTACTGGTCATACTCCAAAAACGGGACACTGTATAACTTCTGTCCACTGCGGCTGTTCTCCAGGCCACCCTTTTCAACGTCATCGTCTCTAAATGAGTCACGCCAGTGAACTACCCTCATTAGTAGAGTCAAGTAGCGCGCGTTCTCTTCTTCCTAAGGCCGAATCCTGACCGGCGTCGGGTTCCGTTTTCACCCGGCCTGGGCGCTCCATGATTACCAGCAGCAGCACCAGCCACATCAGGGAAAGCCTGTTAAATATTGCCTCTGAAACAGCATAGAGAACCGCTGCGACCAGGAAGGAAAGACGGAGCCCTCCGTAGCTGGCGCCCGTGAGCACCTCCTTCTTGATTCGGTTCAAAGCTGAGACCAGCATGCTGATTAGTAGACACAGTCCGATCAACCCACTGTTGAGATAGGTTTCCAAAAAACCATTGTGGGCCTCATTCAATAAGTAAAAGTAACCCTTTGAAAGCCGCTCCATTCGCTCAGGGGACCAAAAGCTGTAATAGCCGACTCCGAAGATCGGGTTAATGTCCTCCTTCAAGACCGCACCCCAGATGGCGTGCCTTCCGTGAAACGACGGATCCCGCCCGACAGCCTCGGCAAACGCCCCCACCACGACGTCCCAAAGGCCGCTAGCCTGCAGAACCAAAGCCAACACGACAACCCCGGCAGCGTAAAATACAAGCCATCTCATTTTATTGCGGATCGCAGAAATTCGCATCCCTAACAGTATGCATCCGCCAATAAGGGTGCAGGTGACCGCAGTGGCACTCCTCGCCTTCACCAATAACCATACAGTCATAATAATCAACAGCGAATACCTGAACGGTGCTCCTCTGTCCTTTTCCCGTACGGCGATCTCGCGCGAATCAAGCAGCATCCAAAACAGCGATACGATGCAGACAAATAATGTCATACCAAGGGAGTTCTTGTTGGTGGTGATCCCGACACAGACAGGCTCGCCGGTCCACCGGCTATATTCTGTGCCAACCCTCGGATAATACTTAACCACGAGCACTGTTAAAGGGATCAGCAGATAAGTGCACCAAGCTAGAAAGGCCCGAATCCCTTCCTGAGGATCCTCCTCACTGAGTACTACCAACACCATGATGATGTTCCCGAAATCTTTAATCCATCTCTTGAAGGAAACGAATGGTTCATCGGACCACAATACACTCAAGGCAAGATAAAGGAAAAACACGCCTAGCCACCTGTTGCTCTGAATGACAATCCGCGACGTTAAGCGCCTCCTTGCCAGGATAAGCAACCCGCTGGTAAAGAGAACAATAAACACCCCTTTGTCTAGAAGCTTGTCCTCCAAATACTCCGTGCTGCCTAAATAACGGTTAGGATCCAACCAAAACGAAACCGGTTTCGAGCCGATGATGCAGGCCCAGGCCAAAGGGATCCACAAAGCAACCGAGACATTCTTCCGAGCCCTGGCGTCCTTCCAAAACACCCAGATAATAAAGAGCCCAAAGACGCACGATGCTATCGACGCAGGCATGGCTAACCGCGACTCAAGCGGCCCAGAAAGACGTACTAGCGTCGAGATGCATTAGACGGCTTTAACTATATGTTCGAAATGGCAGGGCTGCATCCGACGGTTTCTGAGAGGCCGGGTCAATAGGGCCCTGTCGCGTGGGCAACGTCCGTTGCCGTTATATCCAGGCGTTTGAGGTCCAGCGCCTGCCACATTAAAACCTTCCGCGTTTCAGGCGGTCTGCCGGGGTGCTTTCCAAAAGATTTCGATGCTTTTCTCTTTGCAGTCATCAAAGATCTGTAGGAACTCCCGCCGGCCAAGCCACTGATCCAAAACCATGCCTCGTTGAAAGTCGGTAAAACAATTGAACACCCCGTCTTTGGCGAGCTGATCCAACTTAGTAATACATTCTCGCCCTTCCTGCGCGAATTCGGGTAAGTTCACCTCGAACGAGAGATATGGCACCGAGCGCCGCATTCCGCGGATGACGCTCAGTTCATGGCCCTCAACATCTACTTTGATGAAGAAGGGCACGCCGTGGTTGGCCATCAGTTGTTCGACCGTAATAGTTTGGATCTCCTTCCGCAGCGGAAATTCCAAAGTCCCTCCGAAGCGCTCTCCATCCGACTTCAGCGTGTCCACCCATTTGGGACTGAGCGTATTCTTCGCACACCCTGGCTCGTGCATCCACATTGTCGCGACCGCCTCTTTGTCGCTGACAGCCTTGCCGATAACGGTTACCGGCTTTCTCGAGAATCTGTATCTGAGGAACTGTCCCTCAAGGGCCTTCTGGTTAGATTCGTCTGGATCCACCGCAACAACCCTTGCCCCGAGTCTTAAGAAAACGTCAGTTTTCCGCCCATAATTGGCACCGATATCGAAAATCAGATCCCCCTCCTTAAAGCCCTTTAGCACCCTTCGATAAAATTGGACCTCACTGGATCTTTCCTCGATGATCCGCCTATTACAAAGATTACAATAGATTTCATACAACAACGAGGCCTTCGCACGCTGATAAAGCGTAGCTTGCCTCAATGCCTCCGGCACGAGTAATCTCACTGCTTTCATCTTAACTCTCGCTTTCTGCTACTACAATAAGCCCATCTCCTCAATTGTTCTGAACGACATATGAGCCAGAGGAGAGGACATTTCTAGTCTCTGCTCCCGTTGCGGGCTCCAACGAGCCCATCTCTTGACAGCAATTCTTGCTCCGCCGCAACGCCCGACACCATCTTCATTCAAGTAACACTCTTTGCAGCAGTTCCAAAGCTAGAATCCGATGCAGCTCCAAGGTGTGATTTGCGTGCCCGTTTATATGGCGTTCGACGATTCTCTCCAACAAATTGGGGCGCAGGTATGGTCTGCAACGAGCCCGCGGGTCGAGAAGCACGTCCGCGAGAAATTGGGCAAGACTGTGGCGGTACCAGATCCGAAAATGACTGAATTTGTGACGCCCGAGAAACAATCGATCTAGGTGCAAGTGACCAAGTGCATGGTCGCACCTGGCCAACCATTGCGGCATGCCATAGTCGTACGCGTATTCCGCCTTGAATGTCAATTCGTGCAGTAAGTGGCGCATGCGGCTATAGCCCGGAATCGAGCTTGGACCTTCACCGCGATCCGTCGCTAGCCTGCCCAATGCCGGGTTCGCGTCACGGATCAACCGCCGGGAAACCTCGTTATTCTTGGCAAGCTCATGGGGCGCCTGATAAACCAGCGCGATTAGATCATTGTCGAAATAAGGCATCCGCAGATTGATTTGAGAACGTTCGAGCACAAACTTCGGACCCAGGAACCACGGAGCTTGTTTAAATGTCGTGAATGAAAGCCTATGGCAGTCCAGCTCTTGCTCATAGGTCGACACCGCCTCTCGGCAAAAGCGGCTCATTTCTGGCGCCAACAGATTCTCGAAAAGATGAGATGGCGCAAAAGCCACGAGTCCCCTGAGTATCTCACCGCCATTAGTTCCCGTCACACGAACGGGAGCGATCTGCCGAGCGGCCGCCTGAACATAAAGATCAATCGAACCCGTGACATCAATCGCACCGTCGCTAATATACACTGCCTTCTCGGCCAAAGTCGGAAATTGCGACAGGAAATCCTTTCCTACAGGGATCACCTCGTGTCTCTGGTGGCATATTCTCGCCACTTCCCGCGAGATGGTTACGTCGGCGCAGTCACGATAGCTGCCACCGAACGTGTAGCAGGGTAGTTTTCCCTCCGCACGCTTCGCCCACGCCAGAATCATTCGACTGTCGACGCCGCCCGTTAACGAAAGCCCAAGCGGTTCCTGTCCATGAAAGTACCGAGGGAGGATTCGCCGCCAGGTCTCCTTGAGTCTTTCATAAAACTCCACCGCGGTCAGCGTTGGCTGGCGCTCCCATGCCAATGCACTAAAGTAGCATTGTCTTTCTAACTTACCCTCTTGTGTGAACGTCCATGCGGATCCGGGCGGCAGCAACGAAACCCCAGAGAAGAGCGTCCGGTTCTGGAGGACGCAACCACATGTCAAAATCTCCCCGAGGCCCCTGAGGTCCAGCTCACGAAGGTCAGGAATTACTGTAAGAATGGATTTAGCCTCTGAAGAAAAGTAGAATCCACTCTTATTCTCATGATAATGAACTCGGCCAATCCCGTAGCGATCGTTGAATATAACAACTTTCTGCTCTCGCAAATCAATCAACAGCCCACTGAACCAGCCGTTCAGCTTTTCTAAAAACCCGAAGCCTGTTGCTTCGTATCGGCTCAGCAATCGACCCGAAATCCCAAGGTCAAGTCCTTGGGAATGGCTGGTTGTTTCTCCCTGCCCGTTCTGCTCCTCGTAAAGCTCGCCGTGAAAAATCAGGCAAACGTCCCTGCTTACGTTCCATACCGGAAGGCATTCTCCTGATGACTGCTCGTTAGCAATGCATCCAACCCACAAACCCAGCGACTCCTGCATACACGTCGTCGGACGATAAGAACGCTCGCGCATCATGCATTCGACCATCGCATCGAGCTCAGGCCGGCCATCTTCTCGCCCCCGGCCTCGAATTATTCCAGTGAATCCCGGCATTTCTAAAACGACCCTTTTTGAAACAAAGTGGAGCAGGAAGGGATCGAACCTCCATCGCCGCATTTGCGCGCTCTGCCAATTGAGCTACTGCCCCGGAACCGTCTTCGCGGGATGCCGCAAGTAACTAAACTTATTCCGCAACAATATGAGTTGATCGGCCCATCCCTCAGGAATGACATCGACTAATTTGCGATGCAGTTTCAGTTTTAACATGACTTCTCCTCGAAGGTTAAGAGGCACAAAATAGCGCGGAGTTTCGTGCCTGATAAAGCCATGATGTCTTTTGAAATCGCCGAGCCCTCCCTTGCTCCAGACGCTGTAATGCAGAGCAGGGATCTTCCTCTCTGCACACACCTCGACAGCTCTGCCCACTAAACCATTAGTAGGTGCTTTGTCACGACGTCCGATCTTCGATAGAATATGCATCAAGCTGGCGACATCCCTTCCCCACACAACCTTGACAAACCCGATCAGTTCCCCATTCCAAAATGCTCCGAGGAAATCACTGCGGTCAGGAAACGTACTCAGCTCCCGTTTGATGGTCTCAAAATCCTTTCCAAAGTGCTTAAAGGGTTTTCCTTGCCGAACTGGGGTTTCGTTATAGATCTCCACCACACCTCTCACGAATTCATCGGTGAGATCGGTTCGTCGAATCTCTACTCCGTTCTTTTGTGCTTTTCGGACTAAGTTACGCGTCTTGTCGTTGATCTGCTTCTTCAACCACGTTTCATACGTAGTGATTGGCACAACAGCCAGGCTTTCCCACTCGAGATGAAATGGATACCTGGGCGTCCGATCGCAGATCTCCTGCATGAAACTGAAGAGGTCCGCCTTGAATCCCGCTTTCTTTAACCTAGAAACGAAACCTTCCGGTTGGACTAAACATTCGTACGGTTCATCTCGAACGGTTGCGGTTCTAAGGATTCGCCCAGTTATCGTTAGCGGGCGTCCCTCAAAATACTGTGTATCCATAGTTTCGGGCTGATCGTCCGTTGTTTCCTACATTTTAATCGCTTGCCGAGCTAGTGCGCTCGTTTGTCTTCGAACCACCAAATCACCAAACTAGTCGGAGACTAATCAGCACTGTTGCGAATGGTTCCGGCGTTAGTCAAACCTTCTTCGGAGCCAGGGACTCTCTCCCGGAGCTGCTAGTGGACGAAATCATATTCCGAAGAATCCCGATTAAGCGAACCATCTGTTCCTTCCTTCGAAACTCAACTAGCTGACGAGGGACAGTTATGCCGGATCGAGTTAGCAACGCCCAGAAGTAACCCGCCAACAGCAGACAACCACCGAGGATGACCGGTTTCTTGGTCAACCGGTATGTCGCCCTGCAAGTTGCCCACAGTGGGTGACTGCCGAACAGATAGTCTTTCCGTCCGTTGGAAAACTCGACCGTGTATTTGTGGAACTGCGCCGTCCCCTGTTGCCGATGGTGGTGCAGAATCCTGCCAGTATACACCCGGGTCTGCCAACCGTGCATCCGAGCGGAAATGGTCGCGATCAGGTCCACTCCGCCTATCTTGCTGGGTTGGTACCCTCCGATGGCGTCGAAGCAGGTGCGCCGGAACAGTTGGCATTGGCCGGTCACATCTTCAATGTTCGAAAACCGGTAGTCGTGCTTTAAGGAGCTGTCCCAGGAATCCTCGATGTAATTGGTGCCACCCACGCCCAGCCTCGGGTTCTGCGAGAACTGGCCGAGCAAATATTCGATGTAGTCCGGCTCGAACGACGTGTCGCCATCCAGGTTTCCGATCACTTCGAAATCCAGCCCCTTTACTGTGTCATAGCCGGCATTGAACGCTCCGACCTTGCCGGCGAAATGGCGCTCTCGCCTTTCCGGCATGCGCATCAGCCGGATCCAGGCGTGCTTTGATGCGTATTCGTTCACGATCTCGTCAGTTCCATCGGTAGATCCATCGCTAACGATGACCCAGCGGAGGGGAAGCACCGTTTGCGCAACCACCGATTCCACAGTCTTGCGGATGTACGCCGCTTCGTCCCGCGCCGGTGTAACCAACACGTAGCGGCAGAGCTTGGCTTCTTTCACGGAAACACTCCTGCCCTCATGAAGGCTCTGCACGCCTGCTGCCTTTCCTGTCCGCGAACCGGACTTGAGGTCGCGCCGTCGAAGGGCTCAAAGGTTTGCATAGCTTCCCTTCTTGAGCTCTCCGAACGTTTCCAGGAAACGATCAGAGATTAACCAGGAGTATTGGTCCGGGTCGATGGGGTGAACCATCAATTCGACATTCGTTCTTGTCGCGAGCTCAGCGATTCGCTGAAGCCGGCCCGCCCGAAGGCCCTCGCATAGATCAAAGAAGTAGTCGGTCGTCAGGTTTCGGCGCGCCAGCAGCCAATCCGTAAAGCGTCGATAGGTTCTATTGGCCCGCCCCTTTTCACCAAACCTGAAGGAGAAACTCCTGCGGACCTTTTCACCGCGAGGAATCACGCAGTCGCCCAGAATGTTTGCGCAGAGATGCATATGGTGATGCCCGTCGATATGCGAAGGCCGTTTTCCGTAAAGCCGCAAGAATTCCTCCGCCTGCGCCCGGTAAACGCGAGCAAAGTCCTCGCGTAGAAAGGGAAGGTAAAGCATCCGCGCGTATTTGTTACGGTTCAAAAAGCGGCAAACTCGAGTGTGGCTTCTCAGAACAACTTCCGACGGCCTTTTCCCTGTGAATTCCTGCGTAAGATTCAGGTGCAACCCCACATCCAGCCGGATTTGGCTGGCCAGTTCAGCCGCTCTCTCCGAAGCGTCCATGAAAACCATGGCGGTCGCCGAGGCGATCCTCGACTCACTGAAGCACGCCGCTGCGGCAACCGTTTCGGCCTGCGTCCGTCCCCAGTCATCCGCGTTGATAATCAGCATCGCTGGACTGTCCCCGGCGCTAAGTGGCTACGAAAAGGTCCGAGCAATCGGCACAGATATAGCAGCAGGCAACCAGAAGCAGGCTGCCGTAGTCACGGTTCACCGCCCGAGGCAGGCGCTGCCTGAAGAACCTGCCCAACCGGCCAATCTGCTCGTTTCGTCTGAATCGTATCAGGTCAATCGGAACGGCTCGTTCCATTCGACTCAATAGCGCCCAAATAAACCCCAAACCAAGCAGGCAGCCTCCAACGACAAAAGGTCGTTGGGTGATGCGGTAGGCCACGCGAAAGAGTTCCCACAAGGGGTGCCCCCCGAACCGGTAATCATGCTCGCCATGAACAAAGTGGACCATCAACGGGCGCGAGTTCGCAGTGCCCTGTGGCCGAAGATGAAGCACGAATCTGTCCGGGAATATCCTCGTCTTCCAGCCCTGCATCCTGGCACTAAGTACGGCAATCAGGTCAACGCCTCCAGCTTCCACTGGTTGATATCCCCCGATGCCTTCGAAACACTCACGCCGGAACAGTTGACAAATTCCGGGCACATCTTCAGCGTTCGTGAGCTGAACATCGTACTTAGGTGAGGCCTCGAAGTAGTTAGTGCCCGCCAAGCCCAATCGGGGGTCCCGAGCAAAGTTGCCCAGCAGATACTCAAAATAGTCCGGGGGGAACGCGGTATCTCCATCCAGGTTCCCGATGAATTCATAATCCAAGCTTTTGATGGCTGCGTATCCGGCATTAAAGGCATGAACTTTGCCTGCAAAGTGGCGCCCTCTTCGCTCCGGCATCCGGACCAAACTTATCCAACTATGCCGATCGGCGCACCGTTGCACGATATGATCCGTGCCATCGGTTGAGCCGTCGCTGACGACGACCCAGCGGACCGGGCGGATGGTTTGCGCCACAACCGACTGGATGGTCTGCTCTACAAAAGCAGCCTCATCGCGCGCAGGTGTTATCAATACATATCGGCATAGCTCGGCCTTCCTTGATTCCATAAATCCTCCCTGTTTGACCGAAATTGCTCTTCCCGCTATTCCAGCGTCAGCACGAGCTGGCACCCCGTTCCGCACGAGTCGGCCAGTCCGCGGCGGCAGCCTCTCCCGTGCCAAAAAGACCGCGCACGGATTTGCTTAGCAAACGGCTCTTGTCCAAATAGTCGTCGCGAAACTCGCAGAGGTGCCGGCGCATGAAAACTCTGGCTCGGTAGATTCCGTCTTGCGGTGCAGACGCTGCCACGGGCTCCGGTTTGCCCTGCTGGATCACGACTCGTGCCTCCTGCCCGGGGCCCAACGACACTTCTGTCCTCAGCCAGCCCGCTTCTTCGCCGAAATCCTGCCGGTGGTCATTGACTGTCACTGTTGTCGCCCCCTGCTCCCGTGGGGTTCGCCGAAACAGAGCATAGTGTTTCGGCAAACTGGTCTCATTTCGCAGCGAGAAGCGGTCCGTGAAAAATTTGACGTGAATGGTGCCGTTCTCAGCGACTTTCTGCAAACACGCACGCGAACAGACTGTCCCTAAATTGGCCCAGCGCAAACCTCGCTCCACGCGGTACAATTCCTGAACGGTCTCGGCCAACGCGTCATAGCCTTCTCGGAAAAAACCGTGATGCTCGACCACCAGTGCCGGTTTCCCCAGGAACAGATCGAACGCCAGGTCCGCCAAGCCGTCCGCCGGACGGCGAAGGAACAGCGGAAAATTTGATCGTGCTACCGAAACGTCCAGGAGCTCCCCCAAAGTGAAGCGATTATCCGCATCGACCGCGTATGGGCTGCTGTTCACGGCCGCGAGATACCCGCAGGTTTTGAGAGCCTTCAAGGCGGGCGTTGAAAAGATGCCTTGCGGAAACACCATGACATCATCAAAGTCAAGCCCCGTCAAATTCCGATGCAAGGTCATCCGCTCCAGCGCCTGTTGAGCCTTCGCTCGCAGCAACAGGTAGTTGGTGGCCCCGAATTCTCCACGGGTATGATCGCAGCCGTGCACACAAAGAGAGTACCGCCTCGGATTGGCCGCGAGCAGCTCTGCTACCGGCCGCGATGATCGGTTGAAATTCCAGGGGATAAATGCAATGGAGGTGGAAAATCCACCGCGCTCCATCAGTGCCAATAGCTTTTGATAATCCAAAAACCCGTAGCGGGCCCTCAACAGTGGATCATCGAGGACAAAGCAGGCCGCCGGCGTCTCGTTATGCCAAAACCCATTCTTCGAGGAACCGTGCAGGAACATTAAGACCGGCGCGAGGCTCGACAAGGACTGCAAAATCGACCTGCCTCGAGGCACTTCGGCATCAAGGTCTGCAATCTCAGGGCCGGCCAAAAGAAACACCCGGCCATGCCCGGCATTCGGCCGCACAAAGAAGGGGCGCTGACCGAGCGACACCAGCGGCGAGTAAGCCCCCTGGCTGGCGCTTCCGACGAAGATGAACTGCTGACCAGGTCCGATCGCGTCGAAATCGAGACCGGAAAGCTGCCTGCATATGTCGCGGGCATCCGAGACCACACGGATCCTTTGGCCGGCAGTGGGCGCCGGCTCGACGCCGGCTAGCGAACCAGCAGTCAAAGCCCGCAGTACCTCGCTGCCCCCTGGCGTTTGCCCAAAACCATAAACCAGGACACTGGCGCCCAAGCCTGTCAATGCGGCTCTCAGGACTTCCCCTTGCGAGTTTTCGCCGGCCAGTTTGGCCAGTGTGTGCGCCCTCGCGATTAAGCGACCGCCTGCGGGCACCTGGCTCTTAAGTGCGTGCGGGTTCCGGACCAGTTCCCCGGTCAGTTTCACTGCCTTAACCGTGCCCCCGAGGAACTCGACGATCTTGATTACATTGAGCTCCGAGGGGGCCAAATTCTCCGCGTAAAGGAGCGTGACCGCGCTGTCTTTCGAATCGTCCCTGTGCATCGTAATGCGTGCTGGCTGCCGTCCTTGATTCGTACCGATTTCAGCGACGGTCAGTCTCGACGGGTGCGAGATCTCGCGCGGGTGATGGCGAACGCGAGACCGCCTGGGCCTCTGTTCCGGTGATGCCG
The DNA here is from genome assembly GCA_035566435.1 of Candidatus Acidiferrum sp. Classification (GTDB taxonomy): domain Bacteria; phylum Verrucomicrobiota; class Verrucomicrobiia; order Limisphaerales; family UBA8199; genus DATMRF01. The sequence goes on from DATMRF010000080.1 coordinate 111,772, forward strand.
GCCATCAGCTCAAGATAACGCCGCTTCATGACAGTCCAGTTTATGGGTGCATACTCGAGTTTCGCCTTCTCGGCGAATTGACCCCGCAACTGCGGATTTCTGAACAGGCTCAACATCTGCTTTGCCAGATTGGCCGCGCTGTTCGGCTCAAAGAAGACGAGCGCCTCCTCGCTGAAGTAGTGCCGAACCGTCTTGAGGCGCGATGCGATAACGGGTTTCCCCATGATAATATACTCCGACAGCTTGTTCGAGAATGAAAAATCCAGGAATACGTCCCGGCGAGTTGCGAGCACACCGACATCGCAATGGCTCAACCAGTGACGCACTTCCTGCGGCAGAACCGAGCCAAGGAATCGCACCTTCCCGCCGAGCCCAAGTTTCGCACATAACGCTTCCAGCGAGCTCCTCTCCGGACCGCTGCCCAGAACGACAAACTCTGCTCCTGGCATTTGTTCATGAACACGGCTAAAGGCTTGGATCGCAATATCCAGCCCGTAAATCCTGGTAAGCGTGCCGTGGTACATCATCACAAATACCCTGGGTGCATTCTGGGACACAGCGCCTACACCCTCAGTGGCCTTGGAGCCGAAGAGCGCCTCATCCGCCGAATTCATGATCACCGTGGATTTCGCAACCGGCAGACCCCGGGACACCAGGAGATCCTGAACCGGCTCGTTTATGGTGATCACGTGGTCCGCAAAGTCGAAGCTCGCCTTTTCGATACGTTCCAGTAATCGCACCATCCTGGTTTTGTCCTGGATGCCGAACTTGGACGTGTAGAACTCAGGAGTAATCTCATGCATGTCGAAGACAACCTTGACTCCCATCCGCTTAACCCAGGTGGCGGCAAAAACCAGGAAGTCAGGCAGATTGTTTACGTCAACTGCGGCGTAAGCCCTGTTTCGATGGAGAAAAGAAAGTTTGCAGAAAGCCCACGCAAAAAACGCCAGATATTCGAACAGGTAGCGTCCAAGAGCGCCGCGCTTCTTTCCCAGCGAGATCGTATAAACATTTACACCGTTCAGGGTATAGTTCTTCGAGGAGGAATGGGACGGCCGCAAAGCGAGGACGTCAACGCTGTACCCTGCTGAAACCAAAGCCTCGGCCTTCCGGCGCACCCGGATGTCCGATTCGTAATGACTCTGCACCAGAATACAAACTGACTTCGTCAGGAGACCGGCTTTCCTTGCGCCTCTCACAAATCGCAGCCCGTGGTTAAAGGGCAGATATCCGCTGTCTGCGGTCTGGGAACCCCGCCCAGCAGAGCATCGAGCGCAATTTCTGTGCCCCCCGTCCAGCATATGTCAACCGCTTGAGCGCTCCCCGCTGCCCGGCCCGCAGTGCGCGTCAAGCTGCTGTCCGGACGATGAACCCTCAATGTCAGCGGTGGCAGGCCCATCATTTCACCAGAGCAGCGCTTCGCCCGGACTGTCGCCCCAACCCGCTCGAATACCACTTCGCGCCGGGCGCGAAACCAGCTTACGGTTCGCCCACCGGAGGCGAACCACACCGCCATTGATTTCAACTCTTGCACGAGTCGAGCATAAAACTCCCCCCAGAACCTTTCAGGACCGGGGCTTCTATCATGCCACAAGACCGTCACGACGCCCCCGAAGTGTTTCGCATTCGCGACGATCTCCCGGCAAAGCTGCCAGGCTTCGGACTCCGGGAGGCCGAGCCTTTCGGGAAAAAATAATGCGCCATCCTGAATGTGCAAAGGTAGCTCGAGCAGTTCCCGAGCACCTAACGGACGGAACGGTTGGGTCGTCCCGCAACGATACCCGATGGTTTCATTGTAGCCGGCCGTTGAATCATAACTATAGCCCGCTTCCTCCATCACCCGATACGTGGTGTCGTCGTGCAACAGCCAATGCACACGGATACCCATATCCCTCCGTCCCGTCACTCCAGCGACTCTTTCCAGCTCGCTGCGCGCTTTTTCGACGTCGTGCCAAGCGTCGATCCCGTGGACCCCTAGTTCACATCCTTCCTCCAGCAGCCTGGCCGTCCAGTCACGCAGGTCGGTGACGTCATACGCTGTTGCGCGTCGGTTGGCATGCCTGCCCAACACTTTGTCGCCCGCTCGGTGTTTGAACGGGATGAGGAAATAAGTCGGCGACAGCCCTTCTTCGATCTTCAAATACCATTCAAAAGGCAGCCAAAAGTCTTTCATCCATCCGAGATAGACAAACGGCAGCGACCCAGCCGCTCTCCACATCCGGACCAACCGGCCGAGCGAAATACGTCCCCGGCCAAATTCGCGCACGGCTCCAACAGTGGATCGGTATAAGAATCCCCACATGGAGTGGTCAAAGAAGTGCAGTCGGATACCCACAAAATCGATATCGTGGGTCAGGCAAACAGTGAATTCGTACCCTGCAGGGACCGCAGGAATTTCAATAAGCTCAATCCCGGAACTCAGGATACTATCGCGCATTATGGCGATGTGAAGCTCGAGCGTCGGGGTCCGGGCATGTTCGATTGGCTGCCCGGTTTTCAGCAAACGTCCGACTTCCGCAAACAGGTCGTATCCAAACCGAAATATCGTGACGCCCGCTGAATTCAGTTGAAGCCCTGAAAACTCGGACTTGCCAACGACACCCAGGACGCCGCTGCCGCCGGCTTCGAAACCAAGCAGGTCCCCATAAATCGGAATCTGCGTCCCCCGGAAATCCAGCTTGGCGCCGTGCCAGGTGGAACTCGTTTTGACCTTCGCCCCTCGATCACTGCTTTTGATTTCGGAACCGTAGCTGAGGATGGTCTTGACCCCGATCTCGGGGATTTGGTCCGTCGTAGCAATAAGGACGTCATAAACTTGACCCTCGCGAAAAAACTCCCACGGGGTCTTAAATAACTGAAAAAACTCCTCAACCGCCTCGATTTCAGTGGACCTGCTGATTACGCCGATCATTTGGTGCTTGCAGCCAGGCTTGGAATCTTTAATGCCCGGTATGGTTTGCTGCCCTTCTTCAGTTCAAGTGGCAATTCTGCTTCCTCCTTCAAGTCGAGGCATTTGAGAACCCCCGGCTTCACCTCCTTGTATCGATAGCCGCTTTCAGGGCAGCGCATCTCGCCTTCGCCGTCAAGCGTCCCGAGCCGATGCCCATGACGGCTCATCCACCCGGCCTGTCGGGCGGGGTTTCCCATCACGAGAGCATAGTCGCAAACATCTTTTGTCACGACTGACCCTGCGGCAATGAATGCGTAGCGCCCGATGGTAACGCCGCACACAATCGTGGCGTTCGCCCCGATTGTACAACCGCGCTTTAGGATCGTGCCCTCATAGAGGGAGTGCCGGTTAATTTCCGCGCGCGGATTCGTGACGTTTGTGAGCACGCATGATGGACCAAGGAAAACGTCATCCTCGATAACAGTCCCTGTATAAATCGAAACGTTGTTCTGGATTTTGACATTGTTGCCGATCACCGTTCCTCCATCGACGTTGACGTTCTGCCCGAGCACGCAACCTTCGCCGATCTTGGCCCCCTTCATCACGTGGGAAAAATGCCAGATCTTCGTTCCCTTGCCGATGGTTGCCCCTTCATCCACCACCGCCGTGGAATGACTAGCATATTGCGCCCCGCTGGCAGGCGGTGAAGAGGAAGCGGCGCTCCCGTCGGCATCCGCAGCCCTGGACGGGTTAACCGCATGGCCGTCAGAGTCGAGGCTACGTTGTGCCGCCTGCAGAATGGAAAGGACCCGGAGGCCTTCCCTACCGTCGGTGCGCGGAGCGCGGCGGCTCGCGCAACATCCTATAAAATGTTGGCATTCCTCCTTCAATGGCTCAGCCTCGGGTGCGGCAACCGGTTCGCCCTGAACCTTGTTTGGAGTTGGCACTTGCCCGTTGGCCCAGGTCATGTACTGACGGTAAATGACGAGCTTCTCTGCCCAGGCCTTCGTGTCATCAAACACAGCTATCCCTGCCGAACCAATCACGGTCAGTTTCTGCTCCTTGAAAGGATTCAGCCAACTGACGAAAACATGCGCGCGGATGCCAGTAGGGAAGCGCAAAGTAGTCATCGTCGTGTCAGCCACACCCTGGTGGAGATAGTCGCCGCCGGTGCAGTGGACCCGGTCCGGCATCTGACCGTTGGCGAGTGACAAAATGACCGAGATATCGTGCGGTGCGAAACTCCAAAGTGCGTTCTCCTCACGGCGGATCTTTCCCATGTTCAACCGATTGGAGATGATGTAGTGCAGCTTGCCCAATTCCCCTTGAGCCAGAAGGGACTGCAGCGCTAGAACGCAAGGGTGATATTGGAGTAAGTGGCCCACCATCAGAACCTTGCCAAGCTTTTCTGCCAGTTGTACCACCTGAGCTGCTTCATCCACCCGAAGGCACAGAGGTTTTTCCACATAGACATCTTTCCCCGCTTCCAGAGCCGCTTTGGCCAAAGGATAATGCAGAGCCGCCGGAGCCGAAATCGCGATCGCGCTGACTGCCGGGCTTTCTAAGGCGGTTTCAAAAGTCCCCGCCACCGTGACGCCGGGGGCTATCCGGCTTGCCGTTATCCGCCCCGCTTCTGCTGGGTCGCAAACCATTTCAAGTGCGCCGAGGTCGTGGAAATTTCGTACCAGGTTTTTGCCCCAGTAACCGCAGCCCAGAACAGCAATTCTTGGATCCATAATTCTTGCTCGCCGGTGAAGTTCCTTCCCCGCTCGGTGTCAGATGCCCGAAATGGCTTTAATCACTCGGTCCTGCTCCGCTTCTGCCATGAACGGGTGCATGGGAAGGCTCAACACCTCGCGCGACGCCTTCTCAGATTCCGCAAAATCACCCCACTTATAGCCAAGCTGAGCAAACACCGGCTGCTCGTGGAGGCACTTCGGATAGTAAACAGCGGTGGGGATTCCGTCTGCCTTCAAGCGCTCCGCTGCTTTGTCGCGCTCGGGCACCCGAACCGTATATTGGGCATAAACATGAGTGTTGCCGGGAGCCACCGCAGGCGTGATGCAAGACCGGCCGAGTTCTGCGGAATACCGGGCGCCGATGCGCTGCCGTTCGTTGATCTCCCACTCGAAGTGCGGCAGCTTTGCCAGCAAAACCGCCGCTTGAAGCGTGTCGAAGCGTCCGTTCATCCCGAGGAGACTATGGTGGTGCCGCTTGACTCCGCCGTGGGTTCGGATGGCACTTATCTTATCGGCGAGGCTATCGTCATTGGTGAAGAGCGCGCCCCCGTCCCCATAGCAGCCCAAAGGTTTGGCCGGAAAAAAGCTGGTGCTCCCGATCAGGGTGGCACCGCAACTCCGGCGCCCGCGTTGCGCGGCACCAAAGCTCTGCGCTCCGTCTTCGATAACCGGCAAATTGTGCTGCTGTGCGATCGCGTTAATCCGGTCGTAATCCGGCATCTGACCGAAAAGGTTCACCGGCAACAGGGCTTTGGTGCGCGCTGTAATTGCGGCCTCAATTTGGTCCACGTTCATGTTATAGGTCGCCGGTTCGATATCCACAAAAACCGGCCGCGCTCCCACCAGTCCGATGACCTCTGCCGAGCTGATCCACGTAAACGGAACCGTGATCACTTCATCCCCGGGGCCGATCCCCAGAGCGCGCAGCGCGATCTCCAGGCTTGCAGTCCCGCTCGAAACCGTGAGGCAATGCTTGCTCCCCACATACGCAGCCAGCGACTGCTCGAGCTCTGCAATCTCCGGCCCCATGATGAAGTGGCCATGGGCCAGGACGCGGTGGATACGCCCATCAATCTCCTGCCGGTACCGATGATATTGCTCTTTCAGATCGATGAACTCCATAAACTCGCTCCTCTGGATTCAGTCCCGTGAAAAAGACTATTGCCCTGCTGATGCATCAACCCGCTTCGATTGGGCAGCGTGTGACTCAGACTGCTTCAGACCTCTGTCCGCACTCGGCGTGAATCATCAGATCCCAACCACGGGCGAAGCGTCAAGAGCAGCAGGCGAAGCAAACCTGTTGGCCTGATTCACTGGTTCCGAGCTTTGCTCCAATAGCTCTACGCATTGAGTGGCTGCTCGACCCGAACCATACAGCGCAGGCCGTGCGGATGGTGGTGAAAACGATTTTACCGCCCCGACGATTCGGCTTGTCTCGGCCCCGACGAGTATGTTCCACCCCGCCTCAACCGTCTCCACCCATTCGGTTTCCTCCCGTAGTGTTACACAAGGAGTCCCAAGCCAATACGCCTCTTTCTGCAGCCCGCCGGAGTCTGTGAGAATTAAGCGCGCGGACTTGCTTAACGCCACCATCTCCACGTACCCCACTGGCTCGATCAAGCGCACGTTGGACCCGATCGGAGAGTTCAATCTCGCCATGGCTTTTCGCGCTCGCGGGTGAATCGGAAAAACGACTGGCTCCTTTAGCGCGCTCAAAGCGCCTAAAATGCCCGACAGACGCTCGGCATGATCGGTGTTTTCACTGCGGTGTATTGTCACCAGCAGGTATTCACGCTCCTGAACGCCTAGTCGCTTCAGCAGCATTTGTTTGGTGGACGCCGCCTTCTCGCTCGCGCCATCGAGAACGTCAAACATGACGTCGCCAACCTGGTGGACGTTCTTCGAGATCCCTTCCGACGCCAGATTCTGCACCGCGGTGCGGCTTGGGCATAGCAGTAGGCTCGAAAGCTGGTCCGCTACAATCCGATTAATCTCCTCCGGCATGCTCCGGTTGAAGCTCCGCAGCCCCGCCTCGACGTGCGCCACTGGAATCTCCAATTTCGCTGCCGCCAGAGCCCCTGCCAACGTGGAATTCGTGTCTCCGTAAATAATGACCCATTCCGGTCTTTCACGCAGCAGGGCTTCTTCAATACCCTTCAGCATCGCACCGGTTTGAGCGCCGTGCGGCCCGGAACCAACATTCAAGTTGATGTCGGGCGTTGGTATTCCCAGTCCCTCAAAGAACACCCCCGACATTGTATAATCATAGTGCTGGCCCGTGTGCAACAATATCTCACGGTGACGCTTCCGCAGCTCGCGGCTCAGCGCCGAGGCCTTAATGAACTGGGGGCGCGCCCCGATGACGGTAAGGACTTTCATTTCAGCATTCCCGCGAAACGATGATGCTCGGCTTTTTAGATATCCTGCTTCAAGGCTCGCGGGACATAGCTCTGCGTTTTGTTCAGCACCACGCCCACATTCGCTTGAGACTGCTGCAAGAGTGCGCTGGCTTGTTTCACCACCTCCCGGTCAGTCGCCTCAGATTCCACTACCATCAATGCGATGTCCATAAACCTCGCCAGCCGCGGAGTGATGCTGATTTGGCTGACGGGCGGCATGTCAAAGATGATATAATCGTAGTCGCTCGCCCGCAGCCTGGGCACCAGGTTCCGGAAACGCTTGGGCAACGCCGCCGGCAGGTTCTCGCTATTGGTCGTTTCCTTCACCATATACAACTTGTCCTGCACCTGCGCCTGGTCGCGCTTGCCCGCCTCCAGCGCCTGGTCCAGCCCGCACGCCAAATCACCCCTGTGGAACTGCGCCGCCCCGCCGCTCTCAAGGTTCATATCGACCAGCAGCACGTTGCCGTCCCCAGTCTCGGACAAGGAGGCCGCCAAACCTGCGGCAATCGTCGAAACTCCAGCCCCTTCGCCGCAGCTCGTCACCGCCACCAGCTTTGGCTTGTGTGTCATCTGCTTCAATTCAAACCATGTAATCAACCGGTCGCGCAACGCTTCTGAAAATGGAGCTAACTCGTGCCGCGGATCCCAGGGCGCAAGCTCGCCAGAGCCCTTGGCCTCAGCCTTCCGTGCTTGTTCGGTAGCCCCGCTGTTCTCCGCCAACAGCGGCACGCTTTTGCCTCCCAAGGGCCGTGCCTTGCCCTTCCCGTTCAGCACGGGTACGGACATGAACAGAGGCAACTGGATCCTCCCCAGGTCCTGCGGACGCTTAATAGTCGGGTCGAGGTACAGTTCGATCAAAAACGCCAGCCCAACTGCGCCCCCGATTCCGGCCAGAAACACCATCGCCATCATTTTCCTCAACTTCGACACCACCCGCAGCGGGGGCGAGGGTGGCTGGATCGTGCCGATATTAAGAACTCTGCCCGCCCCCATCCGCTCCTCAGTCTTCGACTGATCCTGTTTCTCAGAGAAACGCTTGTACTGGGCCTCTTCCAGCTCCTGGCGCGTCTGCAACTCCGTAATCTTCCCCTCCGCATCGGTCAGCTTCACCATCTCTTGCCGCACTTGCGCCAGGTTTTCTTTCAATATCTTGACTCTCGCTTCAGCGGCACTCAGTCGCGCCACTTCAATCCCCAAATCCGGCCCTGGGCTCAAGCCCGGCACCGCGGAAACCGTATTTTTTGATTCCGCAACCCGCACCGAAACCAAAGCGGGCGTCTCAACCTCTAGTGCCTTCTTTTGTTTCTCAGTCTCTGCAATGCGCTTCTGTATGACCTGCACCAATGAGTTCGACGGCGTAAAAGTTACGAGGAGCTCCTCTTCCCGCCTCGTCAACGTGTCGAGCAAACCGCAAACCCTTCCATATTCCGCGAGCTTTTCCGCTGGCGCCGCGGCGAAGTAGTTAGTCGCCACCAATCTATTCGTCCCAGCTACGGGCATTGCGCTCAGCCCTTTGCTCAACTCACCCACCGTCGCCTGCCGCTCAGCAAAATCTGCCTCCGCATCAAAAAGTTGCTGGCGGATCTTGGAAAGCTGGTCGTCGTAGCTGCGCTTCGCGTCCTCCAGCGACATTATCCCCACTTGTTCCTTGGCCTTTCGCAGCTCGTCTCTGGTCTGTTCCAGCCGGCTCCTCCGGTCGTCTAATTCACGCATGAACGCCTCGTCCATTGCTCCGACCGAGTGGATCTCCGCATGCTTCTTGAAATACGATTCGATAAACCGCTCCACCACCGGTTGCACAATCTCCGGGTTCGTGTGCTTAAACGTGATGTGCAGAACGCTCGTGTTCCTAGGGACCTCGACCGACAGGCTCTTCAGCAGCGCTTCGGCGGCCTTGTTTGTATCCGAGCTGCTCGCCCCTAAAATCTTCTCCACCCCGATAACACCGGCCACCTGCTGCGCCAGGCTCAGGTTATAAAGGATTTCCACTTCGGTGCTCATCAGCGTTTCGGAGCGCGATTCCGGCGTCCGAACCCTCGCGTCGCTCCCGGCTGCCACTGTCGGTGATTCGGATTCCACCACGTACCGGACGTATAGCTTCGCTTCTGATTGGTAAGCTCGTGGAATAATTAACCGTAGCGAAAGCGCCGCCACCAGCCCCAGAGTCGAAATCAGCAGAATCTTCCCCTTGTGCCGAAAGAGGATGTATAGCACATCGCCGAGGTTCATTCCCGGGCCAGGCCCAGGTGAATTCGAATCCGTCATAACCTCTTCATATCAGACTGCGTCAAACCCAACAAATTCAATGCCCGACCCCCACCCCCCGCCTCGCGCGCCCCGTTATTGAAATCTGCAACAACAAATCCAATCTTGCCCCGGCGACTCGCTGCCGCTCCCCTCCCCTGCCGCCGCCCCTCGCCTCGTCGCTCAACCACCAACCCCCAGCTTCCGGACCATCAACCATCAACTCTCAACCACTTTCCAGACCATCAACTCTCAACTTTCAACTCTCAACCACTTGCGCACTCCGCACTCCGTGCGTTCGAATGCCTTTTCACGTTTCACGCTTCACCGCTCCCCACGCTGTATTAGCCTTTCCTTCACACTCCGCACTCCGCACTCAAGAGACGTGCGGGTACAGCAGCCGTCCGGCCAACCTGAGCGTCGGTAACGAAAGCAATTTGAAGAAATGATTCGCGGGCCCCGAAGCGTAATCAGTAGCGCTCACAAAGGCGCCCTTCCGCAGATCGTACTTATAGTAATGGATGACTTCCTCCACCGCTCCAAAGCCCCGCTTAAACCGGCGCAAACCGGCATTGGAACACGACGTTCGGCCCAGGTGCATCACTTTGAACCCCTCGTTGGCATATCTCTTGATGCCCTCCCACATCACCAGGTTGTTGGGCCGCAAACTCTGGAAGGCATAATCGGAAGCCCCGAACTTAAAGAACACCTCCCCTTCATGATGAAGGAACAGCGCGGAGGCTACTGCCTGTTCCCCCATAAAGGCTGAAACCACCACCCCTTGACCACGCGCCAGGACGTGCTGTGCGATGTTCTCGAAAAAACGCAACGGCTGCGGCGGAAGGCCGTGCCTGCGCCTCGTCAGACAGTGCAGCGAATAAAACCTCAATACCGCCTCGCGGTCGCTGTTGAACTCTACTCGTAGTTTCGCTGCCTGGGCCTTTCTGAAACCCGTGCGGATCGGCCCCTTTAAATTCTTGAAAAGCCTGCCTTCGCCCTCGTCCAGTCGGATAAAATGACCATAAAAGCTCAGTGATGGGGAAGCTCCGGGCCATTGGCCACCGCAGCCCCTGCATTCCAGATAACGCCACCCCCTCGATTTTCCGTGGCGTATTGCCAGGGTGTAAGGGTTCCAGTCGGGCTCATGACCTGCGTTGATCGGGGGACAGAAATCCGTAAATGGCAGCGAAACACCGCGCGCCCCCGTCAGCCGGCTGCAAATCTCCATGATTGGAAGGAGGCCTTTGAGCCTGCCGGCAAAGGTCTTGCAGAAGTAAATCGGTCGATGGCCGTACGAATCATGAAGCACTCGCGCCCACGATGAGCCATGAAAGAAGCAAGTCTCGGGATGGGTGTTGACTAGGGCGTCCCACCCAGGTTCTTCCAATGGGTTTACTTCAAGATAATGGACAAGGTTTGGAGATGACCCGGATTCTCCTAATTCCCGCACACGCATCCTTTCCCGCCGGCTTCCTCCACAGACGTGGTTCCTGGCTACGCATTTATGGCCTCCGGCCTGTGTAATATCCGTCCGCGCGGAACAAGCCTTCCGCAAAACGACCGACCGCCTTCAACTCCATCTACCACGCCTTGGGAATCCCACGCCCCGAGAAAATTGCGTACACAGCTCCGCACTTGCAGGATTTAGCTGCCTCCCGCTAGGATTTCCCCTCCCCACACCGTGCTAGGGAAACCCGCTTCGCCCGCGTCTTTCCTCAAGCAGCAATAGCGACAATCAGCTTCGGCCTCATAGCCAGGGCCGGCATCAGGTCTGCCGTGCTCCTGTCCTCAACGGTCACCGACCTTCGCTCCACCTCTGCAATCGTCGCTCGGCCAAGAAAATCCAAAAGTATCTGCACCCGCTGCCTCGCAGGCAGCACCCGCACCACCACCCCGCGAGCCCCGAGAAAAGCGCCCTCTGCAACCGTCACCTCCGAGCCGGGGACCAGGCGCTCCTCGACAGCCATCGGCTCCTCCGATTCGAAGCACTGCCGCAATTCGTCAATCACCTCATCCGGCACAGCCGGTATCCGTTGCCCAAAATGCACCACGCTGCTCACTCCGTTGACGTACCGAATCTGGTCCAGGTGGTCTTCCAAAGTGCACCGGACGAAAACATAACAGGGAAACAGCGGCTCGATGACCCGCACCATCCCGCGCCTCGTCGCCCGCTCCATCCTCAAACGCGGCTGGAACACCTCCAGTCCGAGCCTTCTGCTCAGGTTCGCTGCCGCTATGTGCTCGTGCTTCGGCTGCGTCCGGGCGCAGTACCAACTCACGGTCTCGAAATCGGTGCCGTTCAATCCACGGTTCATTGGATGGAGACATAATAGTTCCGGGTGGTTTGGCGGCAACACCGAACAATACGGACCATGCTACCGCAGAATACCCGATGGTTTTTTTGCATTTCAAGATTTCATCAGCAGGATTCATACCTTCCTTAAGTTCGCCAAAAGGAGCACCGGCATTGAAGTTCCGTCTGCTTCGCCTACGGTAGACGCCAGTGGTCTCGATGCCGCTGGCCCTAACTGCGGAAGCGGAGAATTTCATTGTGGCCTTCCGGGATGCCGGTAGTATTCGAACATGCGGAATTGCTCTAAACAGTTGTCTGCGGTCGTCTTGGTTGTCATGGCCGTCGGTCTCGCACCGTCTGTCGCCTTGGGTGTCAACGTAATCACCTCTCCTCTCCGAGCGCTGCCGGCAAACCCTCACTACTTCACCGATGCCGGCGGCAAAGCCATTCTGCTAACCGGCTCGCAGACGTGGAACAGTTTTCAGGATACCGATCAGTCCAGCAATCCCGCGCCTAACGATTTTACCGCCTACGTTAATTTCCTCAAAGCTCACAACCAGAATTGCACGATCCTCTGGAAGAAGGACCTTCCGACTTATTGCAATTGGGGGGCGGGAGGTACGTGGCATATGACCCCCCATCCCTGGCTCCGTACCGGAGGTGCCAGTGGAACCCAGATGGCTTCCGACGGCAAACCTGCCTTTGATTTCACTCAATTGAATCAAGCCTACTTTGACCGACTCCGAGCCCGCGCGATCGAGCTTCAAACTAACGGGATTTATGCCATCGTCCAATTCTTTGACGGCTTGGGCCTCACGGCTAATCGCTGCTCCAATGATGGTTACCCCTTTACCGCGGGCAACAATGTGAACAGTGTCAGTGACGGCGGCGGCACCAGCTCGATGACGATGTCAGGGACTAACGCCATTACGGCCATACAAGATGCCTACGTCAGGAAGGTAATCGACACACTCAATGACCTGCCGAACGTGCTTTGGGAAATCTCGGAAGAGGCTCCGGACGATTCCACCTGGTGGCAAAACCATATGATTGATTTGATTCATATTTATGAATCTGGAAAAGCCGTTCAACACCCGGTGGGTTACCCGACCTTGAACGTCAGTGGCCCCAACGACACAGCCCTCTATAACAGCGCAGCCGACTGGGTGGCGCCGGCGGCCAGAATTTCGCCCACCTCGAACTGCGGTTCTGGCACACCTGCCTGCAAAGTCAACATCAATGACAGCGATCATTCCTACTTCGGGATGTGGAATGATTCCGCCCAGGTAAACCGCAATTACCTCTGGGAGAACTTTGCTAACGGCAATCAAGTGCTGTTTATGGACCCCTACCTGATC
>DATMRF010000081.1:0-14537 GCA_035566435.1 Candidatus Acidiferrum sp.
AACACTTCCAATTCGATATCTCGTAAAGACCGAGCTGCTGGTTTATCCGAATTCATATTCCTTTCTACGGGTTAAGGTTCATGTTTCCGGATGAGGAACCGTTTCACGCCTCGATTATGGTGGTAGTGTCAAGATGCGCTCTCCAGGGCTGATCCGTGAGGGTTTCCACGCTATACGCTCCACGTGCCCTCGCCCGCCTCACCTACACCGCCAGCTACGTCCTCCGCCACATGTCCCATTACCCCATCGGCATGGGCACCGCAAAACCCGCCCGCATGGGCACCCGCCCCTCCTTCGGCTCCATTGTCATGTCCGCCCTGATCACCGAGAAATCCCCTGCGTTCGGCTTTGCCTCCCTCGAATCCCACAAGTTCGGCGGCATCGTGCGCGTCCCGCGCGAGCTGGACGAACAGAGCATCGTCTCCATCGGCCACTTCCTGGCCCGTTTCGGCGCCGTCGAGTTCGCCCGGCTCGAGGATAGCTGCGCCTTCCTGGCTACCGGTGACGGCACCTATGAGGCCATCAAAGGCATTGTCACCACCGGCACCGAAAACGGCCATTCCGTCGCCCTCGCGGCCGGCAAAACCAAGCCCAGCGACGCCACCCTTGACGACTTCCGCAACCTGCGGCTAAAGGTCAGCAAGGCTGCGCTCAGCGGGCGCCAGTCCGCCTATTACCTGGACACCACCTGGGAGGCCAGACTCCCGAGCTTCAAGACCTCCGCCGATCCCGGCGTTTACATCCGCCGTCCGGACGGCACCGCCGTCCTGGACGGCTACCCCATCATCTGGACCGACGTCATGGAACCCTACGGCACCGCCGCCTCCGCCGGCAAACCCATCGCCGTTTTCGGCGCACTGTCCTACTGGTGGTTTGGCGAGCACGGCGCTCCCCGCATGGACACCTCCGACCATGTGTTTTTCCAGAACGATCAGTTGGCCGTCCGCTTCCTCGAAGAAATCGACTTCGACTACTGCGCCCAGGACGCCACCGCCGCCCTCCTCACCGCCAGCTCATAGTTAGGGTCGGGCCGCGTTGTCCCCAACGCGCCGCGAGTGCCGGGGGCGTCCCCGCCCCCGGCACCTCCGTGTAAACTCGTGGAATTCGTGTCTCAAAGCCTACCTCGACTGGCCGCCAGTCACACGCCCAGTCCCGAACCCCACAAGCCGCTCACATCAAACGTATTGCACGCAGTACTCGCCAGGTCCAACATACGAACCATTGGTTCGTTGATCCAATAGTTGAACAAAAAGATAAGTCTCGATGAATTTCAAAGCAATCGACGAGGCCTCACTCCGCCATTTGTTTTCGTCAGCATTCGCGGGGGAAGTTCTCCACCTCTCGTACCTGGGGCCAGTTCTGGATAGCGCCGGAGCCATCGAATCTAGTCCGGATTGCATGATTCTCGATAAGAGGGTGCATCCGTTCAAGCCTCTCAGATGCGAGTTTAAGTATGTTCCAGAGGGTATCGGCGCATTCTCCCACAATGGTCGTTTTGAGATCGCGATCGTCTGGTCATTGGGTCCCGGCGTAACGAAACCGCTACTGCTTGAGGCTCTTCTGAAGCAGAATGAGTGCTCGGAGCTTATTGTTTTGACGGATATGAAGGCATTCCGTGATTTGCCACCCTATTCAGTTGCCTCGTTGTCCAAACTCGATGGGATTGAGCTGATCAGAGATGTTGCTCTCAGGAGAGACCTGCCAACCGTATTCGCCGTATGCATCGCCGCGCGCCTCTTTCCTGACAAGTTCGAGCTGGATCGCATGATGTCCTTACTTTCGACCAGGTTCCCGGAGGTTAAGCAGATGAAACCTCAAGGGCGTGCTAACGTCGTTTCTGCGTGTTTGCAGACGAAGCCGCCTCTCTTGGAACACATGCATGGACAGTTTTACCGATGGACCAGCGAGATCGACAGCACCAGTGGAGCTGCAGCACTTAGCCAACTCCTCACAAAGAATTTCCTAGCAGATCCGCCGTCGGATGACGATTTAGCGGGCTTTCGACGATGAGGAAGGAATTGGACGCGTTACAGAGGCCCAACGAACCAGGTGCAGAGAACTCCCCGATGCCGCTTCAGTTGCATGCTGGGAGTCGGTGGCGCGAGGTCATTGGTCTCGACCGTTACCGCGCAACCACACCACGCTGGCCCAGCTCGTAAATCGTAAATTGTAAATCCTCGGTTCCCCGCTCCCTCTCGCCCGCCGTGCGGTGCAGTCTTCAGTTCCGCCCAGCGATGCGCCATTTCAATAATCCATTAATGCATCAGTCCACTCCGCTCTCCGCCAGCCCGCCCCCTGCCGACATGACAACTTGACAACCTGAAAACATGATAACTCAGTTGACCACCGTCAAATCCCGCCTGACCATCCCCGACGCGGACACCACCAACGACGCCCTGCTCACCGGCGCCATCAAAGCCGTGAGCGCCCGTTTCGACAAAGAAACGAACCGCACCCTGGCCCGCACAGTTGGCTTCCAACAGGAGTTCGATCCCGCCGACACCGAACTCCTCGCCACCTGTTACCCCATCGAGTCGGTCACCAAATGGGAAACCAAATCCTCCGAGTCCTCCGGCTGGCAAGAACAGCCCGCCCCCGACCACCTGATCCGCTCCGCCTGCGTCATCTCCCTTCAGTCCCCTTTTATACTTTGTCCTTCATCCTTTATCCTTTGGCGCGTTACTTACGCGGCTGGCTACGTCCTCCCCGGCACCACGGCAGGCACAGGCCAAACCCCGCTCCCCGACGACATCGAGCGCGCCGCCGTCGAGCAGGTCGCCTTTTGGTTCCAGAACAAAAGCAACATCGGACTCAGAATCTCCTGGCCCTCCGGCGGCACCTACCAGCAGTTCGCCTCCCAGGACCTCCTCCCCTCCGTCCAGGCCGTTCTTGGCGCCCACAAGCGCTGGTCCCTCTGATGACCACAATCAAAAATCAAGATTCAAAATTCGAAAATCCCACTCCCTCCGTCCAGGCCGTCCTCGCGCGTTACCAGCGCTGGAGCCTCTGAAATCAACATTTAATGAGCCCCCACAATACTTCCGCGTATTCTGCGTATTCCGCGGTTTCCTCTTCGTCTTTCCGTCGCCGCCCTGCCGCAATCAAAATCCAATAATCAAAAATCCCAAACATGAAATCCCAATCCCCATCGGAGCGCTGCCCGTGGCCAGCGAGCAATCCTGCCCCCAAGCCGCTGACTTCAAACCTGTTGCATGCCGTACCCTCCTGGTTCAATATACGAACCACTGGTTCGTATATTAACAGTTCGCCGTAAAACTATGGGACTCGACGCTGCAGTTTACCGCGATGACGATGAAGACGAGAAGATCATGTCTGCGCATCTTGGGAATGTGTCTATGATTTCTTATCTCCACAGGGCAATTCGCGAGCATGCACCAGCATCGGCTATCCTTTTGTCAAAGGTGCTCTATTCGGGTTCTCACTGCGGCGACAGCCTAACGAACAATGAGGTCCACCAAGTAAAGGCTGAGTTGGATAGTGTAACCAAACATCTTAGCGGCGATCCAATGGTGATGGAATTCGTTTCCAGCCTCCGGTCGGTCGTAGACATTGCATTGCTTCATGATCGCCCCATCACATTCTAAGGAACCGGCGAACCACTGCGTGCAGGCGGCGCCGGGTTGCGCCTTGCCGTTTATCCTGGCTCAGGTGCCCGGCGCGCCTGACGCAGAGCGTTAGACGGCATTAACACGATACCACACGTGAAAACGAAACTAATCGCTCTCCTTGCTGCCACGATGCCGTTGGCTGCTGTCGCCCAAATCAGTTATAACGATGGCATCTATACGCAAGATTTCAACAACCTGCAAAGCGGCAGGATATACACCCCTTACACAAACTTTCCGGCGGGTTGGACTATTTGGACTGCCAGTCCCTACACTTCGGGTTCTTACGTTTGGACGACTGTTACGAACGGTTACAGCAATAACTATGCGAACTATTGCTTTTCCTCTTCAACTAATGACACAGACAAGTCCATCGGACTTGTTATTGGCAGCACCGGCCAGGCATATTTTGGTGCCCAGTTTCGCAACGCAACTGGAGTGACGCTCACGACTTTTTCGCTGAGTTACTTTGTTAAGCAGTGGGCAAAGGGAGCAGTGACATCAAATGACCAAGTGATTCCTTTTGCCTACAGCCTTGACGCCACCAATCTGAAATCAGGGACGTGGGTGAGCGTTAGCGCATTGGACATGCACAGCATCAATGACGGCGATGGCGTTTTTGCCGCACTGAATGGCAATTCCGTCTCAAATCAGGCATTCGTCGCCAGCACCGTCTCTGGTATTTCATGGTCAGCGAATCAAGATTTGTGGATTCGATGGAGTGGAGTGTCACATAATTTTTATCAGAGTCACGCGATGGCTGTTGATGATGTCACTTTTTCGGCAGTTCCTCAGCTTCAGATTTCGACGGCCAGTCCAGAGCGATTTCAGTTTTTGTGGTCAACAAATTATCCCGGCTACATAATACAGTCAGCCCCAACTCCAACGCCAGCGAGTTGGGATACAGTGACAAACATTCCAACCATTATGGGCGACAAGTTTAATGTCGAGATTGATGCAACGGACACGCAGCGATTCTTTCGGCTAAAAATGCAATGAAGACATGCCGTCTAACGAGGCGCGGCACCGAATCAGCGCCAACAACATCAATTTCAAATCTGAGCATCGGGATGTGCCGCTCATCGGTGCGCTGGGTCGTTGGGCCGCTGCATGTGCGTGACGTTTTTCTCGTCCTGCTGTCAGATTCAGCGTGATGGCTTATCAAAAGAGAAAGGTCAATTTATGATGATTCAGACACTCAAACGGACCGTCCTGGCCGACAAGAGCGTGGCTCATTTCTGCCAGATGGTTTGCTCGATGGTTGCCGGCTTGGTGATGGTGTTTGGCATTCGCAGGCTCGCGGTGTTGGATTTGACAGAGGCGCAGCTATTTTCAGCGATGACTGGCACGTTGCTTCTGACCGGTGTTTTCATCTTGCTCGGGTTTCTCTGCCGAGCCTGGCGCAGAGCGGCCCAACAAACGTAGTGCAGGCATCGGCGCGGTCGCGCTTTCGTCGCAAAAGGTACGTGTTTGCCGCGCCGTGCCTGACCACGACCGTTCGGCGGCTGCGCGCTAGATACCCGAGTCGTAAATCATAAATCCCCGATCCGCCTGCCCTCCCTCCCTCCCGCCCCGCCGCGCCCCACCATGCGCCCGCCACGTGGCAGCCTGCCAACCTGAAAACCTGAAAACATGATAACCCAATTAACCACAATCAAAGCCCGCCTCGCCATCCCCGATGCGGACACCACCAACGACGCCCTGCTCACCGCAGCGATAAAAGCCGTGAGCGCCCGTTTCGACAAAGAAACCAACCGCACCCTGGCCCGCACCGTCGGTTTCCGCCAGGAGTTCGATCCCGCCGACACCGAACTCCTGGCCACCTGCTACCCCGTCGAGTCGGTCACGAAATGGGAAACCAAATCCTCAGAGCAAGAAGGCTGGCTCGAACAGCCCGCCCCCGATTACCTCATCCGCCAATCCTGCATCATCTCCCTCCGTTCCCCTTTTATCCTTTATCCTTCATCCTTTATCCTTTCCCGCGTAAGCTACGCGGCTGGCTACGTCCTCCCTGGCACCACGCCAGGCCCCGGCCAAACGCCCCTTCCCGACGACATCGAACGCGCTGCCGTCGAGCAAGTCGCCTACTGGTTCCAGAACAAGAGCAACATCGGACTCAGAATCTCCTGGCCCTCCGGCGGCACCTACCAGCAGTTCGCCGCCCAGGACCTGTTGCCGTCCGTTCAAGCCGTTCTTGGCGCCCACAAGCGCTGGTCCCTCTGAAATCAACATTTAATGAGCCCCCGCAATATTTCCGCGTATTCCGCGTATTCCGCGGTTTCCTCCCTGTCTTTCCGTCGCCGCCCTCCCGCAATCAAAATCCAAAAATCAACAATCCCAAACATGAAATCCCAATCCCCATTGCAGCGCTGCCCCTGGCCAGCGGGCAATCCTGCCCCCAAACCGCTGACTTCAAACCTATTGCATGCCGTACCATCCTGGTTCAAGATACGACCCACTGGTTCGTATATTGACAGTTCTGTGTAAGTGCCATGCTCCATCAAGGCCTGGATTTTCAAACCGTGCGCGTCCTCTGCAAGAACTGCGGATGGTTTCGGAACATCGCACATTCTGGCTGTGCCGATGGCAAGCGCGCCTTCGTTAGGATTAGCCGCTCGGATGACCCATCGCATGTCCTCCACGGGGAGGTCGTTGAGGTTCCCGAGGACGCGGACGTCGCGGCCGAGTTTGAACGCCACCCGGGCTTCCGAGACCTCGTGGCGGAGGCCCACCAGAAGGGACTCCTGGCTATGGAGCGAGAGTTTCTCCCGTTGCTTGAGGGCCAGGTGTGCCCCCGGTGCAAGGCCGAAGGCCATCTTGAGCTGTCGCAGATTTGGAATCTTGGTTCACATGTGCGCTACTGAATCACCGAACCAACCGCTCCAGGTGACGCGGGGTTTAGCCTTTCTGTTCTTCCTTGCTCAGCGGCCCGGCGCGCCTGAGCTTTTGCGTTCGGCGGCGTAAGCTTCGTGCGCGGAGAACACCACAATGAAAACGTTGATGATTGCAGGCCTTGTCGCGGTGAGCTTGTTTGCGCTCGGTGGTGAGATTTCCGACTACCACTTCAAGCACGCCCGCGACCAACCGCGTGATTTTCACAGCTCCAGAAGCCAGGACGAGGTGGCCTCCACCAACCACGGCGTCACAGAGATTGGCATCGAGCGCAGTGCCTGCTATGGCACCTGTCCGATTTACACGTTCATCATCAAGAGTGACGGCACGTTTCGTTACCACGGCGTCAAGCATGTCGAACGAGAGGGCGAGTCCAGCGGCGCGATTCCGGTCCGGTATTTTCACCAGCTTGCGCAGTTTATCAGCGACTCGGGCTACATGGAGCTTGCGGACGATTACAGCCGCGCGGTCACGGATAATCCGACGACTTACACGATGGTCGTCATGAACGGCAAACGAAAGACAGTCAGCAACTACGCCAACGCGGGCCCTACCAGGCTTTGGGCCATTGAGCAGCTCATTGACGATTTGATGACCAAGGCCAGGTGGGATGGCCCACAGAAGCCACCGGACACGAAGCGGTGACATGAAATCCCAATCCCCATCGGAGCGCTCCCCCTGGCCACCCGGCAATCCTGCCCCCAAACCGCTCCCACCAAACCTGTTGCACGCTCCACCTGCCGGGACGAATATACAGACGGCTGATCTGTACATAAATAGTTAGTCATACAGGGTCTGTCGACATGAACATTTTACGAGAGCTGACCAAACCGCGTGGACGTGTTGAGCCGGATTCAATTGTCAGGCGACCATTCCGCGAGGCGGTTTTGCTCACACTGCTCGCGCTCGGCGCTGCCTTTCTGGCGGTCAACGTGGCTGACCTCGTAAGTGCAGTTCGCGAGAAAAGCTCTTACCTACCGCTGCTTTGTACGGTGTTGGCGGTCGGTTGCATCGCGTTTGCCTATGCGTTTCTTGGTGCTCGCATTGGCACCCGCCGTGCATCCGCGACTATCAAAGTCCTCATCGCCGCCACCCTGCTACCGGTCTTGGTCGTTCTAGCGGCGCGTGCGCTTCTCGGATTATGACGACTAACCACACCATTCAGCGGATGGGAACCAGCCATTCAGCTCGGACATGCTGGACGCTCCCGCCGCGTCGTTAGGCTGGTTGCTGATGCGCCATGAAGAAGGACGCACCGCCGGACCTCTTCCCTGTCCCGTGCCCGCACTGCGGTTCGCGCCGAACCAAAGTCGACTGGACCAAGGCTAATAACTATCGGAGACTTCTTCTAACTGTACTGGTCGCCATCGCGGGCACGTTTCCTCACGGGTATGAAAGAGTTTGTTTGGATTGCCGACAAAAGTTCGCACCATGAACCGAAACCTTAACGACTGGGTGCACGCGTGGCCGGTTTGCGCCTTCTGCTTTTTCCTGAGCCATCGCGCCGGCCCGCGGCCGGCCAATTCGTGACCATTCGTGAAATTCGTGTCCGCACTTCCAAATCAAAAATCAAAAATCAAAAAACTCAAACATGAAATCCCGCCCATCCCGCGAGCCTTCACCCTGGCCATCAGGCGATCCTGCCGCCAAGGCGCTCACATCAAGCGTATTGCGGCGTCGACCAGCCGGGGCGAATATACAGACGGCCGGTCCGCATATTAATAGTTCGGCGAAATAGAGAAGCGTATGCTGTGTGACAGATGTCAAAGCAAGGACGCGGTGGTTCACATCAGCGCCGTCCTGCATGCTGGCCCCACCCCGCATGCAGACCACCTCTGCACGGAATGCGCGCAGATCAGCCTAGCCACCAATCCGCTCTTGAGTCCGCGCAATGACCACTTGCCCACTGTCGGCGCGCCGCCCGTGATGCTGCTTCCAAGCGGGGCTTTGGCGGACCGGATTGCCAAGTATCAGGCCCGGTTTGAGGCGAGAACCTCGCCGAACCGTACGTTGGACCGAATAACGAGGGCCGCGGTTAGGCTGGTGTTTCAAATCCGGCGTCGTTGGCGCGCGCCTCGCCGTCGGTCAGCTTACCGTCGGGCCAACGTGAAATATCAAAGGAGCACACAATGAAACAATGCGTTGCACTCGTATTCGCGGCCAGCGTTCTTCTTCTGGCCGGATGTTGCACCACGCCAAGAGTCGTCAAGTGGGAGTATAAGGTCGCCGCGCCTCCTCCGCGCCAGGGCTTTGGCGGCCCCGGAGGAGGCTCCCTTGAGGAAGTGCGAGAAAACCAGCAAGCGTTTTTAAACGAGCTTGGCAAAGATGGCTGGGTGCTCGTCAGTCAAAACGATGGAAGAGTTTTCTTTTTCAAGCGCCCCATTAAGTAAACCTGGTCGGCCCAACCATCGCGGTGCACTCGACGTCGGGCGTGCGATCTGTTCGCATACCTCTCGCAATTGGCCCGGCGCGAGTGAGGGCCGGTCATTAGCCAACAACCCTATGCCCTACGAAATCAAACTGACCGACGTGCAGGCGATTCCCACCGCTGTAATCCGGAGTCGGGTCCAACCGAAGGAGCTGTCGAAGTTCGTTCCGGCGGCGTGCGGCGAGGTCTGGTCGTTCATTCGTTCTGCCGGTCTCCCGCGCCCCGGACGCCACGTTGCCTTGTATCTGGAGGCAGGGTTGGTTGAGGTCGGAGCGGAGATATCTGAACCATTTGCCGGCAATGACCGCGTTCAATGCTCGCAGTTGCCGGCTGGGCGTGTGGTGGCTGCCACTCACTTTGGCCCCTACGCGCGTCTCGGGGAGGCTCATTCCGAGATTCGCCAGTGGTCTGGCGGGCGCGGACATCGGCTTTCCAGTATTTGTTGGGAGATTTATGGGCATTGGGAGGAGAGTTGGCAAGCGGACCCCTCGAAGATACGCACCGATGTTTTTCATTTGCTCGAAGACCAAACGGGCTGACCCGCCGCCGCGCCCAACGCCGGTGGAGCGCCTCGATGTTGGTCGGGCGTCAGTGGCCCGGCGCGGCTGCCCTTTACGTTACATAGTAACCCTTGAAATTTATGGCTGGTAAGCAACCAAAGCGAAACGAACGACCCGGTGTTGATCGCATGGGCCGCACGGATCTCCACTACGCCGCCAACGAAGGCGACCTTACAAAGGTGCAAACCCTTCTAGCCGAAGGCGCGAAAGTTGATTTGGCGGATGACAATGGCTGGACCCCTCTTCACTTCGCCGCCCAGGCTGACTCTGCTGCGGTATCCGAGGCTCTTTTGGCGGCTGGCGCTTCAATTGATCCGCGGGACGCGAACGGAAACACGCCGTTATCCAACGCTGTCTTTAGTTCGCGCGGCGGCGGCGATCTGATCGCTCTGTTGCGGCGCCACGGCGCGGATCCTCACCTCGCGAATGCCCATGGGGTTTCCCCCGTCGCTTTAGCCCGAAGCATCGGCAACTATGATATTCAACAGTACTTCAAAGATCTGCCAGAATAGCATGACCGCGAAACGATCCGGCAAGCGGCCTGCAGCGGATGCCGGGTCGCCGCCATGTTTGCGCATCGAGCGCCCCCGCCCCGGCAGCGGTCGGCACGGGTGCTAGCCGACTTCGCACGTCTCTCCGCGAAATGAGAAAGCAATACTACTTCCGCCCGTCTGAGCGCGGGCTTATGGCCTGGGATGTGGATCGGTTCGTCGCGCTGACCAGCGGCTTTCCTCGCATTCACGTCCCGCTGACCGCTATCCCAGGTCTCGACAAGCCGTTTTGGACCGATGACGGTCCTCCGGGCTGGGAAGCTGCGGTGGAGCACGTCCGCTTGATCGAGACGGCCGATTTGAGCTTTGCCATCATACTCTCCTCCGACGGCCGCGTCATGGATGGCATGCACCGTGTCGCCAAAGCTGTGTTGTTGGGGCGAGCCACCATCGAAGCCGTCCAATTTACTGATGATCCCGAGCCCGATTACGTCGGTGTGCATCCGAACGAACTCCCGTATGATGAAACTCTCAATAAACCACCCACCGTGCCCTAACCTTTGCTTCCGTGGCCGCGCCGCTTCCGTCTCTGGTAGGGCAGCGCTGTCTCAGCGCGCCGCATTCACCATCCGTGAAAACCCTTAAAATTCGTGTCCGCATCCCAGAATCAAAAATCAAAAATCCCAAACATGAAATCCCAATCCCCATCGGAGCGCTCCCCCTGGCCAGCAGGCAATCTTTCCCCCAAACCGCTCCCATCAAACCTGTTGCACGCTCGACCTTCCCGGACGAATTTACAAACGGCTGGTCTGTGTATTAATGGTTAGTTTTTGGCACCGCATGGCTGAACACGAAATAGGCGATGGCACGTGGACATGCAGGGTCACTTGGCATAAGGACGGCGTGTGGCGCATCGTCATCTTCAAGCCATCTGTTAACGACAGCCGTTTTCGACGCGCGCGGTTTGTGCTGGTGGATGGCCCGACGATTCTGGTTCCGGGAGAGGACTTGCGCAGAGTAGTGGAGCAGAGGCTGCGCCCGGGAAAGAGCGCCTGTCCTCTGAGCATTGATCCGGTCGCCAGCACGATCAACAAGCAGAAGGTGCAGGTCTCATTTGAAAACTAACCATCCGAGCGCAGCGAACCCCGCGATCACGTGCGGACGGCATGTTGGCCGCTATTGGCGCGGGGTCGCTGGCCCGGACCGTTAGCCGCAAAGGTCATACGCTTATGACGTGGCGCTTCCCAATGCCAATGACGATTCGCTGCTATGAATGCGGCAAGGTGTTTGAAGTAACTCTCACCAGCACAGAATCCCACGATTTTCCTTGCCCTGCTTGTGGCAAGATTGAGGTGTTTGATTTGGGCGCGTGGGAGAAGAAAGCGATTGCGTGGAGCGCAAAAATGATCAGAAAATCGGGGAGAGGTCGATAGCTACTGCGGTATCGTTGCCAGCTTGACCATGCCCCCCAGGAGATAAACCGAACGTCACCGGCGGCTGGCCTCCGCGACTGACCGTAGTATAATCCACCATGACCATTGACCAGACCAAGGAACCGACTCCCCGGAAGCCGCTCCGGCTGTGGCCAGGGGTAGTGGCCGTGGTGCTGCTGTGGCTGGTCCGGTATGGCGTCCCCATCGTCGCGCCCGGGGCTCTGGCGTTCGCAGTGTTTGGCGGGCTCGGAGGCGGGCTGCTGGTGGTCCTGTGGTGGCTGTTCTTCAGCCGGGCGCCGTGGTCCGAGCGCGTGGGCGCCATCCTCCTGATGACCGGCGGCCTGTTCGCCACATCGCGCATCGTTCACAAGTCCATTTCGAGCGGGATGATGGGGATGATGTTGCCCATCTTCGCCATCCCGGTCCTGTGCCTCGCCCTGGTGTGCTGGGCGGTGGCCACCCGCCGCCTCTCCAGCGGACCTCGGCGCGCGTGGATGGTCGCCACCATCCTGCTGGCGTGCGGAGTATTCACCCTCCTGCGCACCGGCGGGATTACTGGCGACGCCAATTCGGACTTCCATTGGCGGTGGACGCAGACTCCCGAGGAACGGCTCTTGGCTCAAGCCGGCAAGGAGCCCGCGGCACCCCGGCCAACTCCCGCCGCAGGGAAGACCGTTGCCGATTGGCCCGGCTTTCGCGGACCCGAGCGCGACGGCATCCTTCGCGGCGTACGCATCGCGACCAACTGGTCCGCGTCGCCGCCGGTCGAGCTGTGGCGCCGGCCGATCGGACCGGGCTGGTCATCGTTCGCGGTCCACGGCGACCTGCTCTACACCCAGGAACAGCGCGGCGAAGAGGAGCTCGTCGCCTGCTACTACGTCGCCAGCGGCCAGCCGGTCTGGAAACACAGCGACGCCGCTCGGTTCTGGGAGTCGAACGCCGGGGCCGGTCCCCGCGCGACGCCGACCCTCAGCAACGGTCGCGTGTACACGTTCGGTGGGACCGGAATCGTGAACGCGCTGGACGCCGCGGACGGCGCGGTCGTGTGGTCGCGCAACGCCGCGGCCGACACCGGCAAGAAGGTCCCCGGGTGGGGTTTCGCGAGTTCACCGCTGGTGGTGGACGACCTCGTCATCGTCGCCGCGGCCGGAGTGCTGGTCGCCTACGACCTCGCCACCGGCAAGCCGCGCTGGTTCGGCCCGGCTAGTGGATGGGGCTACAGCTCGCCGCACCTGGTGGCGCTCGACGGAGTCAAACAGATCCTGTTGCTGAACGGAGCCGGAGCGATCAGCGTCGCGCCGACCAACGGAACGCGGCTTTGGGAGCACGCCTGGGACGGGGACGGTATCGTGCAGCCGGCCCTGACCGCCGACGGCGACGTCCTGATTGGCACCGGCTCCGGAATGGGTAGCGGCGCCGGATTGGGCGTGCGCCGGATTACCGTTGCGCACGGACCCGCCGGCTGGACCACCCGGGAGCGCTGGACCTCGACCGGGCTGAAGCCCTACTTCAACGATTTCGTCGTTCACAAGGGCTATGCCTTCGGTTTCGACGGCAGCCTCCTCGCGTGCATCGGCCTCGAGGACGGCAAGCGCAAGTGGAAGGGCGGACGCTACGGCCACGGCCAGATGGTCCTGCTGGCCGACCAGGACTTGCTGCTGGTGCTGTCGGAGCAAGGCGGGCTGGCACTGGTGGCAGCGGCCTCCGAGGCCTTCACAGAGCTCGCGCGGTTCCCGGCGCTCAAGGGCAAGACCTGGAACCACCCCGTCCTGGCCGGCGACGCGTTGCTGGTGCGCAACGACCAGGAGATGGCCGCGTTCCGGCTGGCCCTTGCGAGTCTCGTAAATCGTAAATCGTAAATCCCCCAATGCTTTGCCACAGCATGACGTTTGGCGGCCTGGTTGCCATTGTGGATGATTTCTTTATTCAGCGGGCTTTCCGGGGTGTGGGGCTGGGTAAGGCCGCAATGCAGGAGGTGCGAAACCATTGCACGAGCCACGGTATCCGCGCCATTCACGTCGAGACCGGGAGAGACAACGCGCCTGCCCTGGCGGTCTATCGGCGAACCGGGTTTGTGGATGCGGACCATGTGCATCTCACCCTGGGGCTGGCAGCTCCGACACATGCGCCTTGAACGAGCAACCAGAGCGAGACCGCCAACGAAGGGTAGGGACGCGTTCCACCGCGTCCCCATTATTTCCGGCAGGGATCGGGGACGCGGTGGAACGCGTCCCTACCAAATCGTTCCTGGGCCTCACGCCGGCGCTTTTGCGCCTACGGTTCTCCTTACGTCGTGTCCTACAATTTCGAGACAGGTTCTCAGCCTTGCCTTCCATCTCCCATGAATGCCCACTTTGACGCCAACTGCCTTTGCGGCGGCATCAGGCTGAACTATTCCGGCACGCTCGGCCCGGCGAACTATTGCCATTGCGAAGACTGCCGGCGCGCCAACGGCAGCGCCTTCAACATCGGCGTGCGCGTTGAGCGCAAAGACCTGGACGTAAAAGCCACCAGCGAATTGCGGCGCTATCGATTCCTCAGCAGCAGCGGCCGGGAAATCGAGAGATGCTTTTGCGGGACGTGCGGTTCGCCAATTTTTACACTGCATCCGGACAAACCGGAATACGCCTGGGTGAAGGCAGGCATCATCAACCAACCCGAAATCGTAAAGCCGGCATACGAAAACTGGGTCAAAGACAAAGTGCAATGGGCAACCATCAGCGTTACTAAGAGCTATGAAGAGAACCGACGAGCCTGAACCGATCGCGTCACGTAATTGCTCCTGGCTGGACGAAGACGCGCGATTGTTGCCCTGTCCCGAAGGGACCAGTGACAATAGCCCAACGTTTCAACGTTGGGTTGAGTCACGCGGAAGAGTGAGTCCCGAAGGGACGGTCGAAACCAAACGTCCGTTCAGTCGTCCCTTCGGGACGAATCCTCCTTCAGGGTCCAGTTCCCCAACGTTGAAACGTTGGGCTAGTGCGCTTGAGAGCGAGCGCGCACAGAGGGTGAGAGTCCCTCCCCGGCGGAGCTTCCCGCCCGGAAACTGAAAGTAACTGCTCCGTGGCGACACGGGGTGGAGAGCAACTGGAAACGAACGGATAGTC
>DATMRF010000082.1:0-33866 GCA_035566435.1 Candidatus Acidiferrum sp.
AACACTTCCAATTCGATATCTCGTAAAGACCGAGCTGCTGGTTTATCCGAATTCATATTCCTTTCTACGGGTTAAGGTTCATGTTTCCGGATGAGGAACCGTTTCACGCCTCGATTATGGTGGTAGTGTCAAGATGCGCTCGAATCGCGTCCTGCAGCTCACCAATCTTGCGCACAATGTCAGCATGGACTAAGTTCCGAGCCATATCATCTATGCACTACGTCGCCATCGCCACTTTTCCGCGTGACAGCACGACCGCCAAGGAAATCCTTTTACGTCGCCGGAATTACGTTTACCCGGCCGATTTCAAAAACGTGCAGAGCTTCATGGATGTGCGTGGGGGCCGCGCGGTAATCCATTTCGAGACCTCCACAGCTGAGTCCATCCTGCGGTACACCGCGGACTGGCCAGAGGCGGTTTTCGATATTTTCCCGGTCGTTCCTTCGGAAAAGGGCTGGGAAGCTTACCTCGAGTCCGCGGAATAGGCACGAAGCTCAAATAATCCCGTGACCCCTCGTGCTGGTTCTCCGGGACATCCCGACCCGATGCTCTCTGCGTTACGTACGTGCTTGATGGAGTGGTGCCCCGGGAAGGACTTGAACCTTCAACCAATTGATTAAGAGTCAACTGCTCTGCCAATTGAGCTACCGAGGCAACAGGCTGTTAAACAGCAACTTGTAACTGTGCATTTATCCCACTTTTTCTCATTGACTCCCGCCATTGCATCCCGTAAGGTGTTTTCGCTATGACAACACCTATTTCGGACACAACGGCGGGAGCACAAAGCGTCTCGTCAACCAAGCAAGTCAAACGTTCCACCAAGAAGTCAACCTGGTGGAAGCGCGGCCCTAACCTGGTCCAGCACACAGTCACGGGGACATTCTACGCGAGGGTTAAGGTTAAGGGCAAGACCGTTCGCGCATCTCTGGACACTGACGTCTTCACCACGGCAAAGTTGCGCCTCCCGGACAAGATCAAGGAACTCCAAAAGCCCAAGGCGGAACTCGGCACGTTCAAGGAAGCCCGCCTGCTATTCGAGGCGGACCTTGCGAACGATCACACCTTGGCACCCGCCAGCAAGTACTACCGCACAACGCGGATCGCAGCCCTGCTCAAATCATGGCCGGGATTGGATGACGAAAAGCTGGACCGCATGGCGTCCAAAGACAGCAAGGGAGTGTTCAAAATGCGGGATGAGTTTCAGCAATGGGCAAATCGGTTCTCAGGGAAATTTGACGATCAGAATTTCAACAACACCCTCGGTACCTTGCGAATGATTCTAGAGCGCGGTGGACTGCGGCGGGATGACAACCCGGCCTATGAAATTGACCGCCTCGGGGTGAAGTCCAAAGAGTTGAAATTGCCCGAGCCCGAACAGTTCAACCGCATGGTGGAAGTCATTGAAACAGCAGGCGCGCCACAGTCCAAAGACTGCGCAGATCTGGTGCGTTTTCTGGCCTTTTCAGGCTGTCGAATTTCAGAAGCCCGGCAAGTCATCTGGGCTGACGTGGACATGGAGCGCGGAGAGATCAAGGTGCGCAACGCCAAGCGGTCTATTACGTCAAACGGTGCTGAATTCAGGTATATCCCGATCATCCCGCCCATGCGCGAATTGGTGGACAGGTTAAAGCTCTCCAATCCCCTGCCCTCTCAGCGGGTGTGCGTCTTAGGCGAGTGCGAGAAATCATTAACCCGGGCTTGCAAGGTGGTAGGTGTCAGCAGGATCACCCATCACGATATGCGACACCTTTTTGCCAGCCGTTGCATTGCGTCGGGCGTGGACATTCCAACGATCAGCCGATGGCTTGGGCACTCGGATGGCGGTGCTCTGGCAATGCGTGTTTATGGTCACTTGCAACGGGAGCACAGTCAGAAGATGGCCGCAAAGGTTTCATTCGGTCAGGAGAAACCCGAGAACGTTATCACCCTGCCGAAGGCTGCCACAGCATAAGGTTTAGTCTCTCCATTTCGCCCGCCGGTGAGCAATCATTGGCGGGTTTTTCGCGTACCGTTGCCCTGCGGCGAGCCGATGCCAAGCGCCTGCTACGTTGTGTCACCCCTGCCACGCCCAAGGGCACAGAGGCACGCTAGCGAGCGAAGACAAGGCTTTCAGGCTGATCCTCAGACTGTCTCTAAGTGTGCCTGCGGAGTCTCAAGTATAGTTAGCTTGTCTTATTGTGCTAATAAGCGTAAATAAGCAACTTAGGGGGTGCCCCCTACCCTGCCCCACGCCTCGCGGGCAACACACGCAAAATTTGAGCGCCTCTCAAGTGCTTGCCCGGTCCACCAAAAATTTTGGAAAAATATTTGTCAATACAACCCTCAGCGGCACGCAGTTCAAACTCCAGAGTCCACAAGGTGGTTCGCGGTCAAACGCCAGCAACGGCGGCGGGGTTAACGGGCACGCTTGAACGGTGGAAGAGTTGCTAAAAACCGCTCTTTACGTTGTAATGCGCGCCATGCCTTCAGCCGACAATCTCCAACATGCCCTTGAGCGATTGCGCGCCACATTGCGACCTGCTGTGCCGTTGGCGGTGAAATCTCGTCAAAAGTCACCCATCCGTAATCGCGAACTGATTTCTGCCAAGATCGCCAAAGAGTCTGTGCTTCGCGGCCCCATTTCCGAAAGCCTGAGGGAGTGGGTAAATAGTGGTTGTTTGCCGAAAATGAGTAAGGAGGATGCGCTGTTCCTTTGGGATCGATTCCTTCACGCTTCCGCATTTGGCGGTTGGTTGCAAAAGGGAGGTTTCTATTCCGAGCGACCGGAGTCCGATGTGCTGATTTGGCTTTTGATCGAGTCTTGGGATCAAGTTGGATGCGTGAACTGGGCTTATGAACTGTTGAATCCGCAATATTGACCATTTCCATGATATTGCCACCACTCTTATTCCCTGCCAAGACCCCGAAACCTCCACGCATTTCGAAATTTGAACTTGGCTCTTTAGCGATTCCCTTCCGTTCTCGCCTTTGTGGTAGTGGTCTTGGGTTTGGTCGGGGTGTGGGTTCCCTATTTCGATTTGGCGACCAGCTCGCCTTCGCCGCACTCGGGGCAACCCAGATCGGCAACCTTTGCGCCGAACTTGTTGCACTCAGGGCAGCGGTGTCCGTTGCCATCGGCGGAGGTGTCTTGAGTGAACCTCACCCCGCAATCTCCACATTCGTAAAGCGGACCTGCAAGTCGCGACTCGTCGAAGTCTTCCCCGCATTCCTCGCACTTGTAAGTTGTTTCCGGCTCGGTTTTTTTGGTGATGTCGGGTTTTGCCTTGGGTGGGGTGCGGGTGGTCTGTTTCGACTTGAGCGGTGCGGGCTCGATACGAGCCTGATTTATCCACCGCCTAGCGTGACGGTAGATCTCGGCATTCCCGGCGTGATCGATCCAAGTGGGTGGACCGTCAAACGGAGCGCTCGGAATATCCCGACTGAATAGGCCGTGGACGAACCGCACACAATCGCGGAAGCGGGGGTGATGCTTCCAGTAGCTTGCCATCCGCCTACTGAGTTTGACACCGGAGTACCTTATCCGGTGGGCGGGTGTGCCTTTACACGAAATGGCTGAGTCGGTTTTTCCGGAGGCGCGTTTTTCTGCGGGCGTTTCGTGTCCAGCAAAGTATAGGCGCACCCAGTCAGCCTTGAAGCCGCTCTTCCATGCCTCTGTTAAAGCGGTTCTAACGTCGGACGGACTTACCCCCTCATCCTGCAATATCCTCTCCAGTTTTGCTTTGCGTCGCGCCAACTCGAAGGACTCAGCGCTGACTGGCTGTGCGGATCGCCTCAGGTCTGCAACGGCCTTCTCGTCGTGCGCGGGCTTGATGGGCTTGGCACCCGAGCGGGTCTTGAAATTGAGCGGTATAATTTTGGCGGTGGCGACCGCGATCATTGCCGGAGGAAAGCCCGATCCCGCCAACGTCTCAAACAAGCTCGCGGGAATCGTCCGGTAACGGAAGCGTTCACCCGGGGCCTTCTCCTGCCGCAAGATCGATGCGTAGTTCCAATCACCTGATTCGTTCATGTTGAAAATGACCGCGCCTGCGAACCTCAAGAAACTCTCGCTTTTAGAGTCCTCAGAGAAAGATCGCCCCCTCTTCGGTTGACCAACGGCGCGATCCATTTCCACCGCCTTCTGTCTTCGCCATAGCGTACTCCGGTGGAGCGGCTTTCCGTATGCATGTTGCATAATGTAACAATACCAATAGGGGTATAGAAAGCAAATGAAAGACGTTTAGAGCACAAAAGTATGAACGACACAGAAAACCAAACCACCGTCGCCATCCCGACGGAGCGGATGGCCTTCACCTTACGCGAGACGGCTGCAATCTGCGGATTCAGTTATATTTCAGCCTTCAGGCTAGTACAGCGGGGCTTGCTGAAATCCTCAAGCGCCCTGCGAACCAAAATCATCTCGAAATCCGAAATCGAAAGATTTCTTCGCGACACTGTCCCCGGCAATGAATCGTCCCGTCCTTCCACCAAAAAGCGAACTGCCGTGGCCGCGTAATCGAAAATCAAAAACCAAAAAGGAAAAGCAAAATGAATAAAGAGTTTTGGAAACAACCTTACGATCCCGTTGGTGGATCATCCGTGTCACCGCCCCCGTTGGCGATTCACGACGTTCCCGACGTTCCCCAAACCGACCGGCAAAAGTTTGTGGCGGAACTCAGTCGAAAAGTGAAGAGTGGGAAAATCAGCCCTGCCCTTGGTATGGATCAGTTGTCGAAGTGGCCGGAACCCAAGATGGAAGACCCCGAGATCGACCCGCGAAACCCGTTCGGCCCGGAGCGGCCAGACCAGGATTTTTCCAAAGGGCGCCGGGGTGTCGAGGGCGCGAACAACATCGGATTTGAACGCCACTGGTATCCCATGGGCTGGCAGAGAGTGGCATCGCAAATGACTCAACATATCGAAGCCACTCTGTGGGGCGGGCGGCATCCGCAATGGCACCCACCCGCCAACCGCGACTCGTCACCCGGGCCGGGATTGCCGGTGCACAGCGGCTCCGGAGATGTTCGAATCGTAGATCGCGACGGGATCGATGCGCGGGTTAAACGATAAAACTTTGGGGGCGACCGACTGTGTTTCGTGACTGACTGGTGCTAAAGATCCGCTCGCCCCATTCTTCCCCAAATCAAAAAACAAAATGAAAACTGAAATTGACCCGAACATTGTGACCGCCGAAAACGCGGTGAGCGAACGATGGGCTCGCCAGTTCGAATCCCTCATCATGTCCAAGCTTGCGCCTCTCGCGGTGAGCGGAAAATCGACCGTAACCGAGAAGGAAACCCTAGTTGACCCGGCTAGGCTAACCCGAGAAGACGAGTTGGCCAAGCTTGAAGCAGCCGTCGGCGGCGATTTCAAAACCTCTGACGGCAGACTTCTGCATGTGACGCATTCGACACCCGAATGGCAGGGCTTCTCCGCGAACGGAGGAGGTGCATTTATTCTGAGGTTTTTCGTGATGGAATTTGTGTGGGCAGAGGGAGGGAAAGACGGCGAGCCTTTCAGAAAATCCACTCGCGAATTTTTCACCGATGCGCGTGACTTCATCGCGACGCACAAAAGAATCCCAATGGGGCAGGATTGGTCACTAACGTTTCGGCGCGAGGCGTGCGAGGATGCGTTGAAGCCCGCCGCGTGAACACTTTCGCCAATGCTCAGCGGTCTTCGTTCGCTGGCTTTGGTTGGCCGCCGGGGCGTTTAGTGGGGGGTTGGTGATCTCCCTCCGGCATAGTTCGCCCCGGCGGTTTCTAATTTTTTGACATGAGATCGATGAGCTTTCAGAGTGCCCTTCGCTCCGGTCATCAAATCGGACGTGACTACCGTTTCGACAACGAGCCGGGCTTACTTCCCGCCGACCAGCTACGCGCGGCGAATCTTCGGCACGACATCGCGTTATCCAAGCGACCGGGCTGGCACCCGGCCCTTGAGCTGGACCATCGCCTAACCAATAAAGAGTTAGATCCGGAAGTTTGGGATCACCTCACCGCGATTTACGGAAGGTCCGTGCCATGAGAATAAAAAAAGCTGCCCCGACGAAGAGCAGCTCAAAGGACCATGACGAAGACAGAATAACAAATGGCTCTGCACTCGTCAATACCGACGCTGGACCCCTGGTCAGCTTTGGGGAGAATGTTTTCCGACCGAGAGAGCTTTCAGCACTTCCCATGATTGAGGTTTTGTCCGGGGTATCGAATGGCCAGTGGGCGGATCGCGTGGAGCGCGTGCGGGCGCTGCCGTATCACTCCAGAGAGCAGCTCCGAGAAAAGGAACGCCTACCGTTCTGGACGCCTTCAGGGCGATTTAGATACCGCAGACTGGACGGATTTGTCCAACACAGCGGACACGTTGCCATTGACCTCGACGACCTGGGAGTGGACGGGGAAGGAAGAGCGATGCATAAAGCCGTTGACGACCCGCACTGCCGGTGCGCCTTCCGCTCGTCAACGGGACACGGTCTGCGGCTAATCTTCGGCTGCCCCCCGTGCGATGCCAACCGGCACAAGGTGGTCTTTGCGAGCGTGGCGGACTACGTGCGTCAGAGGTATGGAGTGGCGGTAGACATGCACACCAGCGATGTGACGCGGGCATGCTTCGTTTCCTATGACCGCGGGCTCTGGCTGAATATAAAAGCACCCCTTCTGCCGGAACTGTTAGGACAAGATCAGACAACACACAAGGACTTTAAGATCCCTGTGTGTTGTCTGGGGCTAAGCGAGGGTGACATTAACACCCTGGCTTACGGTCTAGGGGAGAGCCGCGCACCGTTCGAGACCAAGCCCGACGGCACCTGTTACACGCACTTGCCTCTTCGCGACTTGGCGCGTGATCTGGTGGTTCGGTTCCGTCGCCATCACTTGGTTTTAGACCGGGCTCAAATCGAGCGGGCTTTCGAGGCGTGGCACGGCACCGGAAAGCGGAAGGGCATAAAGTATCGAGGTTCCAAGGACGAATATTTCTCCGAGTTGCTGAAGTCAATCCGGTGTGCCAAGCGTTTGCCCTGGCTCGACGCGGTCGTCAACTTCTGGCCGAAGTGGACGCGAGAGCCGGGCTTCCCCAGTGACGGAACTTCCGACGACAAAGTCGAGTGGTGCATACGGCGATATTGCGAGACGGCAGGCACCAACCGATTTTTTCTTTCCGCCCGGGACGCCGCCACGCTGACGGGGACTAACTTTAGCAGCGCTAACCAAACACTCCATCGTATCGTGCACCAGGGGATCATGTATCGAGTTGGAAAGCGATTACTCGCCCGCCACGCTCAGGAGTATGAACTTCGAATGAGATCGCCAAAACCAAAATCACAAACACCCCAACAACAGCCCCGAAAGCGCACAGAGCGCAAAAGGAAACAGCATGGCTGAAAATCCCGGGACGTTCCGACGTGCGGGCGCGGGCGGGCAGTGCTAATGTTGAGCTGTATATTTATGAGAAAAAAGAAAAGTCAGAAAGCGGAAGCAGCAACCGCAGCAGCAAAGCCAATAGCGACAACGGCAACAGAGGCAAGCAGCGATCTGGAGAGTGGTTTGCAGGCGAAACCCAAAGAGCGGACTTGGGAGCACCTCAAGGCATATCAATGGAAGCGCGGAGAATCAGGCAATAAATCAGGAAAGCGGAAAGGCGACGCGAGCATTACAGCCGGTTTGAGAAGAGCATTAAGCAAACGCGGGCAGGTCGAAAAAATAGTCGCGGCGATGATTGATGCGGTGATCTCCAAGAAGGATTCACAGATGAGCAAGCTGATTCTGGAACGGGTCGATGGTTCGCTCAGGGAGATTTTAGACATGAAGTTCCATGGCTCTATCATCAATCCTGCGCCCTCTGGCTGTGTGATTATTTTGCCCGACAACCATCGCGGCGATTCCGTTCCGCCCGAACTGCTCCCGCCCGTTGACGTTGACCTTGTGCCGGCACAGGAACCACCAGTAACAACACCCGCCGAAGCGCAGCCGGAGAAACCGCAACCCGTGGTAGAAAGCAAACCCGAGGCAGCGACTCCCGCTCCAAAGCTAGATCCGAGGTTGAATCCGTCATCGCCGCATTATATCCCGGCGTGTCATCGAAACTTTTCAAACATGGCAGGACCTCCGCCTCCCGACGATCCCGCACCACGCGCACCCGAGCAAGAGCGACCGTTTGGCGGCGCGGTCGGAATTGGTTGGCCGGGCACGTCAACAATGTGAGTGTGGCACTTGCATTGACCGCCTCCCCGAGCCGTCGTCTATCCCGTCAAACCCGGCGGCTGCTACGCGAAATCCAAAACCAAAGATTTACATAGAAGGTGCAGATTTTGCAACTAACACGAAAATTCGGCGGTGTCCTAATTTGAAATCCGTAGCCTCTTGGTTTTTCCGGCTTTGGCCCCAGATTGCGCCATGCGCGTATAAGGGTATTTTATTTTTTTTGGTGGTCCTCTGCGTCGTCGTATGGGGAATGGTTCTTCAATTTGTGTCGGACTTCCACGGATTTCGCCCGATGGCTATCCTTATTTCGCCGCCTTTCATTTCAGCATCAGAGACATATCCCACTCCCGATAATGAAATAACGAATGCTTTGCTAAGGGCCGAGATTAGCGGGTCCACGAAGTCCGACCCGGGCGAACCTTTAAGAGTACCACCGGATCGCCCGATAATGGTCACTCCTTCCGATAGATTCCTCCACAAGTCTCTCGCTCTGGCGCTCTCCGGGATTGGTTGTGGCTCCGTGACGGTCCAGCCAGCGGTTTTGAGCGATTGGGCTATGCGACGCCCCAGCCCTTCCGGCTCGTGGTCCATACTAGGTATGAACCATATTGATGCACGACCCTTGGGAGCATTGGTTAGGGAATCTTGGAAGGCCTCCGCCCGGAACAACTCCCACCTGGGCCAGCCCCATTTTTGGAGTCGCATAATGCGAAATTCTGCCTGCGCAGCCCTCTCGCGCTGTTTGGCAACTTCGATTTCGAGCTCCTTTGCGGCCGCTTCGTTTTTGGCGGCGCGTTCGTTCGCCTTACCGGCCAATATGATTGCGTCTGCGGCTTCTTTGTCAGTTTCCGACGCCTCATACAGTTCGTATGTCAGGCTAACAACAAGAAGCGCCATGAAGAATTTCTTCCAACGAGCATGTTTTCCGATTTCCTCTTTCCAATCGAAGTATACCTCTCCCGTTACTGCCACGAGCACGCCAATAATTCCTGGGTGCTTTATCGCGAATGCCCTCAATGATGGCCAGAGCACAGCCCCCAACACGCATAAAAAAGCGATTGCAAATAAAATTCTCTTTTGCGCACTTGCGGTCTTTCTGGCGTCAAAATTATTGACGATTTTCATAAAGAAAGACCGTTGACATCTTCACAATGTATGCAATTTTCCAATCGCTTAGGGTGCGTAAGTTAACTGGCAAACCCGTGTTCCTGACAATCGCGGATTGCGAATCCGAGGCCCGCCGCATCTATTAAACCGATCCCGTCTATGCAACGGGTTTATCGCTTTGTGATGTCGGGAGCAAGGCTTTCCACATCCATCCAGGCAGCTTTCCTGCTGGCCGCGTGATTTGCCCGCCAATCGATCCACGATTAGTTAGTCTTGGGGCACATTCTTCGCGGGCTGTCTTGCCTTTCGGAGTAAATACGCCATGGCAGGATGCCCGGAGAGTCATCAACCCAGCCGACGCATTTACCTTTGGACCTTAGAATTCGGGATCCTGCGCCGGTCGGTCGCGCTACGGGATTGCAACAACCCGATAAAAGCGGCGCGGACTGTAACCTGCCGCCACATTGGCATTCGTGTCCGTCCACAGTTGCAGGGGTTGCGTGAGAGTGATTTGGCCCAAGGTGGACCAAGTAGCGGCTTGGCTCACGTTCGTAGTATATTGAATGCCGTAGGTGTTGCCTACCGAACCCTCAATCGTCAGCCCGGCGTAAAGTCCAAGTGAAACACCGGCAGGATTCACCGTCAAAAAGGCGTTGGAGCTGGTGACACTCCCGAGCGCATTGCTCACGACTACCCAATAGTTTCCACCCTCGTTCAGTGAGAGATTGGTCAAAACGAGGCTGGAGTTTGTCGCCCACGAAATGGAAAACCCGTCCTTGTACCACAAATAACCGGGCGGCGGTGTGCCGCCTGCCGTCACCGTGAAGGTGACCCTTCCGCCCCAATAACCGACTTGGCCTTGCGGTTGCGAGAGAATGAAAGGCGCTACGGGGAGGCATTTGCCGGCGCTCCCCGCGCTGTAGAGGGCCTGGACCTCGGAACCGCTCAGGGCACGGTTGTACAAGCTCACCTCGTCCACTCGCCCTGGCAGCGCGTAGGGGCTGATTCCGTACCCCCCGATCTTGAGCGGACCTGTCGTCGTCGCCACCGGCCCTGTCACCGCCAGGGTGTTTTCGAGTTGGCCGTTCACATAGAGCCGAAACTGGGCAGCGTTGTATGTAATGGCGACGTGGTACCAAGTATTGAGCTGAAGCGAGGTAGTGCCAAACATGGCAAGATCCCCGGTTGGAACAACACCGAGCCCCGCCTGAAAAATCGAATTGCTCCCCGTTTGATAAACCGCGATCGCGTACTGCCCTGGCTGTACGAAGTAGATGTTTTTGTAAACCACGAGAACCCCTTCAGTATTGGGATAATTCGAGAGGAGCACCCACGCTTCAACAGAAAGGCTGTTCGTCGGGTCGAGCTCAGGTGCATCAGCGATCAGGACGCCCTGGTCAGAGCTGGTGAAGGAGAACGCTTGCCCAACTTCGCCAGGCCCAAGGCCTGCGCCGTTGATTAGTACACCGTTGTTGGTCCCCGCGCTGTCGTTGGAGTTAGTTTCGGCCCGCCACCAGCCGACGAGCCCGGAAGGCGCGGGCACACAATTTGTAGCTTGAACATGGTAGGGAAGCGCGAGCAGGAGCGGGAGTGCGAGAGAAATGAGTTTCATAGTTACCTTTCACGATGAGCGCGGTTAACCAACAGGCCGACTTGAGTGGAGGCTTACAATCAGGTTTTGGCAAGCAAATTTTGATGCAAACTCGGGCCAATTGGGCTCCGTCAACAGCCTTCATGCAATCGAAAGCTAGAGCCGCCATCGTGCCGGTCTGATTCTGGACAGCATTGGCTTTTCCGCGCGGTGCGGCTTGTCCTCTGCTTTTTTCCGGTGCCGCTTACTTTCCTCCTGTACCGCTTGCCCACAGCTTTCGACCCGGGCCGCTTGTCCCTCACCTTTTTTCTGGGGCCGCTTGTTCTTCAAATCCCCAGCGTAACGGGCTACCACCGCGCACAGGATTCGATTACAGCCGCTTTGATCGTGGGCCGCTTGTCTTTTTATGCGGGCCGCTTGTCCGGCCCGTCCTAGGGCATTCTGGACGGGTGTCCAGTAGTGGGATTCGTGCGAGATTCCAGACCGCTTTTCCTCCGTTGCATCCCTTTTTGGATCCCGCAAGCCGTTTTGGGGGATAATCTCGGATAAAGTGCGCTAACACTTTCGGTGTCTAACACCCGAAATTGATCAGACAGGTAAGAGGAGAAAAAGCCCGGTAAAACCGAGGCGAAATTAAGAGTCAACTGCTCTGCCAATTGAGCTACCGAGGCAACCAAGAGGTGCAGAAGATTGTACGAGCGCCGAATTTTGTCAAGAACGTCAAAAAGGGCGCACCAACAGGGTGCGCCCAGATACACACGGTGCGGGAAAAATAGGCGAAGGAAAAAATCCTGACAATGGCAAAAGAGTTGATAGTTGAGGGCGGGCGCAGGACAGAATTCTTCGACGAACGTGGCGCTTTCTCATCAACACCCCGCTGACGGGGTGTTGATGAGATGCTCGCCAGGCTCGGGCCTCCGGCGATTTATTTCACCAGGGAGCGGAGGGTGGCGAGGTTCTCCACGTCTTCCTTCAGGTCCTCGTCTTTGGGTGTTTCCAGGCAGCCGGGATGGTTTTTAAAGCGGGGGTCGTTGACGATGTGGCGGAAGCCCTTGAGTCCGATTTTGCCCTGACCGATATGGGTGTGGCGGTCCACGCGGGAGTCGAGGTCGGTCTTGGAGTCATTGAGGTGGAACGCGAGAATTTGCTTCAAGCCCATCAATGAGGCCACCTCGCGAATGGCGCCCTCCCAACCTTTCGCCGTCCGGATATCGTACCCGGCCGCGAAGAAATGCGCGGTGTCCAGGCAAACGCCGAGCCGCTCGGGCTTCTTGACGCGGTCGAAAATAGCGGCGAGGTGCGTGAGTTTATACCCGAGACAGGTCCCCTGCCCTGCGGTGTTTTCGAGGGCAATCCGCACCACAGATTTTCGGGTGGCAGCGAACACCACGTCCAAGCCGGCGACAATTTGCTTGAGGGCCGCGTCCTCGCCGGTTCCCAGGTGGGCGCCGGGATGCAACACCAGGAACGGGAGCCCGAGCTCGGTGGCGAACTGGATTTCCTGGATGAGTGATTTGAGCGAGCGGGAACGATTTTCGGAGGGAGGCGCGCCCAGGTTAATGAGGTAACCCGTGTGGCCAAAGACGCAGGAGAAGGTATTGGCGGCCAGCTCTTTCGCGTAGAGGGCAAGGTCTTGCGGCGAGTGCGGTTTGCCGAACCATTGCATGTTGCTTTTGACGAAGATTTGGACCACCTCGCAGTTGATGCTACTTCCGCGTTGCAGGGCCCGCCAGACTCCGCCGGCTGTGGACATGTGCGCTCCGAATTTCATCCAGATATGAAGAACTTAAACCGCGGAATATGCGGACGGTCCGGATTAGAGTTTTTCGGGCTGAGCCAGCAGTTGGGCGATGCGAGCGAGGAGGCGGCCGGCGGCTCCGCCGTCGAGAACACGGTGGTCGAAGCTGAGGGTGACGTTCGCTTCCATAACGGGCACGAACTGGCCTTTGGCTTCGTCCCACTGGGGCACGCGATTGGCCGCGCCCATGCCGAGCACGAGCGTTTGCTCCGGCAACGGAATGGGTGTGGCCCAAGTGAGGCCGAAGGTGCCGAAGTTGGTGACAGTGGCGATCGAGCCGCCGGTGGCATCGGCGGGCAGCTTGCGCTGCCGCGCCAACTCGACCAGTTCGTTATAGCGCTCCACGAGTTCTTTCAACAGCCGGCGGTCGGCATTTCGGATCACCGGAACCAATACGCCCTCCTCGGCCTCGACCGCGAACCCGACGTCGATGGCGGAAGGGTGAACGATTTTGCTGCCGATCAGGCGGCCGGCCGGGGCGCTGTTTTCCGAAAGCGCAACCGCCAGCGCGCGCAACGCATAAAGCGCCGGGCCGGGCCGTGGCTCGCACGTCTTGCGGTGTTGCAGCAGCGGGTCGAAACACACAGGTCGGGCAACGGTGGCCAGCGGACGGGTCCAACTGCGGCGCATGGCGTCCGCGACCGCGACCCGCATGCTTGAGGCCTGGCTCAATTTGCTCTTCTCGAGGTTGGAAACGAATTTCTCGAAGTCCTGGATGGTGACGCGGCCGGCAGCACCGCTGCCCGGCAGGCCCGCCAGATCCGCGGCGTGGAGGCCCAGTTCGATCATGCGCGCCTTCATGCGCGGCGACATATAGCTGGCGCCGGCTGCATTCGCCGGGACAGGCAGGCCGCGCACCGTCGGCTCGACGACTTTCCTGGGCGCCTCCCGGTGAGGCTTGACCGCGCCTTCGGCCTGGGTGTCGTTTTCTTCGCCGTTTTTTGACGACACCGGGATATCGAGTCCGAGGCGGACGGCGTCTTCCTGGCTGGCATCCAAATAACCGAGCACGGTTCCGACGGGGTAACTTTCGTTCAGTTTCACCAACAACTTTTCGACGCGGCCGGTGCAAGGGGCCGCGACGTTCATCGTTGCTTTGCTGGTCTCCACTTCGATGATGTCCTGGTCGGTCTGGACCTGGTCGCCGACCTTGACCAGAAGATTAACGACCGTGGCCTCGGCGATGGACTCGCCGAGCTGGGGCATGATGAGCGGGATGGAGGGCATGGGCTCAGAGCGGAGTGATGGAGTGGTGGGTTGGTGGCGTACTGGAGCGATGGAGTATTGGAGTGATGGGGGGCTGGAGTGGTGGTTTCGGCCTCACTCCTTTACTCCAGAACTCCATCACTCCGTTTCTGCTCATAGTCTCAAGAGGTTTCGCGCGGCGGCGGCAATGCTGCGGGCAGTGGGACGGTGGGCGGCCCATAGGCTTGGGTGGTACGGCACGGGGGTATCTTTGGCGTTGAGCCGCTGCGGCGGCGCATCCAGCAAACCGAATCCCTCGCTGGCAACGCGCGCGATGACTTCCGAGGTGACGCCACCCCAGGGCCAGGCCTCGCCGACACAGAGCAGCCGCCCGGTCCGCGCCACCGAGGCCATGACCGTATCGGTGTCCAGCGGCTTGACCGAGCGCAAGTCGACCACCTCGATCTCTGCGCCCTCGGAAGCCAATTCCGTAGCGACGGCCAACGCTTCGTGCACCATCGCGCTGTAAGCGACCAGCGTCATGTCGCGGCCGGCGCGAGCAATCCGCGCCTTGCCGACGGGCATGGCCTCGGTCGGCAGTTGCTCGGCCTTGAGATGATAATAGAGGTATTTGTGCTCGCAAAAAATTACCGGGTCATCGATCGCGACGGCTTCGAGAAGCATGCTGTAGGCATCTTCGACCGTGGCGGGCGTCAGGACGACCAGGCCGGGGTAATGGGCATAAAGGGCCTCCATGCTCTGGCTGTGGAAGGGGCCGCTACCAGAGGTGCCGCCGCCGGGCAACCGCACGGTGATCGGGCAAGGCACGCGCGTCCGCCAATGTAGTGTCGCGGCCTGATTGACAATTTGGTTGAAGGCAGCGGTAGAAAAATCCGCAAACTGCATTTCGATGATGGGCCGCATACCCTCGATGGCCGCGCCGACCGCCAGGCCGAGCATGGCATCCTCGCTGATGGGCGAATCGATGACGCGTCCGGGGAACTGCTGGGCGAGGTTCTTCGTGGCTTTGAACGCGCCGCCAAAGACGCCAACGTCCTGTCCGTAAATGAACACGCGGGGGTCGTCCGCGAGCGCGCGGGCCTGGGCTTCTCGGATGGCGTCGAGATAGGTAATGCTCACGGCACGGTTCCGTGTTGTCCCTCGCTCAAATGTTTGGTGGCCAGCGCGCACCAATCTTCTTTGTAGGGATCGGGCCCCGGCTCACGCTGGACTTTGGCGACTGCTTCCTCGATCTGT
This sequence comes from Candidatus Acidiferrum sp., assembly GCA_035566435.1. Taxonomy (GTDB): domain Bacteria; phylum Verrucomicrobiota; class Verrucomicrobiia; order Limisphaerales; family UBA8199; genus DATMRF01. The sequence goes on from DATMRF010000082.1 coordinate 15,113, forward strand.
AGCGCCGCCTCGCTCCGCCATTGAGCTAGCGCTTCGGCTTCGGCCCAACCTTGTTCGAGCAAGTGCTTTTCAGCGACCTTGAGGCAATCGCGGCCGAGGGGGGAGATTTTCAATTTGGGGTCGATATAGCCGGCGTCGTCATGTTCGCCATGTCCGCACAGGCGGAGCAAGGTCGCTTCAACCATCTGCGGGCCTCGGCCTGCCCGGGCGCGGTCAACGGCTTCACCGACCGCCTTGAGGCAGGAGCCCAAATCGGTGCCGTCAATGGATTGCCCCTCGATACCGTAACCTGCGGCCTTATCGAGCAGCGACGCACAGGCGAATTGGCGTTTCGTCGGGGTCGAATAGGCGTATTGATTATCGGCGACGACCAGGACCAGCGGAAGCTTTTCAACCGCCGCCTGGTTCAACCCTTCATGGAAAGCGCCGGTGGAAGTGCCGCCATCGCCGATGCACGTGGCGCCTACGGCCCCAGTTATCCCTTTGAAGCGATGGGCCAGTAAGGCCCCGTTCACGACGGAAATCATTGCGCCCAGATGGCTGATCATAGCGAACAGCCCCTCCTTCGGCCGGCCATAATGGACGTTTCCGTCGCGCGCGCCCATCGGCCCGAGCGGCGAGCCGAGGTACGTTCTGACCGAATCCAACAGCGGCTCGCCAAACGCGAGGCGGCCGGCGCGGTCGCGAATCAACGGCGCGAAAACGTCGCCCCGCCGCAGGGCCAGCCCCAGAGAAGCACTCAAGGCTTCCTGGCCGCGGCCCAGGAAAACTCCGCCATGGATCTTGCCCATGCGGTACAGGCTCGCGAATTTGTCGTCCAAAATGCGCGCGAGGACCATCAAGCGGTAAGCCTTGATGTAAACATCGCGTGCCTGGGAAATCTCGCTAACCGGCCCGTGGTTGAGCAGAGTGTGAACCATGGGGAAAACTGTAGCCTTTGGGACGCGACTGGAGCAAGAAAGTTTAACTGGGGGACTTGTCGTGCCGGGCGAGGAATTCCTGGGCGAGGAGTTCATAAGCGGCGGCGCCGGGACTATACTTATCGTAGTGGATAATAGGCTTGCCGAAGCTCGGAGCTTCCGCCAGGCGGGTGCTGCGCGGGATCATGGTTTCGAACACCTGCTCCCCGAAATGCTGGCGCACTTCCTCAACGACCTGCTGCGCAAGTTTGGTGCGGCCGTCATACATGGTCATGACGACGCCCGCTAGCGCGAGCCTGGGGTTGACGCCATTGTCGTGCAACTGGGCCATAATGCGGTTCAACATCGAGATGCCTTCCAGGGCATAATACTCGCATTGCAGCGGGACGAGCACGCGATCCGCGGCCGCGAAAGCGTTGAGGGTGAGCACGCCGAGCGACGGAGGGCAATCGACGAAGATGAGGTCGAACTGCTGCGACTCCACCACCGGCAGCACCGCCCGGGCGAGCCGCTTCAGGTGATCTTCCTCCCGCGCCAGGTCGAAATCGGCGCCGCATAGATCGACTTCGCTGGGAATGATCGCCAGCCGTTCAAACGCCGTTTGTTTGATTTTGTCGAGCAGAGAGCCGTCCCCCAACAAAGCCCGGTAGGCGCTGGCGCCATCGACTTTCTCGACACCAACCCCGCTGGTGGCGTTGGCCTGCGGGTCCAGGTCGAAGAGCAACACTCGGCGACCCAGCGCGGCAACGCAGGCGGCGAGGTTGACGGCGGTCGTTGTCTTCCCCACGCCGCCTTTCTGGTTGGCGACGGCGATGACTTTGGTTGGCACGCGGCAGATGTAATGAAAAAGCGGCGGACATTCAAGTTCGGCGAACGGTTTCACTGGATTTTCCACTGCTGGGAAAGCATCATACGGGCATGAACATGATCCTTTCGACTCACAATGTGACGCTGACCAAAGCCATCGAAGATCACCTCATCAGCCGCATCGGCAAGTTGGAGCACCTGGACCGGTTTGCCATCAACACGCGGGTGACACTCGAACGGGACCAGACCAAGGCGCCCGAGCGGCAGTTTTCGTGTTCCATGCGGGTGTCCCTGCCCGGCCCGGATTTGTTCGCAGAGGATGTCGAAAGCGATCTTTACGCTGCTATCGATCTGGTTGCCAAGAAGATTGAACAGCAGATCCGCAAGCGGCGGAACAAGTACAAAGCGCGGAAGCACAAGGTCGCCTCGCGCACCAAGCGCACGCGCCAGGAGAAGGAGTTCTGAGCCGCACCGATTCAGTCGGGACCGGGAGGAAACTGAGGCCACGGACTTTCTCCAACCCTCACTCAGGATGATTCTACGGGCACACGTTGTTCTGCCCATCTCGAGACCACCGCTTAGGAACGGAGCGGTTACGATTTCGGGCACGCGCATCGTCGAGGTTGGACCCTGGGACGAGTGTTCGAAGGCCGGCCACAGCAAGGTCGTGGACCTGGGCGATGCCGTGCTGATGCCCGGGTTGGTGAACGCCCATTGCCACCTGGATTATACGCACATGGCGGGCCAGTTCCAGCCCCCAAAGGTTTTCACGGATTGGCTCAAAGTGATCACCTCGACCAAAGCCGGATGGAGCCTGGCTGATTACGTGGCGTCATGGCGTGCGGGGGCGCAGATGTTACTGCGGACCGGAACCACGACGGTGGCTGATATCGAGGCCGTGCCGCAACTGTTGCCGGATATCTGGAAATCTACCCCTTTGCGCGTCTTATCCTTCCTCGAAATGATCGGCATCACGAGCCGCCGGCCGCCCGAGCTCGTACTGCAGGAGACTTTGGACAAATTCGCCAGCCTGGGTCGGCAGCGCGGACGGGTCGGCCTCTCACCTCATGCCCCTTACTCTACGGTGCCCGAGCTGCTGCGGCAATGCGCGCGGACTGCGCGGCGGAAGCGCTCGCTGGTGTGCACGCACGTAGCGGAGTCGGAGCTCGAGTTTGCGATGTTTACCCGCGCCAGGGGCGAAATGTTCGACTGGCTCCGGCGCAGTGGACGCGACATGTCAGACTGCGGCCTGGGCTCGCCGGTGCAGCATCTGGAGCGCTGCGGCCTGTTGGGTAAAAACATGCTCGCCGTCCACGTAAATTATTTGAATCGGACCGACGCTGCACTGCTGGCGAAACGCGGGGCGAGCGTCGTCCATTGCCCGCGGTCCCATCTCTATTTTCGCCACGATTCCCTGCCGCTGCGGCGGTTGAGGAAAGCCGGTGTCAATCTTTGCCTGGGGACCGACAGCCTGGCGAGCGTGTGCCAAACCCGCCGCCAGAAGGTGGAGTTGAACATGTTCGAAGAGATGCGCGCCGTGGCCGGTCTCGAACCCTCGTTTTCCCCGCGCCAGATCCTCGAACTTGCGACCGTTGGCGGCGCGCGCGCCTTGCGCCTGGAAGGCCGGGTCGGCCGGATCGTGCCCGGCGCGATGGCGGATCTCATCGCCGTTCCGCTACCTGAAGGGAGCGGGAACGTTTTTGAAGCGGTCCTTCATCACCGTGGCGACGTGGCCGCCAGTATCATTGGCGGCCGCTGGGCCATCGACCCGATGAGCACGCCGCCTACTCGCGCTGCGCATGAATGAGTTCGACCGGGAACTAAACCAGCGTCTCGCCGCCATCCGCGAGCAGGGACTCTATCGCGAACTGCGCTGCGTCGAGTCCGCACAGGGTCCGCGTATCCGGATGAGCGGACACAGCCTGCTGACCTTTTCGTCCAACGATTATCTTGGGCTCGCTAACGAGCCGGTCTTGAAAGAGGCGGCGATTGAGGCGCTCAACCGGTATGGCGCCGGCTCGGGGGCTTCGCGGCTGATTTCCGGCTCGCTGGCGCCACACCAGGAGCTGGACGAAACCATCGCCGAGTTTAAAGGCACCGAGGCCGCGCTGGCGTTTGCGACCGGGTTCACGACCGCGCTCGGAGTGATCGGATCGCTGCTCGGGAAGCACGATATCATCGTCTTCGACAAACTGGTCCATGCCAGCATCGTGGATGCGGCGCGGCTCAGCGGCGCGAAGTTGCGGGTCTTTGCCCACAACGACCTGAACGGCTTGGAGGAAATCCTTAAGTGGGCCGACAGCCGGTTGCGCAACGCAATAGTCGGCGCTTCCCGGCCCCGCGTGCTCATCGTCACTGAAAGTGTGTTCAGCATGGACGGGGACCATGCGCCCCTGCCCGAGCTGGTGCGCCTCAAGCAGCAATTTGGCGCGTGGTTGATGGTCGATGAAGCGCACGCGACGGGGCTCTACGGTGAGCATGGTCGTGGACTGGCAGAGGAATACGGCGTCGGCCAGCGCATTGAACTTCAGATGGGCACGCTAGGAAAAGCCATCGGAGCAGCGGGCGGGTACATCTCCGGGTCGCGCGTTTTGGTTGATTACCTGATCAACCGCGCCCGGCCGTTCATCTTTTCGACCGCGCCGGTGCCGGCGGCAGCTGCGGCGGCTACCGCCGGCATCCGCTTTGTGCAATCCAAGGCCGGTCAAGAGCGCCGGCAAACCCTCTGGGAGCGAGCCGGTCAACTTGGCTCAGCGCTTAACGCGCCACGCTCGGCTCTGCCGAGGGCGATCATTCCGATCGTAATAGGCCACGAAACGAAAACCGTGGAAGCCGCTAACGCTCTGCGACAGCAGGGTATTTTCGTCCCCGCTGTTCGGTACCCGACGGTGGCCCGAGGTTCGGCCCGGTTGCGGTTAACTCTAACGGCCGCTCACTCCGAAGCAGATGTCGCGGTTTTGGCTCAGGCACTCGAAGGCCTGAACCTGGTCGGTCGCGCATCGCAGGTCGAAGGTTCCCTCGATGCACCGGCTCGCTAAACTGGATCACCGGTACGTTTGGCATCCCTTCTCCCAAATGAGGGATTGGCTCAAGGGCGAACCGCTGGTGATTGCTGCCGGCCGGGGCGCGGTTCTGCGGGACGTGCGCGGGCGCGAATTCCTTGATGCCAATTCTTCCATCTGGACCAACCTCCACGGTCACAACCACCCTAAAATCAACGCGGCGATTGCAAGACAGTTAAAGCGAATCGCGCACAGTTCCGCGCTGGGGCTGGCGAACGAGCCGGCGAGCCTACTGGCGGAACAGTTGGTTCGAACCGCGAACCCTGCAGGCGCGCCCCATCTGGGCAAAGTCTTTTTCAGCGACGACGGCTCGACCGCGATGGAGGTTGCGCTCAAACTCGCCTACGAGTTTGCGCGACGCACGGGCCGCAGCAAACGACCGCGTTTCCTCTCGCTCGAAGGGGCATACCACGGCGACACCGTGGGAGCTGTTTCGCTCGGGCACATCGACCTCTTCCACAAGGCTTATGCCGGGCTGCTGTTCAAAACTGATACCGTCATGGCGCCCTACTGTTATCGTTGCCCGTTCAATCGCGCCAAACCCGAGCGAGCCGATGCACGCGAGTATCGGCGGTGCAACTGGGAGTGCCTGGACAAGGTAAAGCAGAAGTTCGAAATCCGAAAACGGAAGGGAAAACAGTATGCCGCCTTTGTGTTCGAACCGCTGATGCAAGGCGCCGCGGGCATGATACCCCAACCCGCAGGTTGGCTGGCGCGAGCGGCTAAAATCGCGCGGAGCCATGGGGCGCTGTTGGTTGCGGACGAGGTCATGACCGGGTTCGGCCGAACGGGTTCTGGCACAACCGGCTCGCTCGGGCTCTCAGCCAACTGGCCGCGCCTTTTCGCCTGCCACAAAGAGAACGTGGAGCCCGACTTCCTGGCCCTCGCCAAGGGCCTTACCGGCGGCTACCTGCCTATGGCGGCGACGCTCACCACCCAGCGGGTTTTCGATGCGTTTCTGGGCGAGTACGAGGAGTTAAAAACGTTCTTCCACGGCCACAGCTTCACCGGCAACCAACTCGGAGCCTCCGCAGCCCTGGCCAGTCTGGAAATCCTCCACAGCCCCGTATGCGCCAGGGCGCGCCAACGATTAGAGCAGACGCTGTCCGAGGAGTTGGAAACGCTTTGGTCACTGCCGAATGTTGGAGACATCCGCCAGGTTGGCCTCGTCGCCGGGATTGAACTGGTCAAGGACTGGCGCACGCGCGAGCCATTTCCACTGCGTAAACGCGCTGGGATCCGTGTGTGCGAGGCGATGGCAGCGCGCGGCGTGCTGACTCGCCCGATTGGAAACGTCATAGTCCTGATGCCGCCGTACTGCACAACAAAACCGCAGCTTGGAAAGATGGTGACCGCGCTAAGGAGCGCCATCCATGAAGTCTTTTAGCCCGAATACTTCACGCGACTGAACGTAGCGCAGGTTTCCAAACCTGCTGACGCCTCGCGGGTTCTACGAGCTGCCGACTTGGAAGTCGGCGATACGGCAGGTTTGGAAACCTGCGCTACAGTCCTTGCCGCCCCGACGTTTTCGCGGGTAGATTCGGGTTAAAGCCGCTCATTCGTTCCTGGCGGCGAGGTAACGTTCCGCGTCGATGGCGGCGGCACAGCCCTCGCCCGCCGCGGTGACGGCCTGGCGATAGACGCGGTCGGCGCAGTCACCCGCTACGAAAACGCCCGGCACGTTTGTAGCCGTGCCGCGTTTGGGGATGATGTAGCCGTGCTCGTCCATATCGATCACGCCTTTGAAAATCCCGGTGTTGGGGGTGTGGCCAATCGCGACAAAAACGCCAGCGGCATCGATGGTGCTCTCCGCATTTGTTTTGACATTTTTCATGCGTACACCGGTGACCTTGGACTGGTCCACACCCGTGACCTCGGTCACCACGGAGTCCCACACCGGCTTGATCTTCGCATGGGATAGCGTCCGGTCAGCCATGATTTTGGAGGCGCGCAGCTTATCGCGGCGGTGAACCAGGTGAACAGCCGAACCAAACCGAGTCAGGTAGAGCGCTTCTTCGCAGGCGGAGTCGCCCCCGCCGACCACTACCAGCGACTGGTTGCGGAACATCGGCAACGCGCCGTCACAGGTGGCGCAGTAAGTGACGCCTTTGTTCTCGAGCTTCGCTTCGCTGTCCAGTTCGAGGTGCCGGTGGCTCGCGCCGCTAGCGATGATGAGCGTCTCGGTCTCAACGCGCTCGCCGTCCGCGGTGAGCACAAAAGGGTGTCGGGACAAATCCGCGGCCTCGACAACACCGAACTGCACCCTCGCACCAAACTTTTCGGCCTGTTTTTGCATGCGGACCATCAGCTCATAGCCGTCGATGCCCTCCGGAAAGCCGGGGTAATTCTCGACGACGCTGGTTGTGGTGAGCAGGCCGCCCGGTTGTTTCCCCGTGAAGACCAGCGGCCGCAGATTAGCCCGCGCCGTGTAAAGCGCTGCCGTCAGTCCGGCACAACCCGACCCGATAATCACTACTTTTTCCATAATGAGCGGCAAACTTAGGTGCAGTTACCGCGCTTGGCAAGGGCGAGCGAGAAGCAACCCGTTGCGGTCCATGCAACCGAATTCGGCGACGGCGTGCCAGGGCGATCCCGGCCCATAGCTTTAAGCTATTGCAAAAATAGGTTCTAAGTATTGGCGTAACCGTTCCCGCGGGAGAACGATGGGGCAGAATAACAAACGCACAACAAGACAAATAACAGGAAAGACCATGCCAATGAATTCTGTCTCTCCTGTTCGCGGCGTGGCCATGGAGGATCCGCCCACGCCGCAGCGTCGCGCGACCAGCGGGAGGGCAGCAACGCCGGTAGCGGACATTGATGCAACGATGGTCGCCTTTCCCAGCCGAGCGGCCGCGGCGTTTGTGCGCGACGTCAAGGCCGGTGTGGCGGCATACTTCGAGACCAGCCGGCGCTCGTCGAAGGGAAACTGGTCGATGTGGCTGAAGACGATGCTCCTGTTCGGCGTGGTCATCGGGTCCTACGCGGCCATCCTGTCGAATCGATTCACCCCGCTCTCCATGCTCGGCCTGGCGGTGGTGCTCGGCATCGGCATCGCCGGCGTCGGATTCAGCGTGTCGCACGATGCTTTGCACGGCGCCTACTCGCACCGCCCCGCAGTCAATTACCTGCTCGGCCTCAGCTTCGACCTCCTCGGCGCCAACAGTTACATCTGGAAGATCACCCACAACGTCATTCACCACACCTACACCAATATCGATGGGGTGGACGAAGATATCGACCTTTCTCCTTTCGTGCGACTCTCCCCCGGCACCCCATTCAAGCGCCGCTATCGGTATCAGCATTTCTACGCATTCCTCGCCTACGGCCAGGCGATGCTCTTCTGGGTTTTCGTCAAGGACTATAAGTACTTTCTGCGGCGTCACCTGGGTCCCTATCGAAACCGGCGCAACCCGCCGGGCGAGATCGCGATGCTGGTGGTGACCAAGCTCCTCCACTATGGGTGGACGATCGTGCTGCCGCTCATGGTGCTGCGGATTCACTGGTGGCAGTTCCTGATCGGCTACCTCGCCATGACGTTCACCGCGGGAATCATCCTGGGCCTTATCTTCCAGCTCGCCCACGTCGTCGAGGGCACCGACTACCCGCAACCCGATGCCAAGGGCGCCATGGAAGACGCCTGGCTCATCCACCAGATGAGGACGACTTCCAATTTCGCTGCGCGCAATCGGCTCCTTTCCTGGTATGTCGGCGGGCTGAACTACCAGATCGAGCACCACCTCTTCCCCAAGGTGTGCAGCGTGCACTATCCGGTCATCAGTCGTGTGGTGCGCCAGGCGGCTGCCGCTCACGGCGTGCCTTACCATGAGCAACCGACACTGTTCCAGGCGATCCGCTCACATTACCGGATGCTCAAGCATTTCGGCCAGGATGCTGGTTCGGCGTGATACTGCGCGTGCGCTCGGACAGCTTGGAGCGCACACCAGTATTATTGGGGGCACAGGGTCGCGGCTGATAGCAGCGGAGGCGCAGAAGAGCGGGAACTTTACCGTTTCTTTACCAATTTGACCGCAGAAAAGGATGGAGAAATATTCTTTTTGTAATCAGTCCGGCAGCCGATTCACTTCGCCGGCTGCTCCTCGAGGAAAACCGTCTTGCGGTCACCCGAAGAGAACGACACCAGCGTTCGGAGGGTCTCCGTGCCCGTGTTTACCATGTTGTGTTTGACGTTGGCGGGGAGGCGGATGGTCATTCCCGCCTTCAACAGGATCGTGCGGTCATCGTAGCTCTGCAAGCCCTGGCCGGAGAGCACATAGAGCACCTCTTCGCAGTTGGGATGGTAATGCACCGGGTTATGTTTCCCGGGCAAAATCGTGGCGAGACCTACTGTCTGCGCGGAACCAGGCATGAGCTTTTCGTTGCACACCCATTGAAGCGTGCCCCAGGCGCTCTGTTCCACGGGAAGCTGCGCGGCGTCCGTGACCTTGCCACTCCACGTGGCAGGAGTCGGAGGGGGTTGCGGATGCGGTTTGTCATCGGCCGCCGCGCCCGCCAGCCACAAACCCAAGGTCAACATTGCAATAGTGAGTCTTTTCATAACGGTTAGGTTGACCGGCAGAGTAATGCCTGCCTGCTGAGTGGCAACGCCGAACAGCCGTTCCCCACCGACCGGGCGCTGTTGCGGTACGGAGTGGCACGCCGATGCCGCCTCACTCTCCATCCCAGTTGTAGTCATATCCAGGCGGGGGTTCGTAGTTGCACGGACTCGAATCCGCCACACCATCCCAATAGATCTTAGTGAAGTCAGCATGCCCATCGACAAAGCTCAAGCCGGCCTTGGCGCCGACATAATCGTCCCGGACGAGCGGATGCCACGAACCCCCGAAGAACGCCGGCCATTCGCCGACTAACACCGCCCTGGCCGGGTTGCGGATACCGGCAAGCTTCTTCCCCGTGATGCGCGGAAGGGCGCCGGGTCCGACTTCATAGCCGTTAAACGTATAACTGGTGAACGCGTGACCGATTTGGGTCTTGAGAATCCGATCCGCGGGACAGATGAAGACAGTCTCGTTCGAGGAGACAGGTCCCTGGAGTCCCAGATAGCCTTTGACCAACTGTTTGTAGTAGGCCCCGACTCCGTTGGGATAGGGGTTGGGCTCGGGCAACACGGGCAAATCGTCTGACGAATCGTCCGCATAAAGGCGTATCGCCACGTTGACCTGCCTCAGGTTGCTGATGCACGAGGTTCGTTTCGCCTTTTCCTTGGCGTGGTTCAACGCCGGCAGCAAGAGCGCGGCGAGGATCGCAATGACGGCAATCACCACCAGTAATTCGATAAGCGTAAAGGCGTGTTTGTTATGCATAATCCTGAGAGCGGGTTTGGAAATCGCCGTGTTCTGTAGGAGACGACGTGAGGAGTCTCTGATCTGCTATCAGCTCGTAGCTTTTAGGTTCGATTTGAGACGACTCACATCGTCTCCTACATTTTCAAAACACGCTCTAAGACCCCCGGGGCAAGCGGCCGGTTCGGCGAACCGGCCCTGCCCCGGGCATGGTCACTTGTCCTTGATATCCACGCCATACTTCCCGGCGTATTTCCACTCGCTGCCGATCCGCTGCATGATCTGGATGTCGTTGCCGACGTTGGGGTGGCCGGGGTACGGCTGGACCACCAGATGCAGGCGCACTTCATCGTCGGAAATGATTTCTTTTTGCGCGATCTTATAGTTAGACCGGTTTTTAGCCTCCTCGAGCATCAGGCGTCTCAGCTCCGCTTCCGATCTGCCGGTTGCTTTTGCGCGTATCCGTTCGGCCTGCGCCGGGGTGCAAGCGGCCAGCAGCTTATCCAGGTCGCCGGTACTTTCCGACCAGATGAAGGATTTGAGACCCGCTTCGGGTGTCGCGCAGCCGGCGTCGACGAGGGTGGCGGATTGAGCGCCTGTCTTGCCAGAGCCAGACTGTGCATTGACCTGTTGAATCACGATGGTAGCGGTGCCTGCCGCCAGGAGGGCGGCCAGCCCACCGGCCGCGACGGTTTTGATTTTTGTCCATGCCATAAGTTTCAGTGTCGTTTGGATGAGGGTTATTGTTGACGCTGTCACCGTGGTTCCTTTGAGGGCGGCGACCGTGACAGAGGTCGCCAACCCAACGGGTGCGGCTTGAACGGAATGGGCCGACATGGCCGCAGCCAGGCCGGCGGCAGACAAGGTGATACCGCGATTGATGAAGATCTTGCGTAATTTGTCCAGCGCGCGGCTGACGCGGGTCTTGGCCGCGTTTGGGCTCACTCCCAACGCCGCCCCCACCTGCTTCAGGTCCCGGCCCTCGAAAAAGCGCAGCACGATGGCGCAGTGATCCTTTTGACCAAGTGAGCCCATGGCCGTATCTAGTAGCGGAGCGATGTCGGCCCAAGCCGACTCTTCGGGTTCGGCCTGGTTCAAAGCGGTGTCCATGTGCACCTCCTGTTCGCGGCGCTGGCGCCGCCGGTGTGTCTTGAGCGCGTCGGCGGCGGCGTATTGAGCCGTCCGGCATAACCAGGCAGGCAGAACGGTCTTTGGGCCTAGGGAGCCGGCCTTGCGAGCGAGGATGATAAACGCCGCCTGAGTGACTTCTTCCGCCAGATGCGCGTCGCGGACCTGGCGCCGGGCGACCGAATAAACCAGGTTGAGGTGCCGCGAGACGAGCGTCGCAAACGCCTCCTCCGAATGGCGGTGCACATACTGCCGCACCAGGTCCATGTCATCCGTCATCATCTTACCAGTATATGGACGCCGCCCCTGAAAGGTTACACGCTTTTTCAAGCGCTCCGGGCGGAGGGCCCTCCGGCCGTCCGCTTCCATCGGTCAATCGGCTTCGCCCGCTTGCTTCCATTCGCTGCCCAGCTTTTTCATGATGACGACTACCTTCCCGCTGCGCAGACCTTCGGCCGAAGGGGTCGCATGAACGTGCAGGTGAACCTCGTCGTCGGACACGACCTCCTTCTGCGTGATTTTGTAGTCCGCAAGCGCCCGTGCCCACGCGATGGATTCCCGCTTGATCTCGTCTTCGGATTTCCCCGCCATCCTGGTCTTGAATCGTTCCGCCTGTTCCGGAGTGCAGCCGGCCAGGAACTTGTTAAAGTCGCCCGTGCTCCCCGCCCATAACAACGAGCGGAGCGAAGCCTCGGGCGTGGCGTACCCGGCAAAACTCGGCGGTGCTGACTCGGATCTTGCCGTGGCGCGTTGCACGGTAATTGTGGCGGTGCCCGCGGCCAGGAGAGCAATTGCGCCAACAGCGGCGACAGTTTTGAGTTTTGTCCATGCCATAAGTTTGAGTGTCGTTTTGATGAGGGTTAAAGTTGAGGCCGTGAGGGTGGTCCCTTTGACGGCGGCGGCTGTGACGGAGGCCGCGAGCCCCATGGGTGCGGCTTGAACGGAATGGGCCGAAACGGCCCCAGCAATCAGCGCAGTCGAAAACGTCAGCCCCCGTTTGGCGAAGAAACGCCGCAGTTTCTCCAAGGCCCGGTTCACCCGCATCTTGGCCCCGGCCTCGCTGGTGCCTAAAGCCGAGCTGACGTCTTTAAAACTTCGGCTTTCAAAAAAGCGGAGCACCACCGCGTCTTGGTCTTTTCCGCCCAACTGTGCCATCGCAGTTTCGAGCAAAGGCTCGATCTGCATCCAGGTCTCGGCATTGGTTTCATTCAGTTGGGATTGCATATAGGCCTCTTGCTCGCGCTGCTGTCGGCGGCGTTGGACGGTTAAGACATTAGCCGACGCGTTTCGGGCGGTCCGGCTAAGCCAACCGGGTAAAACCGTGCTCGAGCCGAGCGACGCGGCTTTTCTGGCGAGGATGATAAAAACCGCCTGGGTGACTTCCTGCGCTAAATGGGGATCACGCACCTGGCGTAACGCGACCGAATAAACCAGGTTTATATGACGCGAAACGAGGGCGGCAAACGCCTCCTCGGAGCCGCTCGTGGCGTACTCCCTCACCAGTGCCATGTCGTCGCTTGCCATCTACCTATTACATTTACACCGATGTGGAAAGGTAACGGTTTTTTCCTCGCAAAATCGAGGGGTTGCTTAAACTCAATGCAAAGCAGCGCAAACTCGTGCAGAGTAGTCCAAAACCCGTGACTACCCAATGACGGACCACATTCGAAGTTCATGAAACCAGAATCCGCCAGCCCCCGTGAGCTGATGAAGCGCGCGTTCGCCGAGCAGAACGCCGCTTTGTTCCGCGACGTCCTCGCGCGTCACCCTGAACTCAAGCCGAGAATCAACGAGCCGATAGCGGCGTTCGACTCGCCCCTCATCACCGGGGTGCGCAGTCGTGAGCTGCTCGATGCGCTGCTGGAGGCCGGCGCCGATATCAACGCCAAGAGCCGATGGTGGGCCGGAGGGTTTGGGCTGCTTCACAACGCGAGCCCGGATCTGGCTGCTTATGCGATCGAACGTGGCGCGAGCGTTGATGTCCACGCCGCGGCCCGTCTGGGCCTGTTTGAACGGTTACAGGCGCTCATCTCCGCCGACCCGGCATCGGTGCACGCCCGGGGCGGTGACGGGCAAACGCCGCTTCACTTTGCCGCCACCGTGGCCGTAGCGCGGTACCTGCTCGAACAAGGCGCGGACGTTGACGCGCGCGACGTCGATCACGAGTCCACGCCAGCTCAGCACATGATCCGTGACCGGCAGGAGGTGGTCCGGTTTCTCATCGGGCGTGGCTGCCGGACAGACATCCTGATGGCCGCCGCCCTGGGCGATGCGGAGCTGGCCAACCGGCACCTCGATTCGAATCCGGATTGCATCCGCCTGCGGGTGAACGAGCAGTATTTCCCGATGACCGACAAGCGAGCCGGAGGAACTATCTACCAGTGGACCCTCGGGTTCCACGTGTCTCCCCACGAAGTGGCGAAGCAATTTGGCCATGATGAGGTGTTCGCGCTGCTCATGCGCCGGAGTCCGCCAGATGTAAAGCTGATCGCCGCCTGCTGGTTGGACGACGAGGCGAACGTGAGAGCCTTGCTCACTGAGCATCCAGGCCTCGCCGCGGATTTGATCAATTCGTATTCGCGCCAGGTGGCCGACGCCGCGCGGAATAATAATCTCGCGGCGGTGCGCCTCATGCTCGCCGCCGGTCTGCCCGCCGATGTCCCCGGCCAGCACGGCGGAACGCCGTTGCACTGGGCCGCCTTTCATGGCAACGCCCAGATGGCCAGCCTGCTCCTGCGATCCAACCCGCCGCTGGAACTCCTGGATAGAGACTTTCACGCGACCCCGCTCGGTTGGGCAATTCATGGTTCGGAACACGGGTGGTCCCACCAGACCGGAGACTACGCGGCAACCGCCGAAACCCTGCTCCGCGCCGGCGCCAGGCCACCCGCCAAACTCGGCGGTACTGATGCCGTGCGCGTGGTGCTGGGTTCACACGGTGTACCGGATTAGGTTCTTGGCGGCGGGTGGGACCGGATGGGAACGGATTTCCCTCGACCTGAACGAGCAAATCAAGGCGCGGGAGAAGAAGTCTTAACGGGGATAAAGCGAGCAGGCAGAGCCGAGCCCGGCCCGGTCCTACACGCCATCAGGCATGGTCCCGCGCATTCTTGTCAACGCCCTCATGAGTCATTCGAGAGCTTGCTCAAGTTGATCCGAGTTATTGCCGGTATTCACCGCTCCTCCTCTCCCGCCGCTTCAAATCGAATCAATACGATCTCCGACTTTGTGCCGACTCGCATCGGCATACCCCACGTCCCCACGCCGCTGCTGGTAAACACCTGCAATGCTCCCAATCGATTCAATCCATAGTTGAACCGTCCATGAACCAGCGCGGCGACCCAACTCCACGGCCAGATTTGCCCGCCATGTGTATGCCCGGAGAGTTGCAAGGAAATGCCTGCCTGCGCCGCAATCGCCGGGTTTGAGGGCTGATGCGCCAGGAGGATGCTGGGGCGCTGGTCATCAAGTTGAGTCGATTGCAATACCGCGCGCAGAGTTTGTGGTTCGCCTGCCTCGCCATCGTGAACACCGACTATTTGTAATCCGTCAACATCAACCTTCTCATTGTTCAGCACCCGGATCCCTGTTCTACCAATTGCATCGACAAACTTGTTGCGGCTTGTGAATTCCTCGTGATTGCCGGTCACGAAATAGGTGCCGCGTGGCACGGACAGTTTGCTCCACGGCGCAACAAGCCAATCTAAGTCCGCCTTTGTGCCGTCGAACATGTCGCCGCTGATAAAGACGGCGTCGGGTTGCAGGCCCCGAAGTCTGGCAACGACACGGCGCGTGAAAGGACGGCCGCGGACATTACCCAAGTGCAAATCCGTCACTAATGCCGCGCTACGTCCGCGCCAGGCCTCGGGCAGGTTTGGCAAGTTCACCGTAATGCGCGTGACCCGAATCCAAGCAGCATTCACAAGCCCATAAACGCTCGCGAAGATTGCGAATCCAAAGACCACAAGCGCTATCGATCTCGGTTCAGCACCCAAACCAAAGAGCATTAAGGGGGTGTAGATGAACCAGCACACGACCGATGCGAAAAAAGCGAAGCTCAAAACGCCCAACCAAATTGCGGAAACTCGATACACAATTCGCAGCAGCGCGTTCGTTTGATGGAATCCGAGCAATGTGGTGACGACAAACGAGATGGTCAGCAACGCAGGGATGATTTGCCACACCGGCATCGAGGGGATTCCCCAAAAGTGATTCCATGTGTGGCATACAAACCAGTTCACCGAGAGCAGAAGCCCCACGATCACCGTTACGAAAAAAGCGATTCGTGCACGCGTGATGCGAGGATCGCTTGAGTTGGATTCGGGCGCGCTCGCTCTGATTTCCACACCGCTTTCAATTTGTGAAGCTGCCGCGTTCATAGGCATCTACGGAGTTCGATAAATTTCATTCTAGTTGCAATCGGGGATTGCGTGGCGGCCGCTGTGTGAGGTCGGGCGCAGAAGTTGACTTTGATGCGTCCATAAAGCTTTTCGTGTTTAACGCTGCCCGTCTGTAATGAGACTCAAGCCGTGGCCCTCTGCAAACTGGGACAAGTGTGGTGCGCCAGGAGCAACCAAAACTCGGGCGCTTTCCTCATCGAGCACCGCCAAGGCAGCGTCCTCAATATTGCGACGAATGACCCAGCGGTTGAGCCACTCTTCCAGCCAGGTCGGAAGGGAATGAGCTTGTGGGCCTGCAAGAACGATCAGGTCAGCATCGGCCGCCTCAATTAGCGCCTGGTCTGCTACCGATGGGAATTTCAGAGCATCCGTGCGCCAAGGTTTGATGTCCCAATCTGCGCGGACACTCGCCCTCCATGCGGAGCGTTTCAATGCCGCCGTAGCTCTAGTTGCCCCAGTGAGATCGTCGTAGATAATCAATGCTTTCATGCTTGTTGTACTGTGAATTCGCCGTAGCGCTT
This sequence comes from Candidatus Acidiferrum sp., assembly GCA_035566435.1. Taxonomy (GTDB): domain Bacteria; phylum Verrucomicrobiota; class Verrucomicrobiia; order Limisphaerales; family UBA8199; genus DATMRF01. The sequence goes on from DATMRF010000082.1 coordinate 31,254, forward strand.
CTTGGTTGGCGTGCGTGACGAGCGTCGTGAAAGGCTGTCATTGGGATTTTTCCTCGTCGGCCCTGGAATGCTCTCAATTCCTTTGATTATTCGGGGCCAACTCTTCCGGTGTTATGATCAGATCCAGTTTCTCCGTGTGTCGGATGACTGTGATGGATGAGGGGATTCCGATCAGTTTGGCAACCAGGTGACGAAGCAATTCGTCAATACCTGAGACGGGCGAGCCCTCGAACGCAACAATGACGTCTCCCTCCCGCAGACCACCCCGACCAGCAGGACTGCCCGGTTCAATCCCGGCCACCAATACACCTTGATCGGCCGCCAACCGATGGAATCGCACGACGCGCCGGTGGATTGGCACCGTCTGGCCTGCAACCCCAATCCAACTCCGCCGAATCCGCCCTTCTTTTATCAACCAGCCGGCAACGAATTCGGCGGTGCTGCTGGCGATGGCGAAGCAAATGCCCTGTGCCGGCAGAATGATTGCGGTATTCACGCCGATGATCTCACCGCTCGAATTGACCAACGGACCGCCAGAATTTCCAGGGTTCAATGCCGCATCGGTTTGGATAACATTATCGATAAGTCGGCCGGAGCGTGCACGCATCGAGCGTCCCAGCGCACTGACCACGCCGGCGGTCACGGTCTGGTGAAATCCGAACGGGCTGCCGATCGCCACGGCGATCTGCCCGACGCGGATCGCTTTGGAATCGCCCAGACGGGCATGCACGAGCTGAGATGCGTTGATGCGGATGACGGCCAAATCCGTTTCCGGATCCTCGCCCACCAAAGTGGCGCCGTACTGGCGGCCATCCGCCAGAGTCACTTCCAATCTGGCTGCTCCATGAACCACGTGACTGTTCGTCAGGATGAATCCGTCCGGGGCGATCACAAAACCGGAGCCTGTGCCGCCGGATTCCGATCCGTTGCGCGATGCACGGCCGATATGGTGGGTCCGAATGTTTACTACGGTAGGCCCGACCTTCTCGACGACTGCAGCGATCGTCCTTGAATAGCTGTCCAGCAATTCGTGATCCCGTGCCGGCGGCTGGTCGATCGTCTCGGTTTCAATCGCGTCACGCTCGCCAAATGCGCGAACGAGTTCGATCATCGGTCGTTTCTCAAATGCTGTTGGGATGTTCATAACTCGATTTTCATTCGGTTGTTGCTTCTCTTTCTGTGTAAATGGGTAACGCGCTTGCCTTTTTCTGGGCAGCCTGCCCACAGAGACCCCGGCCTGGCTTTAGCTGCGTTCTCTGATGCCTGGACTTCCACCAGGTGTCCATTCGGGTCGCGGACTTGGAGGATCCGGTTGCCCTGTTCCTTCAGTTGCATCTCCGCTTCGTAGCCAAGCAGCGGTGCGCGGTGACTCAAGCAGTAAAGGATTTCGGAGACCGGAACCTCCAGGCGGTAAGATACCAATCCCACACTGTTGACCGGAGGAACGCCTTGGCCCGCCCAGACATTCGCACCAATATGGTGATGGTAACTGCCAGCGGCGAAGAACAGTGCCCCAGGATACGAGCGTTGGGTAACACCCAAGCCAAGGAATTCACTGTAAAATCGTTCCGCAGCGGTCAAATTGGCGACGTGGAGGTGGATGTGCCCAAGGTCGATCTGCGGAGGCGAGTCTGTCCTCGCCGTTTTGGACGGGATGGTCGCGAGGAAGTTGTCGAGATCAAGTGGGGTTGTCACCATTGCGATCTGGCCATTTTGCCAGCGCCATTGTGAGCGAGGACGATCCACATACAGTTCGACACCAGTGCCATCAGGATCGCCGAGATAAATCGCTTCACTAACTCCGTGATCGGAAGCACCGTTAACCGGATAACCGGCTTTGACAATGCGCCGATAAGCCTGAGCAAGGTCATTCCGCGTCCCGTAGCGAAGGGCAAAGTGGTAAAGTCCAATCGTTTGCGGCATGTGTGGCGAGGCGTTTCGGTCCTCGCTAAGAACGAGCAGCGCTGGCTTTTTTGGCATTGCCGACAACATGGCTTGAGCGTCTGGCCCGGTGGACGCCTTCAGCCCCAGCACGCTCGAGTAAAATTCCACTGCCCTCTCAAGACGAGCGGTGCGCAGATGCACCTGGCTGATGCGCGTTTGGTCTGGCAGGAACCCTTTCATAATTTATGGGGCATTGGAGACTAGTGGCGTAACGGCACTTGCTATCACATTTTGCGCCGGTGAGCTTGTGACGGCGAGGGCAACCTCCTGAAGTTCCACAGTGTTTAGGCTTTCAGTCAGAAAACCTGTCGCACCATGGTTGGCATCGCCCATTCCGCCACGCAGAGCTTCGTCGACCACAGCGGCCCTGCGATCTTCGGTGTCGTCGCGTCGGCTTACTCTGCTTACGGATGTAAGTCGCCGGGCATATTTGAAGGCGATGTAACCAGTGACCAAAGCTATAGCCAGCAGTAAGGCACTGAATCCGAGTTGACTCAGCATGGACATCGCCTGCTCAAGTTGATTATGGAAAAGAAAACCTGCCAGGACATAGAAACTCCCATAGAACAACGAGCCCAAACCGTCGAATAAGAGGAAGCGCCTCGTGGGCATGCCGAGAGCGCCAGCCAGCGGAGGCATCACCGCCCCTAACCCAGGAAGGAATTTCGC
>DATMRF010000083.1:0-175067 GCA_035566435.1 Candidatus Acidiferrum sp.
CTTTGGTTCCGGCTCTGCCGGGCTGGGCCTTCGTGCCTTCTTGTGGCCATTCCGTCCTTATCCGTGTCATCCGTGAATGGGCCTCCTGGCGAGTGGCCGCCGGAGCAAACCCGAGTCATCCTGACCAATCCCGACCAATCCCGACCAATCCTGAGCGCGTAACATTTTTTGGGAGCGCTATCGCCCCCATCCTCAAGTTTCAAGTTTCAAGTCCGCGATGCAGAGCGCAAGGGACGAAAGTGAAGCGGAGGGACCGGGGGAGAATATGGAACGAGGGAGGTTTTGAACTGACCCGGGATGGGGAAGTTCCGGCGTGCATTGCCTGGTTAGAAGGGTATAGATCGCGGCGTGACACCGAACCGCGACAGACGAGGGTGTTTTGTTCTTTTGCTTTGGCTGGCGGCGGCCCGTGCGGCGGGCGCCGCGGAACCGAGCGTCCTGGCCCTCACTCACGCGACCGTCATCGATTGCACCGGCAGGCCCGCGCAACCGGATGTCACAGTGGTTGTCAGCGACGGGCGCATCACGGCGATGGGGAGGAGTGGGGACCTTCATCCGCCGACCAACGCAGTCGTGGTGGACGCTACCGGCAAGTATTTGATCCCCGGGTTATGGGACATGCATGTTCACTGGTATGACAAGGATTACCTGCCGTTGTTCCTGGCCAACGGAGTGACGGGGATTCGGCTGATGCTGGGCGCGCCGATGCATCACGAATGGCGAAGGGAAATCGAGGCAGGCAAGCTGGCGGGGCCGCGGCTGTTCATTGCGAGCCCGATAGTGGATGGACCCAAGCCGGTGTGGCCGGGTTCCATTACCGCCGGCAGCGCGAGCGAGGGGCGGCAGGCGGTGTTGAAGGTGAAGCAGGACGGGGCCGATTTTGTAAAAGTCTATTCGGTGCTGCCGCGCGAGGCTTACTTCGCGATTGCGGACGAAACGAAGAAACAGGGTATTTCGTTCGCGGGACACGTACCGATCGGGGTGTCGGTTGAGGAGGCCTCGGCGGCGGGGCAGAAGTCGATCGAGCATCTCTCGGGAATTCTGACCGGTTGTTCGAGTGAGGAAGCGCGCCTGCTGGAGTCCGAGCGGGCGAGTTTCGCCGGCTTGATGGCCACCAACGACCCGATCAGCGCGCTGACGGAGGTGCGCCGCCAGGGCGCACTGGCGCTGGAAACCTATAGCCAGCCCAAGGCGGAGGCGCTGTTCGCCTTGCTGAAGAGCAATCACACGTGGCAATGCCCGACGCTGGTGGTGTTGCGCAACATCCGTTACGAGGATGAGGCATCGGTCACGAACGACAGCCGGGTCAAGTACCTTCCGCGAGCGATTAGGGGGAGCTGGGAGCCGTCGCTGGATTTCCGGCTTAAAACCCGCACGCGCGAGGACGTGGCGCTGGGCAAACGGGTGTACCCGAAGGAGATTGAAATCGTGGGGGCGATGCAGCGCGCCGGGGTGGAGATGCTGGCCGGCACCGACACCTTAAACCCGTATTGCTTTCCCGGGTTCAGCTTGCACGACGAGCTGGGCCTGCTGGTGCAGGCGGGGCTCACGCCGATGCAGGCGCTGCAGGCCGCGACGCGCAACGCCGCCCGTTTCATGGGGCGCGAGCAGGAGCTGGGGACCATCGAACCCGGCAAAGTGGCGGACATGGTCCTGCTGGACGCCAACCCGCTGGAGGCGATCGGAAATACACGAAAGATTTCCGCCCTGGTTTATGGCGGGCGCCTTTTCGGCAGGCCCGCGCTGGATGAAATGTTGTACAGGGTCGAGGCGCTGGCCGACAAAAGCAAAACCCCCATTGCCTTCGCGCTCCTCAAGACTATCGAAGAGCGGGGCATCGACGCGGCGGTCCGGCAATATCACGAGCTCAAATCCGAGCAGTCCACGGTTTATGACTTCAGCGAGGAGGATTTAAACTCGCTCGGTTACGAGCTGATTGGGATGAAACAGCTTAGAGAAGCGGTCGAGATTCTCAGGTTGAATGCGGAAGCTTACCCGCAATCCGCCAACGTATATGACAGCCTGGGTGAGGCTTATCTCAAGGCCGGCGACAAACAACGGAGCATCGAGAACTACGAGAAATCTTTGAAACTCGACCCGAACAATGCGGGTGCGGTGGAAAAGCTCAGAGAAATGAAAGCGGAAGGCACGGGCAAATCAGCGGAAATCGAGCCCAACAAAGCCGGTGCGGAGGAGAAGGTTAAGAAACCGGCGCCGCAAGGAGCGGCGAGACCGGTTAGTTCGATCCGTTTGGTGCTACGCGAAAGGTCCGACCCGGCAGTGGAGAACATCGTGCGGATTTTTGCCCGTCAAGTGAGCGAGCGTTGCGGTGCCAGAACGATTACGAGCGGGAGCGCGGCAGAAACGGGAGAAGAGAACCGCGGAATACGGGAAACGGGGAGCGAGAGAATTGCCACAAAAAGGCACGAGAAGGCGCGAAAAGGGAATTGTTGTTGACCAGTGGGCGCGAGGGAAATTGTGGGGAGGATTGTTGAACGGATGGATGCGTAGAACGGGCCGGAGTGGGGCCAGTCCAGATCCAAGGGGGACATAGAGGGAGGATTGCCACAAAAGGGCACAAAAGAGCACAAAAAGGGAACAGTCGTTGCGGCGTTTGGGATAATTCGGCAGGAAATCGGGCAAGGAACTTGCTCTTTAGGGATTGCGGAAACGAACGGATTGTCATGAACACGACGATAAAGCGAGGGATTCTAGCAGTAATCACAATGGCCAGCCTGGCGGCATTCCCTGCCCGGGCGGAGCTGGAGGTGAGCGCTTCGGTGCAGATTCATGCGAAGGCAGATTTCGAGGCGCCGCTGGCGACGCACGGCAGGTGGGTGGAGGTCGGTTCGTATGGGCGATGCTGGCGGCCGGCGCATGTGGTAGTGGGGTGGCGGCCATATTGCGCGGGCGAATGGGTGTGGACGGACTGTGGGTGGTATTGGCAAAGCGACGAGCCCTGGGGTTGGGCGTGTTATCATTATGGGTCGTGGGCGTATGAGCCGGCGTATGGGTGGTTCTGGGTGCCGCAGGTGGAGTGGGCGCCGGCATGGGTGTCCTGGCGGGTCGGGGGAGGGTTTATCGGATGGGCGCCGTTGCCGCCGCCGGGCATGATATTTGCGCGGCATCCCGCGCCCGAGGCGTTTGTGTTTGTGGGGACGGCGCACTTTGGCGGGCCGGTGACGCAAGGGGCCTTTATTGTGAAGAATAACACCATTTTCAGGATGACTGCGGAGACCGGCGGGGTCAAACGGGAGTCGCTCAATGTCGGGGGTTCCGGGGCGCAACGGGTGATGGTGAACCACGGGCCGAACGTCGAGCTGGTGCAAAAATCGACCGGCAAGGCATTCGCGGTGGTTTCGGTGAGGGAAGCGTCACAGCGAACGACGGCGCGCGGGACTTCGAACCCTCGCGTGGCGGAGCATCGGGTGGCGCGGGAGAAGGAGCGTCCGGAGCTTGCAAGTGACCGCGGGTCGGATAGGAACGATGCCCCAGGCAAGGATGGTTTTGACTCTGCGCCGCGTGGAAGAGATGGGGGAGGCCATGGGGGCGGGCACGGAAGGCATTAGGGGCAAGGGTAAAGGCTGAAGGCCGAAGGCTGAGGGGGCGCACGGCGCGCGGGGGCGCCTCAGACTATACCCGTGGTTTCAGGGCAGCCTGTTGTCAGGTTATCAGGTCATCAGGTTATCAGGTTGTCAGGTTGTCAGGTTGTCAGGTTGTCGGGTTGTCAGGTTGTCAGGTTGTCAGGTTGTCAGGTTGTCAAGTGGCGCGAGCGCTGTGGCGGACACGGGAGGCATTACGGGGGCGGAAGGATAAAGGATAACACCAAGACGAGAAAGGGGCGGAATACACGGAATACACGGAATAGGCGGAAGAAGAAGTCTTCTACGTGTTTTGAAGGCGATCCACGGTTTCCATTCCGCCGATTTGCCCGGGGTCGGGAAGGTCGATTCGTCTTGACGCCGCCCAGCGAGCTTGGTTTGCTCAAGGCATCAGCACGCCCCTCGTCGGGCTATGGATGCGACCACGCTCTTGCTTGCGGCCGGTCAGCTTCTACTGGCGGTAGCCATTGGTTATATCGCCTGCGTGGTGAGGCGCGAGGCTAAGCGGTCGTCGCTGGTGGCGCTGGTGACCGTCCTTAACGAACTCTACGAACGGAACAGGAAGGCTCTCGCTACAGTTTACACTTTGATGTCGTCGGCGGATTTCAAGCATGGCGACGACCAGCTTCGCGCCGGGGTTATCGACAGCGGCGACCGGCTGCGCGCAATACAGGCGGCGATTACCGAGGCGCTGCTGTATACGCTGCACCAGTGCGATTCTGAATGGGGGTTTGCCGGCCGGCTGCACGAGGCCTTTCGGTCCCAACTGCGTCCCGGTGTTGAGAAGGACTGGGAGAAGCTCGTTCGGTACTCTACGCCTTCCTGAACACGACGATTCGGTTGGTGTTCGTGCCTTTGGCCATGTTATCGACGCCCCAGCAGTTGGCGGTCTTGGTGAATGTCTGATCGTTAATCACGACCAACAATGGTTCGAGGCCGGCAGCGACACCGCAGGGCAAAACGGTTTCCTCCAATTTGGTCATTCCGCCATGGACCTCGCCGACTTCGAATGCGATGTGGCCACCATGGCGCAGGACGCGGTTGAGCTCGCGGAAGACTGCGGTCATCGCAGTCTGCCAATCATCGAGCTTGCGAGGCACGGTCAGTTTGACGGAGGCGGCATCGATGCCCAAAAACCAGCAGCGGAGCCAATTGTCGGTGGCATACTGGACGATGTTCAGGAACGGGGGCGAGGTGACAACCAGGGCGACGGAGTTTGAGGGGATTTGCGGAGTAGCCTCGGCGGGGGAGGTTAAGAGCACGGCTTTGGGAGCCACAGCGGCCATGGTTTCCCGGGCGTCACGGTCCACGTCGCCCAGGAGCTGGCGGGTTTTTTTAAGGATGATTTTGACGACGTCGCGCGGCGGCGGTGTCTGATTCCGGCGCGCGTTGATTTTGCGCTGGGACTTGGCGGACACCGCCTGGTTGGGCGGCAGGGTATAGACGGAGAAGAAACCGTTGGAATGACCGGTGAGACGATTGAGCGACACGAGGAGAATCCACTCGTCCACGTTGTCCAGCGGGCGGGCCTGGCGCCGGTTGAGGAAGTGCTTTTTGAGGGACGAGATCGCCCGCAGTGTATCGGGGTGATAAAAAGCGAGGAGTTCGTCGGGGGCATCCGCGGGGTCGTCGAGAAGGATTTGGCGGAGGCGGGTTTCGACCTGCGCGAGCGTTGGCGGGCGAAGCCTGGGCCGGGTCATCACGACACTGAGCGGGTTGATATCGTTGCCGACGGGAACACGGCCCAGGAGGGCGGCTTCGAGCGGGGTGGTGCCGCGGCCCATGAAGGGGTCATAGACGACATCGCCCGGAACCGTGAGGCGTTCGATGAAGAAGCGAGGCAATTGCGGTTTGAAACAGGCGCGGTAGGAGACTTCGTGCAAGGAACTGGCCTGGCGCTGTTTTGCTGTCCAGAATTCGTTGACAAAAGTGGGAACACTACGGGCGTGGCCACCACCGCCGTGAAAGACTGTGGTGAGCTTGCGGGTCGGCTCGCCGAACTCGCGAAAGGCGAGGAGGTCTTCGGCGAGGGGCAGGGGCGGCGCGGGCTTGGAAGGGGAGGGGAATTCCAAGGCCAGCTCGAGAGGTTCAGGGAGGGAGGGCATGAAGAGTTAAGTCGGCGGAGACCGGAATTTGCTTTTGCATAAAGAAACCATTAACTGGAAGGCGCGGCAAGGACAGGTTTGTGTGCCGGGGTCGCGATGGGTGCTCAAAAACCGATTGAAACCGCGGAATACGCGGAATACGCGGAAAAGGAATTGGTTTTCTTGTATTGCGTGTATTCCACGGTGGTTTTGTTTCCTATCTGCCATAGTTGTATCGGCCCCGCTGCGCGACGATTCGTTCGATCTCAACTTTCGGGTAGTGACCGAAATTGACCAGGAGCCCCAGCTTGAATCCGGTGGCCTTCAAGTAATTCTGGACCTGCGCGCGATGTTCGTCAGCGAGCTCAGTCACCGCCTTCAATTCGAGTATGATTTTCTCATAGCAGATGAAATCAGGCTCGTACTTCGAACGTAACGGACAGCCCTTGTATTCCAAAGCCAGAGGTTTCTGCGGCACAAAAGGAACCCCTCGGAGGCGCAGTTCGAGCTCCATGCACTCCTGATAGACGGGCTCGAGGAAGCCGCAGCCCTTTTCGCGGTAAACCTCAAAGCACCCACCGATGATTTGGTAGGATTCCGATTCGAATAGTAGTTTAGGTTGCATGGCGGAAGCTTAAGTCGGTGGTCCTGAAGGCGAAACCGTAAATCGAGCACGACGTGGAACCGCGGAATACGGGAGGGAGAGAACCGCGGAATACGCGGAATACACGGAAAGGGCTGAAAACACGAGGCAGGAATTAGGTTCTGAAGTGTGCGTGGATTTCTTTGCGCATTTCCACATTGCGGAATATGCGAGGGAGAGAACCGCGGAATACGCGGAATACGCGGAAGGGGCTCAAAACATGGGACAAGAGATGGACCTTATAGGGCGCGTGGGTTTCTTTTCGCGCATCCTGGGCATGCGCGAGCTCCGCGGCAAGATTTGTGAAAAACAGGGCTTGCAAACCGGCGAGACCGAGAATAGGCTCTCCGCTCATTTTAGTGGGAACCCTCGAGGGTTTTGGCGGCGCCGGACGCGCTCGCAGCAACCAATTGACAATTTATGGCAGTTAAAATTCGGATGAAGCGGGTCGGGGCCAAGAATGCTCCTGTGTTTCGCATTGTGGTGGCGGACGGTCGCAGTCCCCGGGATGGCAAGTTCATCGAGCAACTCGGCACATATCAGCCGCTGAAGAAAGGTGACAATTTCACGATGGACCTCGAGCGCGTGAAGTATTGGGTGAGCAAAGGCGCGCAACCGAGCGACACGGTTGCCAGTTTCATCAAGAAAGCAACCAGGGCGGCTGCGGCTGCGGCCGTGGCGGCGCCGGCGGCTTGATGGCGTAACCCGGAGCTATGCAAGGCTTCCTCGAGTACATCGTAAGAGGGTTGGTGCAGCATCCGGACGCTGTCACCATCACTCCGGTTGAACGAGAGGGCACGACGGTGTATGAGCTGCGGATGCATCCCGAGGATGTCGGCAAGGTCATTGGCCGGCAGGGTATGACCATTAACGCGATTCGCTCTCTCTTGCTGGCCGGCAGCGCGAAGAAGGGCCTGCGCTGCACGCTGGAAATCGTTGAGGACCGGGTTGCCGGGTAGCCGGGGTAATGCTCTGGCCCAGGCCAGCCGCTTACGGTAGCGACGTGAATCCTGGCCGGAGAAGACCCCTCCCGGGCGGGTTATGAGAATTGACGTGCTGACCTTGTTTCCCGCGATGTTCGCGGGACCGCTGGACGAAAGCATCGTCAAAAGGGCGCGCCAGGCGGGGCTGCTGGACCTGAAAGTCCACAACTTGCGGGACTACGCGCGCGACCGGCACAAGACGGTCGATGACCGGCCGTTTGGTGGCGGGCCGGGCATGTTACTCAAGCCCGAGCCGCTCTTTGAAGCTGTTGCGGACCTGGCGCGAGAAACCACGCGAGTCATCCTGCTGTCACCAGCGGGCCGGACTTTTAACCAGGCGATCGCCCGCGAACTGGCGCAGGTGAACGATTTGCTGCTCATTTCTGGCCATTACGAAGGGTTCGATGAGCGGGTGCGGGAAGAGCTGGCGGACGACGAGTTGTCCATCGGTGATTACGTGCTGACGAACGGCGCGCTGCCGGCGATGGTGATCGTGGATGCGGTGACGCGGCTGTTACCGGGCGCGTTGGGCGACGACGAAAGCACTCACGAAGAATCGTTCAGCCACGGGCTGCTCGAATACCCGCAATATACGCGGCCGGCGGAGTTCCAGGGCATGAAAGTGCCGGAAGTGCTGTTGTCGGGCAACCACGCGGAAATCGCCAAATGGCGGGCCGAACAGTCGCGGCTGCGGACGAAAGAACGACGGCCGGACCTGCTGTGAGAACGGAGTGGTGGAGTGACGGAGTGACGGATTAGTGGATTGATGGATTGGTGGATTGGTGGATTGATGGATTGGTGGGGAGGGCCCAAACACTCCAGCACTCCATCACCGCAATCGGAAAGTTTTATGAACCAGGCATTACTTGATAAAATTGAATCGGACCAGTTTCGCAAAGAGCCGGCGGTGTTTGCGGTCGGCGATACGGTGCGCGTGCATACGAAAGTGGTCGAAGGCGACAAAGAGCGAATCCAGATTTTTTCGGGCGTGGTCATTGGCCGCCGGGGGCATGGCTTGAACGAGATGTTCACCGTTCGCCGCATCAGCTACGGCGAAGGGGTCGAGCGCGTATTTCCGCTCCACTCGCCGCGCGTTGAAAGAGTCGAGGTCGAGCGCCAGGGAAGGGCGCGCCGCGCCAAGCTGACGTATCTGCGCAAGCGGCTGGGCAAAGGCGCCACTTTGGTAAAGGAAAAGGAAGGCCGCGGCGCTTCCGGCCTGGAGCATGCTGCCGAGAGCGCGCCGGCGCAAGGTACCTGAGCGGCGACAAGCGGATTTCGCCACACGAGAACGCAAAGAACACAAAGCGGCAAAGCAGCGGTCGAAGCATCTCAACCACGGATCGCACGGATAACACGGATTGCACGGATATCCTTGTGGCGGGCCGGCAGGGCAGGCTTTTGCAGGGGCAGTCAGAGCCCTTTGAGCAGGGTTACGGTTTCTGCGGGACTCAAACTCGTTTCGGCTCTGGTTTTGGAGTCGCGCAGCCTTACGAGCAACTGCCCACTTTCGTTCCGTTCGAGCCTGACTGTGTGGCGCGCTTTGAGTTCTTGAGCCCGTTTGAATTGTTTGTCCGGTTTAGCCGGCGTGAGCACATGATCCACCGCCAGGCCGGCCCAGCGGAGGTCTTCAATCAGCTTCAATGATTCGGCCCGGAGGGCCTCATCTTCGATCAAACAAAACGCGTCCACCGTGGCGTCGAACTTCGGCAGCATCTTGCGCGCTTTGAGCAGCTCCAGCAGCACGACGTCCCCCATGCCAAAGCCCAAAGCGGGCAGGTCCACTTTTCCACTGCTGATTAGCTTGACGAGGTTGTCGTACCGGCCGCCGCCGGCAATCGCGCGGAACTCCCCTTTGCGATCAAAGGCCTCGAACACGATCCCGGTGTAGTAGGCCAGGCCGCGGATGACGCCGTAATCAATTTTCACAAAGCGTTGCAGCCCGCGCGCGGCCAGGTTATCCAGAATGGATTGAAGTTCGGCGGTGGGCTTTGCGCCGTCGATGAAGCTCGTTACGTCTGTCAGGGAAAAGCCGAGCGCTTTAAGTTTCTGCTCGTTAACGGGCGGCTCCTCGCGATCGAATTTGTCAATGACCTGGTAAAACTCGTATTCCCTGGAGGGGTCACCATTGTGGCTGAGGAAAAAATCATGCCAGGCGTTCCGGCTGCTCAGGCGGATTACCAGGTCCGCTTCGGTCAGGCCAAGCGACCGAAGGGTGTCGATTAGCAACGCGATCAGCTCGGCGTCCGCCGCCGGGGAGGTCTCCCCGATGATGTCCGCGTTCAACTGGAAATGTTCCCGCAGGCGCCCTTTTTGCTGGCGTTCATAGCGGAACAGTTGGGGAAGCGAAAACCATTTGATGGGCTTTTTGTAGCTGCGCTCATGCGCGGCAACCATGCGCGCCAGGGTGGGCGTCATTTCTGGTCGCAGGGCTACGTCGCGGTCGCCTTTGTCCTTGAAGTTATAGAGTTGGCCAACAATCTCATCGCCGCTTTTTGTGGTGAACAGCTCGAGCGGTTCCAGGGGCGGGCCGTCATACTCGCGGAAGCCATAGCGCTTTGCCATCGCCCGCCAGTTATCGAAGATGTGCTGGCGCGCGTCGGCACTCCACAGGTCGAGATGCGGCAGCGGTTCAGGGTAAAAATCGCGGAAACCCGGCAAACGTTCCATAAATCAGGCGAGAAGGTAAAAGGAGAGGTGGAAAAAGCAAAAGCAAAAGACCTCGAAGCCGTGATAATTCAGCCAAGGTTTCTTAACGCAAAGGCGCCAAGGTGCAAAGACGCAACCAAATTTGAACCACGGATGGACACTGCTTGACACAAGTTGGCCTTTTGAGAAGAGGCAAAAGTGCAGAGGAGGCTTCGGGTTATCACCGAACGCTGGCCAGTGCCGGCACGGCGAGGTTCCAGTTCCAACCTTGCCGGAGTGATGGGACCCGAAGCGCGGGCCGGGGGATGGAACTCAGTTGGCGGCCTGGTCTGGCCTGGCGGCCGGGGGCGGCGTTGGAATCTTCAGCACCTCGGTCCGCATTTCCTTGCCCGGTTTGAATTTCACGACCGAACGCCGGGGTATGGGGACGTCGGTTGCCGGGGAGTTGGGGTTTCGACCGATGCGGGCCTTGCGCACTTTGACTTCAAACACGCCGAAGTTACGCAGTTCCACTTTGTCGCCTTTGGCCAGGGCCTCGGCGATGTAGTCCAGAGTCTTCTGGACAACGTCCAGAACCTGCTGCTGGATCATCCCGCTCTCCTCACTGATGCGAACAACCAAGTCTCGCTTTGTCAGAGTCATAGGTTATAGGGTTAGGGTTACATCAGGTCTATGCCACCCTGTATAACCTTCTTTGACGCAACGGTCAAGCACGGAATTAGCATATTTTAGCATCGGGGGCGGACGCAAAAGGACGTGAAGTCAAGGCACAATCAACCGTTTCCCGAGCCGATGGCCTGTTTCAAATTGGCCATTCCCTGCCGTTTGAGGCGCTGACGCAAACCCGTCACTATGGTTCGGGCCATCCGCGGGCCTTCATAGACAAGGCCGGTATAAACTTGAAGGAGCGAAGCGCCGGCGGCGAGCTTCTCCCAGGCATCCTGGGCATCGAAGATGCCGCCGACACCGATGATCGGCAGCTTGCCTGACGTTCGCCGATAAAGCTGGCGGATGACTTCCGTGCTGCGTTGGCGCAACGGCCGCCCGCTAAGACCTCCCGACTCGCTATAAACCCGTTGCAACTTTGGTTCGCTCGTTTCCGGCCGGGTGATCGTGGTGTTTGTGGCGATGATACCGGCGAGCTGACGAGGCTCGACCAACTCGAGGATCTGGTCCATCGCCTCGAAGGAGATGTCTGGGGAGATCTTGACGAGGATGGGTTTAGGCAAGCGGGTGGGGGAAGAGTGTTGCGTGTTGCGTGTTGCGTGGGGAGCCGCCTCTGCTTGCCATTCTGAACTTTGGACTTCTTGCAGTGCCGCCAGGATTTCGTCGAGCGCTGCTTTGTCTTGCAGTTCACGCAGGTTCGGCGTGTTGGGAGAACTGACGTTGACGACGAAGAAATCGAGATGAGGGAGCAGGACGCGGAGGGAGTTGGCGTAATCTTCCGCTGCACGGTCCAGTGGGGTGATTTTTGACTTCCCAAGGTTCATTCCAACCGGATGGTTGGGCCAACGGCCGGCTTGACGCCATTCGGTGAGCGTTTGGGCGACGGCCTCAGCACCAGGGTTATTGAAGCCCATGCGGTTAATGATCGCTTCATCCGAGATTGCGCGGAAGACACGCGGGGCAGGGTTGCCCGGTTGGGCGTGCCAAGTGACAGCGCCAAGTTCCGTGAACCCGAAGCCGAGCGCGGCCCAGGCGGGGAGGGCTTCGGCGTGTTTGTCCATGCCTGCGGCCAAACCGACGGGGTTGGGGAATCTCAGGCCGAAGACTTCGATAGGTAATTCCGGCGCGCCCAGGAAGGATTCGACGACGTCACCGACGGCCTTACGCCGGCCCGCCCAGGCTAGCGCCTGCATCGTGCGGTTGTGAATCTGCTCCGGATTTTGGGTAAACAGCGCGGGGCGCAGCAGGTGGCGGTAAAACCATCCCATTACTTGCGCTCCGGCGGGAGTACGGAGGCCAGGCCGGCGGCCTCCGCTGCCGAGCCAAGCGCAGGATCTTGTTTGCCATCCACATCCTCTTCCCGGCCGGCGCACGACCGGGCGAGCAAGTTTCGGTAGGTCGCCAGCGCCAGCAACGGCCAGCTATTCCGATACATGTCGTATTTGAGGTAAAAGACTTTTGGAAAGCCGGTGCCGGTAGTCTCATCTTCGGCCCAGGACCCATCCGGCTCCTGCATACGCACGAGGTAATCGATGCCGCGGCGCAGACTTGGACGGTTCGGGTCGTCGAACACACACAGGCCCATCAATGCCCAAGCGGTCTGCGAGGCGGTGCTGGGCCCCTGGCCTTTGAACACAGGATCGTCGTAGGTGTTGCAGCGTTCGCCCCAGCCTCCATCCGGGCGCTGGACGCTTTCGAGCCAATCGCGCGCTTTCAGTAGCCAGGGCTGGTTCATGTCCAGGTTCATGGCCCGCAAGCCGCGGAGGACCTGCCAGGTGCCGTAAATGTAATTCACTCCCCACCGGCCATACCAGGAGCCATCTTCTTCCTGGCGCTCGCGCACGTACTTCAGCGCCTTTTGCACCTGTGGGTGGTCGACGCTGTAGCCCTCGTAACCGAGCAACTCCAGGATGCGCGCGGTGATGTCGGCGCACTCGGGGTCCAGCATAGCGTTGTGGTCAGCGAAGGGAACCTTTTCCAGCACGCCTTTGGTGCAATCCCGATCAAACGCGGCCCAGCCGCCGTCTTTGCACTGGAAGGTCATCATCCAGTTCAGGCCGCGCTGGAAGCATTCGTCGCGCTTCCGGCGGTCGTCGGTCGGCACTTTCCGCAGGGCCAGCAACACCATGGCGGTGTCATCGACGTCCGGGTTCCACCTGTTCTCGAATTCGAACACCCAGCCGCTGGGTTCGACATTGGCGGGGTTTTTGTACTGCCAATCGCCACGGAAGCGAATTTCTTTGGTCATCAGCCACTCAGTGGCGCGCTTGAGGGCCGGGTGGTCGCTCGACACTCCAGACTCGTGCAGGCAGATGGCGACGATGGCCGTGTCCCACACGGGCGAGAAACAGGGCTCGATCCGGACGCTGTGCTCGGTCTCGTGTTCGAGCTCTTTCAATTTCTTCCCGGCGCGGACGACCTCCGGATGGTCGTCGGGATAACCCAGCGCCTTAAGCGCGATGAGGGAATTGAGCATGGCCGGAAAAATGGCGGCCAAGCCATCCGAGCCTTCGAAGCGGTCGAGCATCCAGCGTTCGGCGCGTTTGAGCGCACGTTTGCGGAAGGGGTGGATGTTATTCTCGGCGAACCATTCAGCGAACTTGTGCAGGCGGTCGAGCCAGAGAAAGAAGTTGCGCCAGGTCAAGCGCTCGGGGTCGGGCGCGAGGGCGAGGTCGCGCTCGTGGATGCCCTCGGGGTAGAGTTCGTTGAGATGGATGTTGCTCTGCAGCGGGCGGGTGGGTTTGTAATGGTTGATGATGGCGAGCGGCACGAGCATGGAGCGGCTCCAGGAACTCATCTCGTTGAAATTCACATAGAACCATTTGCCGATCAGGATCACCTCGCAGGGGATCGTCGGCACGTATTCCCACGGGAACAGGCCGAGGAGGGCGAGATAGAGCTTCGAGAAGGTGTTCATGCGCGGCACACCGCCCAGGCTCATGGCGACCTCGCGCGCGCGCAGCATCCGCGGGTCGGTGAACGGAACGCCCGCCAGCTTCAGTGCCAGGTAGGCCTTGATGGTTGCGTTCACCTCTGCCGGGCCGCCGTAGTAGATGTTCCAGCCGCCATCAGGCAATTGCATCGAGAAAATGTGGTTGACGGCTTTCCGCTGCCATTCCCGGTCCACCTTGCCGTTCCAATGGTGGTAAGCGACCGTGTCCGCGACCACGGTAACATCCACCATCAGTTCCCCAATCCAGTAGCCCTCAGGCTTTTGCTGGCCGAGCAAATACCCCTGTGACCGCCGAATGGCGGTTTCCAGGTCCGTTTCAGAGAAGCCCGCCGCAGTTTGACGTGGCGCATCCCTTAAGCTGCTCTCACGCAAAGATATCAAACCCACGCGAATAATCTGCGGAGGAAGGTTCAGGCTGTAAAGGAATTATTCTCGCCGCCTGGCGACTGACCCATAAAGCTGGCGTAGCCGCGCGACGGGGCTTATCCTGGCAGCAGATGCGCATCCTGCTTTTTAGCGGCAAGGGCGGTGTGGGCAAGACGAGTCTGTCGGCGGCGACCGGCACGCGGCTGGCAGAACTGGGTTATCGCACGCTGGTGATGAGCGTGGACCCAGCGCATTCGCTGGCGGACGCATTCGACCTCGAAGCCGGGCTGTTTGATTCCAAGACCGCCGAGCCTTACCCGATTGCCGATCGGCTTTGGATCCACGAGGTCAATATTCAGAAGGAGATCAAGCGGAACTGGCACCGCATCTGGTCGTACATCAGCTCGCTGTTGCGCACGTCGGGCCTGAGCGAAGTGGAGGCCGAGGAGATGGCCATTTTCCCCGGCATGGAGGAGTTGAGCGCGCTGCTCTACGTGAATGATTGGTGCAAGGAGAAGCGTTACGATGTGATTGTGCTGGACTGCGCACCGACGGGCGAGAGCCTGCGATTTGTGTCGATGCCCACGACGATGAAGTGGTACATGGCGCATGTGTTTCCGATTCAGCGCGGGCTGCTCAAGGCGGTGCGCCCGATTGCGAACCGTGTGGCGCCGTTCGAACTGCCGCCGGACAGCTATTTCGCCAGCGTGAAAGATCTGTTCGACCGGATCGACGGTATCGACGAACTACTGGAGGCCCCGCGGGTGACCAGTGTGCGATTGGTGACCAATGCCGAGAAGATGGTCGTCCGCGAAACCGAGCGCGCGTTTGTCTATTTCTCACTGCACGGCCTGACGGTGGACCAGGTGCTGGTCAACCGCGTGCTGCCCGAAGATGTCGAAGACGAGTTTTTCCGCGAGTGGCGCCGGACCCAGGAGAAACTCCTTCAGGAGATAGAGACCTATTTTGCGCCGGTGCCAGTGAAAACCGTGCCGCTGTTCCGGCATGAGGTCCTGGGCCTGGAACGGATCCGGGTGCTGGCGCGCGAGATGTTCACCGCCAAGGAAGACCCCGCCGCAGTCACGCGCACCGAGCGACCGTATTCTTTCCGCAAACACAACGGGGTTTACGAAGTCCGGCTCCAGGCGCCGTTTGCCGTCAAAGGCGAAGTCGGGCTGTTCAAGAAAGGCGAGGAGCTGGTGATCGAAGTCGGGACGGTGCGCCGGCATATCGGTTTGCCGAGCTCGATGAGCGGGCTGTCACCTGTCCGCGCACGGCTTGAAGACGGGTTGTTGGTAGTCGAACTGCAGGAGACAAAATGAATAAGAAGAGCAGGAAGAGTGAAAAACAGTCGGCCGGCGCGTGTCTCTGCCAGGGCGTGGGGCCGGTGTTGAGTGAGCTGGTGCGACGGTTGGCGCCGCCGGCAGCGGCGCGCGGGCATTTCGAGACCGCCCGGCTGGAGTTTCTGAAAGGGCTCCGAGCGTTGCTGGATGCGCGGATTGAGCAATGCTCGAAACCGCGGTCGAAGGGCGAAAAGATCAGCGTGGAATAGCGCAAGGAGGTCGAGAGACCGAGAACCGCGCAATACGGGGAAAGAGAGGCCTTTTCCGCGTGTCCGGCTTACGGCGCGATCGCTGGCGGGAGTTCGTGGGTGCGCTCAAATCGCCCTTGCGGTTCGGAGTTGAGCGGATACTTTCAAGGCTGATGGTTTTGGATTTCACCAAAATGAACGGTGCGGGGAACGACTTTGTGCTCATCGACAATCGGGCGCAACAGTTGAAGCTGTCTCGCGACCAGGTGGTGCGGCTTTGCGACCGCCATCGCGGCGCCGGGGCCGATGGTGTCATCGTGCTGGTTCCGTGCCGTTCGGGCAAGGCGGATTGGGCATGGGAGTTTTTCAACAGCGACGGCAGCGTCGGCGAGATGTGCGGCAACGGCGCGCGCTGTTTTGCGCGGTTTGTGCAAAGGCTTACCGGCGTGGCGCGCGAGTTCACGTTTGAAACGGAGGCGGGAGTGATCACCGCACGGTTTGAGGGTGAGCGCGTGACCGTGAGCTTAACCGCGCCGGCGGGCCTGCGCTTGAATGAGGAATTGGCTTTGGCCGCCGGGCGGCAGACCATGCACTCGCTCAATACCGGGGTGCCGCACGCGGTGCTGTTCGTCCCTGACGCTGATAAGGCAATGGTGTTGCAGCTTGGGCCTGAAATCCGCCGGCACCCGCACTTCGCGCCGAAAGGCACGAACGTCAATTTTGTCCAGGTGCTGGGCGCCAACCACATCCGCGTGCGGACTTTCGAACGAGGCGTCGAAGGCGAAACGCTCGCGTGCGGCACCGGCGTGACCGCCTCCGCGCTGATTTCCTCGCGCGTGCACCGGTTCGGCTCTCCGGTGAGAGTGCAAGTCCAGGGCGGCGAAGAGCTGGAGGTCAGCTTTCAGGAAAAGAACGGCGGCTTTGCCGACGTGCAGCTGACCGGGCCGGCGGAGTTTGTGTTTGCGGGCAGGATTCCGGTGTAAGATCCGGCTCGCCAAGGCCGCTTCCATTGGGCATTTTTTTACCTTCGGATCGAGAAATCATCATGTTTACCGGAACCTACACTGCAATTGTTACCCCGTTTAAGAACGGAGCCATCGACGAAGCTGCGCTCGAACGGTTGGTAAGGGCCCAAGTCAAAGCCGGTGTGGACGGCATTGTGCCGGTCGGCACTACCGGTGAGTCGCCAACGGTTAATTACGAAGAGCATGTCCATATCATCGCGCTGTCGGTGAAGTTTGCGGCGCGCAGGATCAAGGTGCTGGCGGGCACCGGCGGCAATTCCACCAGCGAAGCAGTTTACCTGACCGAGCACGCGCAGAAGGCGGGCGCCGACGGCTCTCTGCAAGTGGCGCCGTACTACAACAAGCCGTCGCAGGAAGGGTTGTTTCAGCATTTCCGCGAAGTGGCGCGCAAAACCAAACTGCCCATCGTGTTGTACAGCATCCCGAGCCGATGCGGCATCGAGATCGGTGTTGAGACGGTCAAACGCCTGGTGGCGCAGTGCAAGAATATTATTGGCATTAAAGAAGCCGGTGGCAATCCCGATCGGGTAAGCCAGCTTCGCGCCGGGCTCGGCCCGCGTTTCGAAATTATGAGCGGCGACGACTCGCTCACGCTCTCATTCATGGCCGTTGGCGCACAAGGCGTGGTCAGTGTGGCGTCGAATGTGATTCCGCGGGCCGTGGTGCAAATGGTCCGGGCCTACGACGCCGGAAAGGGTTCCGTGGCCCTGCGACTGCATCACAAATACTATCCGCTGTTTAAGGACCTGTTTATCGAGACCAACCCGGTGCCGGTGAAGGCCGCCTTGGCAATGATGGGCCAGATTGAAGAAGAATTTCGCCTGCCGTTGGTGCCAATGGCGGCGAAGAATAAGGACACGTTGCGGAAGACGATGAAGGCGTGCGGTGTTTTGAAGTGAAACGTAAAGCGTGATGCGTGAACAGTGGCGGTCACGTTTGGGGTTTCACGTTTCACGCATCACGGATTACTTTCCATGACTAAGATTATTATTACTGGTTCAAAGGGCCGGATGGGAAAAACTCTGCTGGCCTGCGCGCCGCAGCATGCGCACCTGCAGGTGGTGGGCCAGATGGACCAGGGCGATGATTTGCGGGCGGTGATAGGGCAGGGGGACGTCGTTATCGATTTCAGCTCGCACAACGCGACACCGGCGATAGTCAAGCTTTGTGCCGAGCACAAGAAGGCGATGGTGATCGGCACCACCGGCCACTCCGACAAGGAGCGCTCGGACCTCAACGCTGTCAGCGCTCAGGTTCCGATCGTGCTTTCGTCCAATTTTTCGACTGGGGTCAACGCGCTCTTCTGGCTGACGCGCAAGGCGGCGGAAATCCTCGGGCCGGGTTTTGACCTGGAGATTGTCGAAATGCACCACCGGCTGAAGCGCGATGCGCCGAGCGGCACCGCGAAAACACTGGCCGAAATTCTCGCTCAGGTGCGCCAGCAGCAGCTTGACCGAATTGTCCGCCATGGCCGCGCGGGAATCGTTGGAGAGCGGACCAGCGCCGAAATCGGAATGCATTCCGTTCGTGGGGGCGATGTGGTGGGCGATCATACCGTAATGTTCGCCGGGCCGGGCGAGCGGGTGGAGTTGACGCATAAGGCATCGAGTCGCGAGACTTTCGCCAATGGGGCGCTTCGCGCGGCCGAATGGGTGGCGAAGCAGAAGCCCGGCTTGTACGATATGCAGGACGTGCTGGGACTGAAATGAACCGCGCGTTCATCGGGCTTGGCTCGAACGTGGGACCTTCGGAGGAGACTGTGCGGTTGGCCATGGAGCGGTTGCGGGCGTTCGCTGCGGAGCCCTTGCTCGAGTCCTCCCTGTGGCAAACAACGCCAAGGGATTGCCCGCCGGAGTCCCCGGTGTTTGTCAACGCTGTGGTTGGCCTCGTGCCGCGCGCCGGAGAAACGCCTGAGTCGTTGCTGGGGAAATTGCAACAGATCGAGAGGGAATTTGGGCGGCAGCAGAAGAAAGTTGTGAACGAGCCGCGCCCGCTTGACCTTGACCTACTCATTTTCGGAGCCGAAGTCCGTTCGAGCCGAGAGCTCAAGCTGCCGCATTCTCGCGTGCACGAACGCCGTTTTGTGTTGCAGCCGCTGGCGGAACTCGCTCCCGGTCTCGTGCTGCCCGGGCAAACGAAAACCGTTTCGCAGTTGCTCTCCGAGTTACCGCCTGACCCGGGGATGAAAAAGCTTCATGCTTAAACTCTACGTAACTGAGCGGCGCAGGGGGACGGGACGAGGGGTCAAAGGGTGAAGGGCGGTGGTCAGTAATCGGTTTTGAGCATTTAGGGGCCAGCGGTTTGACGGAAGGCTAGGGACGAGACGCGGTATTGGTTGCCGGGGCCTCGAACCGGATCACCGTTTCGCCCGGTTTGCCGTACCCGAACTGTTCCCGGGCGAGCCGCTCGATGGCTTTGGAATCGTGGCTCAAGGCCTGGACCGAGTTTTTCATCTGCTTCCCCAGTTCTTCCTTTTTCTGGATTTGAGTATCCAGCCGCAGGATCTCTTTGCGCATCCGCTCGTTCTGCTGCACTAACGGCAAGTACCAAATTGCCACCGCCAGCAGCCCCGCGACGAACAAGAGGAACTTAACCACCCGGGTCAGCTTATCCCAAATGTTCAGTTCTATGTTCACCTCGCAAATAAATCATGCAGGGGCGTTAGAGTAAATGCGAATCGGGCGCCGAGCTGCGGCCAGAGCGGTAGGGTGCGCTGCGTGCAAGCCAGCGGAACCGGAACCAGACTCGTTGTGGAAACGGTTGAAGGTTGAAGGTCGAAAGTTGCAGGTTGATGGGCAAGAATCTGCGCAGAAAAACGACATTTCTGAATATAGTGATTCAGCGCGACGTTCCTCTCTACCGACGATGCGGCGCGTTAGACGACGCGCCCTACCGCGAGGGAGAATCCATTGGCGGCATGGCTCCTGAGCTTGGCAAACTGTGACCCCTGGGCTATGGGTTTGTGCTATCGTGTTGTAGCATGACTGAACTCGAAAAAGATATGCTGGCGGCGCTGAACGAGCTTGATAGCACGGTCAGGTCCATGGCGACGGCCAATCCCAAGCCACGGTTGCGGCCGCTTCTCGCGCGGGTTGATGAGTTGACCCTCAAGATGCCCAGGGACAGCGACCCGAATCTGCTACACTATCTCCACAGGAAAAGTTATGAAAAGGCGCGGCTGCTCCTCCAGGGGAGGGATGCTGAGAATGCGCGGGGCGTGTGCGGTGAGTGAGTTTTAGGTAGAAAATTGGGTGTTGAAAGTTACAAGTTGCCGCGCTTCGCCTGAACAGCCAACCTTGGCATGCTGACGTTTCACGTTTCGCGTTTTAACGTTTTCACCGACTCATGCTTACGGATACGATAGCCGCCATTGCCACCCCGGTCGGCGAGGCTGGCCTGGCGGTGGTGCGGATTTCCGGACCCCGGGCGCTGACGGTAGCTGACCAATGCTTTAGGCCTGCGGGGAAGGCGGCAATGAAGCCCTCCGCAGCGCCGACGCATACCATTCATTTCGGGCATGTTCGGCGCGACGGCGAGAACATCGATGAGGTCCTGCTGTCAGTCATGCGCGCCCCGCGCACCTTTACCCGGGAGGATGCGGTAGAAATTACCTGCCACGGCGGGATGCTGCCGGCGAAGATGGTGCTGGATGCGGTTTTGGCAAGCGGCGCGCGCCTGGCCGAGCCCGGTGAATTCACCCGGCGGGCCTTTCTCAACGGCCGGATTGACCTGGCACAGGCCGAGGCCGTCGCCGACCTGATCCATTCGCGCACGGAGCTGGCGTTGCGGGCCGCCAACGAGCAGCTCGCCGGCCGGCTTTCGCACCGCATCAACCAGCTCCGCGACCAGTTGATGCATATCCTGGCGCACGTCGAGGCGTACATCGATTTTCCCGAAGAAGACATCGCGCCGAATACGCGGAGCGAGCTGATTGGCCAGCTTGAACAGGGTGCAGCTTTCATGGAAGAGTTGTTGCGGACGGCGAATGAGGGCCAGATCCTGCGGCGCGGAATCCGCGCGGCGATTATTGGCCGGCCCAACGCCGGCAAATCCAGTTTGCTCAATCAACTCCTCGGTCATGACCGGGCGATCGTTTCGGCCACGCCCGGCACGACCCGCGATACCATCGAGGAAACCGCGAACATCCGGGGCTTGCCCGTGGTGTTCATCGACACCGCGGGCCTGCGCGAGGCTCGCGATGAGATCGAGGCCGAAGGCATCCGGCGCAGCCGGCAATCACTGCTCAAGGCCGAATTCATTTTGCATATTTTCGACGGTTCGGAGCCGCTCACTCCGGCCGACGAACGGGTCCTGGAGGAGTCTGCCAGCAAGAAACGCATCGTCGTTCGCAATAAGGTCGATCTTCCTCAGTGTCTGGATCTTCCGCGATCCTTAAGCGGGGCGACTGTAGATGTGTGCTGCCTGACGGGGCAGGGGATCGAAGCACTTAAAGATGCCATCAGGAATCTCGCCTGGTCCGGCGAGATCAAAGCGGAAATGCTCGAGGTCATGATTAACTCGCGTCATCAGGACGCTCTTAACCGGGCGCGTTCAGCCGCCTCGCGCACGATCGAAGCTCTGCGCGCCGACGAGACGCTGGAGTTGGTGGCGATGGACCTGCGTATCGCCGTCAACGCTGTGGGGGAGATTGTGGGGAAGACGACGACCGAGGATTTGCTTGACGCAATTTTCAGCCAGTTTTGTATCGGGAAGTGAGGAGGGGTGAAAGGATAACGGCTGACGGATAAAGGGTACAGGGAGAGTTAAACCGTTTAACGTTTCAACGTTTTCGACCTTTTAACGAGTCAGGCTCGTCCACGAAACCTTTGACAACCAAAAGGCTTTAGTCCAGCTTCCAGCAACTTGCACGGGTTCGGTTCACCTCACGAAAGCGTGTAAGTGGTTATAAATGCATGGGTAAGGCACTGATCATTGCCGAGAAACCGTCGGTCGCTAGCGATATCGCCCGCGCCCTGGGCGGCTTCAAGAAGCAGGAAGACTACTACGAGAGCGACCAGTACGTTCTCTCATCGGCCGTCGGCCATTTGCTTGAATTGGTCGTGCCGGAGGGGGTCGAGCCCGCGCGTGGCAAATGGTCGTTTGCCCATCTGCCGGTCATCCCGCCCCACTTCGACCTGCAACCCATCGAAAAGGCGCAGGCGCGCCTTAACTTGCTGAAGAAACTGCTCAAGAGAAAAGACGTCGCCGCTCTGATTAACGCCTGCGACGCCGGGCGGGAGGGTGAATTGATTTTCCGGAATATCATTCGTTACGCGAATGCCCGGCAACCGATCCAGCGCCTGTGGCTTCAGTCGATGACACCCGCGGCGATTCGCGACGGCTTTGCCCAGTTGCGCGACGACCAACAAATGCAACCGCTGGCCGACGCGGCGCTCAGCCGAGCCGAGGCTGACTGGCTGGTGGGCATCAATGGCACGCGCGCAATGACCGCGTTTAACTCCAAGTCGGGCGGTTTTTTCAAGACGACCGTCGGCCGCGTGCAAACGCCAACGCTGGCGATCGTGGTCGAGCGGGAACAGAAAATCCGCAGGTTCGTGTCGCGGGATTACTGGGAGGTGATCGGCACGTTTCAGGCGGAGGCGGGGACATACATCGGCAAGTGGTTTGATGAAAAATTTGTCCGGCCTGACAAGGAGGGCGACCCGGACCTTAAGCCGGACCGCCTGTGGGACCGCGCGACAGCCGAAGCACTTCGCTCGAAATGCCTGGGCAAGCCGGGCATTGTTACCGAAGAGAGCAAGCCTAGCACGCAACTCTCGCCGTTGTTGTACGACCTGACGAGCCTCCAGCGGGAAGCCAACAGCCGGTTCGGGTTCAGCGCCTCGAACACGCTTAAGCTCGCGCAGACGCTCTACGAGCGGCATAAAGTTTTGACTTACCCGCGCACCGACTCGCGCGCTTTGCCGGAGGATTACCAGGGAACGGTGCGCAAGACGCTCGAAATGCTCGAAGGGACGGCTTACCGGCCGTTCGCCGACACGATTTTGAAGAACGAGTGGGTGCGGCCCAACAAGCGCATCTTCAACAATGCGAAGGTTTCGGACCACTTTGCCATCATCCCGACGACTGAGCCGCCCAAGGGACTCAGTGAACCCGAGCAAAAGCTCTACGATATGGTGACGAAGCGTTTCCTCGCGGTGTTTTACCCCGCGGCGGAATTTCTCGAGACGATCCGGATCACGCGCGTCGAGCACGAACCGTTCAAGAGCGTGGGGAAGGTGCTGCTCAATCCTGGCTGGATGGCGGTGTACGGGAAAGAAGCTCAATCTGAAGATGCGCCTACGCTCACACCCGTCAAGGCTGGCGAACAAGTCCAGACCACCGAGGTCGAGGTGAAGCAAAACCAGACCAAACCCCCGCCGCGGTACACGGAAGCGACGCTGTTGGGCGCGATGGAAGGCGCGGGCAAGCTTGTCGAAGATGAGGAATTGCGCGAAGCAATGAGCGAAAAAGGCCTCGGGACACCGGCGACGCGCGCTGCCATCATCGAGGGCCTGATTTATGAACAGTATCTGCTTCGTCAAGGCAAAGACTTGCAGGCGACTGCCAAAGCCTTTGCCCTGATGGAACTGCTCAACGGTCTGGGCATCCCCGAATTGACGCGCCCCGAGCTGACCGGCGATTGGGAATTCCAATTGCGCCAGGTGCAGCGCCGTCAAAAGAGCCGGAGCGAATTCATGGCCGGCATCCAGGAAATGACCCGGCATATCGTCGAGCGGGCCAAAAAGTTCGAACTCGACACAATTCCAGGCGACTTCGGCGTTTTGAAAGTGCCTTGTCCCAAATGCGGCGGCGAAGTTCATGAGCGCTACAAGGCATTCCAGTGCGTTAAGTGCGACTTCTCGGTTTGGAAAATCATTTCCAGTCGCCTGTTTGAGGCGGAAGAGATGGAGCAGCTCATCAGTAATAAGCAGATCGGGCCGCTCCAGGGATTCCGCAGCCGCATGGGCAAGCCTTTCGCCGCCGTGCTGAAGCTCAACGAGGAGAACAAGATCGAGTTTGATTTCGGCCCCGACCAACGCAATGGCGAGGGAGGCGTCGCCGAGGTGGATTTCACCGGCCAGGAGCCGGTGGGCCAATGTCCGAAGTGCCAGAGCCGCGTGTTCGAAACGGCCATGAGTTATATCTGCGAAAAATCGGTCGGCGCCAGCCGCTCCTGCAAGTTCCGCACCGGCAAGATCATTCTGCAGCAACCCATCGAGCGGTCTCAGGTCCAGAAGCTTCTGGCTGCGGGAAAGACCGATCGGCTCGACAAATTCATTTCCCGCAAAGGCCGTCCGTTCAAGGCGTTCCTCGTGCTCAAGGACGGGGAAGTCGGGTTCGAATTCGAGCCGCGCCCGGCCAGAGGCAAGAAGGGCGCTGCCAAGACGCAGGCCTCCAAGGAACCGGCGCCAAAGATTGATTTCACCGGGCAGCAGCCGCTGGGCAAATGTCCTAAATGCGGCGGCCAGGTGTTTGAGAGCGAGTCCGCTTACGTGTGCGAAAAGTCGCAAGCCGACAAACGGCCCTGCAAGTTCAAGATCAACAAAGTCATCCTGCAGCAGCCGATCGAGCGCACCGAGGCGGCCAAGCTGCTGGCCGAAAACAAGAGCGGCCTGCTCACCCAGTTCATCTCCAAAGCAGGACGGCCGTTTCCCGCGTATCTGGTGATGGATGACATGGGCAAGGTCAACTTCGAATTTCCTCCGCGCGAAACCGAGCCGGCCAACTAGCTTCCACGGGCGACGCGGGCGCGAAGTGATAGCTGCCAAAAGGCGCAGAAAGCCCAAAAGGCGCAGAAAGCACAAGCCGGCGTAGCCGGAACCAAACTCGTTGTGGGAGCGGTTGCAGGTTGAAGGTTGAAAGTTGCAAGTTGACGTAACCAACTTGCAACCTTCAACTTGCAAGTTGTAACCGCGGAAATCTGCGCAGAAAAAAGACATTTCCAGATGTAGTCATACAAAAGGTGAAGCCAGACAAAGAGGTTCGTTACCGTGCCCTGCTCGTTTAACCTTCTCGAGCGAAACAACATTCGTAACCTTTGAACGTTTTCGCGAGCTACACGACGGCAATGTAACTCCTGAGTCGCAACGTGACCCTTGTCACAAAATTTTTGCAGCATTTGGCCACTGACCGCGGCGCCTCGGCGTATACCCAGCGCAACTATCGCCAGGCGCTTGAAGAGTTTTCCAAGTGGCATGGCGAAGAACGCGGGCAACCGCCTGAATGGGGAAATCTCCAGCGCGACGACTTCCGTGCCTATCTGCGCTTCCTGGGCCGGCATAACCTCGGTCGCGCCGCCATTCAGCTCCGCTTCTGCGCCTTGCGCACCTTCTACAAATTCCTGATCCGTCACGGCGCCGTCGCGGCCTCTCCTATCAAAAACCTCTCGCTGCCGAAACCTGGCCATCGCCTGCCCAAATTCCTGACCCCGCAGCAAATGACAGATTTACTTGAGGCTCCGCTCAAGCTGTTGCCGCCGCGGGGCGACGAGAACAAGGAATCTGCCAAACTCATCATACGCTGCCGCCGTGACG
The DNA here is from genome assembly GCA_035566435.1 of Candidatus Acidiferrum sp. GTDB lineage: Bacteria > Verrucomicrobiota > Verrucomicrobiia > Limisphaerales > UBA8199 > DATMRF01. The sequence goes on from DATMRF010000083.1 coordinate 25,037, forward strand.
TCGCCATCCTTGAAACCATTTATTCCTGCGGCCTGCGCATCAGCGAGCTGTGCGGGTTGCAGGCGCAGGATATCGACTGGCACGAACGCCTCCTCCGCGTCCGCGGCAAAGGCAAAAAAGAGCGCCTGCTTCCTATCGGCGAACCGGCTTTGAGGGCCATCCAAACCTACTGGCAGTTCCTCCCCGAGGCGCCCGGCGGCCAATCTCCCGTTTTTGTCGCCAGTGTACAAAAGCTCCGCCCGCTTTCCGCGCGCGACTTGCAGTTGCGCCTGAAGAAATATCTGGCCATTGCTGCGCTGGACCCGAGCCTCACACCACATAAGCTGCGCCACAGTTACGCCACGCACCTGCTCGACGCCGGCGCGGACCTTCGGAGCGTGCAAGAACTCCTCGGCCACGCCCACCTCGCGACCACCCAGGTCTATACTCATCTTACCACCGAACGCCTCAAGCGCGCCTACGACCAGGCCCATCCGCGCGCCTGAACGGCCTGGTGTTTAGCGCTTACCCCCAATCGTTTGCGAACGTTGGGAACTTTCCACCGATGAGCGGTGGGGGGTAGGGCGCGCTGGGGACAGCTCGCCCACGCCGCTCAGCGTTGTTTGGGGGGTAGAACGCAAAAGCATATTCCTTGACGGTACGTCGGAAAAGTTTTAGCAAAAGGAATAGTGCAGCCTCTCAAGGCTGAACCAAATAATCAGATGGTAAAAACTCGGAATCCCGGGCGCTGAATGCTCGGACCCCGAATCGAATTCATGAAAACTTCTGTCTCCAGGGAATACACACTCTCCGCTTTGTGCCTCGTGCTGGCTCTGCCCGATTTGGCCAGGGCTGATTTCGTCCCAATCCAGTTGGCGCCCGACAGTTTCAACCAGGATGTGATCGTGGAGAGGATGGCCCCGCCGCCGTTGGTTCCGGTCACCACCGCTTCGATGGACACGGGAAGTGACAACACCGGCTTTGCCTGGTGCGAACGCGGTTACAACCTGGATTGGGCGGCGGTCGGCTTGCCGGCCGCCGATACAACCGTCACCATCGGCGTGGCGATGGACCACGATTGCCGCTTTGCGCCCACCTACAAAACCAACAACGTGCTGCTCATTGACAGCGTCCTGACGAATGGCGCGCTGACGTTCGGGACGCCAATGGCCTGCGCGCAATTGTCGTTTCTCGTGAGCGGCGGTAACGGTGGCGGGGCCGTGGGCTACAAGGTACATCATCAGGACGGCGCGACCGACGCGGGGACAGTCACTTGCCCGGACTGGCTCGACACTTGGAACGCTGCCTATACGACCGGCGGGCGCGTGAATGTGAACACGTTCAGCTACGCCGATCTGAACATGAATCGTCCCGGACTGTTTTTAACGGATGTTGAGCTGACTAACACGACTAGTCCGGTCACAAGCGTGGAGTTCACTTACCAGGGCGGCAGCAGCCACAACGCGATATTCGCGGTGAGCGGAGCTGCGGCTACGGGTGCTCCGTTTGTGGCTATGCCGGTGAGCGGTTTCAATGCCGACGTGGTCGTCGAAGCCAGCGCGACGCGGAAGGGATTCTTGCGGGGGGTTACGACCGCCACCCCGGAGAGCGGGGCGGCCAATTGGGGCAACGCCTGGTATGAACAAGGCTATTATTCGCCAGTGCCTGGCAGCGGCCTGCCTGCTGCTGGTTCAATCGTCACCAACGCCGCTGCGCCCGACCACCGGTACCTGCTGCCTCCTGATTATACAGCTAATAACGCAATTGTCCTCGATGCGGATTGCCCCAACGCCACCCTGACATCCATGGTTCCGGCCAGAGCTGCGGCGCTGTCCTTCCTGGGCGCCGCCGGCAACGGCCCAGTCACCGTTGGCTGCCAGGTCCATCATGCGGATGGTAACACCGAAACCAACTGGTTTCTCCTGCAGGATTGGCTCAGCGCCACCCCGGCAGCGTTGCCGGTGAACGGACGGGTGAACCTCGATTTCCGCACCGTTGATCTGGTCAACGGGTCAGGATTGTTCGCAAAGGACATTGCGCTGACCAACACGAATAGCCCGGTGGCGAGCCTGGTTCTGACTTATGCCGGAGGCGCGGCCACTTCACATGCGGTTTTGTTTGCGGTGAGCGCTTCGACCGGAGCCCCGGCGCCGAGCCGGCCCGCGCTCGCCATCACGCCGTGGCTGGGCGGCACCGTCAAGATCCACTCGAGCGCGCCGGGAGAGCTGCAATCCACTACTTCGCTTTCAGGGCCAAATACCACCTGGCAGAGCGAAGGTGCAATTCTGTCGGAGATAGTTATCCAACCGGCTGCGGCCGAGCCGGCAAAGTACTACCGCCTAATCGCGCACTGAGTCGGCGGTTTGGAGCTGAGCTCACTCCCGTTGCTGGCCAGAACTGTCACCCTTCGGGCGTCACACCCAAGACGATGTCAAACCGCGCGGCCAACTCGCCGATGCGCGAGCTTTTGACCGGTACGAAGTCCGCCGTGACGGAATCTCTCGCGGCGTCGCTGGCCAAGCCTCGCCAGATTCCGTCCCGCTCATTGCTGGGGAATCCTTTGACGAACAGTTGCGTTGTCCAAGGCTCCCGCCCCTTCATCTTGATCTTAAAGTGGATGTGCGGCGCCGGGCGTCCGGCGTAGGGGGACGGTTTGATGGTCCGGAAATAATATTCGCCCGTCGAGCCGGTGAGGAACCGGCCAAAGCCCTGGAAATTCGGATCGAATTTCGATCGGTTACGCCGGTCCGCGAAGTATACCCCAGCATGATCGGCCTCCCAAAGCTCGATCGTGGCGTTGCGAATGGGCGCGCCGCCGGCGTCCAGCAAGCGTCCGCTGACGTGGGTAATTTCCCCGACCGCGGGCGTGATCGAGTCGTTCACAATGATGAGGTCGTTGTCAGTGTCGAGCGGAAGGTTGGGAGGATAAAAAGGGCCCTCCTCCACCCCCGCGGTTTTGCGGGCGAGCTCTTCGGCGAATGCGCCCGGGACGGTGAACAGCGCCGCGCCCAGGCTGAGCCGACGCAGAAAGCGGCGCCGCGAACCAGGGGCGACGGGCAACAATCCGATTCCGATCCGGTTGCCGGTTGAATCCGAGGCGAGCGGGCTTTCGGCATTTTGAGAAGCGAGTGGTTTCATATTTGGCAACCTACCACAGCAGACCTTAACAATACATTAAGCCAGACTTCTTAAAGCTGGCCCAGTCGTTGAGGCGTCTGACCGGTTGCTCCTGGCTCCGGCGAAAGGCGGGGCTGAGGTTGGACCGTGCAACCCAAGGAAAATCCTAGGGCGGTGAACCTGCGTTTTCAGGCATTATAAGACTGACATTGGCATTCCGCTTGCTGTCAAAGGGTTAGATGATACTGAGTTCAGAAGCTTCTGAGATTATTACTTACCTCAAGACTGCCCAGGGCGAATTCGTCAACCTGGCCGAGATCTCCCGGCGAGCGGGGGGCAAACGGCGATTTGAGGGATCACCCGATTGGGCCAAGAATCTGATGTCACCCTTGGTTGACGCGGGCATGATCGAGGTCAACTCGCGTGGGCACTACCGCGTTCCGCCCACCGCTCAACCCAAAGGTGAACCTCCCGCACCGGCCAAGCCAGCTTCGCCTTCGCGCCGCACACCGCGAGGGAAGATCCTGGGCGATAATTACTTCCCGGAAAGCGACGCGCCCCGCGTTGTAGCTGGCGATTACTTCCCAACGAGCGATTAGGATCGATTCCAGCCGACTCCAATCCGGGAGTGGGAGCTGGAAGTGGCGGCTGGGGGCGGAATGGAACCCTCGCGCTAATACAAGGTGATCGTTTCCGCCTGGGGCGGAGTCATGACTGTGTTCATACGTATTTTTCTTTCTATCCTGACTGTCGTTGATGGTGAAAAGAGCAGCGCCCTTTGCGCCGAAACCGGGCTGTGGATGAATGGAAGAACCAAGGCGCGACGATTCCAACCCCGGCCGCGATTTGTAATGGACCGTTAGCTGACGGGAGCTATTGTCAAATCAGAAGATCAAACCTTGGATTGTTTCAGAGGCCAACATTATGACAGCCATTGAAAACACGGGCCAATATGCCGTTGGGTGGTTCACCCTTTCGCTGATCAACGCGGGGTTGGCGCAGAGCAAGGGACGGAGCGGTCTGGGGTGGTGGTTTGGCTCCCTGTTCTGTGGTCCCATTTGCACGCTGATTATCGTCGTTGCCGATCCAGTGAAGCCCAAGACCGCGTGAGCAATTCCTGCAGCGAACAAAGAAACTTGCCTCAGTCTGGCGTGTATTCTTTGTGGGCCTCCAGCGATGCTGGTTGCAGTGCCTCTGCGTGGAAACCAGACCTGGTCTGTATTTCCGCGGATTTCTCATGAACCGCCAATGAGCCTGGCTGGTGATCGGTAAATTCAATTTCGGTCGGCGCCACCAACCCGGCTGCAAGCTGCTCGCAGGCCGCGCACAAGTTTGGATTTCCAGAGAAGCCATTTGGCTTTTCCGGTTTTGGCTCACCACAACAAATGCAAACCCGAGGACTCATTGTAGATCAACCTAAACCATCTGGCCCATTCCACACTTCGTCAAAGCTGCCTCCGAGATTTCAGCCGGTTGCACAATCGGCAACCTCAACTGGCATGGTGGACTATCATACCACAACACGACCTCCGCCTGGGCCAAGCCTGTTTCCAGGGCAGCCTTTTGAGCTTGCTCAACCTGCTCGAAATCGAAGGCGACATTAGCATCATCGGTCCAATTCGCTACCGTTTGAAAGTAGCTTCCAGTTTGAAGGCTGCGCAAAAGGATTCGCATATTCCACAACCATCCGTGCGCTGTTTCGCGGCAAAAAGTATCATCCAATGAGAAATTAGTTTTTGGAACAGGGGTCGAAAGCGCCGCACGGTTACCAAACAGCCGGCACGACATCGTCCAGTTCTATGGCAGAACGTTTGAAGGAAATTAGCCCAGTGATGCGAGCGATCGCCTCTACTTGAACTCCGGCCTTGCTGAGCAAAAAGGGCAACGGTGTGGTGATGAATCCCGTATATACCCCGAGAGGCAATATGAGCACGCTGAAAACCCAGGGCACAGGCCACCGGCGCGGCTCGCTCATGCTCGCGAAAACATACCCGGCGACCGTGGTTAGGACCACAGAACTAATCAGAACGGACCGCCGTGAATTATCGAGACCGCGCTCAGGGTAGTCCGGAACTTCATGGAGCGCATCGGCCCACAGAAAACAGAGACGGCAACGCCTGGCTGACTTGAGGCTGCTGGACAACTCCCCGATCAGCTAAACCTCAAACGCCTAGGGAAGGCGCTTTTGCTGCCATGCTTTGCGCCATTGGGAACCGTGTTTGATCCTCCAATCCACCTGCGCTAGCTCAAATCCGATGTCGCGGCCCTTTTTCTCGGATTCATACCACTTGTGCCTCAGAATCTCTTCGTGCTCAGCTTGGAATTCTCGGTAGAGCAGGGATTGTTTCAACAAATCGATGGCCGAGGGCGGCCCCTTCGTTTCGCCTGATAAGATTCTCGCGGTGTTCACGCTGTGTTATCCAAGAGCACAAGTGCTGCCAAGTCAAGGCTGCGAAGAACAGGTTCAGCCGCAGGCATTTGGCCAGGCTGAAGGCCCCAATATCTGTGGCTTTGTGCGGACCGGTCACCCGTTAGCTTTCCCCGGGTGGCGGTGGCTTCCTGGGCACAATCCGCGGCCGTCGTGGTGATGCCTCCTTCGGCGGCTGGACGGCTTGATGCTGTTGCGGTAGCCATGCCAACCAGCGCCAGCGATGCACCGGCCTGAGCGGGTGCGAACCCAAGTCCACGCTAGGTGTTCACAAGTGAGGTTATGATTCCGGTTTCTTGAGTTTGCGTGGCACGGTCCGTGCTTGGCAGCCCATAAAAACTCATGCGGACATTATTGCAACACACCCCCTCCGGAAAATATTTTCAATCTTTGGAAAAGTGGACGAGCAACCCCAAAAAGGCCCATGATTTCGGGCTGATTGCCCGGGCGATGCGGTTCGCTCAAAAAGCCCGGTTTCCGCACATGGCGTTAGTTCTTTCCTTCGACCGTCCCGAGGAGTCGCCTGCGTTCATTTTTGAGGCAGCTCATTCGGATCTGGTCACCCAGGCTGCTTAACTCCCACACCTATGGCAACCACAGCGGATATTCTAGGCTCGCGTCGAACTGGTAAAATTCCAGCGCGGTGGTCCGAGCATTACCAGCAACTCTGTGCCGAAAGGGACCGGCTGTTGGCACGCGATTGTTCTGCGCCTGAAACCTCCCGCACCAAACTCGATGACCTCGGGGAGGCCGCCTCCGAGGAATCCCAAACGAGTCTGTCGCTCCTGGAGGCCGGCGCCAACCAGCAAAGCATTGTTGAAGTGCTGGAGGCCCTCCGCCGCATTGAGCAAGGCACCTACGGGCGTTGTGAGATGACCGGTGAGCCGATCGAAGCCAAAAGGCTTCGGGCCATTCCTTGGACGCGCTATTCGCTTCCGGGCCAGAGTGAACTGGAGAAAGCCGGATGGGGTCGAAAGCACGCTCTGCCTCGACTCGAATCCTTGAGTGAACCTAGCTTGGTTGGTGCAGAGGAGTCCGGGACCGAAGAAGCGGAGGTGTGATTGCGGATGTGGCCCGTGGACAGGCACGGCAAAGCGTTTGGCACGCACCAAGCCCTATTTCAGGCAAGCGGTTGATCGCCTAACAGCCTCATCGCGTTTTTGTCGCAAGCATCAGCGGGGCGCGGCTAATCCCAGCCTGCGCCCCGCAATTCCCCAGTAACCCTTGAGTCGGATGTTAATCGAGCGCCGGCTTAAAAACAGTCAGGAGATTACGCATGTTTAGCGGTAGATCTACTTAAGGCAGGGGACGGGCGCCGATTGACGGAAACCGACCGCACTAGACGGCGAAGCCCGATGATTCTCGGGGGCCGTTGGGGCAGACCCGGGTCCGGTGAAGGAGATCGCCCACGCGGGAGACGAGTTCCTGGATTTCGAATGGTTTCCTGATATAAACATCGGCGCCCAGTTCCATCCCTGCCGACCGGGGAAGTTCACCGGGCAACGCGGTGACCATGATGATGGGCACGGAAGCCGTAGCAGCGTGGTTGCGCAGGCGCTCGCACACGTTGAAGCCGTGCAACCCCGGCATAATGAGGTCGAGGACAACCAGGTCGGGCGCAGAAACCAGGGCCTTCCTCAGCGCTTCCCGGCCGTTGACGGCGGTGCGAATGGCATAACCCTCATTGTGGAGTGTCAAGCGAAGCATCTCCACCATGTCAGGGTCGTCATCAACGATTAGAATCTTCTTTGGCATAAACCTAGTCTCGGTTCCGCATCTGCGCAGAATCCTTATGGAATGCCAAAGAGGCTGGCGGGCGACCCGCAGATTCAATTTCGGTCGGTTTCCTGGACCCGCCTGCCAGATCCTCGCAGGCTGCGCACAAGTTTGGATTTCCGGAGAAGCCATTGGGCGTTTCCGGTTTTGGCTCGCCACAACAAATGCAAACGCGAGGGCTCATAGTCGATCAACCTAAACCATAATCGGGCCGGTTTAGCGCGGAGCAAGCCGTGCAAACTATCTCCGTGCCAGGGGGTCCCAGCCTGCCAGCCACAGTGCGCATCCACGGCTTGCGTTTTGGCAGGTTCATGCAAACAAACAAGGGCAGATCGGTGAAGCACCGAACTTTTTGTTGGCACCAGGCACACCTTCTAATCCAATCCGTCCTAATAAAATCTAACAGATCCACGAATGGCCCTCCAATGGGGGAAATCCCCCATGCCCATTGCCAGCCATTTAAGCCCTGGCGAGGCTTTCTCAGAATGGCGCCCGTGCGCGTGGCTCGGGAAAACGCCAACGGATGAGACGGCGATGCGGTGGCCGACCTGGCAGAAGGCTCCGTGCAACTGGCACCCGGGCGGGGGCTGGTCAAAGGCGGCAGGTAGGGGAGGTTGCGGCGGCCTGAAAAGGCCACGCGCAGCCGACGCTCGTGACTGCTCACCGCTTCCAGGGTGATCGCACACCAGCCTTACCTGTGTGGCCCAGGGCAGCGGTCAGGTCCCGGATGAGAGCCAAACGCTCGTCTTCCTCGAGCTTGCGGCGGGTTATATCATGCGCCACGATCGAGGCGCCGATGGCTCGTCCGTTGGCCTCTCTAATCGGAGAAACAGCCAGGAAAACATGCACCGGTCTTCCGTCTTTGCGGAGCCACGTAGTGTCGCGGGATTCCACCGGCCCACCCGCTCCGATTTGTTGTAATATCTCTGAGAAGTCCTCCGGCAGGTAGGCCGGCACGAGCACGGCACCGGAGTGCCCGACCATCTCAGCGGCAGTGTAAACCAGCAGCCGTTCCGCAGCGGCATTCCAACTCACGACCGTTCCGTCCAGGGTCGTGCCGATGATCGCATGGTCGCACGACTCGACCAGTGAAGCGACATAGGCGGCGGTGGCTTCGGCCTGCCTGCGGACCCGGCGTTCCTGGGCGGCGCGTAATTCCTGGCGCACCGCTGGCACCAGGCGGCCCAGTTGGTGCTTCATGACGTAGTTGTGTGCACCGGCCTTGACCATTTCAACTGCCAAATCCTCGCCCACAACTCCGGAAACCATGATGAAGGGAATATCCAAATCCTTTTGCTGGTAAAGCGCCAAAGCGGCAGCGCCTCCAAACCCGGGTATATAATAGTCGCTGATAATCAGGTCCCACGTCTGCGACTCCAAGGCGGCTTGCATTGCGGCGGCGCTTGCGACGCGTTCAGAGACCACCTCGAAGCCGCCGCCTGATAGTTCATGGACCATCAGGAAGGCGTCTTCCGGCGAATCCTCGACGATGAGAACTCGAAGCGAGTCGCGCATATGAGCCTGTTTAGTCAGCCCTCCGCTAATACAGACCTTATAGCGCACATGAGCCAAACTGTCAAAGGCGCCATGGACGGGCGCCGAGGCGGCTGTACCCTCTCGACGCCGGAGCCAAACCACCGCCGCCTCGTATCTCCGCATGGGGCGGCTCCGGTTCGATTAACAGCCACAGGCGGTCAAGATCAGCTTTTGATCCAGAGAACAGTCTTCATCGTATCGGCCCTGCCGCGGTTTCTAACGTCGCTCCTTTGGAGACACGTTTATAGCGGATTAGCGCGGATTGGCGGGGTTCATCGAGTTGAACCGCCAGGCCATCCTCCATCAGTTGCCGCCCGGACATTCGTGTCACCTCCGGTCGATCGCGGTTCTCGACGAGGTAAGTCTCCTTTCGCTGCAAGCCCCGCAACCTGAACCGCATTTGTGTCGTGGTGCATTTGGGGCGCCGAAAGGCTTGCACCATGCCTGCGTCCGCCTCCGGGCGGTGGAATTGCCACGCCAACCACTGGTCGTCGGCCAGGTTATACTCCGTCAGGGGATAGTAATCGCCATAAAAGTTAGGGCCTGCCCACCGCCAGTCTTCCCTGGCTCGGTGCCAGCTTTCCCAATCCGGCTTGCCCGGAACGAAGCCAATCCCCATCGCGGGACAGAGATGGCTCCGGAAGTCGTAGCTGTCATTGGCGAACTGGCCGGTGCCGTAATACGGGACCCAGAACGAAAGCCCATACGTGTGCCCTTGATTGCCAACCACGATTCTCGGGTCGGTCGGGTTTTGCGGTTGCTGGTAATCGCTGCGCAAGAGGGGCACGGCACGTCTAAGCGTCTCGAGGTCGTTCCGGCGGCCACCCGAGGCGCAACTGTCGATCAGCATGTCCGGATGCCGGTGGCGCAATTCGTCCCAGTAAGCCAGATAACCCTGAACGTGAAGATTCTCCGCCATGCCTTGCCGGTCCGGGGCGTCCGCTCCACGCCAAAAGGCGAGGGGATCGATGTTGAAGTCCTGGCGATAAAGATCAATGCCTTCGCGGGTCAGAAACGTATCGATGTGGTCGGTCAGCCACTTTTTGGCTCCGGAATTGCCAAGATTCAGCAGTCTGGTGTCGCCGTTGCCCAGCAGCCACTCGGGATGGTGTTCGAAGAGCCACGTGCCTTTGACCACTCGCTCAGGCTCAAACCACAGAATGAGTTTCATGCGGTTGGAGTGGGCGTAATCGGCGACTGCTCGGATGTCTTTCGGAAAACGCTGCGGGTCCGGTTCCCAGGTGCCGACTTTGGGCCAGCCCTGATCGGTGGGATACCAGCCGGCATCCATCCACCAGTAATCCAGAGGGGCATTGTGCTGGACAAATGAATCGATGCCTTCCTTCTCGGTCTGCTCGGATTGGTTCAAGCCCAAACAGACCGAGGTAAACGGCGCCGGGAGCTTTCCCCCGGGCCGAGGCAGGTTGTGAGCAATCATCCAGCGTCGCCAGATATTCTGGGAACGCCCCCATTCGCCTTGCCAGAACAGGAGCACGACCAGCGGTGTTCGAATCTCCTCGCCGGGCAGGAGTTTGAGGTGCGTCAGCTCCTGGCCGCCGATGATGTTCATGCCCAGGGCCTCGTCCCGAATGAAGCTGGCCGACCACTGGCCGGGCCACCCGAGCACCACAATCATTCCGCCACCTTCGTGTTCGACATTGAAGTAGGGGAACCGGCCATTCGTCGGCCGGCCACCCTCGGGCGCGAACCTGGAGGTTGCGTTCGTCCCGAGCCTCGTCTGAAAGGGTTCGTAGCTCCCGGCGGAACAGTTGTCTCCGGCGTTGTAATGGAGGACAAACTCCCCGGTCGGTTTTCGTGTCAGCCTGATATCGAGGGCATGAATATCCGAAAGAATCGGTGTTTCCGTGGCGCCCGTGTTCCTAAAATACAATGCCCATTCAATGGTCGGGAAATCATCATACTCCACCGCTCGCCAGCGGATCTGCAACCCCGACTGCGGGTCCTGCCAGGCGAGCACATGCTCGACTCGATCTGCGTCGAGCCTGGTCGTCATGGCGGTTCTTTGCCATCCGGGGAGCAGGGCCTCGGAGGACGCCCGGCCGTAAGTGAATGAGAAGGGCAACGGTCTGTGAACCGAGAGCAGGTTCTCCTCCGCCCAGCGATGCGTTTCTCTCAATTCTGCCCGGGTGACCGAAACCTGCCTGCCGGCACTCGCAGGCTCCGACGCAGCGAGCAAGCACGAATTGATCGCTGCGACCGAGACCAGGGTCAATATGCAGCGCAGATTCATATGATCGGGCTGAAGCAATTGGCTGCACGAGGATTCCTGCTGCCCGGCTCAATGGCAAGCCGCTTCCAACTAAGCGCGGAATTTGGATCCTTGGAACCGGTCGTCAGCCCTGCCGCGCCCGAATCATAGCCCGAGCATCGCAGGTTGTCGCACAAACGCCGCAGTTCGGACGTCCGCTGACGTCGGGATCTCATTCTTCCGGCGTTGATCCAGCGCCTTCGGAACAACAGAACCGTAGACCTCCCGATGCTGTCTATCGGGAAACCCCTAACTCTCAGCCCCTTCACGCAACCGGCTATTGCTTAAGCGTGTCGAACCATACTTTCGCGGCGGTCAAAGCCGGAATCACACAACCGGAATGGTCCGCGCCGGGCATGGGATCAATCAGTTGCACCTGCGCTGCGCCGCGTGCGACAAAATTGCTGTAGGCGACCTGGGAATTGGCAGGAAGCACGTCCTGATCGCCGCTGCAATGGTATAACCGCATCGGCGCGACGGGCTTCCAGCGGTATAGGTCATTGTCGCGCAATGCCAGGTAGAGCGGGGAGCCGGGGTCGTTCGTCAAAGAGGAGAGCACGGCGGGGACGAGGATGCTGGAGATGTTGCAAGCCGGCAGGTTGCTGTTGATCGTGGCGCCGCTCGTGTTGCCGTTGAAAAGCGGCGGGATCGTAGTGTCGTAGGGCGGCACGAGGAGGTCGGCCCAGCTCGGCGCCAGGGAATACACCGCTTGGTAAGCGGCCAGGACATAAGGGGCGTAGTACGGATTGGGCGGGCACCGCGGAGACAAAATGTCATTCAGTTCCACGCCCGACATGTCGTAAGGTCCGGCCATAGGCGCACTGGCGATAACGGTAAATTCGCTCGTGTAATATCTCTCCAGTTCCCGGTGCAAGGCCATCTCGGTGTGACCTCCCTGAGAGTAACCCGCCAGGAAAACCTGGCCGTTCAGGCCGATGCTGTTGCTGGCGCAATAGTTTCTGGCGGCCCGGAGCATATCCACGCTTGCGGTCGCTTCACTGCGCGCGTGGAGGTAAGGATGCAAGCCGGGGCTGGAGCCCAGGCCCAAAAGGTCCGCCACCACGCTGGCGTACCCGGCAGAGGCAAAAACGACGCCGGCAAAGGCATCCAGCGACAGGGAGACCGAAGGGACATCGTTGGTTTGGGTAACCGTCCCATGGGAAAAGCTGAAGAGCGGCCAGCTCTTTCCGGTCTGCTGCGGCAAGTATAGCCCGCCGGACGCCGTTGTCCGCCCGCCCAGCGGATCGATGGTTTCATAAACCACCCGATAGCAGTTCACTCCATATTGCGCCGTCAGGGGTATCTTGTTCAAATAAAAGAACAGGTTAAGGGTGGCCGCGCTGAAATTGGTCCAAAGGGTGGAGGATAGCAGGTTCCCACGGGTGGCGGGTTCGACGGCGACCACTCGGTAGAAGCGCATCAACTGCGTGGACGAGGCGGGGTCGTTCCATTGCGTTTGCGCTATGGGCCAAGGCTGCGCGCTGTCGAGCGTCAGCCAGATGCCGTTGGCCATCCGGTCCCGTCCCTGCAAGGTGTACGACTGCCCAGCGACCGAGTTGCTCCACTGCAGCAAAAATCCGTTCGTCGTCCGTAGGGAAGCGGTGAAACGTAAATCCTGCGCGCGGGTCACGTTGAGCAAGGCCAGAACAAAGCACGTCGAAGCCAACCTTGCGAGGGAGTTGTTCATGGCGCCGAACCTCCGCGAGCACTGCGGGCAGCGCAAGTAAAATCGGAGGGAAGCTGGAAGCTGGCCGGGAGAAAACTCAACGGTGGCGCACTCCACCGCCGAGGATTGAACAGCACCCCGCCGCCAATCAGTTGATCACCACCATGCGTCCGCATCCCACCCGACACACCCGGCACGATTCGCACTTGCCCACTCCAAAACTCCCATGTGTGATTGCGAGCGCGGCATGGACTGGTCTTGATTTTGATGACCCAGGTACCGGTAATTTTCCCGCAGTTGCCGCGGGCAGCGTCTCGATCATACTTCCGAGCAATGCCCGAGAGAACCTGCCGGACCTCAACCCGGTGGAAGTAGAAGCCACCGCGGCCGCTACTCCCTCGCCCACACCCCCGCCCGCACCCGCACCAGTAGAACGTCAACCCGTGGCCGAAATGAAACCAGCGCCAGCGCTACGGGCTCGCGGTCCTAAGGCAGACCCATCGAGCCCGCATTACACGCCAGCGTGTTTTCGCCACCCGCACAATCCGCTGAACGCCCCGACGCTTTGACCGATGGTTTTCCACCCGGGGCGCTTGGGCTTCAAACCGGCTGGCCGGGCACATCGACGATGTGACCTCGCTTGCTGGCGGCACGCTCTAACTGAGGACTCAGACCGCAAGCAGGCTGCCGGGTTCGGACTGAAATACGAAGTTTCTCAACTCTGGCGCGCGACCGCTACCTGCGCTCAACGGTACCAGGGCGATTGAACGCATGCGTTGCATGGTGCTTAGTTTTGGAGGACTCGTCAAGCTTCAAGATTGAGTCGGCCCCTGCCTCGAATCGGCAGCCTCCTGCACCTGGGTGCGCGCAGTTCTTACGGAGACAGGGCGGAGTGGCTAAACTCGGTCGAAAGCTGTTTTCATGTGCTGGTAAAACGCCGCACGATTCTCTTTCACGCACTGGACTGATTCGGGGTAGTTCGACAGGTCGGCTTGCGTTCCACTGAATTTATATTGCTCCACAGTGACGACGATTGATTGACACAGTTGTCCCGCGGCTTGTTCGCACTGATTCTCTCCCATTAACATAAGCTGCGATTGAGCGGCCACGGTGTTACTTAAGGTTTTATCCAGTTCCCTTTGAAGCGCGAGAACTTCCTCTACAGTTTTGACGAATAACGGATGATTCTGCCAATCAGACCCGCTCCGTTCCTTGGCGATTTTAGCAGCTGCCGAAAGGCCGTGGAGGTATCTCCCGAAGTCAAAAAACGTTTGGTAAAACTCTTCATAAGTTTTGGCGGTATCGGCGAGCATCTTTGAACGTCGTTCAAACTGCAACTTTTGGATGGCGCTCCGACTGCCGTGTCTGGCGACAATCCACGCAAAAACCCCGGCGATAGCTCCGCCGAGACCGATTTTGATTGTATCATCTACGACCTGAACCCAGGTGAGGTCAGCATTTGTCGCCACGACTTGGATTCTGCGTCCATCCACCCGAATCACAAGCTCGATTTCGCCCCTCCCCTCGTTCGCCCGTCAGGTTGAGCGGGGTTGCCGGGACGGGAGAGGTCTGGAGAGGCCGTTCGCCCGCGCAGAAGCCCCTGCGGTTAAACTTATGCGGTTAAACTTATGGCACACGGCATGAGGAGGGTTTAACATACGAACCGTTCGTTGAATAATTGTTCGCCTATGAGCGCACTCTCAGCAGCACAATCTGAGTGGGAGTCGGCCACAACGCCTTATCCACTTCCATGCAAACTGTCCTACGGCGAGGTAATCGAGGAACCCTTTCGAAAATACGGCGATGCGATTGCCCTGCTTGACTGGAGTGACTGGTGTGTCATCTCGAAAATCGAAACACTCCGACCCAGAGCTGGCGCAACAACTCGGTTGCTATCGTTTCTCAAGGACCTCGCGACCAAGCACGACATCCGCATATATGGCAATCCGGTCGTATACGAGCCCACGTGCCCGCAAGCGGCAGTGTCGCCCCTCTCACAGGAAGAATTGAACGCCTGGTATATGAACAATGGGTTCGTCGTCGGCCGGAGCAGCCAGGGTGTGCCGTATTTGTGGTTCCCAGACGTTCCAGAGGTTTAAAGGCTCGCCAAGCTTATGGCCGCACAGCCCACATTGCTCGCCGCCGGATTGGCGGCATGCTTTCTGCATTGCCTGATTCGGACACTCCGCTGGTACCGTGTCTCTGACGTTTGCGCGATTGGCGTGTACTCCGTCGTCTTTCCCGAGCTCCCGGACCCTAGCGACCCTAGTTGCGTTCAAATGGTCCACGACGTGGCCCGGACTTACGAACGCGAATTGCGCTGGCACACAGGCTCCGTGGCCCGACTATTTCCTACGCTCCATTTTCGGCTGCAATGGTTAACGATGCTCGTGGCCTTTCCACTGATATGGTTCTCCCGTGCGAGCCCTTGGCTCATGCTGACCCCTGTAGGCACGTGTGCGGCAAGTTGGGCATATTTTCGCGCTCGGGGCTGGCGCTGGCTTCAGGCTGGGTGCGCCCGCTACCGTATGAGAAAAGTCTGAGATGCGCGTTTTAAGCCCCTCCCCACGTTCGCGACATCGTTTGAGGCGCGTTGGAAGGACGGGAATGGGAGGAGAGGACTGCGGGCCGCATTGGACCGCGGAATCGAGCCGAACCCGGTTGACAAAGTATCGAGGCCCGCGATGGGAAAAAACGGTCGATTTTGTAATTGTCGCCAGACACGATTTACGCGACCGTCAGGGTCAACGGACAATCAGTCACATGAGCGAGAATCACGAAGGCTCGGGCCAGAAACCGCCAGCCGAGAAACTAGCACCAAGTTCCGACGGACTGTGGAATCAACTCCAAAACACCGTAACGCTGACGGCAAAGCAAGATCAGATCGTCTGGGCCATCTTCGGTGTTTTTTGCGCTGCTGAGGCCGTCTTGCTCGCGGCTTTGTTTCAGAGCGGAAGCCTTCCCACGGGATTTGTTGGTCCTATTTTGTCCAGTGCAGGTGTCGGGGTTTCTGTGGTCTGGCAGAGAATTCAGGAACGAGCGATAGCGTGGCTGGAGTTCTATGAGGGAGTCCTGATTGCACTCCAAAACCATTTGGGCATCCCAGCCCCATTTAAGCTGACGGTCCCAAGGGACCAGCCCGAGAAGGTTAAAGGAGCGGGGGTCCGCCTTCTTATGGCCCAATGCCCTCGTAAATCCTGCCGAATTTGGCTTGCCGTGGCGATTATCTGGTGGGGGTGGGAAATATACCAAAAGCTAAGTCCACCAGCGGGAAAATAACCTCGCGCATCGCTGCCACATCGTTTGTGGCGCGTTGGAAGGACGCGGGGAAGCCTAGGAGGGCGTCCGGGGCGTTCAAGGAGTCTTGGCCGGGACCCGGGGAGGTTGACAAAGGTAGACAAAATCCCTCTATTTCACTCCATTCGGCTAAATTACACTCCATTGGGGAGGAGAACGAGAAACATCATAATCAGCCCATAAAACAGGGCTTTTTAGGGGGTTTGAAGTGGTGGCTGGGGGCGGAATTGAACCGCCGACACAAGGATTTTCAGTCCTCTGCTCTACCAACTGAGCTACCCAGCCGGACGGCCAGACAGTATCTCAGGGGATCACCGCTCGGCAAGAGCTAAAAGCTCGCAGCCTGTTAATAAGAGGAGGGGGCGCAGACTGTGCAGCCGCGCCCCCAGCGCGGGGCGAGAGGGCGGAAGCCGACCTGCCCCACGCCACAGTCAATTTCCAGGACTCGACTCCGGCCCGCAATTCAGCAAAATACTGAATTTTGTCAGGGTTGTAAGGGACAGGCCTTGGAGAGGCTTGGTGGGCTGAGTGCGTTTGACTTTGGGCAGACGTTCTGGGCAACCGATGGAAGCAGTGCACGTTTTCAGGTTCCAGGTTGCAAGTTGAAGGTTGAAAGCCGGTTGAGCTCGAATGTTTCCTGGCCATTGTAGGCGCCGACGTGAGGAGGCGAGGGGGCAACCGACGCTGCCGGAATCTCGCCTCCTTACGTCGGCGCCTACAGCGTGCACCGGGTGAATCCGTGCTTGCCCCGATTCGACAAAACACCTATCACCGAAACCGGCCATGAAACTGCACACTATTCTCGTCGTTCCGCTGGCTGCACTCTTGACTTCATCACCCGGGCATTTACCTGCTGCCGAGCCGGCAAAGCCTCTGGCGCTTCCGATCGCGCCGGGCCCGTTCCAGGCGACGATGGATTCACTCACCAATTACCATTGTCCGGAGTGGTTTCGGGACGCCAAATTTGGCATCTGGGCGCACTGGGGACCGCAGGCGGTCCCCATGGATGGCGACTGGTATGCCCGCCACCTGTATGTCCAGGGCAACGCCCAATACAAGGACCATCTCGAACATTATGGCCACCCGTCCACGAACGGTTACAAAGACATCATCCCGCTCTGGAAAGCGGAGAAATGGGACCCTGAGCGTTTAATGACGCTCTATCAGCGGGCCGGCGCGCGTTACTTTGTCAGCATGGGCTCGCATCACGACAACTTTTTCCTTTGGAACTCGAAGCTGCACCGCTGGAATGCCGTTCAGATGGGACCGCACCGTGATGTCGTCGGCGAGTGGCAGAAAGCCGCGAAAAAGCGCGGGTTGCGGTTTGGGGTTTCCGAGCACCTCGGCGCCAGCTTCACGTGGTTTCAGGACAGCCATAAGTCCGATCAGACCGGACCGCTTGCCGATGTGCCGTACGACGGCGCCGACCCGAAGAACCGGGACCTGTACCATTTTCCAGCCGAGCCAGGCGATACCGCTTGGTACAGCACCAATCCGCGCTGGCAGCAAATGTGGTTCGATGAAATCAAAGAGTTGGTGGACGGCTATCATCCCGATCTGCTCTACACCGACGGCGGGGTGCCTTTCGGAAACGAAGTGGGCCGCCACTTGATCGCCCACCTCTACAACGCGGACGCCGCCCGCCACCACGGCCAGGCCGAGGTCGTTTATACGTGCAAGCAAAAGTCCGAGGGCCGCTGGGTCGAAGACCTGGAACGCGGCGTGATGCCGGGCATCAACCCGTATCCGTGGCAGACCGACACCTCGATTGGCGACTGGTTTTACAATCGCAACTGGAAATTCCGCCCCGTTAGCTGGAACATTCACATGCTCGTCGATATCGTGAGCAAAAACGGCAATCTGCTCCTGAACGTCGTTCAGCGGCCGGATGGCTCGCTCGACCCTGAAGTCGAACAAATGCTGCGCGAGATGGCGGATTGGATCGCCATCAATGGTGAGGCGATTTACGGCACCCGTCCGTGGCTGGTTTATGGCGAAGGTCCGGTGCGGACTAAAGGCGGCCACTTTAAGGAAGACTTCAAATACACCGCCAGCGATATCCGGTTTACGACAAAAGGCAAAACGCTTTACGCTATCGCGCTGGGCTGGCCCGAAGAGGGCCGGCTCACCATCAAATCTCTCGCCCGGCCGGCGGGCGGACCCGGCTCCAAAGTGACGAAAGTCAACCTTCTCGGCTACAAAGGCAAACTGGACTGGACGCAAACCGCAACCGGCCTGGTCGTGAGCTTGCCGGCGCAGAAAGTCTCCGAGTACACGTGCGCGTTGAGAATCAACGGCACCGAGCTGAAAGCCGCTCCAGTAGCAGAGGAAACTTCCCTTGTGCAGCCCGATGCGCAGGGCAATTAAGCGATCAACCTGCGTTTCATCAAATGAAGCAGGACCGCCGGCTAAGAGTCTGGGCGCGCCACGGTTTTGAAACGAGAAGCGGGCGAGGGCTGTTACGCCTCCGCCCGCTTACCTTACCGAGCGCCTGAGGGGGTACTGGCACGTTGCCTGGATGCCAGTTCAGGCGCTGACACACAATCCGTTCTGTCGAAGGAACATGATGTCTGTGCGGCAGGTCCGCCACTAGGAGATTCCTAGGGTGTAAGCATGGTCGAGAACGCCCGCCGTGCAATACCAGCGGTGCACCAGAATAAGGTCAGCTCCGTGGCACAGAAAGTCACTATCCGGGATGAACTTTTCGTAACCCGTCGCAGTCCCGGCTAACGACCATCAACTACTAACCGTTCCCAGCGCCGCTTCGTACATCGCCACCACGTTGGCGGGCGGCACGTCCGCCAGGATGTTGTGGACCTGCTGAAAGACGTACCCGCCGCCGGGCTGCCAGATGTCCAGCAGGCGCCGCACGTGGTCGCGCACCTCTGCGGGTGTGCGCTGGATGAGCACGTCGCGCGTGTCGCAGCCGCCGCCCCAGAAGGTCAGTTGCCCGCCAAAATCACGCTTCAGCCCCTCCGGTTCCATCCCCCGGCAAGTGATCTGGACCGGGTTAATCGCATCCAGGCCGGCCTCGATGAGGTCGGGCAATAATTCACGGACGCCGCCGCAGGAGTGGAGTTGGATCTTCAGATGGGGCGCGCGCTCTTTGACCGTTTGCCACATCACGCGCTCGCGTGGCTTGAAATACTCGCGATACATCGCCGGCGAAACCTGCGGCCCGGACTGCATCCCCAAATCATCGCCGAACAGAATAATGTCGATGTGCGGTCCCACCGTCCGGAGGAAGCGCTCAAGGTTGCGCAGGTGAATCTCCATCAACGTGTCCAGGAAGCGGTGCGCGCGTTCCGGTTCGCTCGCCAGCAGCATGAAGAAATTGTCGTTCCGGTAAAACCATTGTCCCAACTCGAGCAGGTTTCCGCCGAACAGTCCGATGATCGCGCGGTCGGTATTTTGCCGGAGCCGTCGCGCTCCTTCGCTCAGCAGCTTTTCGCCGTCAGGTCCCGTGGTGATTGGCCCCGGCGGCGAACCCACTGCCGACCACATGCACTCGGACAATTCGTCTTCGAGCCGTCCGAGGTCCTCGTGTTCAAGGAACGGGTAATTGGCCTGCTCAAAATACCAGACCCCTTCCGGCATGCGGGCGATTATCTTGCGGCCCGGTTTTGACAGCAGAACCCAATCGCCCTGCTCGCGCTCCGGCCGGGCCCACACCGGCATTAGACAAGGCGTTCCGTCGGGCAGAACCCAGTCCGTCCAATACTTGTCGTCCAGGGCAAAGGCGCGTCCGAGTTCAACCGTGTCCACTTGGAATCGCTGCAGCACATCCTCATCGACAATGGCGAGTTGTTGAACCGGGTCGTAGACGCGAATGGGTCTCTTGGGAAGGCCGAGGAACTCGCGGAGCCGCGCGTAGGCCATCGCTGCGATGCCCGACGAGCGGTGGCCCGACAGATCGATCGGGATCCGGTCCGGTTCCTGGTGATTGAGAGTTGCGAGGACTCTTTCGCGCGGTGTCATGGTGCATTTCCGGTTTCTGCGTTGCCGGTGCCCGGGGAGACTGCAACTCCAGGGTCTCCATGTCAAAGTCAATCCCCCGTTTGCGTCGTGGGATTGGAACCCCACTCCTCTGACGCGCGGTCGGCATAACTGGGCTTCATCCCCGCCTGATTTTGTCAATGACTCATAGGTAAGGTGGCCACTCACAGCAACATGTCGTCCCGATCGTTGGCCCCGAATATGCTGCTATTTCCTTGGCCGCTTCCAAGCGGCTGTGTTGTGGTGCGGCGGGCGGCGACCCGCAAGGTTTCTTGGGTTGACCTTAGCTGGTGCCGCCCGCCATTTCTATTTGCTATTCTTGCGCTCTTTGCGCTTCAATCCATCTCATCCATTAGTCCACCAATCCATCAATCCAACCATCCTCCCCCCCCTCCCATGTCCACCATCCGTCTCGGCATCAACCTTGAATTCGTCCGCCACCAGGACAAATCCTTCGAATGGGGCGTGGACAAAGCCGCCGCTCTGGGCTACACGCACGTCGAACCGATGGTCCACTGGGGCCGTGAACTTCTCAGCGAAGCTGGGTACTTCCACAGCGTTTCCATGCTTGACGACCCGTTACGCGTGCGACGCGCGTGCGAGAAGGCCGGTGTTAAACTCTCCGGCCTGTCCTCGCATACGCCATTGTGCAAACCAGAAATCGGCACTGAGTATCTGAAGCAGGCGATTCGTTTCGCCGCCGAATGCGGCGCGCCCGTGGTCAACACGGACGAAGGGCCAAAGCCCAAATGGACGAGCGAAGCGGAGGATTTCACGTTGATGCGCTACACGTTGATGGTGGCCTCGAAACTGGCCGAACCTCGCGGCATTCTCATCGGGCTCGAGTGCCATCAGCAGTACAGCAAACACCCTGACGGCCTCGACCGGATTTACCGGCTCGTCAAGAGCCCTAGCATCGGGATCAACTTCGACACCGGCAACGCCTTCCTCTGCGGACACGACCCCTATCAGTGGCTGCGTCGCGTGGTGAAGCGCCTGGTGCACCTGCACGCAAAGGATATCTCAGTTCAGCAATCAGGAACCGAGCGCGGTAAAGTGACGGGCACTCCTGTCGGCTGTGCCTGCGGCGATGGCGTGATCGATTGGGCGAAAGTCATCCGTATCATCCGTAAAGGCTGCCCGCGCGAGATCGTCCTCTCGGTCGAATGCGGCACCGTCGAGCAAGCCGAGCGGTCCATTAAACATCTGCGGAAATTGCTTTAGACGGGGCGGGGACGGCCACGTCCCCGTGCTGCAATTGGTCCCGATCGTCCGCGGACCAATCTGCGTGACGAAAGGTGAGTGATTCACTAAGGTTTGCGCGCTCGTGTCACATAACCTGAATCCGACTTACCATGCAAACTCGTTTCGATCTAACCCAAGCCGACATTCCCAAGACCTGGTATAATTTGCTCGCTGATTTTCCCGAACCGCTTCCACCGCCGCTGCATCCCGGCACTAAGCAGCCCGTGCCGCCAGAGGCCCTGCTGGCGATCTTTCCCGAAAACCTCGTCAAGCAGGAGATGAGCTCTGAGCGCTGGATCGAGATTCCGGAGCCGGTGCGGGAAATCTATGAGCTCTGGCGTCCGACGCCCTTGTTGCGCGCCGTCCGCTTCGAAAAGGCCCTGCAAACCCCGGCGCATATCTACTACAAGTATGAAGGCGTGAGCCCGGCGGGCAGCCACAAGGTCAACACCTCGGTCGCCCAGGCTTACTTTAATAAGCAGGCCGGCACAAAACGCCTCGCCACCGAAACCGGGGCAGGGCAGTGGGGCGCGTCCCTTGCGATGGCCTGCAAGTTGTTCGCGTTGGAGTGCAACATCTACATGGTCAAGGTCAGCTATCAGCACAAGCCCTATCGCCGAATGCTGATGCATACCTGGGGCGCGACGGTGCATCCCAGCCCCAGCGACCAGACCGATTATGGCCGCAAGTTGCTGGCCGAAGACCCCCAATGCCCGGGCAGCCTTGGCATCGCCATCAGCGAGGCGATCGAAGACACCGCCAAACATCCGAACACCAAGTACTCCCTGGGCAGCGTGCTCAACCACGTTTGCCTGCACCAAACCGTCATTGACCAGGAAAGCATCAAACAAATGGAGTTGGCGGGCGAGGAACCCGACGCGATCTTCGCCTGCTGCGGCGGCGGCAGCAACTTCGCTGGACTGGTGTTTCCGTTCTTGCGAAAGAAAATCACGGAGAAGAAGAAATACCGGATTGTCGCCGTCGAGCCTTCGGCGTGCCCGTCACTGACCAAAGGCGAGCTGCGCTACGATTTCGGAGACACGGCGGAGACCACGCCGTTGCTCATGATGTACACCCTGGGCCACAAGTTCATGCCGCCTTCAATTCATGCGGGCGGCCTGCGTTACCCCGGCATGTCCCCTATGGTCAGCCACGCCCTCAAGCTGGGGCTGATCGAGGCCGAGGCGTACCATCAAACCAAAGTCTTCGAGGACGCGACGCTCTTCGCCCAAACGGAAGGCATCGTGCCGGCGCCGGAATCCGCCCACGCTATCTCCGCAGTCGTCGAGGAGGCAAAGAAAGCGCGCGAAGCCGGGCGCAAACGCGTGCTCCTGTTTAATCTTTCCGGTCACGGGCTCCTGGATCTCAGCGCCTACGAAACCTACCAGACCGGCAAACTGCAGGATGTTTGAAAACGGCCTCCTCAATAACGCACAATAACCACGGCTTTTCCGATGCTTCCAGGCAGCTCCACCCAGTCGCCCGAGAAGTGGCTCCACGCCTTGTCGTTAACCGTTACCGAACGGAACGGCTGCTCGTTCGGTGTGCGAAAACGCAACCGAACCCGCTCCGGCGGATTGCGTGTGGGCCCCTCCAGCTCAGCCGCGATCTCACTCTGCCCTGCGGTGTAACTCACGCTCGTTTGACCAAAATAAGTAGCGGCCCGTCGCAGCCCGCATTTCCGGCCCGGCTCGAGCCACCCGCGCGGCACGGCCTGGCCGAGCAGCAAGTCGTCGCCCTGTTCGCGCACGAAGATTTGCCGCAGCCACCCGCAAGCGTTCGCCTCGTCCGACGTCTTGAAATGGTCGCCGCGCCAATCGCCCATGTTCGGCAGAGCGTGCTCCGTGTTCATATGGACATCGGAAAAATGGCTGACCGCGATAGCATTGAACATAGCCCGCAATGCCGGTTTCACGTCGTCGCGGTAAAGGTAAGGCTCAACGTCCAGCAGCAGGCAGGCCTGCATCGACATGCCCCCGCGACCGAACCAGTATTTGTCGAAATTATCGAGCGTGTAGCCATACTGATTCGAGAGGTAGAGATTGTCTTCGTAATCTTTCAGAATCCATTCCGCTTCGGGCGAACGCGCATCCAGGGCGCCGGTGATGAGGAGGTGGAGGGCGCCTTCGAGGGTTTCGCAAATCCAGCCGAAGCTCCGGCCCCGACGATGCACCTGCGAAGGGAAATGAGGAACAGCAGTGCCATCGCGCAGCCGCACCACGGGCGAGCGCTGGGCGGCCGCGCGGAAATTGGCAAGCAGGTGGGCGTGGAATTCGTCCGCCGCCCGGCGGATGCGTTCCGCTTCGGGGTGATGGAGTTGCTCCAGCGCCCAGGCCGCCGAGTCGAGTCCGCGCCACGTGTAACAACTCGTGGAGAGCCACGTCCACCAGTCGCCGATGTCTTCCAGGCTGCCGGCGGGTAAGAGACCGCGTTCGAGGGGGTGCCGCTGAGGTGTGCGCCGGGTCTCACGGATGATCCAATCAGCGCCGGCCAGAATTCCTGGCGTGGCCCTGTGCAACCAGGTTTGGTCTCGCGTGAAGCGGTAGTGTTCGGCGAGGCACCAAAGAATCCAGCCGTGGTGCTGGTTGTAACCGCCGGCCTCGTAGCCGCCCGCCCCGTAAAGGACCCCAGCTTGCGAGCCGAAGTCGCCGGGGAGGCCAACCGTGCCCTGGTAATAAAGCCAGGCATCCAAACACTCCTGCGCTTCGCGGTGGTAGCCCCGCCGGTCCAGATCAACCACCATCATGCAGGATTCGTTGCCGTACGCGCCATAGGCGAACGACCCGACGCGCGCGAACCGCCTCGTGCTGTTCGGCTCGCGCTCGCAATTGATTAGCATGTGCGAGGCTTCTGCGCGGTAAAACTCATTGAGGATTGGTTCGGGCGTGTTTAGCTGCGCGCTTTCGTCAAGCCGTCGCCGCCAGTACCCGGCCACGGCCGTCCGTTCGTTCTCGAAGTCCAACCGGGCCAGAGCCTCGCTCTCGGCTTTTTCTGTTAGCACGAGGTATGGGATTTTGATGACCATCCTCTTCGACTCCCCGGGTGCCAGGGTCCATTTCCACGCGAGCACATCTCCTTCGGTGGCGGGTTTGTCCCCAGCCACGACCTGACCGCGCAGGTGGTCGCCTTTCCAGACAAACCCAGATTCGTCCACACGCAACGGTTGTGGTGCCTCCGCGGCCCGATAACTCAAGGGCAGGGAAACGACCTGCGGTGTCGTTGAGGCGTTCGTGTACACGAGCTGTTGCATACAAACCGCAGGGCTATCAGCGGGAGGAACTTCGCCGTCTGCATGAGTGCCGCCGAGTTCGGTGACGAAGGCGGTTTGGACGATTCTGACCCCGTCCCTTTCCCAGGTGGTCTCGCAAATCGGGAGAGTGTCCTCCTGGAGAGCCCGCCCGGTGGGGACAGCCGCCAGACCAAATCCGAATCGCGCCGGTGCGGGCTCGAGCTTGAGCCGGGCCGTGTCCTTTCCGGGACGAACTTGCAGATAATGATCGTTCAGCCTGAATCGTACATCGCCGCCGGCCTCCAACAGGAAACGCTGGCGTCCGCCGTCGAGGCCGAGCGGGAAGTAAATCCTCGATTTCTTGGGCGGCATGTTCGTCCACGCGGACCGCCAGGTTTGCTCGGGCAAGCCGGCCACGCGGTCGTACAGGGTCTGACTCCCGCGTGACTTCTGCTCCGCCGCCACCGCGGCGTACTCGCGAGCGTCGTCTGCGGGCAACGCCGCGACGCCGAACTCCGGTAGAAAGAGCGGCCCGGTTGCCAGGTCGTCAATTCTGACTGTGAAAACGTTGCTGCCATTGCGAACGGTGAGCAGCGTGCGGTCGAATGTATTTGGGTCGGGATTGGCGGCGCCCTGCAAAGATACCAGCGAGGCGACGGGGGACGTGCTTTCGCAGGCCTTCACTTCTCCATTGAACGCTTCCAGCTTCAGGTTCCGGGCCGGCGGGTCCTTCCAAACTAAACGGGTTTGCCGCGGTTCCATGCTCGAATCGGTGAACGCTTCAATGCGCGTGACTTTGGGCACCGTTTCATCGGAAGCCAAACGCAATTTCAACGTGAATCGGAACTCGGCCGGGTAATCCTTCAGTTGCGGAAATTCTTTCGCATTCACCGCGCGGAACGTGAACGTGAGGTTTGTGCCATTCGTGCTTGCCTCGGTGTCGGCGACCCGCCAGCCGCCGCGATGCCAATTGCCGAGTTCCATCCAGCCGACCTCGCCGCCGCCAGGCTCGCGATCCTTGGGCAGGTGTTGTTCGGGCCAGCGGCTGCCCCAGTATTCGAGGCGCACTGTGTCCGCCGTCGGCGCGAGACGTTCGAAGTGCACCACAACGCGATGGATTTCGCGCGGGTCTTCCCACAACACGCCGTTGCCTCCGGACAGTGGCAGACCGAACGGCGCGGCGTCGAACGAGGCCGCCCTGACGTGCGGATTTAGCCAGCCCAACAATGCTAGCGCGAATATTTCAAGCCCACGACCGTGCCGCGACACCAGCGTCCGTAGCGCAGGTTTCCAAACCTGCCGTATCGCCGACTTCCAAGTCGGCAGGCCGCCAAAGTGACGTTGGTGTCGGCGGGTTTGGAAACCCGCGATACGGCAGGTTTGGAAACCTGTGCTACATACGAGCGTGCGAAGTATCTGGGCTGGAGTCAGCGATAACGGTCGCATTAGAGGTCGGGTCATAGCGTCAATTCCGGGGGACGCTCACTGGGCCGTTGCATCGACAATCGCCTCCTTTGGAACCGTCCGCGTGGTTTTGCCGAGATGAATTCGCCCATCGCCGAACCCATGAAACACGCGCAACCTGTGTGAGCACGAGAGCGGCTCGTTGTCGAGGCTTCGTAACGTAAACATCGGTGGCGCGTCATAGTTCAGCCCGTTCCACTCGCGTGCATGGAAGGCGACAAAGGTTGGCGATTCAACGAGAAAACCGTACGGCGGTAGAAGGACCTTGCCCCCAAGTTTGGAGGGCCAAAGAAAGTTCGTGCCACCCGCATTCACGACCACTTCCACCGCGCTCGGGCCTTCGCCGAAAACCGTCCGCTGCACTCTGCGGTCGGGCGTCAGGAACTGGTGGTCAGACATCTGCAGCCTGGCGGTGAGTTCGTTCAGCGGCGAGAGCACTTCGCACGTGTTCTTGATGAACCGGTCCACCGGGTGGAGGCCCTCGGCCCAACCGTCGTCTGCGCGCGTGAACACGGCGGGGTCCATGCCGGGTTCCGGCGGGCGGTTCAAAGGTTCAAAATGGGCTTTTTCTTTCCGCCAATACAAGTGCGCGGGAACTGAATGGTAGTTTAGTGGGCGCCCCAGGCTGATGTGGTGCAATACATATTCGGCAGCATGCGCCGGGTCATACCCATACTTGCCGTACATCGCGATGCAGTCGCGATAGACAAAATCGAATAGGGGCACCACCGTGGCGCCAAGCTTCTCCGGCAGGCTCGCGTCATGATAATCATGCCCGCTGACGCCGGTGAGGCCCTCAAAGAAATCGCTGTGGGGAATCGCCCATTCGCGTCCGCACTCGCTGCCGAAAATGCCGAACACCTCTCGCCCGTAATCTGAGAGAGCCTGCTTCCACTTCATATCATCGGCCCGCGTGAGCGGGTGCGCCGGCTCGTAACATTCCTGGAGACCGGCGGCGTAGGTGGTGTCGATGAAATAAGCATCGGCCCCGGACAACTTCTTAACCGCCGGGAGGTTCTGCGGCCGTTTGGCCAGCTCCCCGGCTTTCTGGGAGCAGGTCAGGTAAGCCTGGCCGCCCGCCCATCGCCCGCCCTTGGCCAATTTCCCATCCTCGGTCTTCATGATCAGCTTCTCGTCCCACGACGGCGAATCGCGGTAGATATCCTGGTAATTGTCATGCAGGCAGAGCAGATAGCCCAGATTCAGCACCCTCCGGGCACAGTCGGCGAACGCCGCATCCCCGCCGCATTCCGGCGCTGTGGGCAGGATGTCCGGATGCTGGTTGTCGTAGCCGCGATGAATCCACCCGCCGATGGTGAACAGGACCTTGTCGAGTTTGAGATCGTTTTTCAGATGCTCGGCGACCTGGGCCGCCTCGTCGAACGTCCAATTCACACGCACCGATTCCTCTTTGGTGCTCTCCGGGTTCATGCGACGGTCGAGCGCGCTCCAGAGCTTGATGTTGGCGGCGCCAAACAACTTCGTCCGCTCCGGATGACCTTTCAGCTTCTGCTCCCACGTCACCAGCAAGCCCTTTTCTTCGGCGATTTTTCGGTAGGCTTGGCCGATCGTGACGTAATCTCCTTTGCCGAGAAATTGGATCCGGAACGTCCTCGCCGATTTGGTCAGCACCAGCGAAGGTGAAAGACGCTGACGCTTTGACGACGTGCCCGTTGGTTCGAGGGTGCTGCCGAGTTCGGCGGAAACATACGGGTCGTCCCAGGTGAAGAGTGCCGCAGCGCCCTGTTTCACTACACCCAGCATCTCCATGTGACAGCCCTCATACGCCGAAGTATCGAAACGGTGCCTGAACGTCCGCCCGCTATCCGCCGGCACGAGCAAACCCTCACGCACAGGCACTGCCACGCAGCCTTTGGTTTCGTCGGTCACATCCAGCACCTCATCCAGCAGGGATACGCTTTCGACCTCGAGTTCATTGTCCTCCTGGTAGCTCAGCTCCAGGGTTCTCTGGTCCGGCAATGCGCGCGCCTTGACGGTAAATCTCGTCAGTGGCCTCACCCTGAAAGGCTGAAACGAGGCCACCAGTTCATTGCCGTTCGCCTGGACCGCACAGCGCGTCAACTCCACGCGGACGGATTGCTCGTGGACATTGAGCCTGACCCAACCGAAACGCGCCGGCGTGGTATCCGCGCGCCACGTAACCTGGGCCTCCTTGTCGAGAATCTCGCACGCGCCATTATCGCCCGAAACGGTGAAACGGAAGAATGGGGTGTCTATGTACGCCTCTTTCGGCGCCGCGATAACGGAGTAGGTCAGCCACAAAAGAACACAAAGAGCACAAAGACGATTCATGTCTTGGCCCCCTTCCTCTCCTCTTTGTGACGTTTGTGTTCTCTTGTGGCCATAAATTCCCCGTTATTAGGCCGAGTGGCGCAGTCGGAGTTCAAACTTTCGCGGCGTGGCGCGCCGCCAGTCAAGCTCCTCGCTCTGCGGTGGAGCGCCAGGTGACTGAACGGTTACTCGATACCTGCCATAGAAGCCGCGTGTGCTAAAGACACCGTCCCCGTCCGTGCGGCCTGCCGTCTTGGTCCACCACTCTCCCTTGATGAGGCCTAGCATTCGTTCGTACACGGGCTTGGGCGACATATCATCGCGCAGCCATCCAGCGGCAGCGTGTTGCCAGGCATGATAGTCGGAGAAGTCCCACCAGGTAATCGCGTGCACGGCTGGGTGCGCAAAGAGAGCCGTATAAAAATTGGCGGTTTGCGACGCCTGCCTTGCTTCCCCTTCGGGTGTGGTCGGCCCCCAGTTCTCACCGGGACCCTTCCGCGGCCCGCTGAGCAGCGTCGTTTCGGTGAAATGAATGGGCCGGCCAAGCCGGCTGTAGGTATCGCAAGTGTCCCACACCTTTTGCAGCGGCCAGACGCCTTCGTGCATGTGGCTCTGAATGCCGACCACGTCGAAAAGGGGTTTCCCCTCTTCGCGTGAGCGCTGAAGCAGTTCGTAGTAGGCCGGTTCGATGCGGTAATCGTTGACGACGAGCAGCGCGTTGGGATTGGCGGCGCGGGCCACCTTCAATGGCTCTGAGATATACTTGGCGGCGCCAATCGCTGCTCCCCAGCGCGCCATCGGGGTCTTGTTCACTCCTTGCGACAGGTGTGTGGCTTCGTTTACCACGTCCCAGATGTCGATGCGGTTCCGGTAGCGCGAAACAACTTCCCGAACCCGCCCGTTGGAGAGTTTTTCGATTTCCGATGCGTCATCCGGCAGCCACCGGGGCGAGCTCGCGGGATGATCCCAAACCAGCGGATGCCCTTTGCAATCGATCCCCCGCGAGCGGGTCCATTCGACGACGCTGTCCGTGTAGTCATAATTCGGCTTCCCGCGCTCGAATTCGTAGCTGCCCCAGTAAAAGCCCAGTGTGCAGTAGTTGAAGACCGCGGCGAACTGCTGGCGGTATTGCTGCTCTCGGTCGGGTTCCCCGCAACGTCCGAACTGAAACAGGTTGCAGCCAAACCGAAATTCATGGTGGAGTTGCTCGAGGCTGATCTTTGCGCCAGGAACCGGCTTGCCGCTTGCATTTTGGACGAGAATGACGCCATCCCTTTTGCGGTGTGTCTCGATGCGCGCTTTGGCTTGGTCGAGAATCTCGTCATCGGCCAGTCCGGATTTGGCGGCGGACCAGGCGGGAGTGGTCAGAACCAAAGCTGTCGCGCTGGCGCCGGTCTTGAGGAACGCCCGTCGATTCATGGCTGGAGCAAACAGGATTTCTGCCCGGGTTACAAGGTTACTCGGGTGAAAAGTCCATTGATCTTTTGCGCGTTCTGCAGATTTGGGTTTATTCTCCTCTCGATGACCCCCAATCCGACAGGCGCTCAGCACGCAGCCGAATGAACAGCCAGCAACCCGACTCACCCCCTGTCGCCGTTGTGGTGCAGCGCAGCGATTACATTAATGCCCTCGTCGCGTGTTTTCTGGGTTGGACCCTGGACGCCTTTGATTTTTTCGTGCTGGTATTCACCATGCCCGCCATCGCGAAGGAGTTCCATACCGACATTCCCGCGGTGGCCGGCACCATCGCCGTGACGCTCGCGTTCCGGCCCGTCGGCGCCTTCATCTTCGGTCTGCTGGCCGATCGCTACGGCCGCCGGCTGCCCCTAATGCTCGACCTGGTCTTTTATTCGGTCATCGAGGTGCTGTCCGGGCTTGCGCCCAATTACTCAACGTTTCTCGTGCTGCGCGCCCTTTTCGGCATCGGCATGGGTGGTGAATGGGGTGTCGGCGCGTCGCTGGTCATGGAAAAAGTGCCGCCGCGCTGGCGCGGCGTTTTGTCCGGGTTGCTGCAGGAAGGCTACGCGGTCGGCTACCTGCTCGCCGCCTGCTGCTACTTCACGGTGTTTCCGAGGTGGGGCTGGCGCCCGATGTTTTTCATCGGCGGGTTGCCCGCGCTGCTGGCGTTGTTTGTCCGCTACCGTGTAAAGGAATCCGCCGTCTGGCAAAAGACCCGGCAGGAAAGCTGGAGCGGCCTGGGCCGCGCGATTGTGTCGAACTGGAAACTCTTCCTCTACCTGACGGCCCTGATGATGATGATGAACTTTGCTTCGCACGGCACGCAGGACATGTATCCGACTTTTCTAAAAGAGCAGCGCGGGTTTGCGCCGCGTCAGGTGGCGATCATCGCCATCATCTACAACATTGGTGCGCTTCTCGGCGGAATCGTTTTCGGCCAACTTTCGGACCGTTTCGGACGCCGTCGCGGAATGATGACCGCGCTGTTGCTGGCCATGGTCCTGGTTCCCTTGTGGGCCTACGCGCCGGGCACAGGCTTGCTGGTCGTCGGCGCCTTTCTGATACAATTCATGGTGCAAGGGGCTTGGGGTGTCATTCCGGCCCATATCACCGAACTCTCGCCGGACTCCGTCCGCGGGTTTCTGCCCGGATTCGCCTATCAATGCGGCGTGCTCCTGGCGGGGAGCGTCGCGTACATCGAGGCGATCTTCGCCCGCCACCTGAACTATGCGACGGCTATGGGGCTTACCGCCCTGACCGTGTTCGCCGTGGGCGTGGTGGTGATTGCGTTGGGGCCGGAACGTCGCGGCGCCACCTTCGGCGCCACGAAGGGCGACTGAGCTTTGCCACGTTTCACGCTTCACGTTTTAACCGTTTTAGCGCCTTAAAGCTCCCCCGCTGCATCAATCCATTAATCCACCAATCCACCCTTCCCTCCGCTCCCACGCTCCCACGTTTCAACGCCCCCCCGCCTCCATCCTCTTTCCCCATTCCTCCAGCGACTTCCCCTCGCCAATCTGGTCAATCCCCGCTTTGCGCGCGATTTCCAGGAATCGCTTCAGCAGCTCGCTCCGCGCGTCGCCCTTTACGCGGCTAGTCGCGAGCTGGACGTACCAGACCGGCAGGTGCGACACTTGCACACGGAGGCGGACGGTCTCATTTTCCGCCGCCTGCTCCGCTTCGTTCAGGAGGCTCTCTGCGCCCGCGATGAATTCGTCGTTCAGGTAAGCGGCTCTCGGCGAGTCAGAAATACGCGTATGAATGCTGGGCGCTTTCACCTGAAATTCGAGCAAATCTATGTAAGCCTGCAGTTTCGGCCCGGCATTGCCGTAGTAAGCATTCAGAAACTCGCCGATGTCCTTCGCCACGTTGGCATTCGGATTCCAAAGCAGCCGGGCCAGGATATAGGCGCGCAGCGGGCCCAGCTCGCCATTGCCGCCGGGAGAATAGTTCCCTTGCTCGAAAAGGCCCTTCACACCGTGCTGCACGAAGAACTGCACATTAGGTTGCAGCGCACCGAAATTTGGATACGGCTGCTGGTAATGCCCGAAGTCGGTTGTGTAATCCCAGATGTAAAGTTTCGGTGCGACTGGCTGCCACGCGATGATGTCGTCGCGGAACCGCTGGTTCCGCTCCGACACGCACGTCGCCAGCGGATGCGCGAAGCAGCACTCAATCGAGCATAGCCGGATGATCACGTTCGACCGGGGCCGAATCGCCCTGGGCGGCTTTCGGGTGTACTGGTACGCCAAGGTATCGATTCGGAGGTTGGGATAATCCTTCTCGATATCCTGCGCGATGGCGTTGACGAAACGGAGCAGGGAGGCCTCCGGGCTGCCCTCGGCCTCGTCGAGTGCTTTGCACTGGTCACACTGACACCACTTGCCCGTATCGTTTTGCGAGACGCTGATGATCGTGGCCTCGGGATGTTCCTTAAGCCATTGCCGCACCCGGGCGATTGCCATTTTAAGCACCTCGGGATTGGACAGGCACCGCTGGACGTAGCCATTCACGCGTTTGCCGTTGATGAAAGGAAAGTATTCAGGGTGTTCGTTAAAGAGGTCCGGCGGCACCAGGCTGTCCATGCTATGCACGAAAGGGAAATAGACCGCTGCCCGACCGCCGTGTTTTTCCGTAAGCCTGTAGCTATTGCCGTTCAAGCGGTGCCGCGCGGCAAAATCGGCGTCGCGCATCGTCTCCGTCCAGTAAACCTCGCGATATTCGAGCGGGGGCACCTCCGTCTCGTTGAGCGTCGGCAGCGACAGGCGGTTGGTTCGCGGTACGGCTTCCACTTCAGGCGTGAACCAGCGGACGCCGAGCTTCGCTTCGAGCAGCGCATACACTCCATACAGCGTGCCGCGCGGTTTGCCGCCGGCGACGATTAGCCGGTTGCCCTCCGTGCGCAGCGTGAAGCCTTCAGTGCCGAGGCGCGCGAAGTCGATCTTCACTCCAAGCTTCCGCAGATGCGCGTTGTCACCGAGCAGGATTTCACGCGAACCGGGGCGGGTGTCATCAGTGGCTATGGGCAGCTTCGCGCCACTGATTTTCTCGAGGTAGCGCTGAAGTTCCTCAGCTGCGTAGCGTTCGGAGGGCAGGGCATTGGTGGCGACAACGATCCGGTACGGGCTCTGGCCTTTGTTGACAATCGTGACCGCGCTCCGCGCCGGGCAAGCGACCGCTAGGGTTAAAACCATGCCCAAAACTAGGCCAAAGGAGCTTGTCGCCGATAACTTGTTCATAGATTCGGAATTTTGGGGAGCGTTTTCCGATGATGCCCTGATCCGGTTACCATCAGGTTTCGCACAAGTTGTTGAATGGCTTTCAACCGCAGAGCCGCGATGAACGCAGAGAAAACAAAAAGTCCGGACACCCTGCGTTAGTCGCGGCGATATCACTGAGAATCCCGCGTTTCCAAAACCATTATCGCAACTTGTTTTCTCTGCGCTCATCGCGTCTCTGCGGCACACCTGGGCTTCGGTTGGCTGATTTGTTCATAATCAGCTGCGCTGTAATGATTGGCCGCCAATTCTCCGTCTCTACCTCCAATGCTGAACCCAAAAGCGACCGGCGATCTCCATACTCTTGCCATTAACCTGCACGTGGACGGCCTCATCGTTGAAGTTCTCAACCACCCAGCTCTTGTCTTTGAACAAGTAAAGCGCCACCCGAGCCGGAGCCTGGAACGAGGTCTTGAACGGTCTCAGCAACGGCGCGCGCACCTCGTCGCACTCCTTTTGGTCGAACTGCAACAGCGATTTGGGGTCGTCCTTAACGGGCAGGATCTGGATGTTGGCTAAATCAAGTTTCATGCGGTGCGCCAGCGCTCGCGCTAGGCCATCGGTCAGTAGGACCGGTTTGCGGGCCAGAACGAACTTTTCCAGTTTGGGAACGAAATCGGCGTCCTTGAGGGCGTGAACGGAGAAGAACGCCGCGGGCGCGTTGGTCGGAAACTCGTGGCACGGCGTCAGCGGCACGCCCATCATCCCGACAAAATCGAACACGCGTGCCTCCTTTTCCGGATGACTGTTCGGCGGCTTATAAGCAGCCACGCCCACGATCGGTCGGTCGCGCACTTCCCTGGCCACCGCGAGCAGTTCGGGCATGTTGGCGCGCAGGGCCTCGACATCCTTCGGCCCGGTTGAGCCGTGGAGGCCGCCGAAGCAGAAGAGCATCGATTTGTGCGCGCCGCCCAGGATTGTTTGGCGCGCCTGCTCGAGGTACGTGCGTTCGGTCGTGCCGAGCCAATCATACCAGCCGCCGCCGCACTTGGTGCCACCGATGCCACCCAGCCAGCGCATAATAAAATAACCCTCGTATTGGGGCGTGCCACCCCAGCGCTGGTCCTGGTAATCGCGAGTCTCGGTGCCGACCCAGATGCGGTCGAAATCTGCCGTCTCGCGCACGACTTCGTAGCCGCGCATGTGGAAATTGTCATACCACTGCGGATACTTGATGATTAGCCGCACCTTCGGGTTGACCCGTTTTGCCGGCGCGAGCAGCCGGGCGCGCGAAACACGCGTCATCAGCTCGCAACGATAATCTTCCCACGTATCGCCGGTTACGGGATAGGTGTGGTCGCCAACCGTAACTGTTTTGGCGAGGCGCGCGGCGTCGCAGTCGGGACAGGAGCAGTCCGTGAACCAGAAATCATCGATCATGATCTCATCAAACAGGCTCGCGGCGTACTCAAAAATCGCCTGGACCTTTTCCTGCGTCGCCTGGTCGGTATAACAACAGGCGACATCTTTCCAGCCGGTGGACGCCTTGCCGACGCGGGTGGTTGTCACGCAACCGGACACCTCAAACCCGGCGGCGCGAAACGCGCGCGCTGCCTTTTCGAGCGTCGCGCGCTCGGCCTGGTAACCGTCCCGGAATTCTTCGATATAAACTTTGCTGATGCCGGTTTGTTTGCACCAATCGATGGCGGCCTGAAGGCCCTCGTCAGAGGAAAGCCGTTGGCGCACATCCTGGGCCGTCAGAAGCGTGGAAAACCGGTGCACCTTCGCCTGCTGATTCGCCAGCGTCCACAGGTTCGCCGCCCCGCAGACCGGCTGCCCGCAGATCACGCACAAAAGCCACGCAAATAGCAGACTTCGAACTGACAAACCGCGTATTCCTCGGTTTCCTTCTGGCACAACCCGGTATCTCAAGCCCATAACCTCACCGATACGCCTTCCACGCTTTCCCTTTCTCTGATTCCCAATCTTCAATTCTCAATTCCGCATTCCGCACTCGTTTTAGCCTTTATACTTGACCCTTTCCCTCTACTGGCTCCCCACCCCTTTCACCCGCATCTGCAAGCTATAGATACACTTGCTTGCCGTGATGAACAGCATCTGCCGGTCCTTGCCACCGAAACAAATATTCGCGGTCCACGGTTCCTTCACTTCGATGTGCTCGATTTGTTTGCCGGTCGAATCGAACACAGTCACACCGTTCCCGGTGAGATAAACGTTGCCTTCGTTATCAATGGTCATGCCGTCCGAACCTAGTTCACAGAAGAGATGCTTGTCCTTGAGCGAACCGTCAGCCTGGATGGCGTAACTGTAAGTCTTATGCCCTCCAATGTCGGCCACGTAGAGCGTTTTGCCGTCGGGCGTGCCGATAATGCCGTTCGGTTGTTTGAAATCGTCAATCACCCGCACCACCTTTTTGTAATCCGGCGAAATATAATAAACACATTCGGGGATTTCCTTTGCCCCTCGCTTCCAGTACGGCCGCTTGTAATACGGGTCGGTGATGTAAATCCCGCCGTCGGGCCGGACCCAGACGTCGTTGGGTCCGTTGAGCAGCTTGCCTTCGTAATCCTTCACCACCACGTCGATCGTTTTATCCATGTGAATCCGCCAGAGCGCGTTGGTCTCGTCGGCGCAAGCCCACAGGTTGCCGTCGCCATCGAACGACAAGCCGTTGGCGCGGCCGCAGGGCTGCATGAACGGCGTGAGCTTGCCCTCCGTGCTCCATTTCATGATCCGGTCGTTCGGCTGGTCGGTGAAAAAGACGTTGCCGTCTTTGTCCGAGGCCGGCCCTTCGGTGAACGAGAAGGTGTCCGCGAGCTTCTGGAGCGTCGCGCCGGGCGCGATGATAGTGCTGTCGGCGGCCAACAAGCGGCTTGCGAAGAGGAGACCGGCGAGAAGTAAGGTGGAAGTTTTCATGGCGTTGCGTTTAGAGCCCATGACCCGATGGAAGAGAAATCGAGAGCACGTGTAAAGGATTTTTGATTCTTGAACCACGGATAACGGACGACGCGGATAACTGCCCATGCCGCTTCTACCGCGTCAGGTCTCTGAGAAGCTTCATAAAAGTATCGCGTCGAAAAGGTAACCTTCCCGCCCAGCTTGACACGAAATATACTTTGTATTACAAAGTAAGTATGAATACAATGAAACGCGCCATCGCCACTCTGGAGCTGCTCCTCGTCCTCCCCGCCGTGCTGTTCATGACCTCACTCTTCGTGCGGGACATTCAGCCGCCGCAATATGAACCGGCCCACACTGCCCTGCGTCTGGTCGAGTGGTTCAGCGCCCGCCCCTTCCTTGGCCTCGACGTTTTCCTCATTGCGCTGCCGTTTGCAGCGTTCGTCATCGGCTGCGCGATCGTACTGCGCAACTGGCGCCAGGATGCGGAACTGCGGCGGGCTGCGCTGGAGACGCTCGCCAGTGTTCGCTCACACTTGGCCACACTGCTCATCGCCGGGGTAACTCTGACGGCTGGAACCATCCTGGCCATCGTCGCCCTCCACGTCATCACGGACTGACGTCGTGTCGGGTCCTACTCAATGCAAATCTTGACTATGCTACTCGGGATACTTCGGCATGCCTTGGAAAGCCTTGCAAATCCAATAACCTCCGCAAATATCATCTTGGCACCATGTCACGCCTTGTAACACCCTTGTAGCACTTTTGTAGCACCCTGATGGTGCAAAATCGCTCGATTTTATGCGGCTTGTAGCACTGTAGCACCCTGGGGACCCCTAACACCCATAGGCGCTAACGTAATTGAACCGCTCCCCCGGCATCCGCCGGTAACCGCTCACAATCGTCCTCGTCGTCGTCCCCACCGACTTGATGGCCGCCCCCCAGATCTTAACACTCTTTAACAATAATTCTTCCCCTCCCGTCATCCTCCGCCGGTAAGGTACGGTAGGGTACGGCAGAATTCGATGGCCGCCGTCAGCTTTTCCTGGCTGGCATTAACCAGACCCAGTCGCCTTGTGTGAAGTCCACGGTGGGCGTTTCCTTATTCCGCTCTTTCCATGCCAGTTCACCGCCGTCGTCGGTCTGGTTCCAGCCTACGGAATAAAGCACGTACCCGCCGTCGGCTTTGACGCGGTATCGAAGCGCCTTGCCGTCGATGACATCGTTAGGGATTCGAGCGATGAAGGCCGGCGCCAGCGCCTCGAGTGCGTCGGGCAGTTTGCCGTTGGCCAGGCGATAACGCTCCAGAGCGCAAGCGACGTTGGCGGCGTCCACATAGGTTTGCATGCGCGCGGTGCGTTGCATGGCTTTTCCAAGGGCAGGGAGAAGTAGCTTGGCGAAAATGGTGTAAGGGCCCGTCCTCATTTTGCCGAGCGTGCGCACCCCGTTCTCAGCGACCTCCGGGAAAACACGGTGCGCCCGTTCGTCGACTATGGGGATCATGAAGCTCTGGAACATGCGGGAGATGGTGAGCATGTTTTGGTAAAACCAGCCGCTGGGTATGGGGTTGAGAGGCGGCGTCGAGGTCGAGGAGGAGCCACCTTCGTCGCTACCGAGGTAATCCATGGGGTTGGAGCGAAAGCCCTGGCGGCGCAGGAACTCCAAACCTCCGACTTCACAGGCGCGCTCACCGCGCATCGCGAGCTGGTATTCCGACATCAGGTCGAGCGACGCCAAACGAGTTTCCAACTCCGCCAGTTGGCCGTCCGTCCACGCGTGGCGATACAATCCTTCGCGCACGGTCTGCAAATCGATGGCCAGCGTCGCAATCCGGACGAGATGGTCAATCAGAAGCGGTTCATCGCGGATGCTATCAGACAGGCGCAAGCCGAGCTTCAAGTCCTCAAATGCTTCCGCCGCGCGACCTGTGTCCAGTTCCGCCATCGCGTGCATCTGGCAGAGCGTGGTGAGCCCTTTCATGCGAGCCAGGTGCGGCAGCAGGATGCCCCAAGGCGGCTCAGCCTCGTAATGAATTGGGAAACGTGAATGCGGGCGGGCAGCGGCGGCTTCGCGCAGTTCCTTGAGCTCGGGATCAAATTTTCCGAGTGCGACCAGGATCGTCTCGACGGCGGTAGCGGTGGTCGGCGCTTGCGGGTAATTCGTGTTGCCGCGATAGAACTCGCCGCAGGCAGACACATCCGCGAGCGTGCCTTTCTCGACACTCCCGAGCACCAGATGGTCGTTGGTATTGCGCCCGGGTGAAAGGTCCGCCTTAATCTTGTCCAGGCGCGCCAACCCGTTCGTATCGTGCCACACCACCCCGGTCGGTCCTTGGGTGAAATCCGTCGCCGGCTTGAGCAGCGGCGTAAGCGCGAAGTTCTTTTCGTCCGGCACGGGCGCAGGAGCGAGGCTGGCGAGGTTAAACTTTTCCCCCTTCGCCTCCGACTCGCTGAGGTATTTTTGCCAGGCGTGCTTGCCCCGCCAGTTTTCCTCGGCATAGGCCAGCGCTATGAGCGTGACCAGGCACACGACCACAAACAAAAAACGGCGCAGGTTTCGCCAGGACGAAATCCAACGGACGAAGAAATAGCCAGCGACGGCCACCGCCGACAAGGCTACGGCCGCAAGCAACGCGGCAGGAATCAATTCGGTGCCGCGCGCACCCTGTTCTGTGATCAAGGCGAAGCAACAAATGATTATGAAGCCGCCGCCGACCAGCAGCGCGAACCAGGCGAGAGCCCTGGCCGGCGTATTCCAGGGCCGTTTCCAGATGCTGGGGGGTTTTTCGTTCATAATCGGGTCACGCGTTCATGAATTCTTCGCGGCGCTGGCTCCGCGGTTGGGGTAGGACCGGCTTCCGCGGGTTGGCCCCGGGGTGCTCAAACGGGCCGACCAATTCGGCCAGCAGCTGTTCCTGCTGCTGCAAAAGCTGACGCAGTTGCGGCGAGGGCGGCGTGGCTTGGGCCGCGGCCTGCTGTCGCGACGGCTCGCGAGCGGCGAAGTCCAGACCGAGGACCAGCAACCACACGGCCGCCAGGCCCGCCCAGGCTTTGGGATGAGGCCACAAGAAAGTTGATAGTTGGGAGTTGATAGTTGACAGCAGGGAACGGTGAGCGCGGGGCGCCAGCAGGCGGGAGATCTCGGCTTGGCGTGCTGCGGTCAAAATCTCTTCGCGCCAGGCCGGCGGAATCGGCCGTTGCGCCTGGCGCTCAAGTCGTCTCTCGAACTGGTCTTCGCCATTCATATTATCTCTTTGTAAAGTGGACGCAGCAGCTCGCGCAATTTGTCTAGTCCGTAGCGATAGCGGCTGGCCGCGGTGTTGGGGGGAATGTCGAGTGCCACGCCGATTTCTGCGAAGGTGCGGCCCTCCCACAGCTTTAGATGGACAACGGCGCGCTGGTCGGGCGGCAATTGGCCCAACGCGGCGGAGAGCTCAGCGCGAAACGCGGCTTCATCAGGGTCGGCGGTCGCGGCGAACGAGCCGATGTTCTCCGCGCCGAATTGTTCGTGGTGTTCGTGGCGGGCGCCGCGCCGGCGCATCAGGTCGATTGCGGCGTTGTGGGCGATCCGAATCAGAAAGGCCCGCTCGTCGCGTGCCGCGACCAGGAGGTATGGCTGCCGGGCGAGCTTGACGAACACCTCCTGCAAAACGTCCCGCGTGTCCTCTTCGTCGCGCGTGAAATTGAGAAGGAAGGCAAACAACGCCTGGGCGTGCTCGTCGTAAAGCCGCTCAAAGTCAAAGCCGGCAGGCATCAATTCTATCCTTAGGACGCACCCCAACGTGGAATTTGTCTATTATAATCTGCTGTCCATCAAGACTCATAGCTGGCGTTTCATGACGATATCTAAAGCATAGACAAGGCTGGGTGGAGGAACTCACGAGGAGAGTGATGCATGAAACGTGAAGCGTGGTTCGTGGTGCGTGTCTTCGTCCTCGGAATCGATCCGCTTTCTTCGGGTCGGTTCCAGATCGATTACAAAGACGACGACCAGAACGAGGACGCTTAAGGCGGCATAGTCAACGGGTATTCTCCGCGTTGACAAGCGGGATGCCTCCACAGAGTCTAAAGGTGTGGCTTTTGACGCAGCAACCTTTAGAAGGGGCAGGGTGGCCCGGTTTCTTACCCGGGTGCCGCTGCTCCTTTCCAAGCATCTGTGGGTCTGGCCGCTTCTGGGCGCGGTGGTGTTGGTTGCCGTCGGCTACTGGGTCCGAGACCGGGTCGAGACGGCGACGCGGAGCGAACTCGCCTCCCGGTTGACAACGTTGTTGTACGCCGACATTGCGGCGCTGCGGCTTTGGTTTTCGCAACAGGAGTCGGACGCAAGGTCACTGGCTGCAGACGTCCGGATCGAAGCCGCGATTGTTGAGCTCGCGGAGATTGCGAAGATCACGAACGTCTCCCAGGAGTTGCTGACGAACAGTGCCGCCGCCAAAACGCTGCAACAGCACCTCCGGCCGGTTATCGAAGCACAGCGCTACCTGGATTATGTCGTCATCGGCGCGGACAAACGCATCCTCGCCTCGACTCACCCGCGCGTGGTCACTCGCACGGCGCCGCGAGGGTACGATTCATTCGTGGACCGTGCCTTGCGGGGCCACTCGTCCGTGTCGCGTCCCTTCGCGCGCGAAGCGACGCTCAGCCAGCGCGCGGAGGGCCCGACCATGTTTGTCGTCGCGCCGGTCAACCCGGCCGGAGGCAAGGCGGTGGCGGTGCTGGCATTGCGGATGCGGCCGGAGGAGCAGTTCAGCCAAATTTTCTCCGTGGCACGCATGGGGGATAGTGGCGAGGCGTACGCGTTTGATCGCCGCGGCATCATGCTGACCGCATCCCGTTTCGAGGACGAACTTAAACGACTCGGCCTGGTTCCCAAAGAGCCTGAGGCGACGGCAATTTTAAATCTGCGCCTGCTCGACCCGGAGGTCAACATGGAGCGGGGCGAGCAACCGAAAAAAGCCCGGCGGGACATGCATTTGACGAAAATGGCGGCCGCCGCTGTGCTGGGGGATGATGGGGTGGACGTTGTGGGTTATCGCAACTACAGGGGCGTCAAAGTGGTCGGCGCCTGGGCCTGGCTGCCGGAATATGGGATCGGGATTGCGACGGAGGTTTCGACCGAGGAAGCGTTTCAGACGCTTTACATGCTGCGGCAGGCGTTCATGGTTTTGTTTCTGTTGCTGGCTCTGAGCGGGTTGGCGATCTTTGGTTTTACACTGCTGGTCGAACGGCTGGAGGCCTCCATCCGCAAGAGCGCGCTGGGGGCTCGGCGGCTGGGACAGTATGTGCTGGTTCAGGAGATCGGCCGCGGCAACAACGGCATGGTGTATCGCGCGCGCCACGCGCTGATGCGCCGCCCGGTCGCAGTGAAGCTGCTCAGCCCCGACATGACCAACGAAGCCAATGCGAGGCGCTTCGAGCATGAGGTCCAAATGACGAGCCAGTTGACCCATCCGAATACCGTCGCGATTTACGATTACGGCCGCACGCCCGAGGGCTTGTTTTATTATGCGATGGAGTACTTGAGCGGCATCGATCTCAACCAACTGACCCGTCAATTCGGGCCACAGCCGGAAGGACGCGTCATCCACATTCTGCGGCAGGTGTGCGGTTCGCTGGCCGAGGCGCACCGGATTGGGTTAATTCATCGCGACATCAAGCCGGCGAATATCGTGCTGACGCATCGCGGTGGGCTGCCGGACCTAGTGAAGGTTTTGGACTTCGGATTGGTCAAGGCCGTGCATCAGCGCTCGACCGATCAGGCTGCCGCCCAAGCGGTGGTGGGAACACCGCACTTCATGTCGCCAGAAGCCGTCGATCACCCGGAGACGGTTGGGGCGCGCAGCGACGTGTATTCGGTGGGGGCGGTCGGCTATTGGCTGTTGAGCGGCAAAACACTCTTTGATTCGGACGACGTGGACCAATTGCTTAGGTGGCAGGTCGATACGATGCCAATGAGTCCGTCTGACCGGCTGGGCAAGCCCGTTTCTGCCGACCTGGAAGAGCTCCTGATGTCCTGCCTGGCCAAATCGCCCGACGTGCGGCCCGCCAGCGCCGAAGCGCTGGAAACCGCGCTCGGGCGGTGCGCCGCCGCAGGCGCCTGGACGGTGGCTGAAGGAGCAGCCTGGTGGAAGTCGAACATGGCGGGGCTTGAGATGGCACCTGCTGCTACGATGGCGGAGAAGACATTGGTTATTGCGCCGAGGGGCTAGCCTTCGACACCGGTGCGGCCGGCGTTCCCGCTGGTGCCGCTCCTGGTTCGCAGGGTTTTGGGCGGAGCAGAAACATAAAGACTGCAGCGAGCAGCGCCGGCAAGGCGCAGTAGGCGAAGCCGGTAGCCAGCGGCACGCCACTGTCTTTGAGTTTGCCGAGGAGCGGCGTCAGCAGCGCCCCGGCGGAGATGCCGACGAAATTCATCAGGCCGTAGCCGGTCGCGCGAAAACGCGGCGGAGCGAGTTGACAAAGGATCGGCATGTTATTTGCGTCGAATATGCCAAAGCCAAGGCCGAAGAGGACAGCGCAGCCAATCGCGATTGGAAAACCGGGTGCCAGCCCCATGCCGGCCAGCGCCGGCGCCGTCAGCAAAAGGCCCAGC
The DNA here is from genome assembly GCA_035566435.1 of Candidatus Acidiferrum sp. Classification (GTDB taxonomy): domain Bacteria; phylum Verrucomicrobiota; class Verrucomicrobiia; order Limisphaerales; family UBA8199; genus DATMRF01. The sequence goes on from DATMRF010000083.1 coordinate 67,517, forward strand.
CCGCCGGCGTAGCTGCGGCCCCGTTCGGTGTATTTCGCCCAACGGTCGGCCAGGCCGCCGCCGAGGAGCACCCCACAAGAGGCGGCGCTGGCATTGGTAAGGGTCGCCCACAGTCCGGAGGGCGCCTGGGGCATTGCGAATCGATCCTGGAGCAGAGTCGGCAGCCAATTCTTTACTGCCCAGCCCGGCAGGCTCGGCAGCGTGAAACACAGCACTAAAATCGAATAGCCCGGCCAGTTGACAGAACTGGTTTCTTCATCGCGCCGCGTGGAGCCGGCATCCCCCGCGTCGAGACTCCGTTTTTCCCGCAGGAACACCACCAGCACGAGACAATACGCGATCCCTATAATGCCGCAGCTTGTCAAGGCCGTGCGCCACGAGAACGCCTGGGCCACCCAGCCGCCCACACCCCCTAGGGCCTGGCCCATGTAAACGCCGCTCATGTGGACCCCCACCGCTCGCGAGCGCGTCGGGCCCGGATGGTAATCCGCGATCAGCGCCAGTCCCGCCGGCATGTAAAACGCCTCGCTCACTCCCATCACCGCGCGAAGGTAATACAGGTGCTGAAAGTCGCTCACCTGGCCCATAAGCAGGGTCACGAGCGACCAGAGCCCGAGGCTGGCGGTGATCAACCACTTGCGGTTCAGACGGTCGGCAATCACTCCTCCCAGCGGGCTGCAGCAGGCATAGACCCACAGGAAGATCGCCATCAACTGGCCAAACCTCTCAGCACTTTGCAGTTCAGGGATGTCCACTTTGATGGAGAGGCCCATCGTGGCAAGCATCTGACGGTCGAGATAATTCAGCACCGCTACCGGCCAGAGCATCGCGACGACGGCCCAGGCGCGATTGCTCGAATTTTGCGGCAGCGGGCTCATGTACGTGGCGGGAATGTGCCAGCAAGCCTCGCCGGCGTAAATACCAGGGAGGTTTCGGCTTGCATTAGCGGGGCGCGCACCGCATAAGGGGCCTCATGACTAAACGCTTTTGCAACTGGCTCCTCATGTGTGTTTGCGTTCTCGGCGTCACCATTGCCGTGCGCGCGGCAGACGATCCGTTCCTGGGAGAATGGGAGTTGACCATTCCTGGCGGTGCCGCCGGCTGGTTGGGTGTGCAGGAGAAAAACGGCCAACTCGAAGCGAGCATGCTCTGGGGCTTTGGCAGCGTTGAACCGGTCGCTTCTGTGAAACTTGCCGATGGGCACCTGGTCCTGACGCGCAACCATAGCGTTCAACGCACGAACGCCGAAGGAAAGAAGGAAAAAGTGACTGTGGTCGAGACCATCACCGGGACGGTCGACGGCGACCAAATCAAGCTGAGCAGCACCAGGCAGCGCGACAATGGACAGGGCGAGGTTACGGCTGAATTCGGTGGCCGCCGCCAGCCGCCAATGCCGCCCGCGCCGGACCTGGCAGCCGTGAAATTCGGCGGGCCTATCCGCCTGTTCAACGGCCGTGACCTCACCGGTTGGAGGCTGACCGATCCCAAAGCGGCCAGCGGGTGGAGTGCCAAGGATGGCGACCTCATCAACGCGGTCCGCCAGGAAGAAGGAAAGCCCCACAAAAGCTATGGCAATTTGCGCACGGACCAGGAATTCGAGGATTTCGAACTGAGCCTGGAGGCCAAAGTCGGAGCGCACGAGAACAGCGGCGTTTATGTCCGCGGCATTTACGAGGTGCAGGTCGCGGACACCTACGGCCGGCCGCTGGACCCGCACAACATGGGCGCAGTCTACAGCCGTATCAAGCCGACGAGTAGCGCCGAAAAACCGCCGGGCCAATGGCAGACCATGAAGATTACTTTCGTGGACCGCCACATGTCCGTTGTTCTGAACGGCACAAAGATCATTGATAACCAGCCGGTGGCGGGCTGCACGGGCGGCGCGTTGTGGTCGGACGTGGCCCGTCCGGGGCCGATTTACCTTCAAGGCGACCATACCGGCATCGAATATCGCAATATTGTGCTGAGGCCTGTGGTGAAGTGATTCCCCGCTGCCCGCCGGATGCCCATTACCGTTTCCATCGTCGAAGACAACGAACAGTTGCGGACCACGCTGGCGCGCGTGATTAGCCGCGCCGAAGGATTTCGCTGTTTGAGCCATTATGGGGATGCAGAATCCGCGCTCGAAGGCCTCCCCAAGGACCGGCCTGAAGTGGTGTTGATGGACATCAACTTGCCGGGCATGAACGGGGTCGAATGCGTGCGTCGCCTCAAACAAATCGCGCCCGGCACCCTGGCCGTGATGCTGACGGTCTATGAAGATACGGAGAATATCTTCAACGCGCTGGCCGCCGGAGCGGCGGGTTACCTTCTCAAGCGGACCAAAAGCGCCGAACTGCTCGAAGCGATACGTGAGGTGCATCGCGGCGGCTCGCCCATGACCACCCATATCGCCCGCAAAGTGACTCAATCCTTTCAGCGAGCCGGCTCGTCCTCACTGCCTACCGAGAACCTTTCAGAGCGCGAACAGGAGGTGCTCGATTGCCTGAGCCAGGGCTTCCTCTACAAGGAGATCGCAGAAAAACTCGGAATCAGCTACGAGACCGTGCACACCTACATCCGCCGGATCTACGAAAAACTTCAAGTCCGCACCCGGACCGAGGCGGTGGCCAAGTTCCTGAAACGGTGACGCGGCTCTCCTCTACTTGCGAACCGCTCCAACACGTGAGATAGTCCCCCGCCGTGGTTTTTGGGAAACAGGGGTTATTCACCCTGTGCCTGCTGGCAGCGACGGGTTTTGCCGGCAGGGCGCAGGACTTCAGCTTGGAATCCGCCGGCGTGCGAGGAGGTGCGTCCTTCACCAGCGCAACGCGCAACTTTCATCAGGCGGAAGCGTTCGTGAACTGCAATTTGCCCTGGGATTGGAATGTGGATTCCCGGTGGCGACTGAAGTCGCGCCTGGACCTCTCCGCCGGCTGGCTGGCCGACCCGGGCGGGGATGCGGCGGTCGTTACATTGGGACCAACCCTTGCCCTGGCTCGAAACCACTTCCCCCTATCGTTCGAAGGCGGCGTCAGCCCCACGCTGTTGAGCCGGTCTGACTTTGGGACGAAAGATTTCGGCCTGCTCTTCCAGTTTACCAGTCACGTCGGTCTCAACGCCGAGCTGGGCAGGCGCGTCCGTATCGGTTACCGCTTCCAGCACATGTCCAACTCCGGCCTCGGCAACCCGAATCCGGGGTTGAACCTTCACTTCCTGGCCGTCAGCTACAAGTTCTGATTCCGATTTCTGGTTTGACGCTGTTGCGCCCAGGCCACAATTTGTTCTCATTGCGGGCGCTTAATCCTGAGCTTTAGCCCGATTGATTTTATGAGCAACGCACATAACTTATTCGACACTTTACAGAAGTTGGACCTTAAGAACCGACCGCCGGGACAGTTCTATTCGCTGCCACAGCTTGAGCGGGCGGGCGTCGGGCCCATCTCGACTCTGCCGGTGTCCCTGCGGCTGGTGCTCGAATCCGTGCTGCGCAATTGCGATGGCCGGCGGGTAACAGAGCAAAGTGTACGCACGCTCGCAAATTGGAAGCCGAACGCGCCGCGCACCGAGGAGATCCCGTTTGTGGTCGCCCGGATCGTGCTGCAGGACTTCACGGGTGTGCCGTTGCTGGTGGACTTGGCGGCCATGCGCTCGGCGGCGGCTCGGCTCGGGAGGGTTCCCAAGATCATCGAGCCGCTCGTCCCGGTGGATCTGGTCGTTGACCACTCGGTCCAGGTGGACTTTTTCGGGTCGGCCGAGGCGCTCCGGCGCAATCTGGACATGGAGTTCCAGCGCAACCGCGAGCGCTATCAGTTTCTCAAGTGGGGCATGCAGGCCTTCGAAACCTTCAAGGTGGTGCCGCCCGGAATCGGCATTGTCCACCAGGTCAATCTCGAATACCTCGCCAAGGGAGTTCTCTCGGCGCCGTCCTCTGCCGGCGCTCAAGCTCCGACGCGCTTCTACCCCGATACGCTGGTGGGTACGGATTCGCACACGACGATGATCAACGGCTTGGGCATCGTGGGCTGGGGCGTCGGCGGGATTGAGGCCGAAGCGGGAATGCTTGGCCAGCCGGTCTATTTCCTGACGCCGGACGTAGTAGGGGTGCATCTCACCGGAGCGCTGCGCGAGGGAGTCACCGCCACGGACCTGGCTTTGACCGTCACGCAAATGTTACGCCGGGCAAAAGTGGTCGGCAAGTTCGTCGAATTCTTCGGCCCCGGCGCCGCCGCCCTCCCGGTGGTCGATCGCGCTACCATCGCCAACATGGCGCCGGAATACGGGGCCACGATGGGCTTCTTCCCGATCGACCAGGAGTGCGTGAATTACTTGCGGGCGACGGGGCGCACCGAGGAACAGTGTGCCATCTACGAAAGCTACTACCGCGCCCAGGGAATGTTCGGCATTCCCGCGAGGGGCCAGGTCAAGTATTCGATCGAACTGGACTTGGACCTGTCCACCGTCGTGCCGAGCGTGGCGGGGCCGAAGCGGCCGCAGGACCGCATCGAACTCCCGAACATGAAGCAGGAGTTCATTAGCTCGTTTTCGAAACCGGTAACAGAAAACGGGTTTGGGAAGCCCACCGAAGAACTGGCCAGGAGTTTCGGCGTCACGCTGGGAAACGGGATCGCCCGGGGCGGTGGCAGCCAGGAACCGGTGTTGGCCGCGATGTCGCGAGCGCGTAATACCAATCCTGCGACCGAACTCGAGATGGCGAACAATCGGCCGACGCCTGATGCAGTCGCATCCCCGGCTTTGGCGACCGAGGCTCGGATTCGGCACGGCAGCGTGCTGATTGCTGCCATCACCAGTTGCACCAACACCAGCAATCCGTCGGTGATGCTGGCCGCCGGGTTGCTGGCCAAGAAAGCGGTGGAACTTGGCTTGCGGGTTAACCCTCTGGTGAAGACTTCCCTGGCGCCTGGCTCGCGTGTCGTCAGCGACTATCTGGCCAAAGCCGGTCTGCAGTCCTATCTCGATCAGTTGGGATTCAACCTGGTCGGCTACGGCTGCACCACTTGCATCGGCAACTCGGGCCCGCTGCCTGCCCCGGTGGACGACGCAGTCGGCAAATACGACGTGGTCGCCGCCTCCGTACTATCGGGCAATCGGAATTTCGAGGCCCGGGTGCACCAAAGCATCAAGGCCAATTTCCTGATGTCGCCCCCGCTCGTGGTCGCGTTCGCATTGGCCGGCCGGGTGGACATCGACCTGACCCGGGAGCCGCTGGGCAAGGGCAAAAACGGACAAGACGTCTATTTGAAGGATGTCTGGCCGACGCTGCACGAAGTTCGCGATCAGATGCAGGCGGTGCTCAAGCCCGAAGTGTTTCGCGCGCTGTATCAGGATTTCGCCGGGCAAAACCCCAAATGGAACGAGATCCCGGCCAGCACCGGCGACGTGTACCAGTGGGATGCCAGGAGTACTTACATCCAGGAACCGCCCTTCTTCAAGGACTTCGCGCTGCAACCGGGTCAGATCAGCGAGATTAAAGCCGCGCGCGCGTTGGGGATTTTTGGTGATAGCGTGACGACCGACCACATCTCGCCCGCCGGCAGTATCAAGAAAACCTCGCCTGCGGGGAAATACTTGCTCGAGAACGGCGTCCCGTTCGAGGATTTCAACAGCTACGGCTCTCGTCGCGGCAATGATCGCGTCATGACGCGGGGCACCTTTGCCAACGTGCGCATCAAAAACCTGATGGTTCCCGGTACTGAGGGCGGCGTGACGAAGGTATTTACCAAGGGCGGCGGGGCTTCGGGCGCCGCGGACGTGGTTTCGATTTACGACGCGGCGATGGCCTACCAAAAGGAGGGCACGCCGTTGGTGATCATCGCCGGCCAGGAGTACGGCACCGGCAGTTCGCGCGACTGGGCCGCCAAAGGCACCGCGCTGCTTGGGGTGAAGGCCGTGGTGGCGCAAAGTTTTGAGAGGATTCATCGCTCAAATCTGGTGGGCATGGGCGTGTTGCCGCTCCAATTCAAGGAAGGCACGACGGCGCAAACCCTGAAGCTGGACGGCAGCGAGACCTACGACGTGGTCGGCCTGGAGGCGGCGCTGAAGCCGCAACAGGACTTGAGCCTTCGCGTTCGTCGCGCCGGCGGAAAGGAAGAGACCGTGTCCGTGACTTGCCGAATCGATACGCCGATCGAGATCGATTATTACCGGCATGGCGGCATTCTGCCTTACGTCTTGCGGCAATTGGTCGCCGGTGCTCCGAGCGGCGCCGCTCGGGCCGCGTGAGGCAAGGGCAAACAGAGTGGCAGTTCCGCGCTTCGCCCCAATGGTAAGCGCCCCGACTTTGGCTGTGGCCAGGTGGGTGATTCGCGCTGCCGACCGCGAGCATCCCGCCGACGCAGTCCTGCGCACGGAACTCAAGGCCCAGCGCCGGATGTCGCCCGAGGAAGCCGGGCAGGTGAGCCGCGCAGTGTTCGCTTATTATCGCTGGCGCGGCTGGTTGGAGGACGGCGCAGGCGGCGACGTGTCAATCGAGCGGGCGCTGAGCTTGGCGGAACGGTATGCCAGAAAGCCGCAGAGCTTTTCCGACGCTGAGCTGGTAGCGCACGCGGTCCCCGACTGGCTCAGGGAGGAAATGGAGATCACTCCTGCCTGGGTGCGGGCGTTGCAAGTGGAACCCAAATTGTGGCTGCGAGCGCGGCCGGGACAGGGCAGGGGACTGGCCGAGAAGCTGGGGGACTGTCGCGCTTTCGGCGAGGGCTCGCTGGCCGAGATTCTCGAGTATCAGGGAAAGAAGGACTTGTTCAGGACGCCGGAGTTTCACGCCGGAGAATTTGAGTTGCAGGACATCAGCTCTCAGGCCGTAGGAATCATGTGCGGCGCCCGGCCGGGCGAAACGTGGTGGGACGCCTGCGCCGGAGAAGGAGGCAAGACCCTGCACTTGGCTGACTTGATGGAAAACAAAGGACTCATCTGGGCAAGCGACCGCGCGGGGTGGCGATTGCAGCGGCTCAAACGGCGCGCGGCGCGGGCGCGGATTTTTAATTATCGAAGCGCTCCCTGGGACGGCCGGCCGAAGCTGCCCACCAAAACAAAATTCGACGGGGTGCTCATCGATGCTCCCTGCAGTGGCATTGGCACGTGGCATCGCAATCCTCACGCACGCTGGACCGCGACGCCTCTCGATCTGAAAGAGCTAAGCGTTTTGCAGCAGCAGCTCCTCGCAAACGCGGCCGCGGCAGTCAAGCCCGGCGGTAAGCTGATTTACGCGGTTTGCACCCTGGCCCGGTCGGAGACCACGGTTGTGGCGGAAAGCTTTCGCCAGCAGCGCCCGGAGTTTGAACCGGTCGCTGTGAGAAACCCGCTTGCCCCCGGGGCTCCGGCGCTGGCGGAAATTTATCTGTTGCCGCAGGAGTTTAGCGGCAACGGCATGTTCATCGCGGCGTGGCGCCGCCCACAAGCTGGCTAATGCTTGTTCTTGCCTACGCTGCGATACAGGTCGTCGGCATTCGGGGTCGAGCTGTCTTCCCAAACCTTGTTCGGTCCGGCGGACCGGATCAAAACCTCGTCATTCGAGAAGTAGAACTGAAGGGGAACGCCCCAGGGATCAACCAGTTCGCCCTTATCGTTTAAGGAAGCGCGGCGCACGGCCAGGATGAGCACTTTCTTCTCGGTCTGTCCGGTCAGCGCCTTGACGACCTGGGCGTTGTTACCGGTCGGGTAGCTCCCAACGAACTCCCGGTACTGCTGGATGCCCATGATCAGGTTGTCGCAGTCGGAGTTGAATTTGGTAATCCCCTCGTCGGCTTTCTTGAGTGTCCAACCTTGAGCCAGCCACAGGACACCCCCGACGCCCACTAGTATCAGCACTATAGTAATGAGTCTCTTCATAATATCGTTATGTTTTGGGCGTCTTCGGACGCCTTAACGCAGGTGTAGCAGAAGGAGTGCCGCTGCTGGCGCGCACCACTAATTCGGCTCGAAGGCGCTTGGCTTCCGGCCTGGTCCCCCGCATGAGCTGGAGCATGGAATCGACCGCCGCAAGCCCCAACCGGTGTTTGGGTTGGCTAACCGTTGTCAAGGGTACACGGAAATACTCGCTCAGCATGGTGTCGCCAAAACCGGCGACCGATAGGTCTTCGGGGATTCTAAAACCCTGTCCCAGGAGGACATTGGCGCACCCGGCGGCGACGAGATCATTGTTCGCCTGCAGGGCTGTGGCGTCGGAGGCCTCATGAATCAATTGGATGGCGACTTTGGCCCCATCTTCAAAGGTGCGTCCCGCCTGGAACACCAGCTTGTCATCGACGTCCAGGTTGGCCTCGCGCAGTGCCCGGCGATAGCCCTCAAAGCGTTCCTGGGTCCAGGGGGTCGCGGGCGGGCCGGCCAGGAACGCTATTCGGCGGTGCCCCAGTTTGAGGAGATGTTGGGTGACGGCGTATCCGCCGCTGAGGTCGTCAGCCTCGACATTCACAAATTGCGCGCAGAATGGAACGAGATGCCCCAGGACGACGGCGTTCACGCGCCGGACGAGCATTTCCTGGTAAATCCGCGCCTCTGTGGCTAGACGATAAACCGGGCAAATGAACAGGCCGTCCACGCGCCGGGACAAAAAACGGCGGATGCACGCATCCTCCCGTTCGGGCATGTTCAGAGTGTACGCGAGCAGGACATCGTAACCCAATTCATAGGCGCGTTCCTGAATGGCGAGGATGATGGGCGAGTAAATGGGGTTGGCCAGCGAGGGTATGAGCACCCCAAAAAGCTTCGTGGTCCGCGTTCGCAAGCCCTGGGCGGTCGAGTCGGGAAGGTAACCCATCTGTTCAGCTAGTAGCTTGATGCGGGCTTTGGTCGCCGGCGAAACGTCCGGCTCGTCGCGCAGCGCCTTCGATACCGTCATCACTGATACGGCGGCCTGCTGCGCGATGTCTTTGAGGCGAACCATTCTTAAAAGGCGTTCTGGAATCTGCACTCTGTACTCATAACGCGGCTCCTCTCCGATTTCCGCACTCTGCATTCTGCACTCTGCAATCTGCACTCATAGCGTCGCTCCTCTCCAGTGCAGCTTGTGGCGGAGCGTCTCGCAAAAGGAACTGCCGGCAAGGTGCATCAAGCGAACTGCGCGGCGGCTCCGCTCGATGGTGAGGAGGTCACCGGCCGAAAGCTCACTGACAACTTGCCCGTCGGCGCTCAAGATGGTCTGCGGTTTTTCGCTGATGACCGTGACCTGGATGCGCGAGGTGCTGGGCAGGATGAGGGAACGATTGGAGAGGGTGTGGGGGCAGATGGGGGTGATCTCGAGGACCTGGGCAGTCGGGAAGACGACCGCGCCGCCAGCCGCCAGGGAATAAGCGGTCGAGCCGGTGGGTGAACTCACGATCAATCCATCGCAGCGATAGCGCGTCAGCAAATCCGCGTCCACCCGCACTTCGAGTTCCACCAGGCGGGAGGAGATGCCGCGGCTGATGACGATATCGTTCAGAGCGGCCTGTTCCACCTGGCGGCCGCAGCATCGCCCTCCCGCCTGGATCAGGGCTCGGGATTCAAAGGTGAACTCGCCCCGCCAGACCTGTTTGAGCGCGCCGGCCAATCCATCGGAAGGAACAGCCGTGAGGAAACCAAGGCCGCCGATGTTCACCCCCAGAATGGGGGTTTGGGAACCGGCGATCTCGCGGGCGACCCGCAGCATCGTGCCGTCCCCGCCGAACACTACCAGCAGGTCCACCTGGCGGGTGAGGGTCGCGGCGTCCGGGAAAACGGTGGTGTGGATACCCGCCCATCTTGCGGTGAGGGGTTCGCTGTAGAGGGTGCGGCCGGCGGCCGCCACCAGCCGGGCGGCCTGCTTGACGATGCCGGCGCAGGAAACCTTCTCGGAATTGCCAAGCAACCCGACGCGCTTGATCTTGTCAGCCAGTTTTTTCAATGAGTGCCAGAAATTCCCGATTGCCGGCCGGGCCGAGGAGCGGGGACTCCGTGAATCCGCGCCAGAGCAGCCCCGGTTGCGCCGCGACGAACTCAGCGAGCTCCCGAAGCACGCGTTGATGAATTTCCGGATCGCGAATCACCCCGGCGCCTTTATCGGCTTCTGCCTTGCCGGCCTCGAACTGCGGTTTGATTAACGCGATGATTTTACCGGAAGCCGCCAACAAAGCAACCGCAGGAGGCAGAATTCTCCTCAGCGAAATGAAGGAACAGTCAATGACGATCCAATTGGCCGGCGCAAAGGGTTGCGGGAACCGCGCGGGGGTCAGTTGGCGGGCATTGGTTTTCTCCATGACGACGACACGCGGATCGTGGCGCAGCTTCCACGCCAGTTGGCCTTGGCCCACATCAACGGCATAAACCTTCGCCGCGCCGTGCTGCAGAAGACAATCGGTGAAGCCGCCCGTCGATGCCCCCAGGTCGATGGCCGTTTGGCCGCGCACATCCGCTCGAAAGTGCAGCAGCGCATGTTCGAGCTTGTAACCGCCACGGCTGACGAATTTCTCCGGCGCGTCGAGCGTCAGCCGAGCCGGCTCGGCAACGGTTTCGCTGGGCTTGCGCGCCAGTTGGCCGTTGAGCCGGACCTGGCCGGCCATGATCGCGCGCTTGGCTTTCTCGCGGCTCTCGCAAAGGCCACGGTCAACGAGCGCTTGGTCGAGGCGTGTCAGGGGAGTTTGGGTGTCGAAAGGGTTAAAGCGGGAAACGTCAAAGGTTGAGCGGTAAAAAGGTTAAACGGAATTGTGGAACGAGTTGCCGAACACACCATTGGGCGGCCGGCCGGTCAAGGGCCGAGGTCGTCTTTTTTCATGCGGTACAGGCCGTTGTCGTCCTGCTCGATCACATGCTTGACCAGCAAGGTGGCAAGGTGCGCATCTGCCCAGTTGGGGTTGTCTTCAAAAACGTGGCGCCTCACCGCCCGACGCGCGATCTCGCGCCGCCCGAAAAAGCTTTCGGGACTGCTTTGGAGAAAATTCACGATTTGTTGTTCCTCGTCGGTCATAGGTTGTGTGTTTGCCCGGCCAAGCGAAATGCACAAGCGAGGGTCAACGCCCCGCACGCCACGGGCCCACGAGGACCTTGGCGGTGGGAAGAAGCTACCAAGGGAGCCCGAAGAAGTAAAGAAAACAAGACCCGCGGCGGGAGGACTTTCCCCGCGCCGCGGGTGTGAATCGGAAGTTGTAAAGTTCTAGCAGTTACTTGGCGACCTCGATCTTTGCGACGGTGAACTCTTTCTTGCCATCGACGGTTTTGACGGTGCCGGTGGCGGTCACCTTCTTGGCTTCCTGGCAGACGTTCTCATGGAAGTCCTTGGCCGTTTTGTTGTTCGCCAGGTAGTAGGTGACGGTTTTGCCGTCCTCGCCCGCCGCCTGGATAACGGTTTGGCACTTGGCAGTTTCCTTGAGAGCGCACTTGGCGCATTTAGCTTCGCCCGTGACCGTCACGTCTTTGCCTTCTTCGGCGGCAAAGGATGGGGTCGCCAGCGAGAGCAACACCAGTCCCGCGATACCGGTGAGCAGCATGGATGCTTTTTTCATAGTTAGTCTTGTTTGGTTTATTCGGACACGTAATAGACAGGCCAGCCGGGGGGCTGTTCAAGCGAAAAAGCAAGGGGGGGGTGGGAAATTACGGAAGCGGTTGTGGTGGATTGGTGAATTGGTCGATTGGTGCATATATGGATGAATGCATTGATGCGTGAAACGTTAACCGTGAATCATTGCCACCTGACACGACTCCATCAATCCATTAATCCATTTATCCACTAATCCATCACTCCGTCCTCCCCCGCCACGTCCGCGGCCGGGGGCGGCTTAGCTTGAGAGTGCGCCCTGGGCGTCGGCGGCGGCCTTTTGCGAGAAGACGAGTTTGTCGTTTTCGGCGCTGACCTGGATGGGCTCGCCATCGTGGAAAGAGCCCTTGAGGATTTCCTCGGCCAGCGGGTCTTCCAGGGAGCGCTCGACGGCGCGGCGCATCGGGCGGGCGCCGTACTGCGGGTCGTAGCCGCGGCTGACGAGGAGGTCTTTGGCCTTGTCATCAAGGTTGAGGATGATGTTGCGGGCCTTAAGCCGCTGCATGACTTTGGTGATTTCCAGGTTAAGGATTTCGATGAGGTCGGGTTTGGTCAGCGAGCGGAAGACGATGATGTCGTCGAGCCGGTTAAGGAACTCGGGCCGGAAGGTCTTTTTGGCTTCCTCCATGATCCGGTCGCGCATTTTCTCGTAGCTGGTCTCGTCGGTAATAGGAGAGAAACCAAGAGTCGATTGTTTCCGGATGGTGTCGGAACCGACATTGGAGGTCATCAGGATGATCGTGTTCCGGAAATTGACGACGCGGCCGACGTTGTCCGTCAGTTTGCCTTCCTCGAGGATTTGGAGAAGCATGTTCCAGACATCGGGGTGGGCTTTCTCGATTTCGTCGAAGAGGACCACGGAGTAGGGTTTGCGTCGGACCTGTTCGGTGAGCTGGCCGCCTTCCTCGTAGCCGACGTAGCCCGGGGGCGAACCGATGAGGCGCGAGACGTTGAACTTCTCCATGTACTCGCTCATGTCGAGCTGGATAAGCGCTTTGGAATCGCCGAATAACTGTTCGGCCAAGCTTTTCGCGAGCAAGGTCTTGCCGACGCCCGTGGGGCCGAGCAGGGCGAAGGTGCCGATGGGGCGGCGCGGGTCTTTGAGGTCGGCGCGGGAGCGGCGGAGGGCTTTGCAGAGGGCGGAGACGGCTTCGCGCTGGCCGATGACGACTTTGCCCATTTCCGTCTCGACGTTCATGAGGCGCTGCATTTCGCCCTGCTCCATGCGTTGAAGGGGGATGCCGGTCCACTTGGAGACAACGTGGAGGATGTCTTCTTCATCGACCTTGACGCGTTTTTCCTCGCGCGCGGTGCGCCAGTCTTTCAAAACGTTTTCGAGTTTTTCCTTCGCCTGTTTCTCCTGGTCGCGCATCGCGGCGGCGCCTTCGAAGTCCTGATTCTTGATGGCGCGCTCTTTCTTGGACTTGATTTCTTCGATGTCGCCTTCGAGGACTTTGACTTCCGGCGGGCGGGTCATGGTGCCGATGCGGGCGCGGGAGCCGGCTTCATCCATGAGGTCGATGGCTTTGTCAGGGAGGTAGCGGTCGGTGATATAGCGATCGGAAAGCTTGACGGAGGCATCAATGGCCTGGTCGGTGAATTCGGCTTTGTGGTGTTCCTCGTATTTGGGGCGGAGGCCCTTGAGGATGAGAATGGCCTCCTCGATGGAGGGGGCTTCGACCTTCACGGACTGGAAGCGGCGTTCGAGGGCGGCGTCTTTCTCGATGTATTTGCGGTATTCGTTGAGCGTGGTGGCGCCGATGCACTGGAGCTCGCCGCGGCTGAGCGCGGGCTTGATGATATTGGAGGCGTCCATGGTGCCCTCGGCGGAGCCGGCGCCGACGATGGTGTGGAGTTCGTCGATGAAAAGGATGATGTTCTTGGAGCGGCGGATCTCGTCCATGACGGCTTTGATGCGCTCTTCGAACTGGCCGCGGTATTTGGTGCCGGCCACCATGAGGGCGAGGTCGAGGGTGATGACGCGTTTATCGCGGAGGAGTTCGGGGACGTTGCCGGAGGCGATTTCCTGGGCGAGGCCTTCGACGATGGCGGTCTTGCCGACACCGGCTTCACCGAGGAGGACGGGGTTGTTCTTCGTCCGGCGGCAGAGGATCTGGATGACGCGCTCGATTTCGTTTTTGCGGCCGATGACGGGGTCCATCTCGCCTTTGCGGGCGATCTCGGTGAGGTCGCGGCCAAAGGCCTTAAGGGCGGGGGTCTTGATCTCGCCCTTTTTCTCGGGAGCGGGTTTTTCAGGGGACTCGCCGGAGGCGGCTTCTTCCTGGGCAGCGAAATTGGGGTCGAGCTCTTTGAGGATTTCCTGGCGGGCCTGCTCGATATCGACGTCGAGGTTTTTGAGGACGCGGGCGGCGACGCCGTCGCCTTCGCGGAGGAGGCCGAGGAGGATGTGTTCGGTGCCGACGTAGGTGTGGTTGAGGGCTTTAGCTTCTTTGCCGGCGAGGGCGAGGACTTTCTTGACGCGGGGGGTGTAGGGGATGTTGCCGATCATTTTCTGATCGGGGCCGGAGCCGACCTGTTTCTCGACCTCCATGCGGACGGTTTCGAGGTCGAGGCCGAGTTTCTGGAGGACATTGACGGCGACACCCTGGCCAAGTTTAATGAGGCCGAGGAGCAGGTGTTCGGTGCCGACGAAGTTGTGGTTGAAACGGTCGGCTTCTTTGCGCGCCAGCGCGAGCACCTGCTGGGCGCGCGGCGTAAAGTTGTTCATGGCTTCGTCACTCATATCTACCTTTCAAAGTGCAACACTTTTATTGTTTGTCCAATCCGCCGCCGGGCGCAGGCGGCGCGGCGACTGGGCGGCTGACCGATTTAAGGCGTTCGCGAACCATATCTGCGCGCAGCAAGTCCCGTTCCTCGGCGGAGAGCTTCTCAGCATGCTGTTTTTGCAGGTGGGCGGGCTGGGTGAGGATGAATAATTCGTCCACCAGCGAGCGATCCGCGCCCGGAAACAGGCCAAGATCGACGCCCAAGCGCATGAGGGAGAGGAGGTTCATGGCTTCCTTGGAGGTCATGGTATGGGCATTGGCCAGGATGCCGTAGGCCCGTCCAATATGGTTATAGACCGTTTTGGCCTTTTTCTCGAGGAGCGTGCCGCGGGAGTTTTCTTCGTGCTCGATAATCTGGGCGAGGACCTTTTCAAGGCGTTCCACGATGGCGGCTTCGGCTTCGCCGAGGGTCATTTGGTTGGAAACCTGGAAGACATTGCCGAGGGCCTCGGTGCCTTCGCCGTAGAGGCCGCGGACGGCGAGGCCGAGTTTGTTGACCGACTGGATGATGGGATTGATCTGCTCGGCGAGGACCAGGCCGGGGAGGTGGAGCATGGCGCTGACACGGATGCCGGTGCCGATATTGGTGGGGCAGGCCGTGAGGTAACCGAGTTCCGGGCTGAAGGCGTAATCGAGTTTTTTCTCGAGGGCGGAATCGGCGGCGTCGATAGCGGTCCAGGCCTGGCGGAGCTGGAGCCCGGGGCGGAGGGCCTGCATGCGGAGATGGTCCTCTTCGTTGATCATGAAGCAGAGGGTCTCTTCGCGGTTGAGGACGAGGCCGCTGCCGGCGCTTTTGGCGGCATGTTCGCGGCTGATGAGGTGGCGCTCGACGAGGATCTGTTTATCCAGGGCGGAGAGGGCGTCCATGCTCTCGGCGAAGGCGTCCTTCATTTCGGGCAAGGCCTGGATGGCGGGGCGGAGGAGATCGAGAACGTGGACGCGTTCGGGTTTTTTGGCCCAGCCGGGGAAGGCGGCGTCTTTGAGGTTGCGGGCGAGGCGGACGCGGCTGGACATTACGATGCGGTCGTGGGGCCCTTTGCGCCGGGCGAGGTCGGCTGCAGGAACAAGAAAGCCATGAATGTCCATGAGATTAGGGTCTTAGGTCGGGGTGGGGCTGCTGGGCCGGGCGTTGGTTTGTTTGAGTTCGTCGCGGATGATGGCGGCGGCTTCGAAGTCTTCAGCCTCGATGGCCTTGGCGAGGCGCTTTTCCAGGGCCTTAACGCGGTCGGAGAGGTCGCGGGTCTGGCGGAGGCCCTCGGGGACTTTGCCGACGTGGCGGGTGCCTTTGTGCATGGTCTTGAGGAGGCCTTCGAGCGGTTCGGAGAAAGTCTGATAGCAGTCGGAGCAGCCGAGGCGGCCGGCTTTTTTGAAGTCGGCCTGGGTGAAGCCGCAGCGGGGGCACTTGAGCTCGGCGCCGCCTGCGGCCTCCTCGATTTGGTGGGAAGCGCCCAGGCCGAGCAGGAGGTCGGCCAGGGAGAAGCCGGCCGGGTCGTTAACGCCCTTGGTTTTGGCGCATTCTTCGCACAGGTCCACTTTCTGGATTTTGCCCCCTTCGATCTGGGTATAGTGGACGTTGGCTTCTTTTTCCTTGCAGATGCAGCACAACATAAATGCCTTATTCGTATATCGGCTCGCCGGAGACTTTCGTCAAGGCATGGTATTGGGCGACGAGGCGCTGGGTGACGGGCCCGGGTTTGCCGGAGCCGATGCTGCGGCCGTCGATTTTGACGATGGGGACGACCTCGGCCCCGCTGCCGGTCAGGAAGCATTCATCCGCATTGAACAAGTCGTAGCGGGTGAGGTTGGGTTCGCCGACCTTGAGGCCGGAGTCCGCGCCGATCTCCATGACGACCTTGCGGGTAATGCCGTGAAGGGCGCCGGCCGAAAGGGGCGGGGTCAACAACTGGTCGCCCTTGATGATGAAGAGATTGTCGCCGGTGCATTCAGCGACGTAGCCTTCGGCGTTGAGCATGACGGCTTCTTCGCAGCCGGAGTTGTTGGCCTCGATCTTGGCGAGGATGTTGTTGAGGTAGTTAAGGGACTTGATGGCCGGGTTCAGCGCGCTGTGCAGGTTGCGCGTGGTGGGGACGGTGACGATTTGCATGCCCCTGCGGTAAAGCTCGGGCGGATAAAGCTGGATCTTGTCGGCGATGACGATGATGGAGGGGTGCTTGCACCGGTTGGGGTTCAAGCCCAGGGTGCCGATGCCGCGGGTGACGACGAGCCGGATGTAGCCGTCCCGGATTTTGTTTTGGCGGCAGGTTTCGACGACCGCGGACATGACGCCGGCATGGGACAACGGGATGTCCAGGAGGATGGCGTGGGCGGAACAGAAGAGGCGGTCGATGTGCTCGCGCAGTTTGAAGACGCGGCCGTTGTAGGCGCGGATGCCCTCGAAAATGCCATCGCCGTAGAGCAGGCCGTGGTCGAACACGGAGATCTTCGCGTCCCGCTGGCTGTAAAACTTGCCGTCGATGTATATTTTCATGCCTAAAGCCGCGGCCACCCTAAGACAAAGCGGGCTGATAAAGCAACTGGATACTGGGCTGAGGAATTATTTCTCGTGACAGTGGAGCGGGGGCGATTATATTTCGCACGCGGTTGAGCGACCCTATCGTCTAGCGGTTAGGACACCGCCCTTTCACGGCGGTAGCAGGGGTTCGATTCCCCTTAGGGTCGCCATTTTCTAAAATGGAGAGTCTGAGGCCGGGACCGCCTGCGGTGGCGTTTGTGGCGCCAGGTATCGACGACCAGGAACACGAAGACGAGGAACCCGAAAAACAGCAGGATGACCGCCGTCGGTTTTTCGTCCCATAGCGACCGGCAGCTTCTGAAGAGTTCATGGAAGTCCATGCCATCCTAGTTTACACCAATCCAGCCCGAAACCCAAGTCAAGGTAGGGCGCGTTGTCCCAACGCGCCGCCCGTAAACTGGTAGCGACGCTGTCCCCAGCGTCCCCATTTTTTCTGGTAGGGGGTGTTCCTCACCAGCCGGCGTAGCCGGAACCAAACGAGTTGTGGAAACGGCTGCAGGTTGAAGGTTGAAAGTTGCAAGCTGACCAACTTGCAACCTTCAACTTGCAACTTGTAACCACGAAAAGGGCTGCGCTCGGAAAGCGGTGTCGCCGCTGCGCTCTGCCACCGCACTGGGCTCTATACCCCTCGTTCAAGAATTTTCCATCTTCTATTGCCCTTGGTGGGACGCTTGGGACGCTCTGGGACGTCGCCCTCCCTGTCCCAAAACGATCCGCCCTAAACCCCTCGACTCTTCGTGAAGGGCTCAACCTGACCATCCCACGCATGATACTTCGGGACGCCTTGGGACGTCCTGGGACGCTGCCACTCCGTCCCCGTCCCTTGACGCTCTGACCGCCCCTCGACAA
This sequence comes from Candidatus Acidiferrum sp., assembly GCA_035566435.1. GTDB lineage: Bacteria > Verrucomicrobiota > Verrucomicrobiia > Limisphaerales > UBA8199 > DATMRF01. The sequence continues at coordinate 85,170 of DATMRF010000083.1, forward strand.
GTCTGGGACGGCTCCGGTACGACCCTGGGACGGTACCTGGGACGGCCCAAAAACCGCCAAAATCCCTCGGTAAACACGGCCTTGGGACGCTGGGACGGCTAAAACCACCCCCCCTGCGCGCACAACACCTTTCACCCCTTCTTGCCACGTTTGTGGACCCTGGACTTTGGACCTTGGACTCGAGACTTGTCACGCTGTCACACCCTGTCACGCCTTGTCACACGCCGCCCGTGTGACCGGGCTTTACCCTTTACCCTTCATCTTTTCGACCTTCAGCCGTTCACCACCCCGATATCATCTAATCACCTTCAATATCAGTTACTATCAGCTACTACCGCGTACTAACACTTCCCGCATTTTAGCACGAACTGATATTCCACCCCGCCCGCCCCATCCGCGTCATCCGCGCCATCCGCGGTCCAAACATGAAAGCTCCCTTCACACCCCAGTCATTCCATGCCGCTCCGACCTGATCCAAACCAATCCGAACATTAAAACAATTTTTTCCCTGATTCTCGCCCCTCGCTGATGCGACCAGAGAACCATTTACTACCACCGTTCACGGCGGTCCTCCTCCGCCGATTTGTCTGCTGCCGTTCTTAACCGGCCGCCCGATTGCTTCACCCTTTTTGTGTCTTTTCGTGCCTTTTCGTGGCTACTCCGTCTTCATCCGTGTCCATCCGTGTCATCCGTGGTTCAACTCCCGCCCGCTCGCGCCAATTCACGAAATTCGCGGGTTCCCGGTAACCGACCGGTCAGACTTCGGTAACCGGTCGGTAACCGACGGTAACCTGCGGTAACCAATCGGTAACCCATGGTAACCGATGGTAACCGATGGTAACCGATCCGGCCTGCGGTAACCGTACGGTAGGTGGCCGGTAGGTCCTTGTAGGCTGTGGTAGGCTACGGCAGGTTTGCCGCCCCGGCGTTCATCCGTGGTTTGGTCGTTCGCCGATACACCCTCCCAGCGTTCGCAGGCTCATTTCTGCGTTATCTCCTGTTCAATTCCGGGCGAATTGGTTACGGCTGAGGCACATCAGCCCCACGAAAAAGAGGTTTCCACGTTTTTCCGCCTCGCGCCGAGACCCAGAACTCAACCTCCCCGCTCTGGATTGGTCGAGATCGCTCGCCGCTCTCACTCCCGGCATTTCAACGGAGAGCGTCAGCTCTTCCACTCGAAGGCGCCTTTTTTGAGGGCGTAAAGGTAGCCGATGAACAGGACGCCCATGAAGGAGAGCATCGAGCCGAGGATGAGGGCGGCGTTTTCCTTGAGCATCTGTTTGTAAATCACCGCCCAGGGATAAAGGAAGACCACTTCGATATCGAACAGGATGAACAGCATCGCGACGAGGTAAAACTTAATCGACATCCGGGCGTTGCCGGGTCCGACAGGCAGCATGCCGCATTCGTAGGGTGTGTCCTTGATGGGAGTGCGTTTTCCTTTCTTTCCCAGGATGACCGAGCCGACGAGCATGCCGGCCGAGAAGAGGACCGCCAATATGCCGAGCATCAACACGGGCAGGTATTGGGTCAGTTGCGGTTGCGGCGGTTGCACGAGGCGAAATGTAGGAGGAGCAGAGGGTTTGGCAAGGGGAAACCTGAAGAGAGTGGATGGTGGATGGTGGATGGTTGATAGCAGCGGGGGGGCTTGAAGTGTGTATGATGAAGACGGCGGGACCCTGGGCCAAACTTCGACCGAGCGGCGGCGCGTTGCACTGCAACCGTCCTGCAAGTTCGCAGGGTGCGAGGGCATTGCGCATAGAGCTTTTGACCGCGGATTTCGCGGATTTCACGGGTAGGCGAAAAGAAATCCGCGGTATCGGTGCAATCCGTGGTTGCTGCTTCGGCGCGTTGTGGACAACGCGGCCTCGCCCTCATGATTCTTCCCACCCTAATCGTCGGCAACGAACTCCTGATTTCAGGTGGCGTCGCCAGGGCAGCCGGCGCCTGGTTGCTGGCCCACCGCCAGGGCCATTTTCGTGGCCCGCTTGCTGCCACCACCAAAAGCAAAAGATGTTGCGCCGCTTGCGCCTTTTTGCGGCAGCCCCTCTCTCAACTAACAACTATCAACTCTCAACCAGCTATGTCCCTCCGCACGCCGCACGGAAAACGCCGTCCCCGTTCACCCACCTTGGATCAAGGCCATTCCAAGTGCGGCTGGTGGTCGTTGTTCCAGCGACAGAGTGCCTCATCGGTTCGAGCCGTCCAGCGATTCGTTTTGCCATACTCGACGTGCGAATCGCAGAACAGGACATTGGCCCCGCGCGAATGACGATCGCCGGTGAGCCGCTTGAACAGAAAATCCGCCTGCTCCCCTAACGGCTGATCATCGCCGTCGTCGGGCACGACAGAAAATTGGTAATCACCCGCCGCAATCATGTCGGCCGGATTCGTTACCCTGGATTCAGCGACGCACGGCCCCCAAGGTGAGGCGAATGAGCCTTGCGCCGTAAACCCGAAGCCGCTTAAGCCGAGGCTTGGCGATGGCGTTACGCCTGGAGCCGTTCCATAGGAATTGTAACCATAGCTTAGGTTGGGGCCCATGTCTCCGTCGTAATCGAAAGACCAGTTGAGATCGACGGTGTTATTCGTCCCCACGAGCGCCGGACACAAAAACAATCCCCGATTACCAGCAGCGTAGGCCAGCAATTTGCCATCCCACCACGTGAGCCGCATGATCTCTTGGGGCTCGTAGGGACCGGGAGGTTGAAAGCAAAACGGCGGATATTTCTGAAAGTCGTCCACATAGAGGCGCAGGGCTACTCCGAGCTGATGCAAATTGCTGGTGCACCTGGCACGGAGGGCGGCGGACCTGGCCCGGGACAGGGCTGGAAGCAACAGGGCAGCCAGAATTGCGATGATCGCTATGACGACCAGCAATTCGATGAGCGTAAAGGCAGGATTTCGGGTGAAGCTCGTGGCAGGTCCGAGGCTCTTGCCCAACTCGCGATGCCGGCGAAGCCCAATCATACCCTCTTTGATCCTAATTCATCGGTGGTCAAACTCAACGAGTTAGTTTGTAACGCGGTTGCAAGGTCCATCGTTTTGCAGCATCGTTCAGGCGCAAGCCTTGGCGAAGGTGAAGTCGCACTTCCCCCTTGCCCCCTACCTTCTGGGTCACTTCTTGAACAGCCAGAGGAATAGGGTCAGGATGAGGCTCACGAGCAGGCCGGTCATGAGCGGGAAGTAAAAGGTGAAGTTTCCGCGCGTATAATGGATATCACCCGGCAGCCGGCCCATCCAGCCCTTGCCGAATCCAGTCCAGAGCATCAGCCCCAGAGCGACCAGGAGCAGGCCGGCGATCACTAGAAACTTCCCGAGGTCATTCATCCGGGCCTAATGGTATGCCCGGGCGGGCGTTTTGCCAAGGGCCTCGCAAGCGACCGGCTGCACAGAAAGGGGAGGAATTGAAACCGCGAAAGACGCAGCGCGGCAAGGGCGCAACCAAAGGCAGGAGAAAATAACCGCGGAATACGCGGAACACGCGGAACAAACGGATCGAGGACGAGGAAGAGAACGAGGACGAGGACGACGAGGATTTGCGCGGGTTGGAGGATTCCGAGGGGGAGGAGGAAAGTTTTTGCCACGAAAAGGCACAAAAAAACGGCAGAAGGGCAGGAGGCGAGAACCGAGGGCGGAGGGCAGTAATCAGTGGTCAGTAATCAGTAATCGGTGAAGGAATTGAAACCGCGGATGACACAGCGCAGCGGAGCCGCAACCAAAAGCAGGAGAAAATAACCGCGGAATACGCGGAACAAACGGATCGAGGACGAGGATGAGGATTTGCGCAAGCTGCGGAAGCTTTGAGGGAGAGGAATACGGAGGGGTGGCTTTCGCTGTGGGTTTTCCTGCTTTGTTCCTGGTGAAGATCAGGGACGCGGTGGAACGCGTCCTTACCGTTCTGGTAACGGCGCGGTTACTCTGGTGGCGGTGGTGCGGTGGTGCTGGGGACGGATTGGACCGGGGCATTCGTGGTCAGAGTCGGTGCCTTGGGCAGCGAGTTGGTCCCGGCTGGGGCGGCGACGTCTGCGCCGGCCATTTCTTCGGAGAGGATGGTGATAGCGATGCGGCGGTTGCGGGCGCGACCTTCGGTGGTGGAGTTGTCGGCGACGGGCCGGAACTCGCCGTAGCCGACCGCGCCGAGGCGGCGAGGATCGACGCCGGCTTTCTCAGTGAGAAAGCGCACAGCGGCAGTGGCGCGCGCGGTGGAGAGTACCCAGTTGCTGGGGAAACGGCTGCGCGCAGATGCTCGGATGGGGACGTTGTCGGTGTGGCCGATGACGTGGATTTTTATGTTCGGATGCTGAGCGAGGATGGCGGCAACTTTGAGGAGTACGGCTTCGCCGCCGGGCTTGAGCTCAGCTTCGCCGGAATCGAACAATACGCGGTCGAGGATGTTGACGGTGAGTTTGCCCTGGAGCTGGGAGATGGTGACGTCCTTGGATTCGAGGGCGGCGCGCATTTCGTCTTCGAGGCTCCGGTGGGACTGAACAACGGCGGCGGTTTCCTTTTGCAATTCGGCGATGCGGTCTTGGGCTTCGGCGAGTTTGTCTTTCAGGTTGGCCGATTCGGTGTCGGTTTTGGCAGCGGCGGCACGTGCTTGGACCAGGGCGGCCTGGGCCTGGTCGAGTATCCGTTTCTTGTCGTACGAGGAATAGCCGAGCAGACCCACGAGCAGGAGCACTGTGAGGATGCTGGCGATGATCCAGGTTTCTTTAGGCATGGGGGGCGGCGGCGGCGGCGGCGGCGGCGGCGGATTAATGGATTAATGGATTGGTGGATTAGTGGATTGGTGGATTGGTGCAGTGGTGGAGTGGTGCAGTGGTGGAGTGGTGGAGTGGTGGAGTGGTGGAGTGATGGAGTGCAGCCGTGATGGGTGAAACCGTTAAAATGTTAAAGCGTCGAGGACTCATGCGTTCAAAAATTAAGGTGAATTATCAGGGTTTCAGTCCGAATCCGATTTGCGCGAAATGGCGGTCGGTCGTTAAGACTTCGCGAATCTTAAGCTCTCTCATGACGGTGAGGCTCGTGCAGTCGGTGAACGAAAAAGCTTTGTCACGGTAGCGGAAGAAGAATGCGCGGGCGGCATCGGCACGGTCCAGGCCGATGAACTCCCAGCGGATTCGGGTACTGCCCTCGATTTGCCGCCACCAGGCTTCCGCCGCCGGCAACCCCAACCGCATCCTGAGCAAGGTCAAGGTTTCGTCCACGATGCAATCTGTGGTGACGAGGAGACCGCCCTGTTCGAGCCACTGATCTCGGGCGGCCATGGCACGCCCGTGAGCCGGATCGTTTTCATCGGCGCACGACAGCCAGCCGGCGGTATCGACAAAAAGCCCCTTCATTTGCCGTAAAGAAAGGCGTCATGGTCAGCGGAGCTGCGGTCGTCTTTCGAACGGCCGACCGGTTTGGCTCGATATAAGGAGTCGTGGTTCAGGTCGCCGAGCGCCTCAGGAGCGGCGGTGACCGGTACGACCTGGAAAGCAGGGCGGCTGCGGTAAAGCACGGTAAAGCGGGCTCCGCGCCGGACCTTGGCGACGACCTTGGGCAGGGAGGCTCTGAGTTCTTTTGCGCTAATCAGCGTATTCATCTGAAGTTCATCTTAAGTTAAACCTAAAAGAGAGTCAATTCGGGAGCGAGGCAGAAAGGGGGTACCGAAAAACATAAAGTCCCTGCCCAACCTTGCGGTCGGACAGGGACCAAATGGGGGATGGGAGTTCGCCATGCTCTCTTTCCCGTGCTGGCATTTGGCGCCTCACAGGGAGGCTGCCAGCTTCCCGACGCTATTCTCCACGGCAAGCGGAGTCACCGGCCTCGTAGCAGGGCCGTCCAGCGCCTTGCGGCCGCTGGATTATTGAGTGAGGCTTTTCAGCTCGCTTGGGCTGGTGGTTGCGCCACCGGCTTGCGAACCAGGTAAAGACACGTCTATGACTGCTTGTCCACGTCTTCACCAGCTAGCGCCGGGTCAGCCGCCGTTTTTGACGGCGCGTTCGCCCGGTGCCACGGGTCTCGCCTCTTCTCTCTCAGGTTGCCTTTCATCCACAGACCAGCGGTAGCGTTTTTACCATCGCCGGCGTTTCGGAAGGTTATCACGGGTCCTGCCGAGACCCCGTGTCCTTCGCGGTGCGTGCGCTCACTTTGTCCGCCTTTCGGCGTTTTTCCTTTGGCTGACCTCCTTTCGGAGACCGCCAGAGTCGCCCGCCCGTGCTGATGCACAGTAGCAACCGTATACCCTCTGGGTAACTGCCATTCGCCCGAGCTCGAAACCGGCCCGGACTACTTAACCCGACTCGGAGCAGCTTCTAATCGCTCCTCGCCGCGCAGTCCCTTTTTCGCGTGTACTGACGATGCGCGAACATCGCCAGAGGAACTGGTGAATCTTGTCTCCGCCCCCGAACCTTTCGATCCGGCTTAAGAGAGGCTAAGCCAACCAGCCTGGCCCAACCGTTCCCCAGTCACCTGGGATTATCCTTGAAACGTCCGGCCTCAACCTGTTGATTGCCGCCGTCCGTCTCAGTTCTTTCAATGAACTGGGGACAGCTTATCAAACTTTCTACGGCTTACAACAAAAACTTATGCACATTTTATTCACCGATTTCCGGCGGTGAACAACCGGCGAACAACTCCTGGCAGCCCGGAAATACGCGGTCCTTTTCGCGTGGCCTCTAAAAATTATTCACCGCAAAAGGCAGTAAGGGCCCGGCGCTGTGAACAAGTACCCGAACGAACTACAGGTGCTCGATGATGTTATCGCCGAACTGCGAGCACTTGATTTCCGTCGCGCCGGGCATCTGGCGCGCGAAATCATACGTGACCCGCTTGGAGCCAATCGCGCCGGTCAAGCCCTTGAGGATGAGGTCAGCGGCTTCCGTCCAGCCCAGATAGCGGAACATCATCTCGCCGCTTAAGACGACGCTGCCCGGATTGACTCTATCCTGGTTGGCGTATTTGGGCGCGGTGCCGTGGGTCGCCTCGAAGATGGCGTGGCCGGAGACATAGTTGATGTTGCCGCCGGGGGCGATGCCGATGCCGCCGACCTGCGCCGCCAGAGCGTCGCTCAGATAATCGCCGTTGAGGTTCAAGGTCGCGATCACATCGAAATCTTCGGGGCGAGTGAGCACTTGCTGCAGGGTGATGTCAGCGATGGCGTCCTTGACGGTGACGCCCTGGGGCAGGCGGCACCAGGGTCCGCCATCGAGTTCGGTGGCGCCGAACTCGCGTTTGGCGAGATCGTAGCCCCAGTCACGGAACGCGCCTTCGGTGTATTTCATGATGTTGCCCTTGTGGACCAGCGTGAGGCTTTTGCGCCGCTGGCGCACGGCGTATTCGAGGGCGGCGCGCACCAGCCGCTCGGTCCCGGGACGGCTTACCGGTTTGATGCCCAGGCCCACCTGATCCGGGGCTTCCTTGCCAAAACGGATCTTCTTGAGGGCCGCGGGCAGCTCGCGCTCCATGAAATCGAGCAGTTTTTTCGCCTCGGGACTGCCGGCCTGATAGTCGATCCCGGCGTAGATGTCCTCCGTGTTCTCGCGAAAGATGACCATGTTCACCTTTTCCGGATGCTTCACCGGCGAAGGAACCCCCTGAAAATATTGCACCGGGCGCAGGCACACATAAAGGTCGAGCATCTGCCGGAGCGCGACGTTCAGCGAACGAATCCCTCCGCCGACGGGGGTCGTCAGCGGGCCTTTGATGCCGACCAGGAATTCCCGGAACGCTTCGACCGTGTCGTCCGGCAGCCAGTTGTCGAATTTGTTCTTGGCCGTTTCCCCGGCAAAGACCTCGAACCAGGCGACCTTCCGCTTGCCGCTGTAGGCCATCTGCACCGCCGCGTCGAACACACGCTGGCTCGCCGCCCAAATGTCCGGGCCGGTGCCGTCCCCGCGAATGAAAGGGAGGATGGGATTCTCAGGGACGTTTAACTTCCCGTTTTGGACCGAAATCTTGCCGCCCGGGGGCGGGGTTACGTCTTTGTAGGCCATGGTAAGATTTAATTTTGAAATTCAGATTCTCGATGATCGCGAGTGTGGAGAGATACCCCCGGGCAAATGGAAAGCAAGCACAGACGCTACGCGAGGGCGCTTTCGGGCAAGACCGGGGCGTGGGCGAACTCGGCCCTTACCTTGGCGATGGTGTTTTCGACCGTCAGGCCGTACTTGCGCCGCAGGTCATCGACGCTGGTGGCATGCTCGATGAACTGGTCCGGCCAGCCGATTTGGATGACCGGTGTCGAAATCCGCTTTTCATTCAGGAATTCCAGCACGGCGCTGCCGTAGCCTCCTGCCAGCACATGGTCTTCGAGGGTCACCAGCACCTCGGAGCCCCGGGCGAAAAACTCCGTTACCCCGGCATCGAGCGGCTTGATAAACCGCGGATTGATGAGAGCCACATCGTATCCCTCCGCGGCCAACTGTTCCACCACCTGCCGTCCCAGCCGCGTCATGTTTCCCAGACCGAACAGCGCGACCTTGCGGCCTCCGTTATTGGCGAAGCTCTGGAGGATCTCCGCTTTGCCCACTTCGAGCAGCTGCGGCTGTTCCTTGACCGGCACACCCTCGGCCGGGCCGCGCGGGTACCGGATGAAGGTGGGATGACGCTCCTGGGTCGCGGTGAACATCATGTCCACCAGCTCATCCTCGTCTTTGGGGGCCATCAGGATGCAATTGGGCACGTGCCGCAGGTAAGCGATGTCGAACAGACCGTGGTGCGTGGGGCCGTCCTGGGCGGACAACCCGGCGCGGTCCATGCAGAAGGTTACCGGCAAATCCTGCAGCGCGGCATCATGGACGATGCAGTCGTAGGCGCGTTGGAGAAAAGTGGAGTAGATCGCGCAAATCGGATGGTAGCCGGCGCTGGCCATGCCGCAGGCGAACAGGACGCCATGCTCTTCGGCGATGCCGACATCGTAGTAGCGATTGGGCATGGCCTTCTCCAAAAACTTCAGGCTGGTGCCGGTGGGCATGGCGGCAGTGATGCCGACCACGGTGTTGTCGAGTTGGCAGAGTTTCACCATGGCCTGACCGAAGACGTCCTGCCAGTTCGGCGGGGTTCCGGGCTTGACCGGGAGTGTCGCGCCGGTCGAGACGTCGTAAGGGCCCAGGCCGTGAAATTTTTCCGGATTCTTGAGTGCCGCGTCGAAGCCTTTGCCCTTTTTGGTCAAGATGTGAATGACCAGGGGATGGTCGCAGGTCCTGGCGAACTCAAGCGTGTTGATTAGCAGCGGCAGGTCATGCCCATCGATGGGGCCGAGGTAGCGCAGGCCCATCTCTTCGAAGATCAGGCTGCTGCCGTAACCGCCACGGCCATCGGCTTCGAGCGCGCTGTAGGTCGGACGCAGCCCCACCTCAGTGAGCGCGCCTTTAAAACCTTCCTCGGCTTTATGCGCCAGTTTCAAAGCGAGCTCACCCTTGGGCAGTCGCCGCAGGAACCGCTCAAAATCCCGCGCCAGTTTATTATAGGAAGGATGGGTAATGAGCTTGTTGAGGTAACTGGAGATGGCGCCGACGTTCTTGGCGATGCTCCATTCGTTATCGTTGAGAATGCCGATGAACCGTTTGGTGGTCTGGGCGATGTTGTTCATCGCCTCGAACGAGATGCCGTTTGTCAACGCCGCGTCGCCGAAAATGGCGATGACATTTTCGTCGGTGCCGCGTTGGTCGCGCGCGGCGCAGATGCCCAGCGCCGCGGAGAGCGCGGTCCCGGCATGGGCCGCGCCATAGCAATCGTGCTCGCTCTCGGTGCGCAGGGCGAACCCGCTCAGGCCCTCGGTGCTGCGAATGGTGCGAAAGCGAGCGCGCCGGCCGGTGAGCAGCTTGTGGACGTAGGCCTGGTGACTGACGTCCCACACGAATTTGTCCTTTGGCGTGGTGAAGACGTAATGCAGCGCGAGCGTCAACTCCACGACTCCCAGATTGGGACCCAGATGTCCACCGTTCTTGGACAAACCGGCGATCATTTCCTGGCGGATTTCCTCGGCCAGCCGCAGTAACTGCTCTGCGGTCAATTTCTTGACCTGCGCCGGGCTGTCCACCAAGTCCAGGTATTGGCTCATACGCTATTCGGCTTCCGACTCCGCGGCCGGCACGGCTTTGAGCTTCAACTCGCCCGCGGAATTCCTTTCCAATTGTTGAATTTTAACTTCTGCCTCGGCCAGCTTATCCTGGCAGATCCGGGCCAATTGCGTGCCCTCTTCATACTTGCTGAGCAGGGCGTCCAGAGGCAAGTCCTGCGACTCCATCGCTTCCACGATGGCTTCCAGCTTCTTCAAAGCCTCTTCAAAAGGCAAATTCGCGCCTTTGGCGGTGCTGTTTTGGCCCGGGTTCTTCGAAGTGCTCGCCACAATCTCGAAGACTAAGATAACTCCCCCGGCGCGTCCAGCCTGTAGTCAGGGTCTTGGAATTGGTATTCAAACTGCTGCTTAAAGGGGTTGATGACAGAGAAAGTGACCAGGCCTGGCAAGCGCATACTTCTGGTGGATGACGACCCCATTGCCCGTCAGTCGATCAAGCTGCTCCTCAATATCGATCGCCACGATGTCACCGAGGCACAGGATGCCGAGGAGGCGCAGAAGCTCTTCACCCAGAAGATTTTCGATTTGGTGATTAGCGACTATTTCATGCCGAATGCACTCGGCAACGAATTGGCAGTGAACCTCTGGCGGATTTCGCCGTCGACGCCGTTCTTAATGGTGACCGGGTATTACGAGAAGCTCGTCAACTCGGGCGTGCCGGCCGAGGCTATTTTGGCCAAACCCTTTGGACCGGTGGAGCTGCGCCAGGCGATCGCCAAAGTGCTCGGCTGACCGGCGGCTGTGGCTTTGCCGCGCCGTGCCTGCCAACCTGTGCTGGGGCGCTGATAACCGGTCCACGGACGTGGGCGCAAGATGCACGACCGGCAGTGAGGTGTAGAAACCCACGAGCTGACAATTGTCTCGCGGGAAAGCAGATCGGGGTTAAGGTGGTCGAGAGCAAAGGAGTGGTTCAGGCGGTGCGAGCCGACCAAGAAATGTCCATTCAATGCCAATTTAGGTCGTGCGTTTATTGAGACTCAGTCTTAATATGGTCCCATGATTTCGAAGCGGGTGATCGGGTTCTTTGGTGCCGTTCCTGGCAGATTACTCGCGGCTCTGGGTGCCGTCGGTCTCGGAGTCGCCGTGGTCAGCGCCACGGAACGTTCGTTCACGTACACGTATGAGCCCGAGACGATGCCTCAGGGCGGTTTCGAATATGAGCAATGGGTCACCTTGCGCGCCGGGCGCGGCGCGGCCGTCGGCCAGGAAGATTTCAACCGCTGGGAATTCCGCCACGAGTTGGAATACGGGTTAACTGATAATTACACGGTGTCGCTTTACGTGAACGAGAGCCTGGAAAACTTTCGCGACCCCACGACGAGCAGTCACTACTCGCACTTCCAATTTGATGGCGTGTCCCTTGAGAACAAGTATTTGGTGCTGAATCCCACCGAGCACTCCGTCGGTTTGGCGCTCTACCTGGAGCCGCGCTTTGCCGGTGGCGAAGCCGAGCTCGAGCAAAAGATTATTCTTGGCCAACGGCACGGCGATTGGAAATGGGCCTTTAACCTGACCCACGCGACAGAGTGGGCGCGCGATCTTCATTCGACAGAAGGGGAAGTGGAGGCCAGCGTCGGCATCTCGCGCAGCTTGAGCCCGCGCTGGAGCGTCGGCCTGGAGGCGCGGGACCACAACGAGCTGCCGGATTACGCGCGTTGGGAAAACACAGCATTATATGTCGGACCAGTTGCGACCTACCGGCGGGAGAAGTGGTGGGCGGCTCTCACCGTCATGCCGCAGGTTTTCGGCGCCAACTTTCAGGGCAACCCCGGCAAGAGCAACTATCAGGATCTGGAGGGCCATGAACGATGGAATGTTCGCCTCCTCTTTGGTTTTGACCTCTGATCCTGCCGATGCGTGAAACTCTGCTATGGTTTCTGATGGGCGCCTGCATGGCCTGCCAGGCCACCGCCGGAGAACTGGCCACTAACCAAACCGCAGCCGCCAGGAAGCTGTATCTGAATCGGTGCGCGAAGTGCCACAAGCTGTACGATCCCTCCAAGTACTCCGATGAAAAGTGGCGAACGTGGATGGAGAAAATGAGCCGCAAGGCCAGGCTTCAGCCGCAGCAGCAGGAGGCGGTGTCGAGTTACATCGAGACCGCATTGCGTCGTCCAACTCCCACAACGACCGGGAGCACGGTGCCATGACCTGCGGGAGCAGGTGCGGCTTCATAGGCCGGCTCGTCCCCTTCCTTGTCGTTGTCGTCGAAGTCGGCCCGGGACGGGCGTTGAAATTCGCAGATGTTACTAGGATTGCGAGGAACGCGGTTGCGCGCTGGCGTTGACGGCGGTGGGCGTCTTTTCCTCCGGCGGCTTCAGCGACTTAAAACTGCGGAACAGCAGCACGTCGTACAGGAGTTTCAGGCCGCCCGCGAGAAAGAACGGCAGGCTCAGCAGGAACGCGCTTGCGAGCAGGGGACCGGTCAGTGCTGGGGAGAGGCCCGCGCCAATTGTGCGTGCGATGCCGGTCACGCCCGCCGCGGCCGAGCGTTCATCCGGATGCACGACTGCCATGGTGTAAGACTGGCGGGTCGGCACGTCCATCTGGGAGATCGCGAAGCGGAGCAGCAGGACGAGCACCGCCAGGGTCGCATTCGGCATGAGCGGCACTATGAACAGCAGGACGTTCGAGGGGACGTGGGTGAACACCATCGTGTTAATCAAGCCGAACCGGGCGGCCAACTTCGCCGCGCTCAGGGCGGAGACGCCGGCCAGGAGGTTGGCACCAAAAAAAATCGCCCCCAATCGCGCGGAGTCGATTCCAAATCGCACGTGGAACCAGTAGGCGAGCAGGCTCTGCATAACGAAGCCGCCCGCGAAGGCATCGATGGCGAACAGGCCGGACAGCCGGAAAACGACAGCCCGCGATTCATGCAAGCCGAGGAGAGTTTTGCGACGCGGCTGGTCGATTGGCGTTTCGGCTTCGATTGTTGGGGGCAGCCTGGAAAACAGCACGGCGAGGAGCAGGCCGATGCCCGCGTAGGCGAGCACGACGGCCTGGTAACCTGCGCCCAGACTGAACCCGAAGGCAAGCAACCACTGCGCCAGGCCTCCGCCCGCGAGGGCTCCAAGAGCGGTAGCGAACGAGCCCGCAAGATTGTACCACGCAAACACCCCGGTGCGTTGTTCGGCCCGGACGGCATGCGAAAGGGCGGCCTGTTCAATCGAGAGAAACGGGCCGACCTCATTGCCGCTGGGGCTGATGACTCCGATAATCGCGGCCGCCAGAAGAATCGGGAACGAACGAGCGAACGCGAAAACGCCTCCCGCGAACAACATCAGCAAGGCGCCCCCAACCAGCATGGTCCGGCGGCCGATGCGGTCCGCCGAGGTGGTCATCCAGAGCGAGATGAGAGTATCCCCCAGCAACGTCAGGCTCAGCAGGACCCCGATCTGACTCGTGGAGAGGCCGACGGCGGCAAGGTAAATGACCAGGATGACGGAGAGCAGCCCGTACGCGAACATGCGCAAAATTCGTGTAAGGAACAGCAGTCGGACATCGTGTCCGAATACGTTCGCAGGTTTGGGGGCCGGCATGAGGTGCTACCATAGCAACGGCGGGCCGGGGCGGCAACCGGCCCGACTGGCGCAAAAACAATTTGCATTCCGGCGGGAACCAACGAGCGTTCCCGTGAGTCTAATGCAAAACTGAAAAGCCGATGAAATCAGCATTTGCGTACTGGTTCTGCATTGTGGCCGGGTGCGCCGCCGTCACCCCAGCAGCTCAGGCAGCCCAGGTTTGGACCGGTCCATTGACCACCTTCACGCTGGCAAGCGGAGCGGACCCAACCCAGGCCGTGAATCAGGACCGAATAACGGCGAACGTATGGATCACCCGAGACACGTATCAAGGAATCTACAATGCCAAGACCGAGACCCTCTACACGGCATATTTTAGTCCTGCAGACACGGAATGGGCTTACGGGACGCTGGCCAACTACGCCTCGTTGACCTATACCAATTGGCAGGGTTGGAACAGCAAGACTCCTACAAACACGATTGGTCTGGCAGCCGTTTTGCACCTCATCTCTGATAACATTTATCTGTCAGTGGAATTCACGTCCTGGGGGAGCCGCGGCGCGGGCGGGTTTTCCTACCTGCGTTCGACACCTGCTCCGCCTGCGCCGGCGCCGCCACAGTTGAGTCGCTGCAGCCTCGCAGGGCAGGGCTTGCAGTTCGAGTTCACTAACACGCCTGGATTCACATTTACCGTGCTGGGATCCACTAACGTCTTGCTCCCGATCACAAATTGGCTCCTGCTGGGCACCGTGACTGACACACCCCCCGGTTCCGGTCTCTACCGCTTCACGGACGCGGGAACAATAACCAACGCGGATCGAAGATGTTATCGGGTGCGGTGGCCCTAAAAACGGGAGCGCTGGCGGTCTCGGTTCAAGCGCTCCCGGGCTCTTCTTTTACTGCGGCGTCAGCCGGAAGAACATCTTGTCGGTGGCGGAGAGCGTCACTTGATTTTGGCCGTTCAACGACAAAGCGGTGTTACCGACCACTGTCCAATTCGGTGGGTTGAGCTCGGAGGTTTGCTGCAAGACGACGCCAGTCGTAGAGGCCGGCCAGGAAACGACGACATTAGCACCCGAAAGGACGATGCTCAGCTCAGGGGGCGCCGCCGAGGCCTGCTGAACCAGAACCATGCTGTGCCCGCCGCGCGCGGCGATGGACACAATGTTAGTCAATCCGCCAGGAACATTACATTGACCAGCGGGGTTGAGTCCCCAGGTGACAAGCGTCCCGTCCGCCTTCAGCGCGAGACTGTGATAATCTGCGGTGGCGATTGCGACCACGTTGGTCAGCCCCGACGGAACGCTCACCTGAGCAAGTCCATACGTGCCCCAGGAAACGACGGAGCCATCTTGTTTTAAAGCCAGGTTGTGGAACCCGCCCGCGGCGATCGCCACTACATTGCTCAGGTCGGCGGGTATGGAGGTTTGACCGTGCTGGTTGTCACCCCAACCCACCACGGTGCCGTCGCCCTGGAGGGCCAGACTATGGTACATCCCGCCCGCAATCGCGATTACATTGCTCAGCCCTGCAGGCACATTGCACTGGCCGCTGAGATTGTATCCCCAAGCTGCCACCGTCCCGTCGGTCTTCAACGCAAGACTGTGCACGGCGCCGGCCGCAACGGCTGCCACTGGCCCAAGCCCGGCCGGCACTGCGCATTGGCCGTAATCGCCGTATTGCCCCGGTGATGGACCCCAGGCGACCACGGTGCCATCTCGCATCAGAGCCAGGTTGTGAATGTTGCCGGCGGCGATCTGCGCCACGGGTAAAGTTTGAACGAGAGCGGGGACATTGGTTTGGTTGAATCGGTCGTCGCCCCAGGCGAATAACGAGCCGTCGCCTCGCATGAGAAGGCTGTGAAAGTCCCCTGGTGCGACTTGCCATGAGTCTGGGGTGGCCGAACTAGAAGGCGCGAAACTCAGGTCGTAGCTGAGGTCGCCCCACGCGACCACTCGGCTGACCACCTGGGTCGCTTGAGCTGTATTAAACAACGCGGATACCAGCAGCAGGACGAAAAGGTACGGACGACCGCATTCAGGATTCGTTGAGACCGAGCGCCGCAAAGCCATGTTCATAGACACCCACACCGCGTGCTAACTTCCCCTTAATCTGACCGCAATGCCGCCCGCGCACAATCCGGGGAAACACTGAAAACGTACCCGGGGAAACCCGGGATCACTTGACGCCCTGCTTTACGGACTGTAAAGAAGCTGCGTCATCAGCCCGATAACATTGCTCGAACGCGGCAACCAAGCCCTATGCCTATGATCTTGGCCCTGGACCAGGGCACGACGAGTTCGCGCGCCATCCTTTTCGACCACAGCGGCGCAGTGCGGGGCGTCGCCCAAAAGGAATTCACCCAACTTTTTCCGCAGGCCGGCTGGGTCGAGCACGACCCGGGTGAGATCTGGGAAAGTCAGCTCGCGGTGGCGCGCGCGGTGCTGGCCGAAACCGGCGTCAGTGCCCGTGACATCGCGGCGATCGGTATTACGAACCAGCGCGAGACGACTTTGTTGTGGGACCGTCGCACGGGCAAGCCGGTTCATAATGCCATTGTGTGGCAGGACCGCCGAACCGCGGGGTTCTGCGATGACCTGAAGCGGGGCGGCCACAGCGAGTTGGTGAGTCGCAAGGCCGGCCTGGTGATCGACGCCTATTTTTCGGGCAGTAAGCTCCGCTGGCTGCTCGACAACGTGCCGGGCGCGCAGGAACGGGCGCGGCGGGGAGACCTGGTTTTTGGCACGGTCGATACCTGGCTGCTGTGGAACCTGACGGGCGGCGCGTTGCATTTGACTGATCCCAGCAACGCCTCGCGAACCATGTTGTTCAACCTTCACACCGGCGATTGGGACGAAGAGTTGCTCAACCTCCTCGATGTGCCGCGCGAGGTGCTGCCCCAGGTCCGTTCTTCGAGTGAGGTTTATGGCGAGACCTCGGCGAAACTGTTCGGAGCGCCTATCCGGCTCGCGGGCATCGCCGGGGATCAGCAGGCCGCTCTCTTCGGCCAAAACTGTTTCGAGCGCGGGATGGCAAAGAACACCTACGGCACCGGCTGTTTCATGTTGATGAACATCGGACAACGGCCAGCACCGTCGAAACATCAGTTGCTTACCACGGTGGCCTGGAAGACCGGCGGCAAGACCGAATACGCGCTGGAAGGCAGCGTCTTTATCGGCGGGGCGGTGGTGCAATGGCTGCGGGACGGCTTGGGATTGATCAAGTCATCCGCCGAAATCGAGCAGCTAGCGGCCAGCGTGCCGGATTGCGGAGGGGTGTACCTCGTTCCAGCTTTCGCGGGCCTGGGTGCGCCCCATTGGGATCAATACGCGCGAGGCACCATTACGGGGCTGACCCGGGGCACAACCGCAGGCCATGTCGCGCGAGCGGCCCTGGAGGCGATCGCTTTCCAGGTGGCCGATGTGCTCGAAGTGATGCGCGAGGATTCGGGTATCCAGCTCCACGAACTGCGGGTGGACGGCGGCGCAAGCGCCAACAATCTCTTGATGCAGTTCCAGGCCGACCTGCTGAGAGTCCCAGTGGTGCGGCCGAAAGTCACGGAAACGACCGCGCTTGGGGCCGGCTTCCTCGCCGGGCTGGCGGTTGGCTTCTGGAAAGGGCAAGAGGAAATCCAACACGTTTGGCAGCGAGACCGCGTTTTTGAGCCAAAGCAAAGTGCCGATCAAGCCAGTCATCGCCGAGGCCGCTGGGCGGAAGCGTTGAAACGCTCGAAAGATTGGGAGGAGCATACGCATGTCGCCCCTGAGCATTGAAACTGGGCCGCAGGCTTATGCTCCTGGTTGATGTCATCGTGCAAACCCGCCCTGATTTAATCAGTTAACCAGGTAACTCTAAAATCCCTTCGCATGAATGCTTGTGTTGCTGAGTTTGTGGGAACGACGCTGCTGGTCATGTTCGGCAATGGTGTCGTCGCCAATGTCGTGTTGAACCGAACCAAGGGAAACAACTCAGGCTGGATCGTGATTACGGCGGGCTGGGCCCTGGCGGTATTTGTCGGCGTCTTCAGTTCACAGGCGTTCAGCGGGGCGCACCTGAACCCGGCCGTCACACTGGCCATGGCTCAGGCCGGCAAGTTCGCCTGGGCCAGTGTTCCCGGTTACGTGCTGGCGCAGATGCTGGGCGGCATCGTCGGTGGGGCCTGGGTTTTCTTCTTTTACCGCGAGCACTTTACGGTCAGCGAGGACGCGAACGGGAAGCTGGCTTGTTTTTGTACCGCGCCGAACATTCGCAACTTGACCCAGGCCTTCTTTTGCGAGGTCAGCGGAACGTTCCTGCTGGTGCTGCCGGTGTTTCTGATGACGGACGCCAAAATCAAGCTGCCTACGGCTGCAGGCGCCACCAGTGAAGTGGTTGTCGGGTTAGGCACGCTGGGCGCGTTGCCGGTCGGTTTACTGGTATTCGCCATCGGCCTATCGCTGGGTGGCACGACCGGCTACGCCATCAATCCCGCGCGCGATCTCGGTCCGCGGCTTGCACACGCCTTTCTGCCGGTCCCCGGCAAGCGCGACAGCGACTGGGGGTACGCTTGGGTTCCCGTCGTCGCACCCCTGGTGGGCGGCTCCCTCGCCGCATTGGTGCATCACGTGCTGCTGTAGGCCTGGAGACGACATCCAGCCCCGGGGGCCGGGCCGCCATACAAGGATTTGTTTGCCGGCCGCCAACATTTGTGCCCGCCACATTTTTCGCGAAGCGCATGGAGTGGGGTGGCAAGTGGAGCGCGACCCCGCTTTCGCTGTTAGGTGGAACCGGCGAGAACGAAAACGACGTCGCGAACCGGCAAAACAGCTCCGCTAGAAGCCATAGCGCCGTCGCCGCTGCGCTTTGGCGGCGCACCCCATACGCTTCGCGAGATTCGGTTGGGGCTTCCCCGCACTGCGGTCACCGTGCCTCTGCGTTTCATGGGGCGGGTGACAAACTTCCGGCCAGCTCCAGAACTCCCCCTGGACTCCCAGACTATGGTCGGTCTATGCGGGCGGGCGGCTTGATGGGGACGCCCGTGGAATCGACCGCTGTCCCGGAGATGAGGATCCAATAGTTCGTTTCGGACCCTGATTTGTCAGTGGGCGCGGCCAGGAGCAGTCCGCCTTGGTTCGGGATGCGGACCCTGAAAGCGGCCGCAAGGTTCGTGTGAAGCGTGGCGGAGAAGGGTGATGACCCTTGCCTGTTCTCTATCGAGCTGGCGGCCGCCAACAGCCGCACCCAGCCTGGACTGACCTTGGGTAATGCGTCGAGCGTGAGGCCAGTAGGGTTGGATGCGCTAGTGCCGGTCATAACGGTGCAATGGAGCCCGTCGGCGGTTTGAATCCCCGCCTGGGTCACCAGGCGGAAGCTTAAATTCGTAGTGGCCTCCTGCTGCAAGGCTTTTAACTCGACGGGCGAGAGGAACCAGGCGCGCTCGCCATGAGTGTTTGTACTGGAGGCCGCGGGCAGCCCGATTTGCATTTCTGCTCCCTGCGTGAGCGCATACAGTCGGGCGGAGATGCTAAGATGCGGGCGCCGGCTCAGGTATCCCCGCCAGAGAGCGGGGGCCAGGTTCATCAGCTTGTACGCAATCCCCGTGAAAGGAGTGAGCCTGGTCGTGTGCGAGAATTCGGCTGGGGTGAGCCATTGGAATGCGGGCTCTGACCGATATGAAAATGAGCGCCATAACAAGACAATTCCCAACAGAACTGCGAGCAGGGCCATCGCCAGGATGATCTCTACCCGACGGCGCGGCTTAGGCCGGCCATCGACCGGCATCATGCTTTCCAGCGAGTTCATCACCATTGCCAAACACCAGCCATGCTACGAAGTTGTTGGTTGTTTGCTGATGTGCGTGACCCAGCAGTTGGTATCCAAATAGTCCTTCCTGGGTTAGGGATGCTCGCTTTCGCCGTCAACAACCGTACCGCTTTTATCGAGGATCGTTGGCGTCAGGAGAATCACCACCCGTCTCATACCTGAGATGGCGGGGAACCGAGGGAGCTCCAGAGCAGGCTCGCCAGAACTGCCGATTAACAACGTTTGGTCGTTGGGATCCGGAATCACTGCTGTGAAGGGGCACTCGCGGATTCTGAAATGGGGTAGGGGAAGCGACCCGCTGATCGCATAAGGCGTGGGGGCGGCTTCAACAAGAACGGCGTCACCTCCGAGCATTCTGATATCCGTCTTATGTGGGACTGGGGGATCGTAACCGGTCAAGACGGGAACGGAAACGCTCCCTGATAACTGCAATCGTTGTCCGTCCGCAGAAGCATAAGCAACCACGTTCAGTGATAGCGAGGCTGGCGGAACCGAACTGCCCGTTCCTGGCTGGTTTGGTGGGGCTGCTGGCGCACTCAGCACGTCCAGAGCGTTCGGGTTCGGCGCGGCTTTGGGTGCCGGGTCGGGGAGAATCTGTATCTGGGCCTGCCGACCACTAAGAGTGGTTATTGCTGCCTCGCCAAGGAGGTTGCAGTTAGTGTTCGAATCCAGAGCTTTCCGGAGGACGCTTGTCTGCGCGGCCGTCAGAATCTTCGTAACCTGGGCATCACTCTTGGGAAGATTCGCAAATGGGAGCGCATCGTCGAGAGCCTGAGGAACTTCAAAAAACTTTGCCCGGATCCGGATTTGTGGACCGGGCAGTTTCAGTTCTTGCACAATGGTCTCGATCGCGGCCAAATCCTGCTGCGTCGCGCGCACGACCAGCGTGTCGTCGCGGTCATTAAAGAAAACGCTTTTTGGCGGTTCGAGAGTTACTCCCAGTTTGGCAAACAAATCGTGGACCGCTCTGTTCAAGTCCTTCGGATCTCGCGGCGGGGAGTGTGCATCGGCTGCGAATGCCCGGCCGTTAGAAAACCTATCCGGGTCCACTTTGATAATCCGCACGTACAGCGGCGAGGGCTCATTCTTGCGCTTTTCCGAGAACACAACACCGTAGTCCTCGATCTCGTACTTGATGCGGAGAGGGGCGACGGCAACTACTGCGTCGAGGACATCGGCAGCTCGAACGTCGGTCAACGCGTGAAGGATCGTGATTGGGACCTGACCGATATCGGCCAGCGCTTGTGGCGGAGCGGCGGGCACAGGCGATCCTGTGGAGGGATCCACCACACCTGCTGCAGCGCCAGGGGCGGTATTGTTATTGATGATGAAATTTATGCCGTGCTCTTCTGGATCGAGGCGTTTCACCTCGTCGTTGAGTTTGGCAAGAACCTCTCGCAGCGGCAAATGGTCGAACGAGATGTTTTCGAACCGGATCGAATCGAGTTTTCTGTTAATGCCATAGTGGCCTGGGGAAGTATGGACGGAGTTTGTCCACACCAGGAAAGGGTGTTGAGGGCGGACAGGTTCCTCGTCCTTGCTCCGGCGTTCCTTTTCACGCGCTTCCGTAATCAAATTCAAATAATAGTAAGCCGCTTGCTGTTTCGGATCCTCTTCGATGGCCCGATTCAGTTTGGTCTCGGCCTCGCTGAGCTTGCCTAACTCGAAGAGCAGCTTCCCTTCTTGCACGAGACCCTCAGACCGGGCTGGGGAGAAGGGGACGGTCCCCTCTTCGCGAACTGAGGGCCAGGTCCTGACCACAGGCAGGTTCGGCGGTTCTCCCGGCTGGTTCTGTGAGTTGTGCAGGACCACAATTTGACACATGCCAGGTGACATTCCACCGGTTCTGACCCAGAACAGTGCCCCTCCGGCAGGGAGCGGCACTTCCGACCAGCGAGGAGGAAGGGAGCTAAAGGCCGGTTCGAGTGCAACCTGGCAACGCAGCGATTGGTCACCAACCCATGGAACAACCTGGAGTTCGAGCGGCACCCAGCCTGATTGGGGCGCGATAAACTGGGCCTCGGCTCCAGTTACGATGGTCCCCGAGCCGACCGTACGGGTTTGGTACCTCACCTCGTTGTTTACTTGCCCTCCGATAATCCAACTAAAGTGACCTCCGCTGAACGACTGAAATTGCACCTGGCCGGTCATTGGGACCTCGCCGGCACCGGCCTGTTGGAGTTGTCCCTCCAGCGCGGCAAGCTCGTTTGAATTCAGGATCCCGAAATAGTTGCCCGTGACCGGCACAACGCCCCGGAGGCCGGTTTCGTCGACGATGAAAAAGCGGGCCTGAAGCTGGATGTTGCTATACCCCGAGAACCGCGAATCGGGCCAGGGGTTTTCATCCGTGGGCGGCGATGACGCAGACGTTGCTGGTTGCGCCGGGCCATTTCCCATTGGCAACGCGGTTAGGGCGAACGCGACCACACCCAGCCCCGAGAACAGCGTGAGCCCGGCTTTGCGCCCGGGGCGGAACTCGTCCAGCCTCAGGATTCGTTCGCGCAGAGCGGTCTTGGATTCGAAGATGCCAACCAGGCCTAGGCTGGAAAGCGGGCGCGCCAGGTCAAGCTTTGCCACTTCGAGCAACGTCGGGGCATACGTTTCGGACTCGTCTCGGAGCGCGAGCATGACGGCGTCGTCCACGGCCTGCTCGCGCAACCGACGGATGCGCGCGTTGGCGAGCCAGAGCAGGGGATGCCACCAATACGCCACCAGGAGCATGGCCTGCACGGCGTTGATCCAAACGTCCTTTCGGCGTAGATGGATTAGTTCATGCAGCAGCACAGCCCGGAGTTGGCTTGCGGGGAGGCTTTCCGCCAGCGAGCGCGGCAGCAGGATGACCGGACGGAAGAAACCGCAGACGGCCGGAGACATGGGATGCACGGTCAATTTCAAGCGAACCCGCCGACACACCTCAGTTCGAGACGACGCTTCTCCGAGGAGACGTTCGAGCGACGCTGGGGCTGAAAGGGCCTCGCTCGCCATGCGCGAAACCTGCCGCCAGCGCACTAGCATCACGCCGAGCAGGGCCACACTCACGCCGGTTGAAACGAGCACCGCCCACGCAGAAATAGGGAACGGCAGCGGAGGAGGCGGCAAGAGCGCGGCTGCGGGTGACGCTGATAGCCCGGTCGCCGTCGGAGGACCGTACGTTACGACCAGAAACCGGCTCTGAGTTGTCGTGGTCGGCGCGGCCGAAGGCCGGAGCCACCAGGCCAAACTGGTTGGCAACGCCAGGGAGGGAGGCAACAGAAGCTTTACGAGCAGGAGCAGCCAAAGGGTGTAGCGAATCGCGGGGCGAAGGCGCCGGCGCAGCAGAGAATCCAAAAGGAACAAGACGCCGATGAGCAGGCTCGATTGCCAGAGAATTGGCCAAGCGAATCTCTGCAAGGCCGAAGGCGCGGAGGCGCGAAGAAACTCAAGGAGCGGAGTCACGGGTCAGTTCTTCCCTCCTTTCTTTTTTGCCTTTATCAACGACTCGAGCTCGGCGAGCTCCTCGGGAGAGAGTTTGCCGGTTTCGAGCAGGCATTGGACCATGGGCGTGAGGGCTCCGTTGAACGCATTCTTTAGTGCGTAGAGCAATTCACCGCGTTGGGCTTGGGTTTTCGTGACCGCAGAATGGTAAAGGGTCAGGTTGCGGACCTTTCCCGCCGCGAGCAGGCCCTTGGCGACCATGCGGTCCATCAAGGTTCGGACGGTGGAGTAAGTCCAGGCGGTCTGCTTTTGAAGCGCTTGCTGGATGTCAGGGGCCGTGCAGGGTTCTTTTTTCCAAACGGCTTTGATGATGGTCCACTCGGCCGCGGTCAGTTCGATGGGCGATTTGGGCATACGGTTGCCTTTGCTGACGCCCACCATCTCTACAAACGTAGAGCTTGTCAACAGGAAAATTTACAGTTGTAAAGATAGAGGTGAAAATTCAGCCGCGGCTTTCACGATTTCGCGGGTAGCTGAAAAGAAATTCGTGTTCGTTGTACGAGACGAGATAAGGGGTCCCTGATCTCGGCCCCAGGTCGCGATTTGTGCCGGAGCTCCGAGACTGCCAATGAACGGTTTTGTAAGCTCTTTCAGACGAGGGGTTTGCCAATTCGCGAAAAATCGCGCATTCGCGATAGTGCACCAGAGTTCATCGGCCTCATGTCGCTCCATTTTGGGGCTCTGATTCTCCTTACGTCGTCTCCTACAATATCGAGAAACGCGCCTACACCCTGCCCATCTTCTTCAGCGCTTCGTAACTGCGGCGGACGGCCGTCAGCGGGTCTTTGCTGCTCTCGTGTTCGAGAACATACCACTGGGTGCCACCCTTGCTTTCGCACCAGGCGAAAACCTCAGGCCAGTTCACCTTGTCTTCGCCAATCACGGCATCAGGGCCACCGCCGTTCGCCTTGATGTGGATGCTGCGCGCGCGTCCCGGGTATTTCTTTAGTACGGCGACGGGGTCGGCGCCGCCTTCGCAGCAATTGCTGGTATCGAGTTGCATGATGACCTGCGGCCTGGTGTTCCCGAAGAAAAGGTCCCAGGCAGATTCGCCGTCGAATTTTTCAAAATCGTGCGAATGCGCGTGATAGCCGACGAACATACCATGGGGCTTCACCTTAACCGCGAGGTCGTTGAAGAGTTTCGCTTTATCGAGCCATTCCTGTTTGGTCTTGCCGGTCATCCACGGGACGATCAGGAACTTGTTCCCGATGGTTTGGTTGAACTCGATGGTTTCCTGGAGTTTGTCGGCGAGCACCGACTCGTACGGCGTATGCGTGCCGCAAGCGACGAGGCCGTTGTCGTGCAGCATTTTGCTGAGTTCTTTGGCGTTGCGGCCGTGGTAGCCGGCGAATTCGACGCCTTGGTAACCGATTTTCGACACCTGGACCAACATGCCTGGCAGGTCGGTTTTGCATTGGTCGCGCAGCGAATAAAGTTGGAGGCCGAGCGGGATCTGCTTGCCGGCGGCGCGGGCACTCGAAGTAAAGCCTGCGCTGAGGGTTACACCGGCGGCACCGAAGGCGCTGCGGCGGATAAATTCACGGCGGGGAATTTCAGGGTTTGAAGCATGATTCATAAGACGAGCCTTTTTCTGTGTTCCAATTGGTTATGAGCGGACGGACATTGCTGGCAGCAGGTTTAGAGCACCGGCGCCCGAGCGTCAAGCACGGGGAAAGCCTTTCCGAATCTGCGCAGGAGCGTTTTTCGACCTGCGTTCCGCGTGGGAATGCGCATTGGGAGGCTGCTCCTCTCCGCCACCCAGAGATAATCCGGATTGCCGGATGCAGAATTGGGTCACTACGAGAGCACGGCGGCTTGGGACAAGCACGCCTTACGCTCGAGTGGGACGCATGAGAAGAAGCGGGCAGAGCCCGGTTTTGTGGCTGGGCCTGCCCTTGGCGATGGCTAAAGACAAATCAAGGAGCGTCGGAACTCTAGTCGTCGCCGTGTGAGCCTTCGTGGTCGTCGTCGTCAAAATCGCCGGAGGCCGCGTGCAGACTGCCTCTATAAATGGCCGGGCCGTTCGTGCCATCGGCGGCGGTGTACTGCAGGTTTCCGGAGAGGACGAAGCCGGTAAGCGTGTTACTGGGACCGTAATGGAAGGTCTCGGTTGCTGCCAGGGTTCCGCCGGCCATGGTGTTGGTTTCCACATAAACCCACGTCAGGCGCTCGGCTCTGGTGTGGTTGCTGTTGATGAGCCAGGTGCCTCCGGCGAACGTCAACGGGGTGCACACCACGGTGTGGTTCGTGCCCATGACGACGTGCAAGGCATCCGCGGTCCGGTTATAGACCAACGAAAGGCCCATCGTATTAGTTATCCCCTTTTCGTGCGCGCATTCGTTGATAATATCCCGATTTCTGAATCGATGGTAAATCAGGTTGCCGCTGCTGTTGGTTTCGATGAGCACGGCGTTTACGGAAGCATTATAGTCCTGGGCACGCGTGGATTGAATGCCCAGAGTCAATGAGAAGACGCCGGCCGCAATCATAGCGATTGATTTGGTATTTTTCATGTGGGTTGTCTGTGTTTGCTTTTTTATTGTTAGAATCACCGAGGGGTCTGCTCACATCCAGGCCCGCATACAGACACTTTCCTAGTGAACAAGGTGAAACCTCCTACGAACCTGCATCCGTTCAACAGGGGAATTACCCCAAGCCAGCCTAGGGTTTTCCGGGACGCGCCACCTGGCCTGCGATTGCGGGATCGTGGCGAGGGGGTGATCCCATGTCGGGCCAGTCGTGAAGCTGTTCAGGCGAGAAGCCATGAGCGCGAAGAGACCGGAGGCTGAGAGCGTCATGGCGTTTGGCCAGGCGGTGGCCGGATTGGTCTTTGAGCAACGGACAATGATAAAGCCGCGGCGCGGTCGATCCAAGTGCGCGGCAGAGAAGCAGTTGGCGGGCTGTGGAGCGAAGGAGTTCTTCTCCGCGAACAATTTCAGTGATGTTCATGGCGGCGTCATCGACAACGACCGCGAGTTGATACGCGGGAATATCATCATGCCGCCACACTACGAAATCACCGAAATCCTTTCCTGCGACAAACTGCTGCGGTCCGTACCAACCATCGACAAACGAGACTACCTGCCTATCGGGCACGCGGAAGCGCCAGTTTACCTTGGGTGCATGTTGAAGGTTGAACGTTGCGGGTTCAGTCTGGACCGAGCCCGGCTCGTAACTTTCAACTTGAAACTTGGGATTCGCCGGGGGCCGGCACGTGCCCGGATAAACTGGTGCGTCCTCGCCGTCGTGCGGCGCCTGCAATGCCCGCAACACATCCTGGCGCGAGCAGGTACAGGGGTAAACGAAGCCGCCGGCTCGGAGTTTTTCGAAAGCGGCCATGTAGAACGAACGACGTTTACTTTGCGTGTAGGGAGCGAAAGGTCCGCCGCAGTCTGGACCTTCCTGCCAACGAAAGCCGAACCATCGCAGATCTTCCAGCATGGCCTTGACGAACTCAGGCCGGCAGCGCGCGCGGTCCAAATCCTCGTTTCGAAGAACGAGGGCTCCATGATGCCTGGCTGCCCGCTCTTGTGCAGTCCAAAACGTTCGCGCGTGACCCAGGTGGAGATGGCCGGTGGGCGACGGCGCCAGACGGCCGCGATACTCGACGCGTTTGGCGTGGTGCGTGCCCACGGAGACACGAATTACACGACGTTGGTGAGCCATTGGGTAAGTCCCGGCAGTTGGAACGAAAGTAGCCGTTGAACCCTGCCGCAGTCCAATGAAGTATCGGGCGGGCGCGGGGCGCCGCTGTATTCTCTCAGGGAGGCCGGTTGAATCCTGGGATTCAATTCCGGGTGGCGCGCGGCGAGCAGTTGGCCGATCTGCCAGCGGGAGAGGCGGTCGCCGCCGGCGAGATGATAAAGGCCGGGTTTACCCTGCGCCACCAATTCCCAGACCGCACAAGCTGTGGCCTCGGCCGGAATCGGGGAGCGGAATTCGTCGGTGAAGAGCCGCAAGGTCTGGCCGGCTTGCCAGGCGCGGCGCAATTGCTCGTCGAAACCCCGGTTGCCCGAAACCGAATGCCCGCAGTTCAAGGACGTGCGCACGACAGTGTGCTTCGGGTTGGCCAGGACAATTTGTTCGGCGGCCACTTTAGTCTCCGCATAAACGCTCAACGGATTTACAGCGGCAAGCTCGTCGTAATTGCCGGTGCGGCCATCGAACACCAGGTCCGAAGAGAAGAAGAAAAAGGGAATCTCGGCGGCCAACTCCGCCAGGACAGTAGTCGCCTCGACGTTGATCTTGCGGGCCAAGTGAGGGTTCGCCTGGCATTCCGGACTGCGGCTCAACGCAGCGCAATGGATAACCAGTTGCGGGTTTTGGCGCCGGAATTCTGCGCGCACTTTCGGGAAGTCGGTCAAATCAAGCTGGTCGCGGGTGAGGCCTGCCACCGGTCCGCCGAGTTCCCTCGAGCGCGCGGTTCGGACCAGCCAATTGCCGATGAGGCCATGCGCGCCCGTAATCCAGAGAGGCCTGCCGCTCATGTGAGTCTCGCCATCTCAATCAATGAGGCGCCTGGTCAACTCGCCGTAGGCATCAATGCGGCGGTCGCGCAGGAAGGGCCAGTGCGTCCGCGTGGCGTCCACCTGGTCCAAATCGAGCGAGACCACCATGACTTCCTCCTTAGCGATGCTGGCGCGCGCGAGTACTTCGCCGGACGTGCCGGCGACAAAACTCTGTCCCCAAAATTCGATGCCGTCACCCGCGAGCCGCTCGTGGCCGATCCGGTTTGGCACGACGACGTAACAACCGTTAGCGATTGCGTGGCCGCGCTGAACGGTTTCCCAGGCGGAATGCTGGCGTTCACCTTGCGCCTGCTTTTCAGCCGGGTGCCAGCCAATCGCGGTTGGGTAGAAAATAATTTGAGCGCCCCGCAAAGCGGTCAGCCGGGCGGCCTCGGGATACCACTGGTCCCAGCAGACGAGCACCCCGATTTTAGCGTAACGAGTTTGCCAGGCGCGAAACCCGAGGTCGCCGGGTGTGAAATAGAATTTCTCGTAGTAAAGCGGGTCGTCCGGGATATGCATCTTCCGATAGCGCCCCAGCAACGAGCCGTCCGCATCGATGATGATCGCCGTGTTGTGGTACAGGCCCTCGGCCCGCTTCTCGAAGAGGGAGGCGATGACGACGACGCGGTGCGTCATGGCGAATTTTTGCAGCGCCTTCGTGGTCGGGCCGGGGATCCGTTCCGCGAGTCCGAAATATTTATGGTCCTCTGACTGGCAAAAATATTGCGAACGAAACAGCTCCTGCGTGCAAATGATCCGCGCGCCTTGCTTCGCCGCACGCTCGGCCGCGGCGAGCGTCCTGCGCAGGTTCGCGGCCGGGTTGGAAGAGCAGGAGGTCTGCAGCAATCCGACTTTGACCAGGTTGTCGCTGTTCCTTGGTGCAGGCATAGATTGAGTTTCTGCCGAAACCCAAACCTTTCGAACCTATTTGTTAATGTAACGTCGCGCCGCTTCCAGCAACTCGGTGGTGCCGCGGGTCGGCGAGGCCGCGGCGGACGGCACGTCCTGGCCGAACAACTCCCGGATAAACCGGCCCATCGTCTCGTTCGTGGGGCCGTACCCGGAGTGGTAGATATAATGCTCCAGGTCATAAAGCAACTCGTCGCCGCTGGGGTACCGTTTGTCGAGGTCGCGGGCCAGCGCGCGATGGAGGATCTCATTGAGCCGATCATCGATGCGCGGGTCGAGCGCGCGGAAGTCGGGGATAGGCATGTTGATCATGCGCTGGCGGGATTCCTCGGCGCTCGGGCCCTTGAAAATATTGCGCCCCAGCAAAAGGTGTCCCAGGACCACGCCGGCGGAGAAGAGGTCGGAGCGTTTGTCGGTGATCTGAAAATTGGCCTGCTCCGGACTCATGTAATCCGCTTTGCCGGCAACGACCTCGCCCTCGTTGTCCACCAGGAAGCCGCGCGCCTTGGCGATGCCGAAATCCGTCAACTTGACGTCGCCTTCGAAGGCGATCATGACGTTCTTGAAACTGACATCGCGGTGAACGATGCCCAGGGGGCGGCCGTCCTTGTCGGTTTTGGCATGGGCGTAAGCGAGGCCGCGGGCGACTCGGCTGACGATAAACACGGCCAACTCCTTGGGCAGGACGCGCTTCTTGAGGGTCAATTGGTGCTCGAACTGTTCGAGGTTGACGCCACGAATGAGCTCCATGGCGATGAAATAGACGCCCTGGGTCTCGCCGAGGTGGTACGTCTGGACGATGTTGGTATGGATGAGGTCCGCCACCAGCTTGGCTTCACCGATGAAGTTTTCGATGAATTGCTTTTGGTTGGCGTAATTCTGGCGGACCACCTTGATGGCGATCCGCTTGACGAAGCCGCTTGCGCCCAGTTGCTCCGCTTCGTACACGATGCCCATGCCGCCTTCGTAAATCTGGCGCACGATCTCGTACTTAAACTCGTTCTGAATCGTGAAGAGGGCCACAGTTTCATGTTCGTTAAAGCAAGGGAGAAGTCAAGCCCGCGCTGGCCTGCGAGCAAAAAACACCCAAATTTTCTTGGAGAATTTAATCATTTTCTACTTGCGCCACTTGGCGGTAGGGCTTTAATTCGAGCCAAGTCGAACGACTTTAGTAAACCAAACAACAACAAACTCACTGAACTGACTATGGCAAAAGCAATGTCCAAATCTCAAATCGCGGCCACGGTTGCCGAAAAGGTCGGCATCACTAAGAAGCAGGCTGTCCAGGCCCTCGACCTCGTCGCCGATCTCGCCTACAAGCAAGCGAAGAACACTTTTACCCTGCCGGGTCTCGGCAAACTCGTGTTGGTCAATCGCCCCGCTCGCGAAATGACCATGCAGTTCGGCCCCAACAAGGGCCAGGTCATCAAGATCCCCGCCAAACGCGTTGTGAAGTTTCGCGTCGCCAAGGCCGCCAAGGATGCGATCCTCGGCGCCAAGTAAGCTCTGCTTTTCCCTAAAGGCACTCTGAGGTTCTCAGGGTGCCTTTTCGATTTCAAAGCGGGGAGACGGCGGCGGGAGCGCTGCAGTGATGGAGTTGGGGAGTATTGGAAGGATGGAGTGGTGGAGTATTGGGCTACCGCAGGCAACGGCCCGCTCTGGATCGACCGGCTCTCCGACGATCCTGATATCCAATCATCCAGTAATCCATTACTTCACTTCCCCATGAAAGTCGCCGTGGTTGGCTGCGGAGCGGTCGGCAGCTTTTATGGCGCGAAACTGGCCCGCGCTGGACACGAAGTCACTTTCCTGTTGCGCTCCGATTACGACGCGGTCCGCCGTAACGGTGTTTTGATCCGCAGCCCGCAAGGGGACTTCCGCGTTCGCCCGAGAGCGGCGCGAACTCCGGAAGAAATCGGACCTAGCGACCTGATCGTTATCGGACTCAAGACGACCGCCAACGAGCAGTTTTCCCGCCTGCTGCCCCCGCTGGCGGGACCAGCGACGGCCGTGCTGACGTTGCAGAACGGCTTGGGCAACGAGGAACACCTCGCCCGCGTGTTCCCGGTCGAGCAGGTTCTGGGCGGACTCTGTTTCGTGTGCCTCAACCGACTGGAGCCAGGCGTGATCCACCACATCGACCACGGACAGGTCATTATCGGGGAATTTCAGCGGTACCCCGAGCCGCGGACTCATGACCTCGCTGGAGCGTTCCAACACGCCGGAGTGCCATGCTCAGTGGCTGACAACCTCGGTCGAGCGCACTGGGAGAAATTGACCTGGAACATTCCTTTCAACGGCCTCGGTGTCGCGGGCGCCGCGGGCTTCGACGCCGTGTTCGCCGGAGAACTCCCGCCAGGCCGAACCTTGGGCCCTTGTTTGACCACTGACAAACTGCTCGCGGACGGCGACTGGGCGCGGCTTGTTTTGGAACTCATCAATGAGGTCACCGCCGCCGCTCGCGCGCTCGGTTTCCAAATCCCTGACGCTATCGCCGACGAGCAAATCGAACGAACGCGCACAATGGGGGCCTACCAGGCCTCGACGCTTCTCGATTTTGAGCGCCGCCAACCGCTCGAGCTCGAGAGCCTTTTTCGGGAGCCGTTGCGGCAAGCGAAACGTGCCGGCGTCTCGGTGCCGCGGCTCGAGGCCCTTTGCCGCCTGCTGCAGCAGCTCGACTCCGCCGCACGATAACCGACGGGGGGCTTCTTCCTCCGGACTTGCCATCCAGCTCAAATCTACGCATCGTTAACTCGTCCCGGATGCGCAAGGGACTCCCATCAGGCGCTAGCCGCGTTAGCTGCGTCATCCGAGGCCGAACGTCCTGCGATCGAATTGGAACAATGAAAACACGTGTTCGATTTGCTCCGAGCCCGACCGGTTTCCTGCATATCGGCGGGGCCCGGACCGCTCTGTTCAACTGGTTGTACGCCCGGCACACCGACGGCAGCTTCATTCTTCGGATTGAAGATACCGATGCCGCGCGCAATACCCAGGAGGCGGTCAACGTCATCCTCAACGGGCTCCGCTGGCTGGGATTGGACTGGGACGAGGGACCAATTAGCGCCGACGCCACGGGCCCGAGCAAGGGGCAATGCGGATCTTATTTTCAGAGCCAGCGGAAAGAGAATTACGACCGGCGGGTGGAGGCCCTCCTGTCGCACGGGCTGGCTTACCAGCGCGACGGCGCGGTGAAATTTAAAATGTCGCGCGAGCCGGTCCTCATCCCGGACCTGGTGGTGGGCGACGTGAAACGCGAATTGACCGATCGTGAGCAATTGGCCCCTGACTTTGTCATCGTCCGCTCCGACGGCCAGCCAGTGTTCCACCTGGTCAACGTCGTGGATGATTTGGACATGGGCATCACTCACGTCATCCGTGGTGAGGACCATTTGAGCAACACGGCAAAACACATTGCGCTGTTCCGCGCCTTTGGGGTCGAGCCGCCGAAGTACGCGCATATTCCGCTCATTCTGAACATCGATGGGACGAAGATGAGCAAGCGCGACCAGGGAGCTTCGTTGGCCACGTACATGGAAGAGGGTTATGCGCCGGAGGCGCTGGTGAACTACCTCTGCCTGCTCGGCTGGTCACCCAAGAACAACCGCGAAAAAATGTCGGTCGCCGAGGTCATTCATGCCTTCGACCTGCCCCAAGTTTTGCGCCACAACGCGCGGTTCGACCTCACCAAGCTGAACTGGCTCAACGGCGAATATGTCCGCGAGATGAACGATGATCGTTTTTACGAGCTCTCCATCCATGCGCTGGCCCGCGCCGGTCTGGACACGAACAAATACGCTGTCGGCTACCTTAAGGCGGCTCTGGACACGTGCAAGGGCAAGTTCAAATTGTTCGGCGAGCTGCCGAACTACGCCGGCTTCTATTTCAAAGACGAGGTGGAGTATGACGCGGCGTCCGCGCAGCGTGACTTCACCCCGGAAAACCAGCCGCGCCTGATGAGGTTACGGGAGGCGCTGGGTAACCTTGAACCATTCGAGGCTGATGCCATTGGCAACACCTTGAAAGCGGTTGCCCAGGAGCTCGGTGTGAAGCCGGGAGTACTGGTGCATCCAACGCGTCTGGCTTGCTGCGGCAACCCTGCCGGACCGAGCTTGTACCACCTGCTGGCGATCTTGGGTAAGGAACGGGTGCTCCAGCGGATCGATCGCGCGCTGGCGCGGGTGTAGTCGTTAAAACGTTACAGGGTTAAAACGCTAAATCAAGCATCACGCATCAACGCTCCAACGCCCGATTCTTCGCCCGCGACTCTTCGGCGAGGCGCGCTTTGAATTCTAGGTATTTCTGCCGCAACGCCGGATCCTTCACTGCGAGGATTTGCACCGCGAGCAAACCGGCATTTCGCGCGCCGTTGATGGCGACGGTGGCGACCGGGACGCCGCTGGGCATCTGCACGATCGACATCAATGAATCCAACCCCTGAAGGGTTTTTCCGGCGATGGGCACGCCGATCACTGGCAGCGGCGTAAATGCGGCGGTCACGCCGGGAAGGTGGGCCGCGCCGCCCGCGCCGGCGATGAGTACGCACACTCCCCGTTCGTGCGCCGTGGTGGCATAACGTGCCAGGTCCTGTGGCGCGCGGTGGGCCGAGATGACCTGCGCTTCGTGCGGGATGCCGAATTCGACGCAAACGTCGGCGGCGGCTCTCATCGTTGGCCAATCGGAGTCGCTGCCCATGAGGATTCCGACCTTCGGCTTTTTCGCAGAGTCTTTCTCGTTCATATCCAGGAATTCGCGCGATAGCTTCGTGTCCCGCCGCGATTCCCGCAAGTGGAAAGAGTTGTTGACAGTGGAAAAAATCGTTGACCCGGGATTTCATGGCTCTCAAGAACAGCGGAAATGAGATTTGTGTTATTCGCGGAATCCACGGTCGAAGCTCATCGGTCGCTTCTTTGTCGGTCCGCGCCCTGTGCGTTCTCTGCGGTGAACTCCCCGAGCAAGTTCGGGGGTTGACGCCGCCCATGAACCAAGCAACACTGGCTTAGGATCAGTCATGACTACGGCCAATAAAGTCACTATTGTACGCATCCTGCTGATTCCGTTCTTCGTCGTCGAAATCCTGTATTACGTCAACACTGGCAACGAAGTGCATCGTCTGTTGGCGATTATTTCGTTCGCCTTGGCGTCGGTTTTTGACGGCGTGGACGGCTATATCGCCCGCCATTACAACCAGCGCAGCGAGCTGGGGGGCATTTTGGACCCTCTCGCCGACAAGCTGTTGCTGGTTTCGGGCATCGTGGTCCTGAGCTTCGACCATCGGCCGCGTCTGGACACCGTGCCCTTGTGGCTAACCGGGACGATTATCGGGCGCGATATTGTGCTCCTGGCCGGAATGATTGTGATCCAGATGACCGTCGGCAAAGTAAAAGTGAAACCGCGCGCGCTGGGCAAAATCGCCACCGTCCTGCAGATGGTGGTCGTGCTCTGGGTCCTGCTGAAGTGGAACCAGAAATGGCTTTCGACCTGGACTCTCGGGGCCGCGCTCTGCACCGGGATATCCGGGCTGCTTTATGTGTGGGACGGCTCGCACCAGTTGAGCGCCCATCCAACCAGTCTGCCCGCCCCCAGACAGCACCCATAAGCGCTTCCATCAAACCACTAATCCGTCTTTCTCCGTTCTTCGCGTGGCCAAAGCTCCCGAACTCAAATTGAAGCCCGGCGACAAAGCTCCCGACTTTACCGCCAGCACGCAAGACGGCCAAAAAGTTTCCTTGTCAGGTTTCAAAGGCAAACATGTCGTGCTGTATTTTTATCCTCGGGACGACACGCCCGGTTGCACCAAAGAAGCCTGCGCCTTCCGCGACGAATTTGCCGAGTTTAAGAAGAAAGGCGCGGTCGTGCTGGGCGTCAGCACCGACCCGGCCAAATCGCACGCGAAATTCGCACAGAAGTATAAACTGCCATTCACTCTGTTGGCGGACGAGGACAAACACATCGTCCAGGCCTATGGTGCTTGGGGTCAAAAATCCTTTTTAGGCCGGAAATACATGGGCATATTTCGGGTCACTTTCCTGATCGGTCCCGATGGCACGATCAAGCAGGTCTGGCCGCTGGTGAAACCAGCCGAGCACCCAGCAGAAGTGCTCAAAGCGATCGAGTGACGCCCACGCCTCAGCACTGCATTTTCCTTCCTGCCATTTGACACCCGATGGGAATCGACTTAACTATTTATCGCGTTTAACCTTTTAACCAATACGACTATGGCAATATCCGTTGGCACCAAAGCGCCCGATTTCAGCTTGAAATCGAAACAACCTTCCGGCCTCGTGGACGTGAAACTCAGCGATAATTTCGGCAAGAAGAACACCGTGCTTCTGTTCTTCCCCGCCGCCTTCACCAGCGTTTGCACCAAGGAGCTGTGTGATATTACTGCCGGGCTGAACGGCTACTCGGGACTGAACGCCAGTGTCATCGCCGTGAGCGTCGATACTCCGTTTGCGCAGGAAGCCTGGGCCCAGAAGGAAAAGATCAACATCCCCCTGGTCAGTGATTTGAACAAGGAAGTGATCAATAAGTACGATGTGGTGTTCCCGATGCTCGCGGGCATCGGCGATACCGCTGCCCGCGCCGCGTTCGTCATCGACAAGCAGGGCGTTGTCCAATACAGTGAGCAAACGCCTACGCCTAAAGACCTGCCCGATTTCGACAAGGTCAAGGCGACGCTTGCGAAGTTGAAGTAGGGCGTCAGGGCGTTTTCAGCGGGAAAGTTTGGGGTGCAGACAGCTGGCGATGGATGCAGGCGGAAGCTTGGGCCAAAGATCCGCTCGTCGGTTCCTGGGTTGCTGAGAGAAGGCAGGACGGAGTTGACGCCATCCAGCGCTATGTCGCGACGTTTCCGCCGTACCAAGGGCGAGTCCGTTTGGAATTCGGACCCGAAGCGACGCTGAAGACGCGGCGGGCGAGCTTGGCGTTGTCTTCCACTTGCCAGTCGAACATTCCCACGAGGATGAAGTCTGCGCCGCCATTGACGGAGTAAGGAAAAGCTGCGCGCGGCTGGATGGCTCCGGCGGCGAGGATTTTGAAGGCAATCCAGGGTTTGGTGATTTTGGCGAACACATCAATGACAGCTTGGGCATTGCTGCACCAGGAATTGTCGTTCTTGCTTACACGATCCGGTTCATCGGGCCTGGTGCCCGTGAAATACTCATTCGTGTGCAGCGTTTTCTGGTAGAAATCGACATCGAGTTTGCGTTTTTCGCATTCGATGATGACCCGGAGGTCGTGGGCGGCGACACCGGCGACGCGTTTCTGCGAGCGAATGTATTGAACGGCCTCGCCTACTTTTTCGAACTTGTCATCGCCCAGGAGGCGTTCGGCGGTGTCACCGGTCAGGTGAATCCCCACCGCGCCTTCGGCGATGGCCCGTTGGCTTTGGGAATAGCCGCCGCCGGCGTCGAGCCGCACCTGGGAGATCCAGTGCATTTTACCGCCATTTTTCCAATGCTCGAATAGTTGGGAGTTATCGTCCATGACCCAGGTGTTGATCGCCGTGATCCCGTTCTGCTCGCCGAGTTCGAGTGTTTCGCGGATCTTCGACGGGGTATTGTAGCGGCGCATCAGGGTGGAGACGTAGCCCAAATCCCGGGAATGCGACCAGCCACCGATGAGGTTGCCGCCCATGATTAACCGGCTGAGCTCGAGGTTGGCGATTTTGCCTTTCGGGAGCACTTGGGATTCAGGGCTGGCGCCGATGGGCGCGGGAGGGACATTGATTGCGGATTGTGCCCCTAGCGTGAGCGGGATCGCGGCGGACGCGAGGAGCGAAGATTTTACGAAGTCACGTCGAGAGAAGTGGCGTCTCATGAAGGCAGCTTTACAAAACTGGCGTGAATGTCAATAGAGATGATGGGTTACTCGACTTTGGGGGTCGCTGGGGTAGGGCGGGATGTCCCAGCGCGACGCATCTTTGCGAGGGAATAAGGGCTCGCCCAGGACAGCGCGTCCTACCTGCGCCGATCCGTAGAAGGAGCGAGAAGCGCTAGAGCAAGGTTCTTAGTAACGATCCCCAGGGCATGCCGTTACCGGGCGGGCATCATGGAGGAGGCTTCGGTGTCTGGTCCGTCGTGCCAGGTGAGCGGGGCAAGATTCGCTTGCTTACGGGGCGTAGCCTGTCTATCCCCACGGTGGAGACGTCACAAACGTCAAAAGGCGCTAACTGTGGATGGCGGACGGGCAAGAGAATACTCATGACCGGCATACGGGCGAATGGGATCGTGCGAATGGGCGGTGAGGCAGCTACATGAGCGCTCGCGAGCAAATCAGCGCCGCCCAGGTGTCGAAGACTTCCAGCCCTGGAATGCTGGCTGGAGTCGATGTCGCGGCTCGAGAACGATTACGGGGATGGCAGGTTCGGATTTTTTGGGCGCTTTGGGGAGCCTACGCCTCTTACTACCTCTGTCGCGTCAACTTCGCGGTGGCTCAGCCGGCAATATTGAAGGAGTTCCCAGGGTGGACCAACGCGCAAACGGGGAGCATTCCCTCGACCTACGCGGCGGTTTATGCCGTGGGGCAGCTTGTAAACGGCACGCTGGGTCAACGCTGTGGCGCCCGTCGCCTGATGACAGCGGCTTTGCTCACCGCTTCGCTCACGAATGTTCTGTTCGCTTTCGCCACGTCCTTGAGCGCTATGCGACTGCTGTGGGCGATTAACGGGTGGGGGCAGTCGGCGGGCTGGTCGCTGATGGTCCAGGCCTTGTCAAACTGGAACACGTCTGACCGCCGGGGCACCCTGATTGGATGGCTCTCGACCTGCTACCAGGCCGGTCACGTGGTGTCGTGGCTGCTGGCCGGGGCCCTGTGCGACACGCTCGGCTGGCGCACGGCGTTCCTGGTTCCGGGGGTATTTGTTCTGCC
Source organism: Candidatus Acidiferrum sp. (assembly GCA_035566435.1). Classification (GTDB taxonomy): domain Bacteria; phylum Verrucomicrobiota; class Verrucomicrobiia; order Limisphaerales; family UBA8199; genus DATMRF01. Next base: position 122,330 of record DATMRF010000083.1, read on the forward strand.
GGTCGCTCTGGCGTTTTTCTTCCTCCTGCGCGACTCGCCTGACGAAGTTGGGTTGCCGGTCGTTCGCGACGACGTGAGGCCGCGGGCTGCACCACGGAACGACTCCGTGGAGATAACCGCTGCGTCGCCGCGGGAAGAAAGCACGGGACGCCTGCTCGCGATGACTCTTAGCAACCCCGTTCTCTGGATCCTCGCTTTCAGTTCGTTCGTCCTGAACGTCATTCGTTACAGTTTCATGAATTGGAGCGTTCAATACATGGCGGATTTCCACGGACGCAGCATCAGAAACAGTGTCTATACAGCGCTCATGATTCCGCTGTTCGGTTCACTGGGAGCTGTTGCGGCGGGCTGGGCGTCGGATCGGCTGTTTGGCCGGCGTCGCGCGCCGGTGTGTTTGTTGATGCTCGTGGGCGTGGCCGCAACCTGCGCCGCGATGACGGCGGTTGCACCAGACGACTGGGCGACGACAACGGTATTGATGGGGGTGGCCGGATTCATGATTTATGGCCCGGACATGCTGGTGAGCGGCGTGGCGACGGTTGACCTCAGCTACCCGAAAGGCGCCTCGATGGCAACGGGGCTGACGATGAGCCTTGGCGCATTGGGCGCAATCTTCGCCGGCGCCGGCGTCGGTTACCTCAATGATCTTACGCACGGAAACTGGTCGGTGATTTTCTGGACGCTGGCCGCACTGCCCGTGATCCCAGCTGTGCTGATGGCGTTCATCTGGAACGTGCGGCCCAGGGCCGTGCGGAGTTGAGCCGGCTTTTGCTTCGGCACGATTTCAAGTATTCGGGCAGTACGAAGGAGATGCGCTCATCGACGGTGGTGCCGGGACCGTTAAGCGAAGATCTCAGAATTTTCGGCTGCGTTGCATTACGGTCGGACTGTGGCAGACTCCGAACGGCATGAACCAGAACCCTAATCGTCGCCGAATGCGCTGGTGGATGCCTGCGACGCTGATCCTCCTTGCCGGGGGGACTGCTCTTTACTTGCGGGCGCGCGAAATCCCCTACCTGGAACCAACTCTGCTCGGTATTGGCGTCTTGACGGTCCTGTTGCTGGGTGTCTGGTATATCTTTTTTACGGGGCTGCGGTGGCGAACCCGGCTGGCCCTGGCCCTCATGAGCGCCGGGTTGCTCGCGGGCCTTTATTTCGGCGTAAAGAATCTCACTCGGGTCGAAGGCTCTATCGGCGGTTCCGGGATTCCGCGATTGGTTTGGAAATGGTCGCCCAAGCGAGAAGGGGCGCCACGGCCATTGGCGTTGCAACCGGAGGCCGTGGCTCGGACCCAGCCTGCCGAAAACGCCCCGTCGCAAGAGGGTGAGTATCCGCAGTTTCTCGGGCCCGAGCGCTCCGGAATGCTTGCCGGCACTCGACTGGTCCAGGACTGGGAGCGCTCGCCGCCCAAACTCGTGTGGCGGCAACCGATCGGGCTGGGGTGGTCCGCATTCGCCGTGTCGGGCCGGCATGCCATCACTCAGGAACAGCGTCGCGAAGATGAGTTGATCGTTTGTTACGAATTGGGAACCGGCCGCGCGCTCTGGGCTCACACGAATCGCGTTCGGTTTAGCGAGCCGCTGGGCGGTGATGGGCCGCGCGCTACGCCCACGATTCAGAAGGGGCGGGTCTATGCCATGGGAGCGTCGGGCATTCTCGATTGCCTCGAGGAAATAACTGGCCAGTTGGTTTGGTCTCGTGACGTTTTGGGCGAGAACCACCTCTCCAACCTTACTTGGGGCAAGAGTTGTTCTCCGCTGCTCGCGGGGGAGTTGGTCGTGGTGACCGGAGGAAGGCAGCGGGAGAAGACGCTCCTGGCCTACGAGGCCGCCACCGGCAAGCCGGTCTGGCAGACCGGCCACGACGAAGCCAGTTATTGCTCACCCCTGTTGGCCTCGTTGTCTGGCCAGGAGCAAATCCTCATCGTCAACGCCCATAGCGTAACAGGGCACGACCCGCACAGCGGCCAAGTCGTGTGGGAATACCCTTGGCCCGACACTTCCGCCAAAGCCACTCAACCGATGGTGATCGATTCGAATCGCGTTTTCGTCGCCGCCGGCTATGGCGTCGGTTGCGTGATGTTGAAGGTTGAACGAGCCACCGGGGGAACAGGGTCGGCGACAGCCGTTTGGAAGAATCGCAACTTGAAGCCCAAGTTTACCAATCTCGTCCGCCGGGGGAACTGCGTGTACGGCCTCGACGACGGGATCCTGGCCTGTGTGGACCTGACTGAGGGAAACAGGCAGTGGAAGGAAGGTCGTTACGGCCACGGGCAGATCCTTTTGGTGGATGACCTGCTGCTCATCCAGGCCGAATCGGGCGAGGTCGCGTTGGTGGAGATCAGCCCGGAAAAGCCCAGGGAACGTGCCCGGTTCCGGGCACTCCCGGGGAAGACGTGGAATAACCCGGTGATGCTTCATGAGCTCCTGCTGGTTCGTAACGACCAGGAAGCGGCGTGTTACCGCCTGCCGCTGGACCGGGCCCAGCCTTAGAGCGGCCCGGCTTCCGTTTGGTGCGGGTATCTCACCGCTTTTCGTAGCGCAGACTTCCAAGTCCGCCGTATCGGGGGTTTCCAAACCTGCGGCCTGGCAAAAGCGTGCGCCATTGCCAAAGGGGGCGCGCTGCCGACTTAGAGGTCGGCGATACGGCAGGTTTGGAAACCTGAGCTACCGCGGTTGCTGCCACGATGCCAAGTGGGTAAAAAATGTTAAGGTTTTGCCAATGGACGGTGAGCAGAGGAATAGGAAATCAGGAGGATAGATAATGCATGAGTCAAGATTTGATTATCGGGATTGCCGGCGCTGGCGGCGACGGCGTGGTTTCCGCGGGTGAGTCTTTAATCACCGCCGCGGCGCTGGAGGGCTATCACGGCATCATGACCAAGAGTTTTGGGTCACAAATCCGTGGTGGCGAGGCCTCGTGCCGGTTGCGGCTGGCCACCCAGCCGGTGCTCAACCCGAACGGGCCGCTCGACGTGGCGGTGGCGCTTAACTGGGAGGATTTCAAGCGGTTTGGCGGGGAACTGCCGGTGCAATCCACGACGATTGTGATTTATGAGACCAACACCGGGGCGGCTCCCGACAAGCTACCTCTGGAAGGCGTAACGCCGGCGGTGGTGTTCAGCGTGCCGATCACCGAGCTGGCCCAGAAACATGCCGGCACCGACAAGGCAAAGAATATCGTAATCACCGGGTTGCTGGCGGGTTGGTTTGGAATCGGGCGCGAGAGCATGCTGGCGGGGATTCGCAAGAAATTTGCCAAGAAAGGGGTGGCGGTGGTGGAGGGCAACGTGCGAGCGTTTCAAGCAGGCTTGGCTTTCGCCGAGACGCACCCACTGGCGGAGGACCGAAGGCTGGCGGCCCCGAAAACGGCCCGGGAAGCAAAGTTGCTCACGGACGGCAACGATATTTGCGCGGCGGGGGCAGTCTTTGCCGGGTGCACTTTTTTCTCCGGCTATCCCATCACGCCCTCGACCGAGATTATGCAGTTTTTCGACCGCGAGATTTGGAAGTATGGCGGCACGGTGCTGCAGGCGGAGGATGAAATTGCCGGCGTCGGCGCGGTGGTAGGGGCATCGTTTGCCGGCAAGAAAGCGATGACCGCCACCTCCGGGCCCGGGATGTCGCTGAAGACGGAGATGCTTGGGCTGGCGAGCATCGCCGAGCTGCCGCTGGTCTGCGTGAACGTTCAGCGCGGCGGTCCGTCCACCGGCATGCCCACCAAAGCGGAGCAATCGGATCTGTTGCAGGCGGCGTTTTCGGCGCATGGTGATTGCTTGCGGCCGGTGCTGGCACCGACCGACGTGGGCGACATGTTTGGGATTACTGTGGAGGCCTTCAACCTGGCGGAGTATTACCAGACCCCGGTGATCGTCCTGTCGGACCAGGAGATCGCGCAACGCAAGGAGACTGTCGAGCCGATCGACACCTCGGCGTTCAAGCTGGTGGAGCGCCGGCGTCCAACCGAGGCGGAGCTGGTGCAGTATGCGCGGTTCAAGCTGACGGAGTCCGGCATCAGCCCCATCAGCCATCCGGGGCTGCCTGGGGGCAACTACCTGGCATCCGGGATCGAGCACAATGAACTCGGCCGGCCCACGGCCAAGGGCGAGATCCACGCCCAGATGAACGAAAAACGGTTTCGCAAGTTTAACCCGCTCAAGAACCGGCGCGATTTATTCGTGGTGGAAGGCGACCCCGATGCGCCAATCGGGCTGGTAAGCTGGGGAAGCGTCGCCGGCGTGGCGCGGGAAGCGCTCCGGCTGGCCCGGGCGGAAGGATTGCACGCGAAACTGCTGGTGCCCAAACTTCTCTACCCGGTGGCCGAACAGGTGTACCAGGACTTCTTCGCGTCGGTGCGGCGGGGGCTGTTCATCGAGCAATCGTTCCAGGGACAACTCTACCGGCTGGTGAGAATGTACGTGGATCTTCCCGCCCAAGTCAAACCGCTGGCCAGGAGCGGCTCCAATCCGATCCAGCCGACGGAAGTGCTCGAACGGCTGCGCGCGATGGTGGTCGCGCTGCAGGGCAACAACCACCAACCCGAGCACGTCGCGGACTGAGCCGGAAACCTTTAACAGAAGCACTGATTATGACCACCCTCGAACCCCTTCCGGCCGCCAGGTTTCAAGCCGGCGATTTCAAGAGTGACCTCAAGCCCATCTGGTGTCCGGGCTGCGGCGACTTCGGCGTCGTGACGGCGATCACGCGGGCTCTGGCGGCGATTGGACGGCCGCCGCACGAGATCGCGTTTATCTCAGGCATCGGTTGTTCTAGCCGCATCCCCGGTTACACGACCGCTTACGGCTTCAACACCGTGCACGGGCGTTCGCTGCCCATTGCGCAAGGAATCAAGCTGGCCAATCCTGATTTGCTAGTACTGGTCGCGAGCGGCGACGGCGACGGTTTTTCCATCGGTGGCGGGCACGTGGCGCATGTCATCCGGCGCAACATCGACCTGACCTATATCGTGATGGACAACCAGATTTACGGCCTGACCAAAGGGCAGTTGTCGCCGACTTCCGAGCGCGGGCGCAAGACAGTCACGTCGAGCTTTGGCAGCCTGGAAGACCCGGTGAACCCGCTGCTCTACGTTATGGGCTACGGCGCCTCGTTCGTGGCTCAGGGCTCACCGGCAGACATGGCCGGCCTTGCCCGGATCATCGAGGAAGGCATCCGCTTTCCGGGATTCGCCTTTATCAACGTTCGGTCGCCTTGCGTCACCTACGGGGAGGAAGAACAGCAGCTCAAAGCGCAAAAGACTAAAATGCAGAGCCTCGAATCCATCGGTCACGATCCGTCGGACCGTGCCCGGGCTACCGAGCTCGCGCGCGCATACGGGACCAAACTTTACACCGGAGTCCTTTATCGCAACCCCAAGCCGCCGCCCACGTACGGCGATGGCGTGACCGAACGCCAACAGGCGCTGAAGAAACAAGCCGTCCCGCGGCATGAGATCCTCAAACGTTTTGTGCCAAGCATTTGAGGCAGTGGCAATCGGACCCTGAGCAAGTCACCTCGGTTTCGCGAGGGTCTTCGCCCAGCGCGAACAAGCTTCATCTAACGTGCCATCGCCGATGATACGGATTGTCCAACCCCTTGATGTCAGTGTCCACGGCGGTGACGTATTCGAGAATCTTTCTGCTCATAGCTTTGGTTGTGAATCGGAGCTTGTCTAGCCAGCGGCAATGTTCACTGGTTTTTTCGCTGCGACGAGAACTTTCTGGAGTTCATCCGGAAGACATCAGAAATGGGGGTTAACGCAGCGCCTGATCTATTGATGGGAATCTGCGCTTCGCGCTGCAGGAGCAAAGTCAGGGTCAGCCAATGTTCATGTTCGACCGTAAGCTCTGGGCGTCCCAAAAGGAGCGTTTCGTGCAAAGCTACCGGAACACTTGCACTGCCGTGCGGGCGACCGGCTACTCGGAGATGACCGACCACCGTTTCCTCACCGCCGACCGAAACGTTCAGCAGACCACCTTCGCCAACGGGATGACAGTCACCGTGAATTTTGGCGAGACGGCCTTTCCTTTGAGGTCGGGACAGAAGGTGCCTCCGATGGGGATGCGCGTAATCGGGATGCCAAAGTTTCCTCACTGAACAAATGAACTCAATAAGACTCCTCGTAACGGTGCCGGTGCTCGCCGGGCTGAGCTTGTCGCTTGCCTTCGAACGAACCGCCTATGGTGCACCTCAACGAGTCGCCTTCGAAGGTGCCGGATCCTCGTACAAATGGTCCCTGAAACAGCTCGACCCGGATTTGCCGTCCGATTGGACAAGCTACAACTACCTGGTGCTCGAAATGAAGGCGTCTTCCCCGCAGCGTTTTGCCTTCACGTTCTATAGCACCAACCTCACGCAGAGCCGCGCGCTGCGTCCGCTGGCCAACGTTTGGATTCGCGCTGCAGTGCCGCTTCAGTTTTACCGCCAACCAAATCGCACCGGATTCGACCTGGCATCGGTCGGCAAGGTCGCGCGCAATTCCTTCCGGATCGGCACTGGCGGTACGTGCGGGCCGCTGAACGCCGTCACCGCTATCGGTGCCAGCATGCAGACGCCGCTCGGCAACCCGACACTGGAGATCTGTTCGGTCAGTTTGGCGAAGGACGATCCCGGCTCCGACGTTCTCGACCACAAGCCGGTCGTGGACGAGTTCGGTCAATGGATTCCAGCCGACTGGCGCGGCAAGGTGAAGGACCTTGCTCAGCTCAAGAAGGAGTGGGACGATGAGGAGACGAATCTGCGCCCGGGTGATTTTGGTTATTGTAGCTACGGCGGTTACCTCACAACCAAGGCGAAACCGACGGGCTTTTTCCGTGTTGAGCAAGTGGAAGGCCGCTGGTGGTTTGTAGATCCCGACGGCCACCACTTCTTTTCCACCTCGTCCACCGGCATGAGCGGTGGCGGTGGAGATGCCCGGCTTCAAGGCCGGGAGGATTATTTTGCCGCCCTGCCGCCCACGGACACGGCGGGCAGCCAGCGTCCAAGAGCCAGCTTTTATTCCTGGAACCTGGCGCGCCGGCACGGGGCAGGGGTCCGAACGAACTGGATGGACCTGGCTATGAAACGCCTCGACTCCTGGGGCTTTAACACCATCGGCAACTGGAGCGATCCTCGGCTTTGGGACACTCACCGGAAGGCTTACCAAGTCAACCTGGGCGGCTGGGGAATGCGGACCGGTTACCTGGGCTTGCCGGATGCTTACTCCGAGGAGTTCCCAAAGACCGTTGAGCGGGACGCTGCCGCGCAGTGCGCACCGCGGAAGGACGATCCGTGGCTGCTCGGTTACTTTATCGCCAACGAGCCGCCTTGGCCGGGTCGTGAATCACTCGTCGTGGACATCATCCTCGACAGTCCGCCCAGCGCCATCCAACGGGAAGCGAAAGCCTTTCTCGGCGGCGGCGACACGCCCGCGAGACGCAAGGAGTTCATTTACCGTGCCTTCGACAAATACCTCGAAGTGATCATGGCCGCGATGCGGCGCAGCGACCCGAACCATCTGATCCTCGGTCTCCGATTCGGCGGTTCGCTGCCGCCGGCCGAGATGATGCGCGCGTCGAAGGTGTTCGATGTTTATAGCATGAACGTCTATGCCACCCGGGTGAATGTGAAGACCATGGAAGAGATTTACCGAGTCACGGGGCGGCCCATTCTCATCGGCGAGTTCCATTTCGCCGTTCCGGGCCGAGGCCTCGCTGCGGGTCTTGTGCAGGTGCGAGACCAGGCCGAGCGCGGGGTGGCCTACCGTTACTACGTCGAACAAGCGGCCGCCTTTCCGGCGTTCATCGGTTCGAGTTGGTTCCAGTGGCTCGACCAGCCGTGCACCGGTCGCATGGACGGGGAGAACTACAACATCGGGCTAGTAGATGTCACCGACCGGCCCTATCCGGAGCTGGTCGAAGCCATGCGCACGACGCACCGCCGGCTCCAAGGTGTGCATGCCGGGACGCTCGCACCGTTCGATCAGGTGCCGCGAGCGCAGTGAGGCGAGTTCGTTCCGACCAGCGTCAGCAGCGCCCTCTCGTCCGGTGGAAACGCGTTACAACGGGTTTTCATCAAAGCGTGCGCTTGGATAGAGCGCGCCAGCGCTTTACTATCACTCCATGAATCGAATGTGGACCTTTAGAACCGCAGTTCTTCCCGCGGCTTGTGCGTTCATGCTACTCCGCGGCGGTGTGCTGTTGGCCGATGACTGGCCGCAGTGGCTTGGCCCAAACCGGGACTCCGTCTGGCGCGAGACCGGGATCGTCGAAAAGTTCTCCGATGGGGGTCCGCCGGTCCGTTGGCGGGTTTCCATCGGCGGGGGCTACTCCGGCCCGGTGGTCGCGGGGGGACACGTTTATGTCACCGACCGCCAACTGCCTCAGGGCGCGGCGAACCCCGCTGACCCGTTCCAGCGCGGGGCAATTAATGGCGGCGAGCGCGTACTCTGCCTGGACGAACGCGACGGCAAAATGCTTTGGAAGCATGAATATGAGTGTACCTATACGGTGAGCTACCCCGCTGGCCCGCGCGTGGCGCCGCTCGTCAGCGGCGGCCGGGTCTATACGCTGGGCGCCGAGGGAAACCTGTTTTGCCTGGACGCCAGCAACGGCCACGTCATCTGGTCGAGGGAGTTCAAGAAAGACTTCGGTATCAAAGCGCCCATGTGGGGTTTTGCCGCACATCCGCTGCTGGACGGGAACCGCCTGATCTGCCTTGTAGGCGGGGCGGGCAGCACTGCGGTGGCCTTCGACAAGGGCACCGGGAAAGAAATCTGGCGCGCACTGAGCGCCGCCGAGCCTGGGTACAGCTCGCCGGTGATCATTGAAACCGGCGGCAAGCGTCAGCTCGTTCTTTGGCATCCTGAAGCCGCCAGTTCCCTCGACCCTGCCACCGGCGCATTGTTCTGGTCCGTGCCCTTCCAATCGCGTTCGGGTTTGTCCGTCGCCACGCCGCGCGGATTGGGAGAATGGTTGTTCTTCACCAGCTTTTATAATGGGTCGCTCATGCTGCGGCTCGAGTCCTCGCGGCCTGCAGCGGCCCCGGTTTGGCAAACGCATCAGGTCAGCGAGACCAAGACGACCCATTTGAATGCCATTCTGTGCACTCCGTTCCTGGAGGACGGTTACATCTACGGCGTGTGCAGCTACGGCCAACTGCGTTGTCTAAAAGCCGAGACAGGCGAGCGCGTGTGGGAAACGCTCAAGGCGACAACCACCGGCGAGCCCGTGCGCTGGGCCAACGCCTTTATCGTCAAGAATGGCTCCCGTTTCTTCCTCTTCAATGAAAAGGGTGAGTTGATCATCGCCCGGCTCACTCAGAAGGGATATGAAGAGATCAGCCGTGCGCGGATTCTGGAGCCGGCCAATGGGGATCCCGGCCGCCACGTGGTCTGGTCCCATCCCGCCTTCGCCAACCGGCGGGTTTATGCCCGCAACGACAAAGAGATTGTCTGCGTGGATTTGGCAGCGGGGGCCGAGCGGTGAGGCAGCCCCAGAGCCTGTTTCGGAATCCGCGTCGTTTGTCGAAGACGACGGGAGTAGTCGCTGATCTCGGGCGCGGTCGTGTTTCGCGCCGGAAATTTGAAACTCCTTCCGTCGTCCCCTACAATACCCAGTCAAGTCCTTACGGTAGCGCCGTCCCTGGCATTTGTTGAGCCGGGAAGACGTCGAAGCCGGGGCCATACTGTGCCAGGTAAAAGAGGGAGTAGGCTCTTTTGAATATCAGGACCGGCAGCAGGAACACTGTGCCAAGGTACGGAATAGCAAGGAGACAACCGGCGATGCAGCAAGTTGCCAGCACGACTGCGGCAACGCAAGCGAAAATGGCCATGCTCAGCACGATTTGGAACAGGAGGTACAGGATGAAGTGCCCGACGTTCTGAGTGAGCAGAGCGTATAGGACGCGCCAACCCTCAACCGCGGTGCCGCCGCGCGCAAACTGGATGGGCACGACAAAGTCCCTCGTGAATTTGCCAGTCACGCCGAACCCGACAGCCACCGCGAGCGTCAAGAACGTCACGAACAGCGCGCCAACGACACCAACCAGACTTGCCCTCCCATGCGCGATCATTGTCAGAACGATGGCGACGATGCCAGCCACCAGCGGCAACACGCAGGCAAAGCCGATAAAACCCAGCACCAGCCGGAACAGGAACAAACTGTTCGCCTCGCGACCGTAGCGCTGCCACGGGAGACTCACTTCGGCTTTGTTGAGCGCGATACAGTGCAGGAACATGAACTGTCCCCGGCTGCTTAGCCAGGCGATGAGTAACGATAGAACCATTATGACCAGCAGCACGGCGGCGGCCACTGGGAGCAGCCACGCGAGGTTGTGCATGACGAAATCCCGCGCCTGTTCGAAGGTGTCGCGAAGGCTTCCGCCTCCGTGTCCGTTGCCGAAGTTGTAGCGGCCCCCTCCGCCGAAGCCGCCCTGTCCCAGGAAGGCCAGCCAGGCGCAGAAACCGATAACAAACCACCTTTCGGCGTCAAACGGCTGGAAAAGCATTACTTTTACACGATGCAACGCCTGGTGGATCGGGAGAGTCAAACTGATGTTTTGAGGTTGCATGGGTTTTTGGGCTATGGCTTTAAATAATCGTTGTGATGGCGTAATACTCAACCCAAAACCGAAATTAGGACAACTATAATCGAACGGCTGGATTGTAAGACAGCGCGTCCCGTTACTGTCCGCGTGTTCCTGATCCGAGTTGCTGGCGGCGTCACTCTCGACTAGAAATAAGCCAATGAACGCAAAACGGATGAATCGTCGTGGCTTTATCAAGACAGCGACTGCGTCCACCGCTCTGGTGAATTTCGCCGGAATAGAGCGTTTGAGCTTCGCACAGACAAAACGCGCCGTGAGCAACCCCCTGCCGCGCTGGCGGGGATTCAACTTAACGGATTTCAACTCCCTGAACCCCTCCTCCTTATCCCGGCGTGGCACCAGCGACGACGACCTGAAGTGGATGGTCGATTGGGGGTTTGATTTCATCCGCCTGCCGATGGCCTACCCGCGCTACGTCGAATTTGACCGTTCGAAGCGTATCACGCCGGACCGGGTGTACGACATCAACGAGCAGGAAGTGGAGCGGATCGAGACCTTCGTGCGGAAGGCCCAGGACCATGGTCTGCACGTCAGCCTGAATCTGCATCGGGCGCCGGGTTACTGCATCAACGCCGGCTTTTACGAGCCCTATGACCTTTGGAAATCCAAAGAGGCCCAGGAGGCGTTCTTTTTTCACTGGGGTATGTGGGGAAAACGATTCAGGAACGTGGCGGCGTCAAAGATCAGTTTCGATCTGTTGAACGAGCCGGCTCTGCGCTCAGATATGAACGACCAGCATGCGAGCAACAGCGTCATTCCGGGGGAACTTTATCGGGTAACAGCCAAAGGCGCCACCGAAGCCATTCGTGCAGCCAACCCGGGCCATCTGGTCATCGCGGACGGAAACCGGGTCGGCAACCTGGTAACTCCCGAGCTGAAGACCTTGAACATTGCGCAGAGCTGCCGCGGATATTATCCAGGGCTCATTTCCCACTACAAGGCCCCATGGGCAAACAAGGACCCGGAGCGTTGCCCCACCCCGGTTTGGCCGGGCACGATGAATGGTGAGCAGTTTGGTAAAGAGCGGCTCGAAACTTATTACCAGCCCTGGATCGAGCTGGCCAAGAGCGGCACGGGTGTCCACTGCGGCGAGTGCGGTTGCTGGAACAAGACGCCGCACCAAGTCTTCCTTGCGTGGTTCCAGGATGTGCTCGACATTCTAACCAGTAATGAAATTGGTTACGCGCTTTGGAATTTTAGAGGCGACTTCGGGATTTTGGACTCCCGGCGCGAGGATGTGGACTACCAGGATTGGCACGGCCACAAGCTCGACGGCAAGCTGCTGGAGCTTTTAAAGAGGCATTAGGCCGTCGAGCGAGAATTGCCAAAATAATCGTCAGTGCAACACATGAACGCAGCAACAGCCGGAAGGAGAAAAGCAATGTCGAAGAAAACAATTCCGAGAACGGCCAGGCCATTGGAACCTAGACCGGCGGCAAAGGAGGCCGACACCGCATATCTGGTCCGGGAAGACCTTGAAGCAGAGCCGGAACCACTCAAGCCAGCGACCCCCTTAGGAGCCGGTGTTCCGGAAGTGCAGGCCCCACCGGGGCCGGCGGAGCAGCCTTCGACAGGGGAGGCGCCAGCGAAGCCTCTGGCGCCCCTCGCTGCGCTATGGCCAAGCTCCGCCACGCCAAGTTCAGAATCGACCACGCCTCAAGGGCCGGCACAACAAAAGGCTTCGTTTACGCCTACCGCTTCCCAAGCATCGGCCGCTGCGGTCCGGCCGACACTCCGGCCATCCGCCGAGCAGCAAGCGGGAACCGTGTCGGAGAAGGCGCGAGTGGTTGCGCGAGCCCCAAGGCCGGCAGCTTCCCAGAACGCCGAGGTGAGCTTTACGTTTCTTGAGCCCGGCGCGGAACGGGTGGCGCTTTGCGGCGATTTCAACCGCTGGGCCGCCGAGGCAACGCCGATGAATCGGCGTGACGACGGGAGCTGGGAAGTGACCGTTGCTTTAGCGCCAGGGCGGCATGAATACAAGTTCCTGGTCGATGGGCAATGGATACCTGACCCGCTGGCTCGGGAGAACGTTTGGAACGATCGCGGCTCGCTTAATTCGGTGGTTGTGGTCGGGACCTGATTCGCATGCTTCTGAAACCAAACCCCTATAGCCTTTGCCATCCACGAAGAGAAGAGCTGACATCCTTTGGCTCCTCGTAACGAACGCCGCCTTCATCAGCCGGGCGTTCGGTGCCGAGCAGGCCAAGCTCGAATTGGCAAAGGATGTTGAACTGCAGCCGCTCGTCGCACAAGTGCGCCGGCTGGCTGAAGCGCTGGATTATCTCGGGGCGCCACTCACTCCCGTCGAGAAGACGCGGCTGAAGGAGGCCTCGGACCGAGGCGATCCCGCTGAAGGGGTCGCGTTGATCCAGGCCGTGCTCGATCCTCATTGCCTGGTTGGGGTGAGTATCAATCCCGAGATGCGGGTGAAAGCAACCGCGGGCCCAGCCGAACCCGCGCTGGTCGAGAAGGGCTGGACAACGTTTCTGGTGAAGGTTCTGAATCAGGCGGGAGCGACGGCCGAACTACGAGTGGTGAGTCCCAACGCCCTCGCCGCCTATGAAGCAGACCCGCCGCGCGGCGCGTCGGATAAGTTTTACAAAACAGAGGGAGCAAAACTGGAGCGGAAGGCCGGGGAGCTTTGGCTGGATCTGGACGTGTTTCGCCAACAGCCCATGAAGCGGAATCTTTCCGGGCTGCCTCTGGAATATGCCGTGATGCAGCTCTACAGCCGCGACGCGGGGCAGCGGGAAGCTAAACTTTCGTTTGATGTCGGCCAGGGAACCCAGGATCTCGGCTACCGCAACGACGTGGACATTTTGTTCCGCGCGGGCCGCTCGACCGACGTGACGTTTCAGATTAAGGATGAGAATGGCAAGCCGGCGATGGCGAGCTTTGTGATCCGCGACCGGCAGGGCCATGTTTATCCTGCGCGCTCCAAACGCCTGGCACCCGACTTCGGCTTTCAGGAGCAGATTTACCGGATGGACGGCGAGCGAGTGACCCTGCCCGCGGGAGAGTACGAGATCCAGTACGCCCGTGGACCGGAGTATTTGACGGGGAGCAGGACCATTAAGGTTGGGCCAAGCCCGGAGCGGGCGGAGTTCCAATTGCAGCGCTGGATTGACCCGTCGAAGCTGGGCTGGTGGTCCGGCGACCATCACATCCATGCCGCCGGGTGCGCGCATTACGTGAAGCCGACTGAAGGAGTGCTGCCCGTGGACATGTTCCGCCACTGTTTGGGAGAAGACTTGAAGGTTGGCGCGAACCTGACCTGGGGGCCTTGTTTTGATTACCAGAAGCAGTTCTTCACCGGAAAGATCGACGCGGCTTCCCGGTATCCGTATTTGCTGCGTTACGACGTGGAAGTGAGCGGGTTTGGTTCGCATGAATCCGGGCACCTTTGCTTGTTGCGCCTGAAGGACCAGATCTATCCCGGCGGCGACTCCGACAAGCACTGGCCAACGCTCTGCCTGAACACCCATCGTTGGGCGAAGCGACAGGGAGCGGTGACCGGCTCGGCTCATTCCGGCTGGGGCCTCGAAGTGGACACCCAGCAGCTTCCGAATTACGTGGTGCCGCCGTTCAATGGCATCGGCGCCAATGAGTATATCGTAGATGTGACTCACAGCCTTCCCGGGCCGGGTGGCAAACTAATGCCGGCGGTGGACTTTATTTCGACAGTGGACACGCCGTATGTGTGGGAGCTCAACATCTGGTATCACACGTTGAACGTCGGCTTCCGGACGCGCATCAGCGGCGAAACCGACTTTCCGTGCATCTACGGCGAGCGGGTGGGATTGGGCCGCTCGTACGTGAAGCTCGATGGGGAGTTGGATTACGACCGCTGGTGCGAAGGAATCAGGCAAGGCCGCAATTACGCCAGCGATGGACGGAGCCATTTACTGGATTTCAGGGCGAATGGCGTGGCGATGGGCGAGAACGGAAGTGAATTAAAGCTGCCGCAGCTGGGAAACGTTCGGGTAACCGCCACCGTTGCCGCTTTGCTGAATGAACAGCCAAACCCCGTTCTCCAGCACCGCCGTTACGACCAAAAGCCCTATTGGAACATCGAACGGGCCCGCATCGGCAGCTCGCGTGAAGTTCCGCTCGAGTTGGTAGTCAACGGGTATCCGGTTGCGCAGAAAGCCATCCAGGCCGACGGGAACCTGCGCGAGGTGGCCTTTGAGGTGAAGGTGGACCGCAGCAGTTGGATTGCGTTGAGGATTCTTCCCTCATCGCACACCAACCCAATCTTCGTGCTGGTCGAGGACCGGCCGATCCGGGCGTCGCGCCGCAGCGCGGAATGGTGCCTCAAAGGCGTCGAGCAATGCTGGTCGCAGAAACAGCGATTCATCAAGACCGACGAAATTGAGGACGCAAAGCAGGCCTATGAACACGCGCGGCAGGCGTACCAACGCTTGACTGCGGAGTGCGTCGCAGACTAAACCGGACGGCGCCGTTCGAACGTCCCTCAGGGTAGGCCGGCGGGTTATCGGCTCACTTGCGCTTGGCAGGCTGATTCAGTTCCGCCCTACTGGGCCAGATAAGTAATGACCACGATGGAGCCGCTCCTGACGATTCTCGTCAGTTTGGTCGCTCTCGACCCGTTGAGGCGGTAGAACTTCGCTGAGCCGGAAATAGGGATGTTCATGGTTCCACCCGTGACCGTTTGGTTTAAAGCGCCGCCAGTTCCGTCGCAGAGCACATTGGCGGTAGTGATAATGTTGCCGACATTGGCGGCCGCGTCAACCGTGTAGGGTCCGGCCGCAGAGGAAGCGGATTGGCATACGAGCGGATAATAGGCTGCGACGCCGTTGGGGGCATTCACCAGAGTCAGGCTGTTATCGGCGAGATTGACGGAATTCAGGACGAGATACGCGGAGCCTTGGCCTTGCTCGTAGATAACATGGAAGGGATATAGTCCGTCCGCGGCGGCCACGAAATCGAAGTCGGCGTGGGTTACCCCATCGTTATGCAGGAGGGTGATCGACATGTCGGCGAGGCTGGTGCCTGAGTAAATTCCAACGGCGTCATCGCTGTCCACGTGGAAGCGATGGCGGCCGGCCGTGAGGTACACATAAGCGAATGCTTCGACCGCGAAGCTGTTCGGGTTGGCAGGCGGCAGGCACAAGCCTGGGAAGTTAGCCGTCGCCCCGAAGGCAGTCGCGTTCAGATCCCACGCTAGGTTTGCGACGATGTCGGTGGACGTGAGATCCACGGCGTACGTCGGCGGATTGGCCAGCACCGCCTGTGCCGACGCGACGCTATTGAGGAGGCCACCGGTGCCTCCAAGGTTCGCGGCGGAGCTTTGGACCATCCTCGCATCAAAGTTTCTCACGCTCAAGCTGCCAATCGGGAGGCTGTTCGTCGCGGGCAGATAGATGTAGGTGAGGGTCCAGGTCCAGGTGTTGGTCTGGTAAACTCCGTCGCTGTCCTTGAAGATGAGGGTATTGGTGACCATTGAATTAGGGAGCGGCAGCGGGGAGGCGAGCGCGTAAGAGACGAAAGCCCCATTGTTGGTTGGGTTGACGGTCGCTGGAACGGTGGTGCCATCGATTTGCAGGATAATACTTCCAAGGTTCACAGTCGTGTCCCGATTCGCAATGGTCGCAGTCGTTGCTGGCACCACGGAATTCAACGTCGAATTCGCCAACGGAGCGGCCAGAGCCACTAGGGGCCTGAGTATTCCGACCCCGGTGACCGGTACCAGGACCATGTAATTTTGTTCCAGGTTTCCATTGTCCAAGTTTGCATTACCGGTGACACGATTATGGATCTGCAGAGTATCGACGCCACCTGAAAAGCGCAGCACCATTAGATTGCCGGCCCCATCGGTGAGCGGCACATTGGCGAAAAGGCCGATCCCGGTGGGTGTTGCCGCGAACGTGCCGAGAATGGAATTGGTTTGGCTGGTTGTGGTGGGATCGCCCCCCACTCGTTCGAGGGTCACCAGGGAGTCGGCCAGTTTGAAGGTGGCCTGCCGCAAGAAGACGTTGAAAGTCCCGGCGGGGTAGGTGTGGGTAAAGTTGAGCCAATCGCCGTCATTAATATCCGTGACTTCCGTTTCATAGAAACCGGCGCCGGGGCCACCGGCGTCCGCGTATTTGGCCCTGGCGAGGTCGGATGAATGAGAGGTATAGACGGGATCGGTGGTGCGGAAGGTGTGATTGGCGTCATAACCGCCGGACCAGGAAGACCCACGATTGTCGTGGTAATCGACTTCAGCGAGGCCAGCCTGGCTATTGTAGGCTTTGGGGTCGAGCAGCGTGTCAGCAATGAGCAGCGGATTGTCAAGGAACGCGCCGCCGTTAAGGCCGCCGTTAGTGCTGAAGTTGAATTCCTCAACCTCAATCACATAGTCGTTGGTCAGGAAAGTATCGAATAGCAGCGGAAAACTGGAAGTCAGGCCGTTGGCATCTGTCGCCTGGACGCTGCCCACGTAGTTGGAATTCGGGGTCAGCGCACTTGCTAGGGCGAAGTGCCTAGCGGTTGAGGTCGAACCCCCCGGCGTGATCGTGACTCCGGACGAACCGTTGGCATATGTGGCGCCATTCAGTGTTATCGACAAGCCGCTAAGCGGCAGGTTCGTCGCGTCGCTGACGTCGAACGAGACTACATTCGTGCTGGGGAGGAAATTCGCGGAGTAGGCAGGAGAAACGTTTGCGAGGACCGGCGGGGTCTTGCCCGGAATCGTCTGCCGAACCACTGCGTTGCTAAAAATCACTTCCGCCCAATTGGGAGAGGTGCCGCCGAACGCAACTGGGACTGCGCCCGCATTGAAAGTCGAAATCGTAAATCGCCCATCACTCGAATTGAGGTAAGGGGCCGGGTTATTCGTGTCCTGGCAGTCGATGGCGGGAGTATCTACAAATTCAGCCTGCCAGACAACGCGCGCTGGACTGTTTATATCCGCGACGCTCAGATCCTCAATCCGGGTCTCGATCCGGCAATTGCTGCCTTCCCCCGTCATCGTGAGGATATAGCGGCAACCGGGAGGGGTGTACGGCGGCTGGATATCGTTCCGGCCGCCCCACCATTCGTTATACCCTTTGCCGGTTACCACCAAGGTGTGGCCAGTGATGTCGTTGGCGACGTGATACTCGATTATGCCGGTGATATACGCCGGGTTGCCAACAGGGAGATATCCCATGGCAGAATAGCCATTGGGCCCGCCCGTGATGTTATTGACGACGTCGAGTTGGAACTCCACCTGGCCGCCGTCAACGATCTTGTAGGTATTGTTTGCTGAGTATAGGGCCGCGAAACCACCGGTGGCATCCGCGATGGTGGCCAGGATATCCAATCCGTTCGGCCCCACTGTCACTGAATCGCCCAGCGGGGCATTCTTCTTATAGACCGTCCACTTTGTCGTATCGAGAGAACCGTTATTGAACGTATCCAGCACCGTGGTAACAGTATCGAAGCCTTGGAGGTTGGAGAGGGCAACCGTTACGCCGTTGGTCGAGGCTTGGTTTTTGACCCCGAGAGCCGGGTTCCCGGCTCCGAGCAGGCCCGAGGCATCCACTACTGTGTGCTCAAACAACGTGGTGAAATACTCACCGACGGTGCCGTTGGGAATCCGGCGGTACACCCGGGCATTCACCGTGATGGCCGTGCCCTCGCAGCTCATGCGCAAGGCGACAGTGATATTGGCGTTTTGCAAGTTCGTGCCCGCAACGGTGAAGTTAGTGGCATAAAGGATTGAGCCGCCCTTGTGGAGCATCACGTCCGCCGCGCCGACCGAAACGCTGTAGCCGCTGGCGAGCAGCGCGCCCCCGTCGGGGACCCATCCGAGGATCGCAAGGGGGTTGGTGTTCATGCTGCCGGGAGTGACGGAGTCCACATTGATGCGGAATTCCACGCTGTGTCCGGATGCGTTAGTAAAGGGAGCCGATGTCTTTACGCTGTAGGTGAGCGACCCGCCAGGGTTAGCGGTGGTGATCGTGAACTCGCCCGAGGACTGGAGGACCGAGCCACCATTAAGTGTGTCAGCCCAGCCGGTCTTGGGCCCGGTAAAGTTGTCCAGCACGGTTGCCGGGAGCGGCAGGCAGGAAAGCAAGTGCAGGCTTGTCATGACCAAAGCGGAACGAACGAAACCTCGCGCGCCGAGCGCTCGATTGGAAGGATGGTTCATAAGTAGAGTGGGGTGCGAATTCCGGGAGTCTGTGCCCAGTTCTTCACGATGAAGGGGAAACACGAAGAAAATTTACTACCACCGTGTGTCGGCGTCAATACAAAAGCATTAATTCTCGTAATCTTTTCCATTGGAGCTGAAGAAAAGGCTGAAGAAAAGGATTGACTGGGCGGTAGGAGAAGGTAATCCTCGCACGTCCCATTGAAGCCCGGACCTAATACCTTTTCGCAACCATATGAACAATCCATCCTTGCACAAATTCATTATTTCCCGGCAACACTGGTTATGGGTTTTTGTTCTGAGCGGCCTAACTCTGGCAGGCTGCTCGCGCGGGCTGACGGAAGCGGCGCGGGACGGACAGTCCAAGAGCGCCGGACGTCAAGGGGAGCAGGCCCAACGCACCGCGTTGGATGAATATGTCGCGCGCCCTGATACGAATTACAGCTACCAGCTGGTGAGCACCTTGCCCGGCCAGGGCCACACCACTTTCATTCTCGAAATGACCTCCCAGGCCTGGCTCACCACTAATGAGGTGGACCGACCTCTGTGGAAGCATTGGCTGCTGCTGGTCAAGCCCGACGATGTCACCACCACAAAATCGTTCTTGTTCATCTCCGGCGGCGCCAACGACGGCAAGGTTCCCAAATCCGCCGACGGTAACCTGGTTCGGATCGCCCTGGCGACCAAGTCGGTCGTCACTGAGTTGAAGATGATTCCCAACCAGCCCCTGGTTTTTGCTGGCGAAACCGAGGGTCGCAAAGAGGACTCTTTGATCGCTTATACCTGGGACAAATTCTTGCGCACGGGCGATAGCAAGTGGCCCGCCCGCCTGCCGATGACCAAGGCCGCAGTCCGCGCTATGGATACCGTGACGGCATTTTGTGGAAGCACGGACGGCGGCAACTTAAAGGTCGATGGCTTTGTGGTGGCGGGCGGCTCCAAACGTGGCTGGACCACCTGGACGACCGCGGCAGTGGACGCACGGGTGATAGCGATTATTCCCTGTGTCATCGACCTTTTGAACATCGAGCCTTCCATGTTACACCATTACGCCGCCTACGGCTTTTGGGCGCCATCGATTGAGGATTACACCGCTTTGCGCATAATGGACTGGAACGGCACCCCCGAATACCGGGCCCTGATGAGAATCGAGGAGCCGTTCGAATACCGCCAGCGGTTCACGATGCCCAAGTTCATGGTCAACGCCGCCGGCGACCAGTTTTTTTTGCCGGATTCCTCCCAGTTCTATTTCAAGGACCTGCCGGGCGTGAAATACCTTCGTTACGTGCCCAACACGGACCACTCGCTCAAGGGCTCCGATGCTTATGAGACGCTCCTGGCATGCTACCATGCGGTCCTGAACCATGTTCCACTGCCCGAATTCTCGTGGACGGTGGAAAAGGACGGTTCGTTGCGCGTGACAGCCAAAGACCGGCCGACGGCCGCCAAACTTTGGCAGGCGACCAATCCGGATGCCCGCGATTTCCGCTTGGAGACCCTCGGACCCCGCTACCAGAGCGCGCCGCTAGCTGATGCCGGCGGGGGGCTGTATATTGGAAAAGTGACCAAACCGGAAAAGGGATGGACGGCATTCTTTGTCGAACTCACCTTTCCGAGCGGCTGTCAGGCGCCGTTCAAATTCACAACCCAGGTCTGCGTCGTCCCCGATCTTCTGCCCTACAAGTTCGCACCTCGCGGGCGGCCTCAGTAGCCGTGAAGCGCTTACGAAGTACGGCGGTTTCCGACGTCGATCCTTCGTCCGGTTCAGTAACAGGGTCGTGCCGTTCAGGGAACCCTGTTAAGGCAACGTCACGGGCGGAGCGCAAAGAGTGGTCATCCCTGACAGCGGGCTCACGACACGATAGAACGCCGTGCTGGCACTATCAGTCATGGTGATGCTGTTGCTGGCCGCATAAACCGTCGTCCACGGGCCCTGCAGACTGGTCGTGCGTTGGACGCCAAACCCCGAGCTCGGGCCCCCAGCGGTGGTAGAGCTGAAGGGCCCGCCGCTATCGCCGGTCCAGAAAAGCGTGGTGACATTGTTCGTGTGGGAAATGCTCGTCAATCGAGGTCTCGCGAACGCGCTATACGTCACCGCGACGGTGATCTTCGTTCCGTGTGCCAGCCCCAGGCTGCTGATATTCAGCGAGAATGAGCCAAGGGCGGGATCCGAATCGTAGACTCCATTATCCAGAAAACTTCCCAGATATTTCTTCCCTTGAACAAAGCCCCAGCCTCCAGACCCGCCGAAAAAGGCCTGCCCGAACAGCGCCCCGTTAGTCTGCCCTTCCGGGTCAGGCAGGTAAGCGTCGATGACGAGGTTCGTGTATCCATTGGTCGGATAACCGCATGTGCCGACCAGAGTCGAGATGGTACTGAGCGTGGACAAGGTTGGCACTGTCTGTGTATTGTCGGTTACGTAACTGTTCCACCAGCTCGGATAGTTTGCCGCGCTCGTGTCCTCCGGGTCGAAAGGCGGGAAATTGTTCACAAAGACGTTCCCGCGAACACTCACCCAGGCGTCCGTTTTCACGTTGCTGCTATTCATCCCGTCAAAAAGCGAACGCACAGGGCCGGCGGGTGTGGGGTAGAGTTGCGAGAAGACATTGTTGTTGTAAACCACATTCCCTTCCGCGGCGTCGCTGACACCGTTGAAATCGGAACCGAATCGAAGCTGCGTCCCGCCATCGAAGCTGAAACTGCCGATCGTGAAAGAGGAGTTGGTCCACCGGGTGCCGTCCACTGCGATGCCAAACCGGTTGCCGGCAATGATATAGGGCTTCCGGCCCGTGCTGTAGAAATCAAAATGGTGCGGCGGGAGCCCCACTACCAACGCCATCGGCCCAAACAAGTTGCCTTCTTCGGCGTCGTTCACTCCGTCACCGTCCGTGCCGATGATAATCGGCTCGGTATCGTCGTACCGGCCGAACTCGAATTGGCCTCCCTGAAACTGGCTCAGATTCAACTCGGTCATATTATAGGGGGTGACGCCATCGGGAAGGACGCCAAAAAAATTACCGGAAACCCGGGTCCTGATGTTCTCGCCGTCCATCGCGTACCCATAACCGGCGAAGACGTTGAATTCCGCGCGAGGATTACTCGAGCCTGGGGCCACGCCGACGATCAGGCCGACATTGGGCAGGTCAGGGCGGGGGCCGCCGCTCACGTCTCGGTGCCGGTAATGTGCGATGGCCATTAATCCGGCAGATACCCCAGCAATTGTTGGGTTCGCTGGATCCACACCGAACCAGCAGCCGTTGACGTGGCAGCCGGCATCGCTGCCGGCACCGTAAGTCAGACGATCGTGGACGGTGGTGTCGTACTCGTAATCATGGGCGAGGCAGATGCCCTTTTGGTCGCCGTTGGGGTCGTTGAAGGTGCTCAGAAAGGCAATACCCCGCACGTTGACATTGGTGGAGCGGTAAATCCCCAGCAAAGCGCGCTCGGTGGAACCGAATCCGCCCTGTTCATTAACGATCGTAGAGTTGTCGATTGGAGGATCGACCACCACCGTCGTGCCGTAAGCGGTGTAGTTCATGTCGCGAGAATTGCCATTGCGCGCGTCGATCACGACTTGGATTACCGCATTGTTCGCCTGTGTGATCGAATGCGTATTGGGCGAAGAGCCGGGTTGCGTGTAACCGTCAATGAGCAGATTATGTTTCTTGTAAACCATCGGAAACCCGCCCGGAGGGACTAGCAGATAATGGGGTCCAGAGCCAGGAATGGCGAAGGCGATCGTATCGCCCGCGTTGCAGTTGGTAATGGCCCAATAAAAGGTGCCGCGAGCGCCAATGTTGCTAACTGCGTCGTCCACGTTAGTTACTGTCACGGTCGCCGCGTTCGCAGCGCCGGCCAGGCCGGCAATGCCAAGGGCAGTGATACCTGTCAGCCGGCGGCACTTGGCCGAGGCTTGAGAACCGAAGGTGAGTAGTCGCATGAATGTTTTCATACAATTCTTGGGGACGCTAGAACCTATACACCCT
Organism: Candidatus Acidiferrum sp.; assembly: GCA_035566435.1. Taxonomy (GTDB): domain Bacteria; phylum Verrucomicrobiota; class Verrucomicrobiia; order Limisphaerales; family UBA8199; genus DATMRF01. The sequence goes on from DATMRF010000083.1 coordinate 145,036, forward strand.
GGGCATGGGTGTGGCAAGTGGAAATCATTCAGAGTTTTAATCCTGCTTATCCTGCTGAAGTTACTTCAAGCGGCTCCGCAGCACGCGAGCTGTTCGCCACCTCGCGGCAGGCTGGAAGCGGGGTTGAAAGACCTCGGAGCTCAAGCAATCCTGCACGCGCGTTCCCAGGGGCAGTCCGGGTTAGCGAGGCAGGCTCTTATCGGGTTGGCCGGGTGGACGTGGAGGGCCGGCGTAAGGAACTGCCCGAAGATGGGTTCCAGCTCGTTCCGGGAGCACGACCGCGCGAGGATCCCCGGTTTTTGGCGCCTCGATGAAACCGTAATAGCGGCCCATCCAATAATCTTCCAGCCACCCAATCGGCGGTGTGACCGCTTTGCTATCCTCACCGCCGTCGTACTCGAGCGGCGAGCGGTCACCCCATTTGGCTTCGGATTCACGTGGAGAAATGGTGCGTGCGCCGCCGCTGTACGGCTCGTAGCCGTGTTGGGCCGCCAAGTCGCTGCGATGGGAGTTCCGATAGTTATGATTGACCAGGTCGAGTGACCACTCGCGGAGGTGCTTCACGGCCTGCGGAGCTTCGCAGTCGTTGCCTGTGAGGGCGCCATAGCTGAAGTTGAAGAATGGCAACTGATGTCGGCGTAAGATTTCCCAGGTTCGCTCGAGGCTGCGCAAGTAGATGGACCTCAGGTCGGGTTCCTTGGTATATCGGAGCAGTGGGTGGTAACAGAAAAATGCCAGCTCGTCATCCCACGGGGCCACCTGGTCAGGTGGGAACGTGAGCCGCTGCCTTACGGTGTAGATTTGGTACCGCCATGTTAAAAGTTGCTGCAGGCCCTGTTGGAATCTCGCGTCACCGGTCAAGGCATAGGCGGTTTGCATGTAGGTCTGCGCTTCCATACCATTGAGCCCGCGCGACTCGAATCCGTATGGCCGCAGCAAGTAATCCGGGTCCCAGCGACCCCAGCGAGTCGGGCTGCCGTCCATATCGCGCAGGGCCCAGCCGTTGTCCAGAATGTGAGAGGCGATATTCGCGATGTGGCGGCGCGCGCGGTCCTTTTCCGCTCCCTTCGCTCCGAGTTCATAGAACAGGGACACGGCGTACATGTGCGCATTCACCTCGTCGCTCGAAGTGTCTCCTTTCCAGAGCCACAACCCATCCTCAGTGGGATACCATTTGGCCGGCAACCCGCCCGAGCCGCGCGTGGCCCGCTCTCCAGTGTCTCCCTTGACCGACCAGATGGCCCGGGCGATGAAGCCCGGTTTCGGCGTAATCTCTCCCAGCCAGAGCATCGCATTAAAGGCCTCGTTTGCTTCGTGTCGCGCCCGCTCATCGCCGGTGGCCGCGTACTTGAAGGTCATGGCGGCGAGGTAATGAGCGGTGTTGCCGCCATCGTTGTCGCTAATCTCGCGGAGCCAGCCTGCCGTGTCGCCGCCCCAATAAAGCTTGTGGATGAACCCAAGCCGCTTCATGCCCCACTCATCAAGCTCGCGCTCGAACCAGGCCGCCTTCTTCAACAACGTAAAAGGCTCGTATCGGATGATACCCAGCCCGGCATCGGTCGCGATATAAACTGTCCTTTCCGCCACGGCAATGTCCCTCACATTATTGCCAGGCAACCAATGGCGGGCGCCGAAGTAGTGGAACTCGTCGCCGGTCTGGCGAATCGCGCCCGTTGTTGTGCCGATCCATAAGTCGCCGTCGAAGCCCTGTGCCAGGCAGGTCGTGTCTTCATACGGCAGTCCGTCCGGGCCGCGCAGCACCGTCATCGCCATCCCTCGCAACACCGCCAAACCCCGGTCGGTGGCGATATAGAGCCGGCTGCCCAAAGCGAGCAGATCGCGTGTGACCGGCGACGGCAGCGCCCCCCAATCCACCGGGTCCGGCACGAACGTCCTCCCTTCTATCAACGCCAATCCACCGGGACGGAGCAAGTACATCGTCCCACTGTAAGACGCGATCCGGTTAACCGGTCCGATCTGCACCGCGTCGACCAGCGTCTGGCTGAAATCTTCCCTCACCAGGGTGGTGTCGCTGGAGAGGTAGCCTCCCGGGGGCCGAAGGCTCACAAAATGGCCGCTTTCAAATCGAAACAGCTCCTCGCGCGTGGCGGCGCAAACCTGGCCGAGTTGAAGACAAAAATCATTGAACGGGCGCGTGTCGATGTGCTCCCAACCGGTCCCGGTGAAGCGAAAAGCTCCTTCCGCGGTTGCGGCCCACAGCGCGCCGCCGACTGCCCGCAGCCGGCGAACGTCTTTCGGGGCGTTCACCGCCGCGCGCAGCGCGCCTTCCCGCAGCTCCAGGATCACCCCTGCGACGACCGCATAAACCGTGTGGTCATAAACCGCGACGCACGTGACCGGTTGGTCGGTTCGGAACTGCTCACCGACCTCCTGGAGGAACACCTCGTCCGCCACTGGCTTCCACAAATGTGGAGCATTGGAAATACTGCCTTCCAAAGCTGCCTGCGGCCTCAGCTCAGCCGCCAGCGCCATCGTTGCGAGGCAAAACGAAGCCGCCGCCAGCAGGTAAAAAGCCCCATTTAGCGTTCCGGACGGGCACAACTTCATGGCATCAGGCGTCTGGATTTGCTGCCGAGTCAGACAGACGCTGAACCGAAAGACAACACCAAACACGCCAAGAGCCTTGTCAGCGCCCTGGGTTGCTGCATAGGCTATGTGCGTTACCTCAGACGCGCGCATGGCAATGCACGACACATCTCATTTCCTCGCCGGAGTGATCGAAGGCTTCTACGGGCAACCTTGGGCACACACCGAACGCCTGGAGTTGTTGGATTGGATGGCCGGTTGGGGATTGAACACCTATCTTTACGCTCCGAAAGACGACTTGCGGCAGCGCGTTGCCTGGCGCGAACTTTACCCCGCCGACGAAGCCAGGAAAATAGGCCAATTGCTCGACGCCTGCCATCAACGCCGCCTTCACTTTATTTACGCGCTCAGTCCCGGATTGGATATCCGCTACTGTGAGGCGGTCGAGCTTGACCATCTCAAAAAGCGGTTTGAGCAGATGCGGGCCTTGGGATGCCGGCACTTTGCACTTCTCTTCGATGACATCCCCGACCGATTGGACCCCCAGGACAGCGAGCGGTTTTGTTCGCTTGCCTCAGCGCAGTGCCATGTGGCAAACGCCATGTTCAGGTGGGCGCGCGAACGGTTGCCGGCCGCCAGGCTGCTGTTCTGTCCCACCGCCTATTGCGGCCGAATGGCCGAGCGGGAGCTCGGCGGTAAAGACTACCTCCGGACCATCGGACGCGAGCTGTTGCCGGAGATTGATGTGTTCTGGACCGGGCCGGAAATCATCTCGAGCCAGATAACCGTTGCGCACGTGCTCGAGTTGCAAACGGTGCTCCGCCGGAAGCCGGTTATCTGGGACAACCTCCACGCCAACGATTACGATGGCCGCCGATTTTTCTGTGGTCCATACGCCGGGCGACCGCCGGAGTTGCGGAGCGTGGTTAACGGTTTGCTGAGCAACCCGAACAACGAATTCCCTTTGAATTATGTGCCGCTCCGCACCTTTGCGGAGTACATGCGGTCTGAAAAAACATGGGACGCCCGGCAGGCCTACCTGGCGGCGATGCAAGAATGGCTGCCTCGTTTTGCGACCCTGGGCGAGCCCGTCAACCTCGATGACCTCATTCTCTTTGGTGACTGCTATTACCTGCCTCATGAGGAAGGTCCGGAGGCCGAGGCGCTGTATGAAGAGGCCAAAGCCTCGTTGGGCGGCAATCCAAAGGAATGGGACGTCCAGACCACCGCGTTCCGCCAACGAGCCACCCGGCTGCGCGAGTTCTGTGCCCGGTTAACCAACCTGCGTAACCGCCCGTTGTTTTATGCCTTGAGCCGCCGGCTGTGGGACCTTCGCGAGGAGTTGGATTTGCTGGAACATTGCGTCGAATTCAAGTCGGCGAATCAGCAGAAGGAAGCCTCTTTCCGGTCCGATTTCCATCTGCCTGGCACATATCGTGGCGGCATAGTGCCTCGCCTGCAACAATTGCTGGTCCAGCAACCTGATGGAACTTTCAAAGCGGCTCCCCGCGGCGGTAAACCCCAAGCCAGCGACGACACGGCGCATGTTGTGTCCTCCGTGCCATGAGCGATTGCGTAATTCGGCCCGCTCGGCCCGGCGATGAGCCTGGCGCTTACTATATTTGCCTCAAAACCGGTGATTATGGAAAGGACGGCGAACCCTTTTACCGCGAAGACCCCGACGCTCTGGGCCGGATTTTCGTTGGCCCCTACTTCGCCTACGAGCCGGAGTTGAGTCTCATTCTGGAGGATGAACACGGGATTTGCGGTTACGCCCTCGGAGCGTTGGATTCGCGCGCCTTTTACGCCCGTTACGAGGCGGAGTGGCGGCCGGGCTTGTGCGCCCGCTTTCCGGAGCCGCAAGCCGATCCGAGCCAGTGGACGCGGGTGCAGCAAATACATGACTGCTACCATCATCCCGATTATTTCTGCCCGGAACCCTACGCAGCCTGGCCTTCCCATCTGCACATTGATTTGTTGCCGCGAGCGCAACGGCGTGGCTATGGCCGGCGCATGCTCGAACAGGTCATGGACCAGCTTCGCCGGCGAGGGTCTCCAGGCGTGCATCTGGGGGTGAGCGTGGCCAATTCGCAGGCCTTTGGCTTCTATCAACGGCTGGGCTTCCATGAACTGTGCCGCGTCGGCTCAGGGAAGGACGGCTGCATCTACCTGGGCCTTAGCCTTTAGCCTTTACACCATGCATCCGCTCGCGCTCCTGGGAGGAAGACCAATTCGCACCCGCCCTTTCACCCCGTGGCCGCTGTTCGGGAAGGCGGAGGAAAAGCGGCTGCTGCGCACGTTGCGTAGCGGCAAATGGGGTCGCTTGCACGGCCCGGAAGTCGCCGAATTTGAGAAGCGCTTCGCCGCTGCGCACGGTTGCAAGCACGGCATCGGCGTGGCCAACGGCACTGTTGCCTTACGCATCGCCCTCTTGGCGGGCGGCCTCCGTGCCGAAGACGAGGTCATCATCCCGCCATACACGTTTTTTTCAACCGCCTCAGCGGTAGTCGAGGCCAACCTGGTCCCGGTCTTCGTGGATATTGATCTGGACACGTTCAACCTCGACCCCGGGTCGGTCGAGGCCGCCATCACGCCCCGCACTCGCGCACTCATCTCTGTTCATTTCGCGGGCCAACCCGCCGAGATGAACGCCCTGATGCGGCTCGCTAAAAAATGCAACTTGTTGGTGATCGAGGATGCCGCCCACGCGCCCTGCGCCAGTTACCGGTACCGGCCTGCCGGGTCTCTTGGCCATCTGGCTTCGTTCTCTTTTCAGTCGAGCAAAAACCTTACGGCGGGCGAGGGTGGAATCATCACTACGAACGATGACCAAGTGGCTGAGTCCTGCCGTTCCATTCACAATTGCGGCCGGGTTCCGGGCGGGATTTGGTACGAGCACCACGTCATTTCAGGAAATTACCGTCTGGGGGAATTCCAGGGCGCCGTGCTCAACTGCCAACTCCAGCGTTTGGAGTTTCAAACCAGCCGGCGCGACGCCAACGGCCAATACCTGGCGTCCCGGCTTGTGCGTCTGCCCGGAGTTCATCCGCAAAGGCGCTCGACCGCTTGCACGCGTCACAGCTATCATTTATTCATGCTGCGGTTGGACGGTGCCGCGTTCGGCGCGCCACGCGACGCAGTGCTGAAGGCCCTGCAGGCCGAGGGCATACCTTGCTCCGGCGGTTACGGGTTTTCTTTGCACCAGCAGCCGTTCTTCCGGAACAAGGCCTTCGGCCCGTTTTTGCCAAAAACCTCCTCCCGCCTCGATTATGGCCGGACCCATTGCCCCAATAGCGACCTCATTTGCCGGGAACAGTGCATCTGGTTAGAACAGAACCTTCTCCTTGGACCACGGTCGGACATCGAGGACATCGCGCGCGCGTTCGAGAAGGTTCACGAAAACCGTGAGGCATTGAATGGATGGGCAAAGCAACAATAAAGCAGGCTCGATGAGCCAGGCCGGCGGCATCTTGAATCGTCATGTCGTGCCGGCGTTGACCGCGCTGAGCGAGAACACTTACCTTTCCGCCATTCGCGCCGGCATGGTATCGGTCGTGCCGCTCACGATTATCGGCGGCCTTTTTATCATCGTCTCGTATTTGCCCGTAACCGGCTGGGACAAGCTCGTTGCCCCCTATCTCCAACTCTTGCAAGTTCCGGTGACTGCCACCTTCGGCTTGCTCTCCGTTTTTGTGTGCTTCGCCATCGGCTATGACCTTGGCAAGCAACTCAAGCAGGAAGCGATGGTGAGCGCCACCCTCGCCACCCTGGTCTTCCTGATGGTCCAGGTTCAGTTGAAGGATTTGACTTTCTACATGGAAGGCCTCGGCTCCAAAGGGCTGTTCACCGCCGTCATCATCGCCCTGATCTGCGTCCGCGTTCAGAAATTCTTCACCGACAAGAATATCGTGATCCGGTTGCCGGAAAACGTGCCACCGGTTGTCTATGAATCATTTTTATCGCTCAGCCCCTTGTTCTTCCTCGTCCTCGTCTTCTGGCTCCTTCGTTTCGTCTTGGGTGTCGATATCGATCATCTCGTGCAAGCGACGTTCAAGCCTCTGGTCTTTGCCCTCAACACCCTGCCCGGAATCCTGGTCTATGCCTTTCTGGTCACGCTGCTCTGGTCGGTCGGGATCAACGGCGATAACACCATGGATGCCATCGTCGCGCCCATCTTTCTTCAATACCTCACCGCCAATGTCGAAGCGACGACCCACGGACAGCCGCTTCCTTATGTCACCGCGTATGGCTTCTTTACCGCCTTCGTCAATGTCGGCGGCACGGGGGCGACAATCGCTCTTGCGCTCATCATGTGGAACTCGAAGGAGCCGGGCTTCCGGAAAGTCAGCCGCCTGTCGCTTCCGACCCAGATTTTCCAGATCAACGAGCCGATTTTCTTTGGCTTCCCTATCGTGCTGAATCCCATTTTCATGATCCCCTACATTCTCAACGCGCTGATTCTGACTACCGGGAGCTACCTGCTCATGTACTGGAACGTCATCCACAAACCCTTCGTTAACGTGCCCTGGACCACCCCCCCGATCATCGGACATTACCTGGTCTCCGGCGGAGACTGGAAAGCCGCCGTCTGGGGCGCCCTCTCCATTGTGATCGCCATGTTGGTTTACCTCCCCTTCGCCAGGGTCGCCGAGCGGCAGCGCCTGAAAGCTGAGGCGACCGGCGTCGCCCACGAATAACGCTGCCGATACCAGGCACTCCTTATGAACCTCTCCTCGAAAGCCTTCGGAGCGGTCCTGCTCGGCCTGGGCCTCATTTCTGCGCGTTCACTTCCCGCGGCCGAGCCAGTTCGCCTTGCCCCCTACCCGCAGAAGGTTCGAACGGTCTACCCCCTGAATTCGCCTGCTGTCCCCGCCGCGCTCCGCTCGAACTCCATTCCCTTGCCCGTGGGCAGTGCTACCGCCGCCGTGCGGGCGAGTGACGGCGCGCTTTGGCTGGGAACGACGCAAGGTTTGATGCGGCTGGATTTCTCAGCACCTGAGCGCGACCGCCTCCAATACCTTGCCGGTAAACGCTATCTACCCGACGATAGCGTAGAGCAACTCCTGCCCGATGAGCACACGGGAATCTGGGCGCGCACCCTCACCGGCGTTTCGCACATCGAACTCAAACCGATGACGCTCGCTCAAAAGGCTCGAGTTTTTGAACAGAGGATTCGATTGCGCCACGACCGCTATGGGCTGGTGGCAGATTCCGCCCTCGCCATTCCAGGCGATACCGCCGGCAATCGGCTCGCTGACAGCGACAACGACGGCCTTTGGACCGCGATTTACGCCGCCGCCGAGTGTTTCCGCTACAAGGTCACCAGATCGCCGGAGGCCCTTGCCAACGCCCGTAAATCCATCGAGGCCATCCTGTTTCTCGAAGAAGTCGCCGGGCACCGCGGGTTTCCCGCCCGCTCGTTCATCCGTAAAGGTGACCCGATGCCCCAGGGCGGTGAGTGGCATTGGACGTCCGACGGAAGGTTCTACTGGAAAGGCGACACCAGTTCGGACGAACTGGTCGGCCATTTTTTTATCTTCAGCATCGCCTTCGATCTGGTGCCGGATAAGGCGCTCAAACAGCGCATCGCAGAGACAGCTCGCCGGATTATGGACCATATCCTCAACCACGGTTATACCCTGGTGGGCCTGGATGGCCGGCCTACGACCTGGGGCTGGTGGTCTCCTCAAAAGTTGACCGAACAACCCGACGAGCGCGCGCTCAACAGCCTCCAGTTGCTCAGTTTCCTCAAAACTGCCTCCCATATCACCGGCGAGCCGAGATATGAGGCTGAATACCGCAAAGTCGCCTGGGAGCTGAAGTATGCCGACTGGATCACCCGCCTGAACGAATTCCGCCAGGAACTAAACTACTCGGACGAGGAGCTTGCGCTGCTGCCGTTTTACTGCGTGTTCCAGTACGAGCAAGACCCGGCACTTCTCGCAGCCTACCGGCGAGCCGCAGATGCCTGGTGGGAAAATATTCAGCGCGAAGCCAACCCGCTTTGGACCTTCATCTACCTGAAGGGCCGCCCCGAGGCCCGTGTGGACCTGGCAGCCGCAGTTTGGACCCTGTATCGCACGCCTCTCGACACCATAAAGTGGACGGTTAAGAACTCACAACGCCACGACATCGTCTGGGCTCCCGCGGTGGACCGCTTTGGGGAGCACGAAGCGCTTACTTTGCTTCCGCCCGACGAGCGGCCCGTTATGCGCTGGAACTCGAATCCGTTTGTGGTCGATGGCGGCGAAGACGGTCGCGGCGAGGACGATGGCGCGGCGTTTCTCTTACCCTACTGGCTCGGGCGTTATCAGCAACTATTGCTTGGCGAATAACGTGCTATAATGGGAAGCACGACCGACAACCAGGGTGCGAAACTGAATTATGAACGCAGAATCGCTGAACGCGAACTTGCTGTTATTTCACGGCAGGTTTTGGAGTGTGGGGTTCTCACCCGAACCAATAGGCTGGTGAGCGCATCCGACGCCAACCACCCTGAGCCTCCGCCGGGGGACGTGTCCCAGGCAGTGGAACATCTTTTCCGCCATGAAGCCGGAAAGATGGTTTCAATCTTAACTGGGATCTTCGGGCTCGAACACCTCAACCTGGCAGAGGACGTAATCCAGGAAGCCTTGGCCCGGGCCTTACAAACCTGGCCGTATTACGGGATTCCGAAAAACCCGTCGGCGTGGATTATGCGGGTGTCCCGGAATCTGGCACTGGACGTGGTTCGGCGCGAAACGGTGTTCCGCAGCAAGGAACCTGAAATTACCGCCCTGATGGAGCAGCGCGACCCTGGCCGGGAAGATCAGGCTTCGCTCGAACAAGAACTCAAGGATGACGGTTTGCGAATGATGTTTGTTTGCTGCCATCCGCTCATCCCTCAGGAAGCGCAGGTTGCGCTCGCGCTCAAGACCCTTTGCGGTTTCGGCATCGGGGAAATCAGCCGTGCCTTCCTGACCAGCGAGGCGGCGATTGCCAAGCGGCTGACGCGGGCCGGCCAGAAAATTCGCGAGGCTCGTATCCCGTTCGAGATACCGACCGGCGAAGAAGCCTCGCGAAGACTGGACGGTGTCCTGCAAACCCTTTACCTGCTTTTCAACGAAGGCTACAAAGCCTCGAGTGGCGAGAAGCTGGTTCGGGAAGAGCTGTGCCACGAGGCGCTTCGGCTGGCCCGCCTCCTCTCGGAACATCCCGCGGGCAATCAACCCCGCACCCACGCGCTCCTGGCGCTGATGCTGCTGAATGCGGCGCGGCTGCGGACGCGAACGGACGATCAGGGCAGGGTGCTCCGACTCAAAGAGCAGGACCGATCCGGCTGGGACCGGGCTGTGATCGCCCGGGGAATGTTTCACCTGGCGCAGTCCGCGGGGGGCGATGAGCTAACGGAGTACCATCTCCAAGCCGGCATTGCTGCCTGTCATTGCGCGGCGGCTGACTACGAATCAACGGACTGGCTCCAGATATTGTCGCTCTACGACCATCTGCTCAAGTTCGATGATTCGCCAGTCATTGCGTTGAATCGTGCTGTGGCGGTGGCGAATGTTCACGGCCCACAAGCTGGTTTGGAGGCGGTTACCGCGATCCCGAACCGGAAGAAGCTGGATTCGTATTATTTGTACTTCGCCGTACTGGGCGAATTCGAGGAACTGTTGGACCACCCGCAGGTCGCCGCCATGCATTTTCGAAAAGCCGCGCAGCTCACGGACATCAAATCGGAGCAAAGCTTCCTGTCGAACCGAGGCAGGGCTTGTGAAGCTCGAATCCACTCTCGTCGGGCTCAGCCGGCCTGATAACAACCGCTTGCGAATCGTCCGAGTCGAACTCAGCCACTCAACGTAACTGTATCGGTGCTCGCATGTAGGCTGAGGGCCTGTACCTCGGAGGCCAATTCGGTTTCAGCCCATTCCGAGAGCGTAGTGGGAGTTGTGGACTCAAACGTTCTTGGTTCTGCGCGGGTGATGCCTTGAGCCAGTTCAGAGAACATGTTGACCCGTCCACGCGCATACTCAAGGCTCGCCCCCAAGCCCACCAGGTTCTGAATATACTGGTTTGCGGATGCTTCCTTGTAGCGCACCGGCCGGTGCAAGACTTGCTCCAGGACGGTCGCTGCTTCGCCAAAGGAAAGGTCCTCCGCACCGTGAACCGCCACTTCGCCCGTACCGGTCCAATCCCGTCGCACCAGCCAGCGCAGGGCGACATCCGCAATGTCGCGCGCAGCGACCATCGGAATCCGGGTGCCTTCTGGCAGCGGATAAGAGAGCAAACCGCGCTGGCTAATCGATTGCGCTTGCGACAAGAAGTCTTCCATGATTAGCCCACAGCGCAGGTGACGAATCGCTGCGCCGGAGTCGTTGAGAATATCCTCCATCGTGTGCAGGCCCGTAATCGGCCCGGCATTGCGAGCGGGCCCTTTGCCTCCGGCGGAAATGCCGACGACTCGAGGAGTCCCCACCTGGCGCAGGGCCTGGCAGCCGGCGCGGGCGTGGCGTTCGAAGTGGCTCTGCAGGTCTGAAACCTGCAAGGGCTCTGCCGGAACGCACCAGAACATTGCCTCGACCCCGTCCAGGGCCCGAAGCAATGCCTCGGTATCGTCGGTCGAACCGCGAAAGATCTCGACCTGCTCGCGGATTTCTTCGGTCAGCCGCCCCGGTTCGCGCGTCAGCACCCGCACTGAAAACTCGGGCGCCAGGAGCTCCCGGACCACCCGCTTTCCCACGCTTCCTACGGGCATCGTTACAAGAATCCTCATATTTTACCTTTCTTTCATGGTTGAAACCTTCATCAACCCATCCGTCAGTCCAATTCTACGACGAACGAGCCGAGTGCCTGAGGACACCTTCAAAGAAAACAAAGGCCAACAGCCAGGCACCCGCAGAGCCAAAGCGCCAGGTAGCTCACGGTCTCCCACGCCTCACCCGCCAGGCTGCCGGCCGGCCGCAGACGCAGCCCCAGGCAGGGTCTGGCTTGAATGGCCCGGTGTTCAAAAAGGACCAGGCGCGGGCGCGCGGAGGAGTCGTCCGCATGACAGGCCTCTTCTGGCGCGCCCATGGCCGTCACGATCTCCATCGACATAGCTTTTGTGTTCATAGTGGAGCGAAGCTAACACGCCCCACTGACAGCCCTATGTCAGGAGACTTTTGACCGGCTGCACCCGCGCGCCTTTGCGGCGAACGACCCGGTAATAGCCGGCTATGCTTTCGGCTTCCGCAGCCATGAGCCGCTTGAACTTTTCGGGCGCCAGCACCTCCGCCTTGGAACCGAACGACAAGACCCAACCGGTGAACCATTCAAACGAATAGCCCAACAAAGTGACTACAACGCCTCCTGGCTCCGCCTTTTCCTCGACCAGCCGGCAGGACCATTCGCGCCGAACGCGCTCCATCATCTCGGGCTTGAACTTGACCAGGGCCGTAACGAACTTGCCCTCTCGCGCAGCTTCGTCGAGGTAGCGCTGCAGGGAAAAGTCATCGTGACCGGAGAAAAATTCGGCTTGCACTTGAAGCCTGCATATCCGGTCGGTCCGAAAATCCCGCACGTCCTGGCGCAGACGGCAGTAAGCGATCAGGTGCCAGTTGTCCGCGTAATAAACCAACCCCAGCGGCTCGACCTTGCGCGTGGTCATGTCGGGCCGCTGAGCACCCTTATAGTCCATGGCCAGGACGCGCCGCCCCGCCAGGGCGCGTTGGATGGGCAGCAACGCTTCGCTGGCCAGCCGCGGAATGGCGCCCGATCTCGAGGCCATCACTGCCGTCGAACGCTCGAGGCGATCCAGATAATCCTGCCGGTCCCGAGGGAGCACAGACCGGATCTTTAGTAGCGCCGACTCCATCTGCTTTTGCAATGACGCGTCCGTGAGGTTCTCCACGAGTTTTGAACCCATGAAAAGCGCGCTCGCCTCCTCGGCGGTGAACATCACCGGAGGCAAATGGTAGCCCTGGACGAGGCTGTAGCCCACGCCCGCCTCGCCCATGATGGGAATGCCCGCCTCACCCAGCGCTGCCAGGTCGCGATAGACAGTACGAACGCTGATTTCGAAATGCGTGGCGATATCTTCGGCCCGCACCACCCGCCGGCTTTGCAGGCGCAGCACCGTCGCCATCAGTCGGTCCACTCGGTTCATGGCCTCCAAGATAGCACACAGCTTCAAACCGAGATCTTGACGCAGCGAAACCCGGCAGGTATTCGGGGTAGAACGAAATCGAACGCCCGAGGCAACGGGCAACGGCCTTGTGTCCCCAAAAATGGTAACGAATGCTTTTTCACCTGCTGGCATCAGTTCGCGAGCGTGTCGCACAACATTCTCAGCGGGCCGCGCGGCCTTCGTGGCAGTGGCGGTGATCGCTTTGCTCGGCGGCACCCAGGAACCGGCGGCGGCATCGGAAAACCATCCTCCGACGATCCAGTCGGTAACCGTCGATGGCAAAGTCATTCCTGTGGCAGGCAAGAGCATCTTGCACTTGCCGCCGCATCCCGGCGTCGTGTCCTTTGTCATTGGAGGAAGCACCAATGCCAACCGCCAAACCTTGCGGATTCGCCACCGGCTCGAGGGCTACGACAAGGATTGGCAGGACGGCATCGTTTTCATGTACGTCGCGGTCCGATTTTTCGATGCCGACGGCAGGCAGGTGTCGCAAACCGCCTTCAGGGCCGCCGGGGAAAGTCCCGGCTGGAGAGGAAATGTCGCCGCGTCTGATTTTACACAGCGCCGGGAGACGGTAATCGTGCCCGCGAAAGCCGCGAGCCTGTGGGCGGTCATTTCCTCCGCCGGACCTCCCACCACAGTCGGCCTCTTTGTAGTGGAGAACCTGGTCATTTTCAGGGTCGGAGCTTCAGCGTCGCAGACGGAGGCGTTGTTAGGGCCGCCGGCGAGCTTTCTCGAGAAGGGCCAGAACCTGGACCAGGCACCGCCCGACTGGATGCGCGATGGGCTCAACCCCGACATGGCCAAAATCATCGAGTTGGGCCCGGGCCATGCGCCCAGGGCCTTTGCGATCCTGGATGAAGATCCCAATGCCCACGCCGAGTGGCGCACAGTCAGAGGGTTCGCAAAGGTTTCGCCCGGCGAACAATTGCTGGTGGAGTGGAACGAGTTGTTCACCATGGGGGAGGGCGTTGCGCGCACGGTCAGTTACGCGAACCTCGCTGCCGGCGACTACCAGTTTCGGGCAATCGAAACGACGCCCCTGGGCGTTCCGATGGGTACGGAAGTGTCGCTGGCGATTGTTGTCCCGGTGCCTTACTGGCGGAGCCCATGGTTTTGGGGACTGGTTATGACACTAGGGGTCGCCGGAGCGGCCGGGTGCTACCGATATGTGGTCTGGCAGCATATGCGGCGTGAATTGGCGCGTCTGGAAAGCCAGCGCCTGCTGGAACACGAGCGCGTGCGCATTGCGCAGGACATCCATGATGACCTGGGCGCGCGGGTAACTCAAATCTCCCTGGTCAGCGGCCTGGCCCAGGGCGACCCGGGCTTGCCCGAGAAGGCTCGCGCTGAGTTCGATGTCATTTCCAAAATGGCGCGGGAACTGGTCGCCGCCCTGTACGAAACGGTTTGGGCAGTCAACCCGGAGCACGATAACCTGGATGCCCTCGGCAATTACGTCTGCCAAATGGTCGATAACCTCTGTGAACAGGCGCAGCTGCGGCGCCGGCTGCGTGTGACGGAACTGCCGCGCGATGTCCACGTCTCCAGCCAGGTGCGTCATAACCTCTGCATGGCCGTCAAGGAGGCGGTGCATAACGTCATCAAACATGCCCGCGCGACCGAGCTCTCCGTACAAGTGGATCTCGATGGCAGCGCGCTGGCCATACTCGTGAAGGATGACGGCTGCGGCTTTGATCCGGTTCGGGCTGCTGCCGGCCACGGCCTGGCCAACATGAAGCGCCGCCTGGAACAAATCGGGGGTTCACTGGCCATCGAGAGCCAACCCGGACGCGGCACCACGGTTTGTCTCCGCTGCAACGTCCGGCGCGAGCCTGGCCATGCCGCCGGCCCGCCTGGAGGTCGCGCCGATTTGCAGTCAAAACCCTAACCCGGATCTTTCACACGAAATTCCAACAGCCCGGAGCGCCAGCATTTTGCCGGCGTAGACTGTTCGAACCGCGTAAGCCGCCGCTCCGCCCTGGCAGGTGTGAGAAATATCCGGACTAACCCACCCGGTGCCTCGCAACGGCTTCGAGTCGGCTGCGCACGTGCATCTTTTGGCAGATGCCTTTCACATGGGTCCGCACCGTCTCAATGCCAATCCCAAGCTTATCACCAATCTCCTTGTAAATATAGCCGGAAGCCAGCAGCTCGAGCACTTCGCGTTCGCGCGGTGAGAGGCTCTCCTCCTCGGCGGGGGCCGGTCCGAGCATATGAAAATGCTGGACCACTTTGCGGGCAATGTGGCTGGACATCGGCGCACCGCCTTTGGACACATCGACGATCGCCTCCACCAGTTTCCCCGGCGGGCCGGACTTGACCAGGTAACCGGCCGCGCCGGCCTTCAGCGCGCGGAAAATCCGTTCGCTGTCCTCGTACACCGTCAGCATGATGACCTGCAGCGCCGGGAGGATGCGCTTGAGTTCGGCGACGCAGTCGATTCCCGACATGCCCGGCAGCCTGATGTCCATCAGGACCACATCGGGGTGTTTGGCCGGTATCAGTTCCAATGCTTCCTCAGCGGAAATGCACGCGCCGGCACAACGGATGCCGGGGGCCGAGTTGAGGATCTTCACCAGTTGCTCGCGCAGACCCCGGTCATCTTCCACGACGATGACAGACTTGGGCACCACTGCTCCAGACCTTACCGGCGAGCTCGGCCCCGAGCCAGCCGCAAATCCAGCGGGCCCGGCAGCACTTGAAGCCCCACCCGTCACGGCGTTATCGGCATCTGGGGTAGTGTCGGGATATCGCCCCGGAGCATGCGGGAAGCCTGATCCGCCATGCGAAGATACCAGTCGCTGGGGAGCGCCTGTCCGTCGATGTTCAGCGGCACGAAATTGGTCTGGACCGGGAGTTGCGCTGACGTAGGCGCCATTTTGAGCATCGCAGTGCCCTCATCCATTTCGTCGAACATCGCGCCGTAAATCATGGTGCACTGCGCCGTTACCGCGTTGTAGGCCTGCCGCCAATAAAACGTCCCGCCGTTCCGCGGAATCTGGTTGAGCGTCCCGCCGTTCAAATTGTGCCAGGAGAACCCCGGGAAAATCACCGGCATGTAATCGAGCCCATGCGATTTGGCATCCGCCAGGTCGGGCACAATCAGGTTCACTTTAAAGTTGTCGGCATCAGTGGGCGTGCCGTAACGGCCGACGGCCCAGGGACTGATGATGTCGAACGAGCGATAAACCGCGGCCCACGCGAGGTTGGTCTGCGAATCCCCGGTCAACGTCCGCCAATAGGTTGGCACACCGCCCATCACCGTGACGCCTGCGGATTTGAAAAAATTAATGACTGTTTGCGCATCCGACGGCGTGCCGGGACGATCGGTAAAGCCGAACCCCCAAATCGCCACGACGGGTTTGCCGCGATGCCGAACATAGCTGGGACTGTTGGTGACCTGCAGGGTAGTGACCAGATAGCTCCAATCGTTGGTCAGGGTGCTGACGAGTGTTGAGGGCGGCTGGCCGGAAATATCGTACATGACCGCGAATACCCGCCCGTAGGTTTCCGCGCCGTTGCGCACATTGGCCAGCACCTGGTTGCGCACGGCAAAAAGTGACGAACTGGATAGCTCCGAGCTGAACCGCTGCAGGAAGACTCCGTCCAGGTTGTTATCTTTCATCCATTTGAAATGGCGCAGGACGGTTTTTTGGTTGAAGGCCGAATAAACCGCCGCGGGAGCACCGCCAGGCAACGTCATGCTGGTGTTGAACAATTCATCCGGGTCCAGTTCGGAGATGTCCGGCCAGAAATCCACCGTCGCGTTCGTGGCGACCGGGTTATTATTGCGAAACCAGTGCACCCACCCGCTTGAAGGCGAGCCGTCGCCCGGGCACCCGAACCAGCCCTGGTAGCCCATCATCAGTTTCCGTGTCAGCGTGCTCGGGTCCACGGCTCGTCCAAGCACGAAATAACCTTGCCCGCCCGCATTGGAGACGTTCAGGGTGCTCAGGTTGTTGCTGACCCCCGCGGAGTTCAACCACGGCTTCCACCGTGCGGGAGGGGCTGTGTTGGAAGCGACCAGCAGCGACAAGGCGGTCGCAGAGGCCGGCCATGAGAGGAGGAAGTTCGTGCCCGCGCGGGCAATCTGCAGTACCGCGGGCTGCGCCGGCAGCTTCTCGGAAATGTTCACCGGTGCCGAGAGTGTCGTCGCGCCCTGGTTGTCGGTCGCGACCGCCGTGAGTTGATAGGAACCCGAAACGGAATTCGTCCAAACAAAGCCGAACGGACTGGTGGTCGTTTCGCCGAGTTTATTCAGGCCGGCATAGAACTCGACCTTGGCGATGCTGCCATCGGGATCGACAGCGGAGACCGTGATGGGCAAAGCCGCCGGCGAGACTGCAAAGACCAGGCTGGCCCCGTCAGCGGGGCTCAGGATGGTCGCCTGAGGGCGCAGATTGGCCCCGCTGCCGCTCGCTTGCGGGGGCAGGAAATCGGACGCTTTGGTGATCGCCAGGTTGTCCCATTGCGCGGCCAGAGGAAAATAGCTAGCTGCGGCGCCGGAACCGGTGAATCCGTCGTAAAACACGCGGAGCGTGATGTTCGAACCGGTAATTCCGGTGTTGAAGCTGCGATAGACGAACTGTCCCGCCGGCGCCTCGGGGTCCGAGTAACTCAGCGTGATTTGCGGTTCCTGCGGGGCGTCGTTGAAATCGACTACTGTGGTGACATGATTGGCGGCGTCACCCATGTTCCACAAGTAGGCGCTGAGCACGTAATCCGCGTTGGGCGAGAGGCTGAGCGCACGCTGATACATGCCGACGGGCGCGGCATTGTTGACCAGGCCCTTGGCGACCACTCCATTGTCGGCCGGAACCATGTTCGTGCCGGCATCGGCAAAGACGTCGGCCTGCCTGATCCAACCGACAGGGTAGGGATGGGTGTTGGTGAACGTTTGTCCCTGAAATTGGAAGTCGCCGTTGTTCACCAGCTGCACGTTTTCGGTGCCGGGGATAATGGAGGAGAGCGTAAGGCGCGTCTGCGCCCCCGCCAGCTCAAGTGAGGCCAGGAGAACGCCGAACGCTAACCCGGATATTTCACACCGTTGCCGGTAGCGCAGGTTTCCGAACCCGCTGTATCTCCGGTTTCCGAACCTGCGGGTACCAATGCCATCACGACACTCTGCCGACTTGGAAGTCGGCGATACGGCAGGTTTGGAAACCTGCGCTACGACCGCTGCTGCCGCGGCAGAGTCGTGGGTGTGAAATTTGCGGGCTAAGAACCGGTTGTGCATGTTCACCGTCGCATGAGATTAGGTGCCGTCAGACTTCAACGCTATCCCCAAAAACGGGGATAGACCAGCCGGCGGTTGGACAAGGCAACCGCATATACGGGCACAACTCTGGGTGAAATGGGGTCCCGAAAGGCTTGAACCGCTTCGACTCGGGCTGAGGACGGTGGCGGAACCTCAAACCCGCCAACGTCAGCTTGAACTGGAAACAATCGCGAGGGGGCTCAGCGCTTCCCGCTTCCGCGCCCGCAACAGAACCCGCGCGCCAAAATAGAGGCTCACCTCCGCGCCGTCAATCGCCGCGGCTGTCGCCAGGCTCCGCAGCTCGGGCACGCGCCAGCCTCGTTCGACTGACAGCAACCCATCCGAGGCGATTACGGCCGGGAAGCGCATCAGGCGAAACACCACCCATAAGGTTGCGTAGAGCGCCGCGTTGCGATGCAGGTCGCTCAACATCACAACGTGTCTGGCAACGCGCCAGGCCTCCGCGATATGCTGCCGCACTTCCGCGTCGGTCAGGTGATGCGTCATCTGTGAGGCGATCACCGCGTCGAAGCTGCCCGCGCGGAAGGGCAGGGCGAGCACCGAGCCGGCCACGTTTGGTCCCGCCGGATTCAGTCGCAACGCGGCGAGGCTGAGGTCGAGGTTGGTCACGCGCCACTGCCAGCCGCGCTGCCGCGCCCACTCGGACAGCACCTTTCCCAACGAGCCGTCCCCGGCGCCCAGGTCGAGAATCGAAGCCTTCTCACAGCGGCTCGGCCCGAGTAAACGGGGCAGGGACCGCTGAAACGGCTCGGCAAACACAAAGAGGCGGTTTATCCGCTGCAGCGCCTGGAAAAACGCGGCGAGTTCTGCCGCCGACCTCTCGCCGTCGAAATATTCTGCTTGCGTGGTCCGGCGGGCCAAAAACATGCTATTGCTCTACGGAAATCATGAGCGACATACAAGTTAAAGTCTCGGGAGGGCGGCGCTGGAGAAAAGTTCTGCTGCGCCTGGCCGCGGTGCTCCTGCTGGCCGCCGCCATCGGCGGTGTCCTCAACCAAGTCGCGGCTTCTCTCGAGCGCAACGCCCGGCCCGCCGGTTTCAGCCGGGGCGTCCTGCAGGGCGTGCTCATGCCGATGTCCATGCCCAACCTCCTGGTCGGGCGCGACGTCACGATCTATTCCCCCAACAATACCGGTGTGGGCTACAAGCTGGGATACACCTCGGGCGTGAACGGCTGCGGCGCGCTCTTCTTTGGCTTCATGTTCTGGCGCCTCAACCGCTGGCGCAAATCGGCCAACGGCAAACGCGAAGTGTGATGTCTAAGCCGGGAGAATTGGCGACACTGGCCTCTACTATATATGGCGCGGCGAACCTTGTCTGACGGCGGACAAAGCCCTCAGCGCGCTGCGCCATTTCGGCGACTGGGCAGAGCGATTACAAGGACGAGGAGGGCGACGAGGACGATTATGATGGGTTGCCATCGGTTACTATCGCTTACCATGGGTTACCGGCTGGTTACCGATCGGTTACCGGAATCTACCGCACCCTTACCGAGCGAAGCCGCGAATTTCGCGAATTGCGGACAATGACCAGGTCGGAACCGAGTCCGGGAGAATTTCAGTTCGGAGCTGGGAAATTTTCCCGTTAGTGGGCGTCCGTAGGTGAAATTAAGCGTAACCGGGCGCGGCCGGGAGGCCGGTCCAGAGTCCAAAGTCTCAAGTCTCAGGTCTCAAGTCCCTAGTCCACAGTCCAACGTCTTGAATAGTGTTGGGGAACCACGAAGAGGAGGAAAAAACTATGTTAATGTTCGGATTGGTTTGGATCAGTTCGTAGTGGCATGGAGTGTTTCGGGGCCGTGGGATCCTCGATTTTTGAAACGGGGGAAGCGCGCGAGACGCGGATACCAGTTCGCGCTGAAATGCGGGAAGTGGTATTACGTGGTAGTAGCTGACAGTAGCTGACATTGATTGTGATTAAGTGATATCGAGGGCGGCGGGACAGGGTGGCGACGTTCCAGGGCGTCCCAGGCGTCCCAGGCGTCCCAGTTGAGGTTTTTGATTCTTGATTTCCGATTGGCGCCGCGGCGCCGGGCCTGGAAGATGTTGTGTGCACACGGGGGGGGTGTTTTTAGCCTCAAAGTGTCCCAAGCTCGGTAAACACGGGGGATTTTCGCCTTTTGAGCCGTCCCCAAAGTGTCCCAAAAGTGTCCCGGTTTAGTCGGTATCTGAAAGTCGATAGTCGAGGGCCGGGTGGCGGGTTTGAGGCGTGTAAAAAGTGTTTTGTGCCTAATGGCGGCAAAACAGCGGTGACACGGTGACAAGCCCGTGTTTACCGAGGGATCTGTGCATCTGCGGCGGTGACAAAACGGTGACAAAGCGGTGACGGGCGGTGACAGGTCCCAAGTCCCAAGTCCCAAGTCCGGGCAGAATGATTTGAGGAAATCGCTTCATCCTCCCATTTCGCGATCAGGCGGGGCCTGGGTTGCGAGCTAATTCGAGCAAGCGCAGCGCTTCCGCATTTACCCACCCTTTTTCCGGAAACGTGCTTCCCCACTCGGCTGGGGTTACGTCGAGTGCTTTGTGCCAACCGGGCGTCTCACACCAATCCAGGAATTTTCTCAGCGATGCACGCACCGTGGTCGACGCGCCTCGATCTAAGAGTTTCGCCGCCATCGAACCTTGATGCTTCCCATGGCTCACCACCGCGTTGAAGATGGGCGTGTGTCCGCCGAACCCTTCCGCATCGACTTTTGCCCGCGCATTCGCCCCCGCGCCATGTTCCAGCAGCAAATCGAAAATCTCCTCCTCATCGAAATCGATCGCGAGGTGTAGCAACGTTGTTCCATCAATCGGCGTCCAGTGCATTCCGGACCGTCCATCCTTGGCGCAACCCAGTTCGGGCGGATAAATCTCCAGGCGACTGAATCGCCGATTGGTTAAGGCCGGATCTCGACGCAAAAATCCCTTCAGCTTCGTCACATCGCCGCGATGGAACGCCATCACCGGTGTGTCGGGCAAGGCGTAACCCTGCCGCGCGAAAATCTCCAACACCGCGTGCTTCCTGGCTGGGTTCCGCCCGTACGTTTCCAGGACCAACCCGAGCGGCGCGAGCCTGTTTCCCTCGCTATCGGTGAACGGAGCTCCCAGATCCGCAAGAAAGCCGAGCCCCGCCGGATTCAGCGTTTCGCACGCGCCCATCACGATGCCAGGCAGAAGCTTGGCCCCGTGCTCATGGAGCCAGCGCGCGCATTCCAGCTTCCCTTGAAGCAGCGCGCGGTCAAACGCATGCTGGTAATCCCGTGCCCCGAGGGAGGCGACCGCCTTGATGATTTGCAGCCTTCCAAGATTCGCGGCATGGCTCATCGGCGGTCCCCAATTCCCGCTCCACAAGGGGATGTGCAGCAGATTCGGGTTCGCGCGCAGGAGCCGCACCACCGTCTCGCGATCGTCCTGGTGAATTGCCTCCTGCAATAGCCCGGCAACTGTGTTCGCCGCGATCCGCTCCTTCAACTCCGCCCAATTGGAAAACCCATACTCTCGCGCCACCACCAGCTGCGCATCGTTGAGGAGAAATTTTCCGGCAGAAATCGCGGCAGGGTCCGCTTTTTGAAATCGTGGATGCCGCCTCCCGATCCGCTCCAGGGCCTCAGGCAACCTGGCCCGCCATTCCTTCAACAACGCCCGCGCTTCCCGTTTCGGGACATCCAGATGGGGTCTGTCCGGCAGCCCCCGTGAAACCGTAGCCATAACCTTACTTCCTCAATGCGCCCGTTCGTCCGCCAATTTCGGGCAAGAAAGCCAGGTTTCAATTGTTAGTAACAGACCGGTTGAGCTTGGCCCATTTCCGCGGACAGGATGCTTCCGGCAAGCAGCGCAATACTGCCCTGATTAGCTGCTCAAGCAAGGACGAATTTGGGGCCGGTCCGACTTGCGGATGGTGGGATTCGGGGCTGCCTCTCCCGCGAAGTGCCTGAGAAAATGTGGAAGGTTTTTTCAGCGGAATCCGTGCTATGGGCGAACCCCTTTCCCCTTCCCCGTGAACTTTGAACGCATCACTCCATCCCGGCACAACTGCCTTGACAACCGAGCTTGATGGCCTATAGCCATTGAAGAGATGGAGCAAACCGCAACGAGTCCGCGGTTGTTGCATTGGTTCTGGCAACGACGCCCCGCTCATGTGACCAAGCTCGACCTCAGCCGTGAAGGGTCGGACTCCCCTTCCAGCTCAGGTCGAATGATTCTCGAGTAACGCTTATGTCCGACGAACCCAAGAAAAGTAAAAAGCCCGTAGTCATCGCCGTCGTGTTGCTGCTGAGCGCTCTTGTGGCGGGAGGGTTATTCCTCAACTCGCGGCGCGCAAAGACCCCCAACCTGGCGCCAATCGCCGCCTTCCGCCTCGACTCCATCGATGAGACCAACCGGGTCGCCACCCTCTCGGATGGGGGCTCGCATGACCCGGACGGCACCGTCCAGAGCTGGCGCATCGACTGGGGCGATGGCAAGGAGGAAACCCTCGCCTCGATGCCGCAAAAGCAGGCCCACACCTACGCCTCCGAAGGCGAATACACAATCGCTCTCTGGTGCGTCGACAACCTCGGTGCCACCAGCAGCCCGCCGGCCATGACCAACATCACCTTCGATTTCCTCAAGCGCCAAAGGGCGCTCGAGCTGGCACAGGCCGAGGCCAAGCGCCAGGCGGAGGCGAAGCTGGAGGCCGAGAGGCTCAAGGAGGAAGAAGCCAGGAAGCAGGCCGAACGTCTTGAAGCGGAGCGAAAAAAGCAAATGGAACTCGCCGCCCTCGAAGCTCAGAAAGCCAGGGAGCAACAAGAGGTGGAAGCCAGGCGGAAGGCTGAGGCCGAGCTCGCGGAGCAGAAACCGAAAGAGGCTGCGACACCCCCGCCGACCCCGCTGGCGGCAGCGCTGCCAGACGATTCCTCTTCCCTACGAGTCATCTTTACTCCACCCCAATCCACCCTGGGCGAGTTTCAGATTTCAAAAGAAGGAACCGAAGGCAAGGGCAACGATGGCAATCTCCTGGTGGTGCTCATTGTACGTTGCGTCAACTTCCCGGATACCGCTATCCCGAATTCGGATTGGCAAATCGACGGCAAGGACACCCACGTTCAGTCGAGCCGGATTCGGGCATCCCTTTCCCCGGGACGACACGAAGTTACGGCACATTTCTCGCCTAAGGCGGGCTCACAGCCAACGCAAATAAAAGCGGCCGTCACGGTCGACGCAACCGGCGAGTGCGTCGTTACTCCCATGAAGTAGGACGCAGGGTACGGGACTGAGGGACTACGGGACTACGGGACTGAGGGACTACGGGACTGCGGGACTGCGGGACTACGGGACGCAGGGCTGAAATTCTTCCGGGGGGGTGAGTTTTGCACAGCAGTGCGAAAAGAAAAAAATCTGTGTTCGGATAGCCTCGGATAGTCGCGGACAGGTTGGGACGGATGCCTGGATTGGAATCGTGAGCCCCTTTCCCGTTGCGGGAATTCAAGTCGAAGTTGGTCGCAGTAAGTCGAAGTCGGGGTGGGGATGGATACCGAGCGGAGTCGGGCGGAGGAGCGGGTGCCGGGGGAGGGGGGTGTATGGGGCTCCAGGGTGCTACAGTGCTACAACCCGCATAAAACCGAGTGATTTTGCACCGTTGGGGTGCTACAAAGGTGCTACAGGGGTGTTACAAAGGCTGACCGCGGGCGATTTCCGGGCCGGTCAGACTTGGGGATGGTGGGATTGGGAGCTGCCTCTCCTTCGAAGTGCCTCAGAAAATGACGAGAGTTCTTTCGGCCGAATCCGTGCTATGGGTTGACCCTGCTCACGGCTGCGCAACGGTCTTGATTCGGTAAAATCGCCATGTCGCCCCGACCAACGAGTTCGTATCCGTGTAGGACATCACGGACGCCACTCCAGACGGTCCAGGATCGGTTTCTTCGCCTGGCGCTCGAACGATATCTGTAAACACACCATTAAACCCGCCCAGGCTGTCGCCGTTACTATATTGGACGCGATACTGCACCCCGCCGCTCGAGACCCAGGTCAAGACCGGTTGGGTATTGCCATTCACGATCAGTGAGAGCTGTTTCGCCCGGGTTGGGCTCCATTCAAACGCCCCCAAATCGACCTGGTTGGTTCCATTGCCGCCGCGGTTATAGGGCCGCGAGGCGTAGTCAAAGTCGTTGGTCGGAGCGTCCGAGTTAAGTCCGGCATCAATCGCCGGCGAGGTGCTCCGCAAACGGTAATCCTTCAACGCCGGGTTCAAAAACAGCGGGTCGGCGGAGATGTTGCCGTTCGTGCCGACCGGATTCGCGCCGAGTCCGCCAAAGGCCTGGCCGGAAGGCGCGAACAGATCGTTGAAGCGGATGATGGGCTGGTTCGTGTCATTGAAGCTCCCGATGTAAAGGGCTGTTTGGCTGCCGGCAGCGACGATGATGTTGTTCGCGACCAGGGCGGCTTTGTCGAACCCATCACTGTAAACGCCCAAACCGGTCGTGGCAGAGTTGTTTACGATCGTATTGTTGACCACGTAAGGCCCCCGGCGCCCCGACGGCACCAGAACGTAAATCCCGCCCCCGCTCGCCGCGCTGTTGCTCACGATGACATTGTTGACGATGGTCGCATCGCCGTAGTTGACAATATCGATCCCGCCGCCCTCGCTGCTGGTATTCCAACCGATTAGGTTTTCCCGAATGATGGGGGTCCCCGAGGCGAACAATTCGATGCCTCCGCCGTGACCCGTGGTCGAATTATTGGTGATGATATTATGCACCAGCTCCGCGGACGCCGCCCCCGCGACCAGAATCCCCGCGCCGTTGTCTCCCGAGCAGCCGGTCTTCGGGGTGTTTCCCGCGATGATGTTGCTGATAATCAGCGGCGAGCAAAACTCGACATCGATGCCGACTCCGCCGGCGCACAGCACGTTCGAAATGATGATGTTGCCCGCGATCCTCACCGAAGCCCCGGACAGGTAGAGCCCGCCGTTGCCGTTCCGCAGTGTAAAGCCCTGCAAACCCGCGGTTCTCCCCAGGCTCCCCGTTATCGTCGCCACTCGGTTGGAGCGGCCCCCATCGATGATCGTCGTTTCGGGCCCGGACTCGCTCATGACCACAATGTTCTTGGAGAAACTGATTCCCTCGTAGTAAATGCCTGGGCTCACCAGCACCGTATCGCCGCTCGCCGCCGTGCCGATCCCCTGTTGAATCGTGGGCTGGTCGGCCGGGACACGGATTTGTGCCGCTCGTGCCGGCAGGCAACACAGCGCCGCACTGACAATTAGAAAAGGGACAAGCCATCGCACCATGGTTTTGAGCATGGCGGCCCGAGCCGATTTGTGTCAAGCGCGACGCACAGGGCCTGTTGGTTGCAGCGCTCCCTTCCGCCTTCTGACCTCTGGCCGCTGACCTCTGATTACTTATTCCTGACCTGATTACTGATAACTGGTTACTGGCCACTGGTCTTTCCCAACTCTCAACTCTCAACCATCAACTCCTTCTGTCCGACCTCCGCTCTGTCTTCACGCGGTCCCGCGCCGACCGCCTTTTCTCCACCCTGCTGGTCGATAGCCTGCGCGCTCTGCCGAACCGCCCCTGGTCCGGGGCCAACAACCGTGACATGCCCATCACTCAAGCCCGCCTCGCTCGCGAGCTTGCCCAAGACGAGGAACTCCGCGCCTTCGGACTCCACCTTTGTGTTCTGGCGCGGGGAGGCCGCAGCGGGGTCTGCCTGGAGGGCTTTGGGTTGTTCGGATTCTGTCACGGGTTCTCGGGTCAGATCTTATACTGGTCGGCATCGACCCACCCTGAGGCGGTTTTGATTGTGTAGTCAGACCCCGCGCGCCCGAGGTAAACGTGTTGGTGAACGAGGGCGCCGTTTTCGGCGCGGGTCTCCGGTGCTCCGACCAAGAGCTTCTGGAGGCGCTCGAATGGGATTATGAATATTGTATCGGCGCTGCCGCAGCCGAAGGCTACGAAGGAATTTTTTGCTTGGCTGAGGAACTCGATCTGGTTGGCCCGTAGGCCGTACCAGAAGTACTCCTCTCCCTGGGGGTATGGGTAAACTTTTGAGTTGAGGAGAACAAGATGGGTGGTTTTGTCGGAGCTCGAGTAAGTCACCTTTCCGGTTTTGATGAACTTCTTGCCGAGCTTTTCGCTGATGCGGTTGATGCAGTCCTCGTAGAATCTGACCGGAGAGGTGTGGCCCTTGGCTTGCTCGGGGGCCCGGGTGGGCGCGCCGGGCGCGGCCGCAACGGCGGGGTGTAACGGTGGTGGCTCGGGTGGGGGATTCGGGGGCTTTCAGCCCTGGGATTCGGAGAGCTGACGACCGTGAGGAATCGGGGGCTTTCAGAACTGCAGATCGCGGGACTGAAAGCCCGCGATTCCCGTCACCCATTTCAATCCCACGCATAGCGTTCGTCCAATGGTCTTCCGTTCTTCTGGCAAAACCGCCGATATTCCGTCTGGAAATCCTCCTGTTCGTGGTGCTTCGCCTGGTCGCGGATGTATTCCCGCACCGCCTCAACGTGCATCGGGCTGACGCTGAAGTCTCCGTATCCGGTCTGCCAGGCGAAATCGGCATACCACGCGCTCTGGCCCTTGATCCAGCCCGAGGACGAGCTCTTCACCTGCTCGACGATCCTGGCAGGGGCGTGGTTCTTGGATTGCGCGAACAGGAGGTGGATGTGGTCGCGGACGGAATTGATCTCGATGAGGGGTGAATCGTGGTTTTTGAGAATTCCAGTGATGTAGGCGTGAAGTTGCTCGCGTTCCTCGTCGCGGAGGAGTGGTCGGCGGTGCTTCGTGCTGAACACAAGGTGGACGACGATGTTGGCGAGGGATTGGGACATAAGGTGGCGGCCTTACAGGGCTGGGGACTGGGGAGATTTGTGGGGACGGTTGACCTGGGCCTCCGCTCGTCGGACTCGCTCCAGCCCAGGCTATCACATTGCGGGCTTTCAGCCCTGCGATTCGGAGAACTGACGGCCGCGCCGCGTGTGCGTTGGAGGACCTAGTCGGGCCCGGCGCCACGGCGGGGTGGCCCGAGAGGGTAACCTTGGCGACCAAAAGTTGTGAGCAGGTTCCGCCCATGACGAAAAGTCACGCAATGGTGCTCCGGGACGGCGGGGATTGCAGCAGGAAAAAGCGGGTGTTTCTTGGGGCGAGCCACAGCGGGGCGGTGGTCACGATGGACAAGGTTTGTGGTGCAGATGGCAAGGAATGTTGAGGCGGGGTTCGGGGTTCTGAGTTGTCAGCCGCGAGGCGGCATAAGAGGTCGCAAAAGCGGAGGGTTGGACGGGAATTCTTGAGCTCAAAAGGAGAGGAGATCGAAGATGCATTTCACGATACAATGCATCGTTTACAAGATGCGGGTGGGTTGGGCTTAATAACGGGTGCCGCTGTGGCGGAGGGCGGGGAAACCGCTGAAGCGGTTAAGCAAGCTTGTAAGCACGTTGGGCACCTTGCTGAAGCAAGGTGTTAATGAGACGCGCGGACCGGGAGGCTAAATGCCAGCCAAAGATATTTGAAATTTCTGACCGCGGATTACGCGGATTACACGAATAGAGCTTCAAAAGGTGAGAGATCTTTTTCACAATTATCACTCAGTAGAATCTAATCCGGAACACCGTGTGAACGGAGCATTACGCGCACGGCATCAGTACCGCCGAGGTTGGCAGGTGGCCTGGCGCCAGCGTGGAGCAGGGCTTCGACGGTTGCCGCGTAGTCTCCGGTCTGGTGATACCACCCGGGTTCCGAACCATGAATCGCCCAACCGAGCGGCGCCGCGTGAAAGTCGCTATCCTGCAGTTCCATCCTAATCTCCGCTTTAGCCGTGTGACGGTTCTATTTGTGTCTTGTGAGCTGTATTGTTAATTCCTCTAAACTTATCGTTTATGCATCCTTAATGAGGAGGTGAAGAGGAGTCAAGGGACTAAGCTCCGTGAATTCGAACTCCATCAGCTTAGCCTGGCCGAGAGGCAGTTCATCCAACAAGGCCCGCGCTTCTTCAATGGTTGTAACATTCATGAGAAATACGGGGCCTTTCTGATCCTGGCGAGCCCACCATTGGTCGATCTTACCTGCCAAATACAGTTTGAGCGTCGCCGGAACTTCCTTCGGAAAGATCGCCTTCAGCTGATCCAGCGTGGGAGGGGATATGAATCGCCCTGTAGCGAGAATTTTGGTTGTCGGACTTGCCGGAAAAGGGCGTTTGGGTTTTTCGGTGGTTTCCGCGATTTTGTCTTGGGATTTATCCATAATTTAACTCTTTATTTGAGGTTGATGTTTTATGTTCATCAGGCAAAGGTTGGTTGTTTTTCAGCGCCCTGTTCTCGTTGCAGCCGCTGCCGCCTTTCAATCGCCTTTCAGTGAGCATCCGGCTTTGGGGCAACCGGCGCATTAATCTTGCGCAGCAACGGAACCAGCACCGTGGCGATGGCGAGGCAAACTGCGATGGCTAAGAAGGCGTCGGCAAAGGTTTGCACTCGCGCCTCCCGGTAGGTGACCGACCAAAGTTCCTTAAGCGCCACCGCATGGCCACGAACAACGTCTCCGCCATTGGCTGCGGCAAATTTCGCGGTGATTTGCTGCAACATCCCTTGCATGGCAGCATTGGTAGAATTCAGATGTTCAGCCAACCGGAGGAAATGCAAGTTGGTGCGGTTATTCAAGATTGTGGCGCAGGCAGCGATGCCGATGGCGCCGCCCAGGTTGCGCATCATGTTGAACAATCCGCTCGCATATTTGAGCCGATTGGGCGGCAGGCTGCCCAAACCGAGGTTCACGGCGGGCGCCACGGCAAACACTTGAGGGAAACCACGCAGGAGTTGGGGCAGAAAAAGCTCTGCGCCGCCCCAGTCGTGGGTGATGAAGCTAAAGCTCCACAAGGACAGACCAAACAGCATGAGGCCGAACATCATGAGCCAACGGGTGTCGAATTTGCGCGCCAGCAGAATGTAAACGGGAACGCCGACCAGTGAGGCGACGCCGGTCGAGGAAATCGCGACACCGATTTGCCAGGCACTGAACCCGCGGACATAACCGAGAAACAACGGGGTCATAAAAATGGTCGAAAAAATCCCCACCCCGGTCATGAACGACAAAATGCATCCGACGAGGAAATTTCGGTTCCCGAGGGCTCGAAGATCGACCACGGGACGCGCGAAAGTGAGGCTGCGAACTATGAAGAGAACGCCCGCTGCAATAGAAATGATGGCACAAGTCCTGATGGTCGCATCATCAAACCAGTTCCATCTTGCCCCCTCCTCGAGCACATATTCCAAACAGCCAAGGCCCATCGCCATCAGGATGATGCCCGGATAATCCGCTTCCTTAAGGAGCGAGAGGTCAGGTTCGTCAATTTTAACAAGAAACGGGATCAAGACAGCGACCGCGATGCCCGGAACCAGGTTGATGTAAAAAAGCCAGCGCCAGTTCAGCGTGTCAGTTATCCAACCGCCGATGACCGGTCCCAGCGTCGGCGCCACCGAGGCTATGGTGCCGATAACGGCCGCAGAATAGACCCGGCGCGGCCCCTGGAAATAGTGAAACGAAGAGGTAAAAACCGTTGGAATCATGGCGGCACCTAGAAGCCCTTGGAGCGCGCGAAACAAAATCATGCTTTCAATGTTCCACGCCAGCCCGCACAGCAAGCTCGCCAGGGTAAAACCGGCGGCAGAGGCGGTGAATAGCCATCGGGTGGACAAAACACGAGTCAACCAACCGGATAGCGGGATCATTATTATCTCGGCAATGAGATAGGCGGTTTGCACCCAACTGATCTGGTCCTGGGCGGCAGACAATCCCCCGCCGATGTCTTGCAGGGACGAGGCAACGATCTGGATATCCAGCAAGGCCATGAACATCCCGACGCACATGACCACGAAGGGCAAAATCTCCCTGGCCCAGCCAAGAGGTTTGGGTGCTTCGTTCACAGGCCAGCCCTTTCAAATGAACCTGAGTTCGCGTTGCCCAGGTTCACTCTGGCCGTTACTGAAAGTCCTGGACGCAATTGGCCAAAGGTCGCCGTTTCGTCCTCGAGCGCGATGCGTACGGCAACGCGCTGCACAATCTTGGTAAAATTGCCGGTGGCATTCTCGGGCGGCAGCACACTGAATTGCGCA
>DATMRF010000084.1:0-20393 GCA_035566435.1 Candidatus Acidiferrum sp.
GGCCACAGCCCCGGCGCCTGCGTTTACCGGTGCGAAGGTGGCACTGTCCGCTCCTTTCAAATCTTCGCCGCCACCGCCCTGGCCGGTCTGGGCACCCTCACCCCTACCCTCCGCGACCGCTCCATTGTCATTCACCTGGTCAAAGCCCCGCCTGGGACCCTCAAGGCCCGCTTCGACAAGCGCCACGTCGAAGCCGAAAACCTCCTCGGCAGTAAGATCGCCCGCTGGACTAAGGACAACTTCGCCGCCATCGCCGCCTGCGACCCCGTCATGCCTCCCGCGGCCTACAACCGCCTCGGCGACAACTGGCGTCCCCTCATCGCCCTCGCCCAGGTCATCGGCGGCCACTGGCCCGCCCTCGTCGCGGACGCGTTTGCAAAACTCACCGCCAAACCTCCCACCCAGGACAAAGGCAAACTCCTCCTGGCCGACATCCGCCGCGTCTTCGCCGACGCCGCCCTCCCTCGCCTCTTCTCCACCGACCTGCTCCACGCCCTTTGCTCGCTGCCCGAACGGCCCTACTCCTACCCCGACAACCTCAAGCCCAGCGGCTTCGTCCTGACCCCCGCCTCCCTCGCGCGCCTGCTGCAACCCTACGGCATCCGCCCGCACGCCATGCGGATTGGGGACGACCGGACCAAAGGTTACGAACTCGCCCAGTTCGAACCGGTGTTCAAACGGCTTCTCAACGGCGACAACCACGACGAAGCCAACGGCCCCCCGACCGCTTAACGTCCCTACCCAAGCATCTTCCGCATCATACTTGTCACCGCTTGTCACCGCCCCGTCACCGGCTGCAGCATAGCCACGGCTGTTTCAGGCAAATGGCGGCAGTCTGGGATGCGCCAAGTGTCGGCGCGCGATTCTCCCTCTCCCTTGAGGATACAACTGTTGGGTTTTGCACATCGAACAATTCACGCGTCACGCAGCCACATTCCGACCAATCGTGAGCCGAAAAACCGATCCCAGCGACCCTGAAGACCTTGGGAGATCATATCCAGTTCGCCCGGTTCAAGACGGGGCTTCTGCAAAGCGAATTGGCTGAAAAGCTGCGAGTTACTATGATGAAAGTCAGGCCTTGGGAGGAGGATCTACGGAGGCCCAACCAATCGCAGTGGGCAGTACTAGCCAAAGCTTTGGGCCTTCGCGAATCACCTTGGCCCAAGAACCCAACAGTTGAGTAGCGTGTTGGGCATCTGTCATGGAAATGGGTATACGCACGCCTTCCCATTTCCAACGCGAACTGCGCGATTCGTGCCAGATCTTGCCGTCCGGCGTGCGCGATGTTGCCTTTTTGTGGTCGGGCTGTTCGCGTCTCACGGGACAGATATCTACCACGAGACAACCGTGGGATTCCAGTCCCAAAAGAGTCGACCACCATTGGCGGTCACCTCCGAAGTCGTCGGCTCCAACTGAGAATCTTCCAACCTGAGCCGGCCCGCTGGCCGGGGGTTACGACAGTCCCCTTCAGTCGCTGGGAACGCGACAAGGTGGTTCCTACAGCTCGCACCCTTCACGCACGACTAGGCCGTCACATAGTATTCGTCGCCAAGCAAAACGGCGGATGAAGCGCTGCTGGTGGCATCGCCAAAACCCTTTGCAGCTGTCAATCGGTCGCGGGCGGCGGTTTGTATGGCCTTGACTGGGGGCGAGATCTAATCAAAAATTGACACGTATCGTGGCGTGAGCCTTGTTCACGACATTCTACAGTGTGCCGGAGCGATTGGGTATGCCAGGCAGGCGAGGGCTCGAGCCGCTTGTAATTCCTCTGCATGGTATTGGTCAGCGTAGGCGCCTTATATGAACACAGGTGTTGTATCCGGCTGCTCCATTGCACTCATCGACGTATGTTAACCGAGGCGCAAGCGAAGCTGGATACCCTCGCTAAAGGCACGGAGGGCGGGGTCGCGATGGCATGGGTGGACGCGGACGGTTTCTCTTTCCTTAGCGCTGGAACATTTGATCCTGAAAATCCGCGGCCCATCACACCCGATACACAGTTCGAAGTAGCTTCTATCGCGAAGCTTTTCACAGCAATATTACTCGCCAAAAGCGAACGGCTGGGAAAGGTGAACCGTAACGATCCTGTGGGAAAATATCTCTTGCCGACAGACGATCCTGACGCGGCAAAGTTGGCCAAAATTACGCTTCTGCTGCTCGCGACGCACCATTCGGGCCTGCCGAGGGAACCTTCGAACGTTCCACCAGCGGTTGACTCCAATTGTTATGCGTTCGGTGAATACACACGCGAAGAGTTGATTAACGCGATGCGCATCGACGGCCCGGGCGCTCCCTCCGATCTCGTCTTCGCGTATTCGAATTTTGGCGCCTCGCTTCTGGGCCAAGCGCTTTCCGACGCCTGGCGCGAGAGTTACCCCCAAGTTTTGCGGGAACAAGTGCTCCGTTCGTTGGGACTCGACCTAACGATTGTGGCCATGCCTGGAACGACGCCCTCGGACGACTTGGCTCCGGGCCACGCGAACGGCAAGAGGATCAATAATTGGACTTTTGATGCTGCAGCACCAGCTCTCGGTCTGCGCAGCTCAGTTCGCGAACTCGCCAAGTTTCTCAGCTCCTGTCTGGCGGGACCCGACGGCCCGATGCATGCCGACCTAACAGAGACGATGAAGCCATTACGGAAAATTGATTACGGATTCGTTGGCATGGGCTGGGGGATCACGAGTGATGCTGAGCGTCTGACCTATTCGCATAGCGGGGGGATCGGTGGGTACCGAAGTTTCCTCGGCTTTGTCCCGGAGAACCACCATGGCGTTGTGATTTTAGCGAACACCATCGCCAATATTGAGGCCTTGGGGTGTTCGCTTCTCGGCCTGACGGTTCCCGTGCCGATTCCGCCAGTAATTTCAAATGCCGGTGACTATGTGGGGCAGTATCCGCTTTCTCCGTCTTTCGCGATCAGGGTCGCCGAACAGAACGGGGCTTTATTTTTTCAAGCAACGGGGCAGCCTGGCGGCTGGCTGAAACCGCTTACCGTCGACCGCTTCATTCTGCCAACGGCGCCCGCCGAGGTGTCATTCCAACGTGATGACACCGGCAAGGTCGTATCCCTTACCTGGCACCACAATTGCCAAAAGTACGTCGGCTTCCGCAGTGACCTGCCGCCGCCGCCGAAAGAGATCGTTCTTTCGCGCGCCGCACTTGCCGAATACACCGGGCAATACTCGATGAGAACAGGCTTGGTGATCACCGTGCGGCTCATGGATACGGGTCTGGAGGCGCAGGCCACCGGGCAGCGCGCAGCTGCGATATTCGCGTCGGCAAAGGATGAATTCTTTTATAAGGTAGTTGAGGCGCGGATAACTTTCATCCGCAAGTCTACCGGCAAGATCGCCGGGTTAATCCTCGATCAGGATGGGCGCCGGTTCCCTGCTGAAAAGATTCCTTGAGGATGGGCATAATCTTCGAGCCTCACCGCACCACCTATAAAAGGCCTCCCGCTCGAGCTGGACTCGACGCGATCGTCGCGCGAAAGTCGCCGCCTGTCACCATTGAACAATGCATTGCCGACATCTAGGCGTTCAACCCGGAGACGCGGGAACTCGGCAGCAAGCCGGGGAGCCCGCTCGCTACTACTTACCTCCTGTAACTAGGCAATTCCCCGGCGCGCGGCCCCAGCACCGCGCCGAGCCATTCCTGCAATTTTGGCCACCAAGCTTTGCGCATTCTTGTACTCGCGTGTCCACCGAACGAGAGCACTCGCCTTTACCCACACGGAGAGGCCCTTATCGGGCGTCACGGCTTCGGAAGCCGGTTGCCTCTGCACAACGCAGCTTTCATCAAATTCAATGTAATGCGAAAGATTTTCTAGTGAATGATAAAGCCGAACCTGCCCTGCTCGGCTAGGTGGACCCGCGTAGCCGGAAAATTTGACCGTTGGTTCAGGTTGCTGGCCCGACTGTGTCAAATTCGCTAAGACCGGATGCACAGGGATCTGCGGTTTCGTTGGATCTGCCATAGGCTTATTTTTTTGAAATTAATCTTGCAATTTAAAAATACTCATGTCACATTTCCCCGTCAATCCCAAGAATGCTGAGCCGAAAGGGAAATCGAATGGATAAACCGCACGAATTCGATATTAATATAACCCTGAACGATGGAGCGATGGGGTGGCCGGCCTTTCCAATCCAGTCCTCGTCGCCGCCTTCCGGGCCGAGTGAGAGCGATGAATTTGATCTCGATTGCAAATATCTCGATGCGAGCGGTGCTTCGGCAGGCCCAGCGGGGACGCCCGTGGTTGGTCCGGGACAGGAGGTAGTGGAAGTCGGGTCAGGTTTCTTTGGCGTGACCTGTTCGAACACCTGTGGGGTCACGCCGGGCGGTGGCAATACCTGTGCCGCGACTTGTTCGAACACGTGCTCCGTCGCTGGACTGCCCGCTGGCAATACCTGCGCGGCTACTTGTTCAAATACATGCGCAGTCTTCCCATTTCCTGGTGGGAATTCGTGTGGCAACACCTGTGGTAATACCTGTGGGGTTACGTGTGGGAATACGTGTGGCCTAACGTGCGGCCACACTTGCCAGGTCGGCGCCACCTGCTCGCCGACCTGTGCGGCCGTAGTTGGCGGTGGCAATACTTGCGCCTTCACCTGTGCCCACACGTGCGGTGTTTGCGGGCCCCACGTCATCCCGACTTTCTTGACCTGCAATCTAGGCTGCAACGTCACCAACGGGTGCACCAACGGCTGCCCGCCAGTCCAGGTCAACTTTACTTTCGCAACCTGCGATCCAGACTGCAATTTCACCGGAACGTGCGCGACTTGCGACCCAGACTGCAGCAATGCGACCGATAATTGCTGAGGATGAGGGACGACGAGGGTATAAACCTGCCCAAAGAGTGATTATCTCTAACAACCTTGTGTGGATCCCAGCATTGGTGTGGGAGGTTTATGGCCTCAACAATTGGGCACGCGCATGTGAGTGCTGTGGTGCGACCACGTAAAGGTCCCCGCCAAATCTTGGACGCAAGCAAAAAGCTGGCTTGGACTGGAGGTGGAGTGGCTAACAACGAACCACACAAACCATGATCTCTGTGACTAACTCGCCCGGCATCGGAGGCGCGACAAGCCGCCCGGCGCTAGCGTGGCGACGGCTGGCAGACCCCGAGAAATCGGTGGCGGCGCTTAACGTGGCCCTTGAGGTGGCGCGCCGCCTGCGTGAACCGGCGCAAATCGAAGCGGCTGTCATTCAAGCAAAGTTGCAGTCGGATAATCCGAAAGGCCCACAGTGGGTGCCGCATGGATTCGCACAAGGCTATGCGGGGTTGGCGCTGCTTTGGGGACAGCTCGATCGTTGTCTCCCTAATGAGGGCTGGGATGCGGTTGGACATGAGCACTTGGAGATCGCGGCGGAAGGGACCGCAACCCAAGGGTGGCTGAGTTCAGGTGCGTTCAGCGGAATAGGCGGCCTTGCTTTCGCTGCCTGCTACTTGTCGCGGTCCGGTACCCGCTATTCGCGTCTGCTCGCGACGCTGGACAAAGGTTTGATCCGCAGGCTCGCTCCCAGAATCGCGTACCTAAACGGGTTGCGCGATGGCGCTCCATCAGATGCGTTCGATGTCATCTCGGGCTTAAGCGGCGTGGTGCCGTATCTCCTGGGTCGTCGAGAGTCGGGGGAAGTCGAGACCACGCTCCACGATCTGGTTCTCAGCCTGGTCTCTTTGTCGCAAGACGAAAATGGGCTGCCACGATGGCATTCGCCGTCCCATCTCTCGAAACCGGCCGAAGACTTCATGCTGCAATTGTATCCGAATGGTTACCTGAACTGCGGACTCGCCCACGGAATTCCAGGGCCGCTCGGTGCGCTGGCACTGGCGTATCTCGCAGGTATTCGCTGTGCGGGATTAGAGGAGGCCATCGATCGATTGGCCGGTTGGTTAGTTGCCCACCGGTTAGACGACGAATGGGGTCTAAACTGGCCGAATGGGGTGGCCCTGCGGCCACCGGGCGATCCGGCCGGTCGGATTTACCCGATGGATAAATCGACGCAAGCGCAAGCGGGATGGTGCTATGGCAGCCCAGGCGTCGCTCGGGTTTTACATTTTGCTGGCCAGTGCCTGGAACGGTCGGAGTATTGTGACCTGGCCGTTCAAGCAATAGAAGCCGTCCTACGACGACCAGTCGCAGCCCGGCGAATCGAGTCGCCCACTTTCTGTCACGGCGTTGCGGGCTTGCTACAGATTGTTTTGCGTTTTGCCAATGATACTAGTTCCAAGGCACTCGAGGCTGGCGCCGTCGCGCTGACGGAACAACTCTTGGGCCTTTACGAGCCGGAGTCTTTGCTTGGTTTCCGCAGCGTCGAGTTCGCCGGAAAGCGCGTCGATCAACCCGGGTTGCTCGACGGCGCCCCAGGCGTGGCTCTGGTGCTACTTGGAGTGGCATGTGACACGAATCCCGCTTGGGACCGGCTCTTTCTACTCTCATAAGGTCTCTCATGCCAGGAACCGACAAAAGAGGGAACGCGCTCGCACAATGCTACGAGGCGATGGATTGTGTCATGGTGCGGGCGCCTGCGTTGCCCATTCAGAGTTACTTGGCGTTAAGTAATGCTGCCGCTTTGGAGGTGGCTGGTGAATCCTCACTTTCGCCGGCTGACCCACGGGTCCGGTGTGCTCTCGCAATTGGAAGTCCTTCGCTCTTGGACGCGCTCGATCGAACGAGGGCCGACGATAAAGATGCAGCAAGGCTTAGAACCAAATTGCGTCGATTCCTTGTCCGCATGTCCACCCGGCCAACTCCCTACGGAATGTTCGCGGGCGCCGTCGCGGCGGGTTGGGGCAAAACCACCGACATCTGTCTCAGCAGTGCTCCGCGCACACGGACTCGGGTCGACATGGACTGGCTGCTGCGGTTTGTGCTGAAATTAGAAATGCAACCGACCATCCGCAATCAACTACGATGGATCGCAAGCACGGCTGCCTGGTATCACCATGGCCGGTTGGCGCTGGCCGAGCGGGTGCCACCTCTCGTCGGCGGTTCGCCGACTCGCATTTCCGTGGCTGCCAAACCGTTGGTGCGGCGCGCGATGGAACTCGCAAGGCATCCGATTTCGCATGATGCGCTCGTTGACCGCTTAGTGGCGGATTTCCCGTCCGCCACGCCGGAAAAAATCGACCGCGTTCTGCAACAGCTTTGGGAAAATGGCTTTATCTTGACCGAACTCTTGCCACCCCTGACGATCGAGGATCCGATCAAGTGGGTACGCGACCGGGTTGCGCCCATGATGGGCGGCAAAGCATTGTGCGTGCAACTCGATGCGCTTCTTCATTCGATCGCGGCTTGCGATGCGGAGCCAATTGACCGAGTTCCGGGTTTGCTGCGCAAAGCGGCTGCGCACGTGATCGCTCTCGGTCAGACCCAGACCGAAATGCCGCTTCAGGTTGACTTGGCCTTTGTAACCACTGCAGAAAGCATCTCGTCCATTGTTGCTGATGAGGCCGTTCGTGCCGCCGAACTGCTGTTTCGTCTTACCCCATTGCCAGATGGCATGCCAAATGTCGCCACATACCGGCAAGCGTTTATCGCTCGTTACGGCGCCGACAGAGAGGTGCCACTCCTCGAGCTTCAGGACCACGAATGGGGGCTTGGCCCGATTGGACAG
The DNA here is from genome assembly GCA_035566435.1 of Candidatus Acidiferrum sp. Taxonomy (GTDB): domain Bacteria; phylum Verrucomicrobiota; class Verrucomicrobiia; order Limisphaerales; family UBA8199; genus DATMRF01. The sequence goes on from DATMRF010000084.1 coordinate 7,618, forward strand.
TATGGGTGGGGTGCCGGTGGCATGGAGGCGGGACGTGCGAATCGCCGTGCAGAAGTTCTCCAACAGTTGGCCATCAATGCCATCCACAACCGAGAGCTTGCGGTCGAGCTCGATGAGGACCTGCTCAGAAGACTTGAGGCCCCTCCGATCCCGGCAGATCGCTTGCCGACATCAATCGATCTCAATCTGTTTGTGTTGGCATCGTCCTCGGAGGCGATCGACGCGGGCCAATTTCAGATCATGCTGGGCCCGAACCTGGGCGCTCCAATTGCAGGCCGCAACCTCGCACGGTTCGCGCACTTGCTCGGACCGAAGGCGTGCGCCGCGCTGGACCGCGCGGCGCGGGTGGAAGAGGAACATCACCCGACGCAGATCACCGCTGAGGTCGTCAACTTGCCGCGTAACTTCCGTTACGCCAACGTTGTCGTGCGCCCCGCCGTTCGGCGCTATGAAATCAACCTCGGTGTGAGCGCTGGGGTAGGCCCAGAGTACGTCATTCCGCTCAATGAACTGGCTGTGGGAGTGCGGCAGGGGCGATTCTACGTGCGTTGGGTGCATCGCGATGTGGAGGTCTTGTTCGCTGCGGGGCATATGCTCAACTCGAACCAGTCGTCGCCTGAATGCCATTTCCTTTCCGAAGTCAGCCGCGACGGTATGGCCCAGTTAAGCGCGTTTAGTTGGGGATCGGCCTCCGGATACCCATTTTTGCCACGTGTGCAGTCCGGGCGGATTATCCTACAGTGCGCGCAGTGGAGACTTGAGCCGAGAATGCACGGTCGGGTGTCCCTCGACCAATCGAAGCAGTTCGCTGCCTGGGTTGCCCGCTGGCGTAACCAGTGGAGGGTGCCGCGCCGCGTGTACATGAGTTGGGCCGACAATCGACTGCTTTATGATTTGGACGATCCTGAGCAGGTTGACGATTTGCGTGGCGAATTGGTTCGCAAGAAAGGCCACGGTCAATGCATTCTTCAGGAGGCGCTCCCCAGTCCCGAGCATGCGTGGCTGCCATCGGTGGATGGGAGCCGACGCATCGTGGAGCTGGTGGTTTCGCTCGGGTTGCGAAGCGTGCCCGCTAACATTGCCAGGGACGCCGTTGCCGGCCTGCACCCACGCCCAGCTTCGCCGATTGCATCGGATGTCCGGTTGAGGCCGCCCGGGAGCGATTGGCTTTTTCTTAAGCTTTATGGCCCGCGCAGCGGGGAAAATGATCTCCTTGCTGGCCAAATCCGCCGCCTCTGTCAAGAGATCCACCAGGCTCGGCTCGCCGATGGATGGTTCTTCCTGCGCTATGCCGATCCGGACGCGCATTTGCGATTGAGGTTTTTCGGCGCGCCCGAGCAGCTTACCGGCATACTATTGCCCCGCCTGTGCGCCTGGGCGTCAGGTTTGATCGCTGATGGCCGGTGTCAGAAATTCGGGTTCGATACTTATGATCGAGAGGTGGAACGGTACGGCGGTCCGGAGGCGGCAGGAGCATCCGAGGCACTCTTCACTGCCGACACCCTACTTGTCGTTGAGTTGCTGGCGTGTGCGCCGCTCTTGGAACGCACACTGCTCGCGGTCGTCACAATTGACCGTCTTTTGGGCGCGCTCGGACTCGACAATGGTAAACGGCTGGCTTGGCTTAAAAAAATGGTTGCCTCTCGCAAGGAGGTCGCTGACGAATACCGAGCGAGGCGCTCGAGTTTGGTTACAGCGCTGTGCGATCCAAGCAAGCTTGGATCGCCAATTGTCGATGCGCTCTCCCAACTAACGTCGACGCTCGCGCCGATTGTGGAGACCCTCGCCAAATTAGAATCCGCCCACGCCCTCACGCAGCCGCTATCCACGCTCTACGACAGCTATGTGCATATGCACTGCAACCGGTTGGGGGTTGATCCGGCTCTGGAGCGGCGTGTGCTTGGTCTGCTCCTGCGTGCGCGCGAGACGATTGCACACTTGCCGGCGATTGTCTCCCCGGACGAGGCCGCGTCTTTTGCAGGCAACAAAGCGTGACGTCGCTTTTCAAATGCGCCCGAGGCGTTGGGCCGCGAAGTGATCGACGCACAAGGGGGCAAATATTATATCGCCATTCGCTACGAGTTCGTGACCTCTGGCTCCAACCCGCTTCCCCACAAATCCGCGATGAAGATCGATAAGCAGATTCAGAACGCCGCCAATTTCCCTAGTCCTCGCTGTCCAGTTATTGAGAGCAGGTCAAGTGCTCGGCAAACTTGAGCACTATGGATTTGAGCCTGATGAAGCCCAAAGTCAAGCGAGTACCCTCAAAGGGATTCGAACCCCTGTCTGAGCCCACAAGGAGCCCCGTCCTAACCGCTAGACGATGAGGGCAAGCTATTGAAGGTAGTATGAGTCCGGCGCCCCAGCTTGATCATGTTCAGGTCAGACCCCGCCAAACACTCCCGGGCCTGCGAATCGCAGCGCACCCAAAAAAATCCAGTCAGCGGCAACCCATTTGCCGGCTAATCTAGGACATCCTCCGGGGTCCGGCCCCAGCACCGCGCCGAGCCATTCCTGCAATTTTGGCCACCAAGCTTTGCGCATTCTTGTACTCGCGTGTCCACCGAACGGGAGCACTCGCCTTTACCCACACGGAGAGGCCCTTATCGGGTGCCACGGCTTCGGAAGCCGGTTGCGTCTGCACAACGCAGCTTTCATCAAATTCAATGTAATGCGAAAGATTTTCTAGTGAATGATAAAGCCGAACCTGCCCTGCTCGGCTGGGTGGACCCGCGTAGCCGGAAAATTTGACCGTTGGTTCAGGTTGCTGGCCCGACTGTGTCAAATTCGCTAAGACCGGATGCACAGGGATCTGCGGTTTCGTTGGATCTGCCATAGGCTTATTTTTTTGAAATTAAACTTGCAATTTGAAGATACTCATGTAACATTTCCATGTCAATCCCAAAAATGCTGAGCCGAAAGGGAAATCGAATGGATAAACCGCACGAATTCGATATTAATATAACCCTGAACGATGGAGCGATGGGCTGGCCGGCCTTTCCAATCCAGTCCTCGTCGCCGCCTTCCGGGCCGAGTGAGAGCGATGAATTCGATCTCGATTGCAAATATCTCGATGCGAGCGGTGCTTCGGCAGGCCCAGCGGGGACGCCCGTGGTTGGTCCGGGACAGGAGGTAGTGGAAGTCGGGTCAGGTTTCTTTGGCGTGACCTGTTCGAACACCTGCTCCGTCGCTGGACTCGGCGGTGGCAATACTTGCGCGGCCACTTGTTCGAACACGTGTGCGGTCGTCGCTGGTGGCGGTAATACTTGCGCGGTCACTTGTTCTAATACATGCCAAGTTCTGGCCACCTGTGGGAATACGTGCCAAGTTCTGGCGACCTGTGGCAATACGTGTGGTGTTACTTGTGGCAATACCTGCCAAGTTCTGGCGACCTGTGGCAATACGTGTGGTGTTACATGCGGTAACTCGTGCGGCGTCACGTGTGGCCACACCTGCCAGGTCCTCGCAACCTGCTCGGCCACCTGTGCAGTCGGAGTTGGTGGGGGCAATACTTGCGCTGTGACGTGCAGCCACACCTGTCAGGTCCTCGCCACTTGCTCTGCCACCTGTGCGGTCGGAGTTGGTGGGGGCAATACTTGCGCTCTGACCTGTCATCCAGGCTGCCATATCATCCCGACTTTCTTGACCTGCAATCCAGGCTGCAAAGTCACCAACGGGTGCCCGACACCAGGCTGCACCAGCACCTGCTTTTCCTGTGGCCCTACATGCACTTGCTCTACTTGCGACCCGTTCGACCCCAGTTGTATCGATCCTGGACCAGACCCTGGACCAGACCCTGGACCAGATCCTGGTCCAGACCCTGGACCAGATCCTGGTCCATGAGCGTATATCCTGGGCTAAACGGAGGGTTTGTGTAACGGCCAGGTGCAAAGAACCGTGGGTTTCTGCCACCAACTCGCTCGGCATCGGAGGAGATTTGGGTCGAGTACGGCGGCTGTGGCCACGCCTATCAGACTCCGAGAAACGGTGAGGGAGTTGAGGGTGACTCCTCGACGTAATATAGATCAACAGCGCTGCCTATGGGTTCCGCCACGATCGAACCGCGCTCGGCTCACCCGCCGAACCGCGCGGCGCAGAGCTTGGCAAACCATGTTCGCGCCCTCGCCAGCAATTCCGATTTTCCGGATTTGCGTGCCAATATTTCTGCCTCAACGCCGTGCTTGCTTTTTTCCAAGCCGACTTCGCAAAACCGCGTCGCGTCGTCGTTGTCTCGGCCTGCAAGTGGGAGTGAGGCGTCAGCCGGTCATTCCCAAAGAGAATGGGAAAGGCTATTTCGAATGTTGACCTGTACCGAAATCCCAAGGGGGACTAAGGGAGAGCAAAGGGCTGAACCCCTAAACTGAGGGCTCCGCGATTCTGCGCGAAAGACCAGGCTGCGCTTTCAACCTGGCTCGAATATGACTTGGGCCATGGTGACTAAGATCTGCTCACGGGCGGTTAACGGCATCCAGGCGTATCCGCTCGAAAAGACTGGTTGTGGAAACACGAGCTTCGTCATCTTGGTCCGGCCGGATGCGGCGGTCAAAGAGTTCCGCGACCGCCTAATGACGTCGTTCATCAGTTCCGGGTTCGCTTTCACTCTCGGCCTCCCGACGCTCGCCACCGAAGTAGTCCTCCGCTGCATCCACGCTATCCCCTCCGACCTCTTCGGCCTCTGCCCTCCAACAGCCGAACTTTCAGCCCACAACCTATGACCTTCAACCTCCGCCCACCCCCTAGGCGCGACATCGTTGGAATTTCCCGTCAAAGCGGGCATTGAAACCACCGCTGACCAGATCTTTTCTCTGTCATCAAAACTCCAGTCAAAGAGATAAACACATACATATATGGACATTACAGTATTATCAACCGTCATAGCTCTGCTGGTCGCTCTCAGCGTCGCTTCAGAGCGATTTGTAGAAATCATCAAAGGAGTCATTCCTTTTTTGAACCAACAAAACAATGACCCAGCAAAAGAAGGCTTAAGGAGGACGCTGCTTCAGGTTCTCGCGGTTGTTGCGGGCATCACTACGGCATGGATAGCCAGCCCCGCAATCCCAGATGCCGTTCATGTACCGAACACTTTCTGGGCTAAAATAGCGCTCGGATTACTCGCCAGTGGAGGTTCAGGCTTTTGGAACTCGATGCTGACTTACGTCAACAAGGCTAAAGACGCCAAGAAGTTGGAGGTCTTCCCGAAGTAGGTCCTTGCGAAGCAACATTCCGCGGTGTTAGCCGGCCAGGCGACCCGATCGGAACCCATTCGGTTCGCTGCGCGCATGGTCTCTTGCCCCCACTGCACGTGAGAGGGCCGCGGTGAGGGGAATCTTCGGACCACTGCGTCCAGAAATTGAGATCCACGCTCTGTCTGGTCGTCCGGTCTTATCCTTGCTCCCGTGTCCCCGCTCCGCCACCGTTTTGTCACCGCTGAAAACGCACAGATCCCTCCGTAAACACGGGCTTGTCACCGTGTCACCGCTGATTTACCCCCACTCAGCACGCAAGGGATTCTATACGCCTACCCAACCGCCTTGCGCATGATACTTGTCACCGCTCGTCCCCGCTCCGTCACCGTTTTGTCACCACCAAAAACCCACAGATCCCTCGGTAAACACGCGCTTGTCACCGTGTCACCGCTGGTTTACCCCCCCCCTCCGCACGCAAGGGATTCTATACGCCTACCCAACCGCCTTGCGCATGATACTTGTCCCCGCTTGTCCCCGCTCCGTCACCGTTTTGTCACCGCCAAAAACGCACAGATCCCTCGGTAAACACGGCCTTGTCACCGTGTCACCGCTGATTTACCCCCCCCTCTGCACACAAGATATTTTATACGCCTAATCCGCCTGCCCCTGTCCCACTCTTTGACAGCTTTCCTTTATCCTTTATCCTTTAGCCTTCTCCTCCCAACTCCCGATAGCTCCCGCTCGCCCAAAACCGTGGTCCCGATAGCTCCCAATAGCTGCCGCCGGCCTGTTCCCGAAGCATGACCTATCGGGACCTATCGGGACCTATCGTGAGCTATCGGGCCCAAAATTGAAGTTCCGCGCGCTAGGACGCGCTTGTCCCAAACCGCCGCATCGCCCGCCCTCCAGATCGAATATCAGTTAATACCACCAAATCCCCGCTAATCACAGCTACTACCGCGTAATACCACTTCCCGCATTTTGACTCGAACTGGTATTTTCCGTTAAAGCCCCCGCCAGCTTTCTGATTATCACCCGTTTGCGCCTTCGTGCCTTCTTGTGGCCATTCCATCCTCTTCCCGGTCCATCCGTAAATGGGCCTCCTGGCAAGCAACCGCCCGACCAAACCAGAGTCATCCGGACCAATCCCGACCAATCCCGAGTGCGAAACATTTTTTTGGAAGCCGGAAAGGGAAGAGAGTTGGCGTCTTTTGCTAGTTACACGCTGGCCTTATTCAGCCAGAATGAAATTGTGGCTGGGTCCTGAAGGACACGGCGAACTTGTTAAAGCTGAACGTCATAAAGGTGAGACAAATGAACGGACAAGCAACCCCGACTCCAGTAAGAGCTTTTGATCGCGCCTACATCAACGGTCAATTCGTCACTCCCCATGGAACCCAGGTCGTCGATCTTGTGAACCCGACTGACAACAAGGTTATCGGCAAGGTCACGATGGCAGACGAAATCGACACGCGAAAAGCCATCGGTGCTGCGAAAGAGGCCTTCAACACCTTTTCGCAAAGTAGCAAGGAATACCGGATGGAGCTCCTGCAGCGGTTGCACGACGCCGTGGCCAAGCGAATGGATCAACTCGTTGAGGCGACGGTCGTGGAATACGGCGCACCGCAAGACCGTGCGAAGGGCTCCAACAACCTCGCGGCGAACATTTTCCTGCACTTCAAGAAAGTCCTCGAAGATTTCGATCTGGTCAAAACTGTCGGCACATCCAAGGTCGTGATGGAGCCGGCCGGCGTGGTGGGCATATTTACGCCATGGAATTCGAGCGCCGGCTCGATCGCGATCAAAGTGGCGCCGGCAATCGCTGCCGGATGCACGGTCGTCATCAAGCCCAGCGAGATGAGCGCTATGCAAACGGAAGTGTTGATGGACGCTTTTCATGAAGCTGGGTTGCCTCCTGGCGTCATCAATGTCGTGACAGGCCTCGGCGAGGTGGTCGGGACGGAGTTAACGAAAAGTCCCGACATTCAGAAAATCGCTTTCACCGGTTCGACGCAGATCGGAAAATTGGTCGCCAGGAACTCCCTGGACACAATGAAGCGCCTGACGCTGGAGCTCGGGGGCAAGTCGCCAAACATCATCCTGGACGACGCCGATCTCTCCACAGCGATCCCGATGGCCATCAACGCCTGCTACTTGAATAACGGGCAGGCCTGCATTGCGGCTTCGCGTCTGATCGTGCCGGAAGACCGACTCGACGAAGTGAAGCGATTAGCCAAGGCGGCCGTCCAAAAAATCAAAATGGGCGATCCGAGGGACAAGGACGTCACCCTCGGACCATTGGCCAGCACAAAGCAGTACAAACGAGTGCAGGAGTACATCAAGTCTGGCGTCGAGGAAGGTGCGGAGCTCGTTATCGGCGGGGAAGGTCATCCGCAGGGACTTGAGGGTGGGAATTTCGTGAAGCCCACCGTGTTTGCCAACGTCACCCGCGACATGCGTATCGCGAAGGAAGAAATCTTCGGACCGGTCTTGTCGATACTGACGTACCAGACGGAAGCCGAGGCCATTGAAATCGCCAATGATACGGAATTCGGCCTTATCGCCTACGTAAGCTCGGCGGACCCGGAAAGGGCCAACCGTGTGGCGCGAAAACTGGCCGCCGGCCGGGTTCTGATCAACACAGTAAGTCACGATCCGTTTGCTCCCTTCGGTGGGTTCAAACAATCGGGGATCGGTCGCGAAGGCGGGATTTTCGGGCTCCAGGAGTACCTGGAACCCAAAGCGATAATCGGCTAACCCGAGGAATGTCCTGAACATGGGTTCGCATCATTGGGCCGACAATCATGGCAAGATTCCAGGCATGTATCTGGGACCCGGGCCCGCCTAAAATCTCAGGCATCCATCATCTCTACGGCGATGGGCGCGTCATCTGGAAACTGGCCGGCAAATTTAACCTCCCGGATTTGTACCCCGGAAATCCCAAGGTCGGTTCCGTTCCCGGCCGGGGCAGCACGACGTTTTACTGAGCTCCGGGACCGACCCCCATCCCGCCAATCCCCGCGCCCCCGCTCATTCCTTCTTCAGCGCGGCGTCCACCTGGTTGTCGATGTTCATGGCGGCGGGGTGGCCGGCAACGACGATTTTGCCCTGCGCGTCAATGATGTAGGTGGTGGGCACGCCCGAGACGTGGAACGCGCGGGCGGGGGCGCTGCGCCAACCGCCGTCGCCGGCCCACACGTTGAAGGTGTTGGTCCAGCCGCGCTGGTTGACGTGTTGGCGCACAGCTTCCAGCGTGTCGTCAATGCTCAACGGGACGATGGCTACCCGGTCGCCCCAGTCCGGATGCCGCTGCTTGAGTTTTTGCAGCTCGGCCATCGGCCGCTGGCAAGGGCCGCACCAGGTCGCCCAAAAATCCAGCACCACGACTTTGCCGCGGAGCGAAGACAGCTTCAGCTTCTGTTGCTCCGTCAACGCCGTGAATTCGATTTCCGGCACGGACCGGCCCGGCGGCAGTGTCCCTTGCTCGGCGGTGTCCAGCATCGCTGTTTCCTGCCTGGTGTTTTCGTCGACGATGCCTTCCGGAAAGGTTTCCCATTGCATGCCGCCGGCGGCGCGCCAGCCGGCCGGAAACCTGCTGAGCCGCCGGAGGACGAGCTTGAGTTCGGCGCCGGCCGCGTGGTTGGTCAGCGCGTCCGGCTTAAGGATGATTTCCACCTCGTTGGCACGGGGCAGAGTCGTGCCTTCGGGCTGGAGATTATTGAAATGGACGGTGCCGATACGCTTGGGGCTGGCGGCGCGGGCGTGCAGGTCACCCTTGGCAAAGTCTAGGTGCAGCGAATCAGCCCTGGCCAAAAAGGCTTTGGCGGACGTCTCGGTTTGCTTGCGCTGCGGCTCTGTGCCCTTAATGAAGCTCTTCAAGGCCTCGTCCGCCTCCGGTTCATTGGTCGAGGCGATGGCGGTCCAATCCTCGGGCGAGGGCGTGACTTCCTTGGCAAAGCGCGCCGTGTCACGGCTCTGGAGCAGCGCGGCCACCGAGCGGGCCAGGGCGGAGAATTCGTCCTCGGCCGGCTGGAATCGCTGGGAGGGAACGGCGTCCTGGCCTTGCGTTTGGGGCGCCGGCAGACCGGCGCCTAAAAGGGCCAGCGCCAACCAGAGCGAAACCAGAGCGCGGCGGCCACACCGTCGTGAATTCATCCAACCCCGTCCTATAGCAGAAAGCGACCGGGTGCAAGGTGGAACATTCCATTCGAGGGAAAGTGACGGGGTCGGTCCCGCATAATAAAAACAGCAGCGCGTTGAACACCTGGTTCTGCGTTGACGCCGCCACCCGTCCGTTCACCGCCGGGTCGCTCAGGAACCGCTCGACCTCCACCGCCCCCATCTCCACCGGATGCCGCTTCCCGTGAAATAGGATAAATCGCCTAATCCACTCGCGGTAGGTCGCCTCCGTCCGAATCGAATAGTGCTTGAATCGCATCACCTCGCTGACTTGGTCCAACAGCCTCAGTTTCGGATTCGGGATGAAGCCTGCACGCTGTTCTGACGTTTTTGCTTTTCCAATATGAAGCCTCACGCCGAACATAAACTCTTATTGACCAACCAGCTGTCAAGCGCTATTCTCCCCTCGTGACGTATTATATTACGTCAAATATGACGCCGATTGCTAGTTAGGCCCCTGAGAGCCTATGCGTTCACGCAAACTTATGATGTTCGCGGCGGTGCTTGCAGTGCTCGCGATGTTTACAGTTTTTTGGGCATTTAGAACAGGGTGGACGAGACGGCAAGCCGAGTCGATGTCCTGCGGAAACTACATGTGCTCCATCTGCATTGGCGCTCGGTCCTGGGCTTTTGACAATAACGGTCAAATGCCATCGGACTTTCTCAGCATGTCTAACGAGTTGGCCACACCTCGTATTCTGATCTGCCCTGGCGATCACGGAAGGCAGCCCGCTACGACATGGGCAGCCCTTACTCCGCAGCAGAGCAGTTATGAGATCGTGACAATGCAGTTGCGCGAGGGCGACTCGAATGGTGTCTTCCTTCGCTGCAAGTTCCACACTAATCACATCGGCTATGCGGACGGCACTGTTTTTGATGGCAGTAGGAGACGAACAAAGGTTTTTTGAACAGCCCAACCAGCCGCGTCAGCCAACGCCGGTCGGGCGTCAGGTTTGCATTCGGATGTCCTCGGTCCGGCGTGGCTGCGCTGAGCGTTGGGCGTGAGCTTATGCGTGCTTCAACTCTCGGTTGGGTTATAGTCACCGCGCTGCTCCCGGGCTGCACACCGTCGACATCCATCGAGCCGCCGAGTGGCTGGACGCCAATAGACGCAAAGAAGTTCACGTTTTCTGTTCCGCCGGACGTCAAGGCCATGCCGACCTTTGGGATTGATTCCTATGTCGGCGAGTACAGGGGCGACGCCATTGCGTTCCATTTCGATTACGGCATTTATTCGGACCCTTTGGAATGCAGCTCCAAAAGCGGCTTTGCCGAAAGACTTGAGCGGATCGGTGGCAAAAAGGCCAAAATAGTTTCTTTTCATAATCCAGGGTCTGGGTATCCCTTCGACGAAGCTATCGCCATCCACTTCCCTAGCGCGGGACCCAAAGGGATTAAGCTTACCGTGTTTGCCACCTGCCAAACTCAGAAGGAGTATGAGACGGTCAGGGTCATTTTTCGCACTATCAGATTCAAATGAACTCGCCCAACGAGATCACTTCAACGGACGGCGGGCGGCGCGTTCTGTTTGCATTTGTTGCTCAGTGGGCCGCCGCCGCTGAGTTTTTGCGTTGGGCGGCATGCCGCACGCAACGATACACCGCGCCCTTATGAAGAACGACCGACTCCGGCAACCTATTGACAATGACTACATGCACGCACTAGGCGTAGCTACGTTTTGCTTTGCGATCTGCGAATGGAACGCGGTTTATTGCGCCGAGCGCATTCGTCCTGGCTCGCTCCGCTCGTTCATCGATGACGAGCTAACCGCCGGCAAGATTGCAAAGAAGCTGAATACCCTCACCCGCAGCATGCCCAAGTCCGCGGAGCGTGAGCAACTAATTGCTGGCGCTCAAGGATTCGCGGACCTTGTCCACCTAAGAAATCGAATTCTTCACGGAAAGCCTTGCACCGGCCCTGGAGGAAAAGCTCGCCTTAGCAATACGAAGATTTTGCAGGTTACTGACTTGGAAGACGCCGCAGACGCATTTAGTGACTGCAGCATCGAGTTGAACCGACTGCTACACGGATTTCTTTCGACCTACAAGCCACGGTGATGTCAACCCGAAGAATTATGACGCCCAACCATCCGGCTGCAGGCAAGGCCGGGATTGCGCGTCTATTAGCAATCGAACGGCATCGCTCCGGCCTGCCTGAGCCGGGACGTTGGGCCTGAACACTGGACTGCGTATGGGAGCCACAGGATGGAGTTATTTCGTGCCTTACGAGGCAGACATATCGGCGGCCTTGAAGCGGTTGCGCGAGGATGTTTTCGCGAGAGGTGATTACGTCTATGGGGATGGTGTCACTGAGGACCAGCGCAAAGCGATCCTTGAGGAGGCCCGCCCGGAGATGGACCCTTGGATGCAAAAGGTCAGGGAGGAGGCGGCGAAGTTGCAAGAGCCGTTCAAAACGAAGTATCTGGAGATGGCAGAGAGGATCAAGGGAGAGATTATGGGTGGCGGGTCAGCCCCGCAAAAATCCAAGCGAAAGCCTAAGACGATAGAGAAGTTGCTGGAGTTGCAGGCAGAGAATGGGACTCACTCGATTTTGGATATTGTTGGCATTTCGCAAGAGCCAGAGTTGGGCACCATCACTCCATTTCCGCGGACCAAGCTCATCGAGGTCTTTGGTTCCGAGGCTCCCAGCCACGCCCAGATTGAGCAGGCGCTTCACTCCGGTTCGCTGGAGGAGTTTCTGTCGGAGCGGTGGCAGGGCATTTATGTCGTCGCTTATCGTGACGGGTCCCCGTCCGAAATCTTCTTCGCAGGGTGTTCCGGAGATTGACCATGAGATTATGGCCCAATCGGGTCGCCCGGAGGGTTGCCCCTCCGGGCTCCCACACCACCGTACATGCGGGTCCGCGTACGGCGGTTCCTGGCAGTCCTTGCGGATCGAGCAGCCATTCTTTCTCTGCCACGGTGACCGCTGCCCGGATGCTCAGCTGGTCGGCTTCATCGCTCCGGGTCCAGATCCCCGATGGTCGTGTTCTGCCTGCCAAGTTCAGCCCTTCCTGAGTTGTGAGTCCGTCCGGGTTTGCCGGCTCGTTGCCCTCGGTACTACGGCCCCTGCTGACTCCTGTTCCCGCACAGCGACCATTCCTGGCCACCGCCCCCACCGCCTGCTCGCGATTTATCGGAGTTACCGACGGGCTCGGGCGACAGGTCTCCCTGAGTAAGAAAGTGAACTCTTGCTGCATAACCGGACCATTTATCTCCGGAGCTGAACGCTGGGCTGCGCTGTGTGGTGCCAGCTCGCCCGCTCCGTCAGCCTTATATGGTCTTTCTGTTCGTCGGCTCATCAGCTTTGACCGGTGGCTTCCTTCCCACGAGACCTCGCGATCCCGCAGTTGCTTCGGTCTAGTACTTGGGCCAAACTGACTCCCGTTATGAGAGCCAGCCTGACTGCATT
>DATMRF010000085.1:0-72897 GCA_035566435.1 Candidatus Acidiferrum sp.
GGGATGATCGGCAGCCACCCAATCTTCCAGCGCGGGAGGAAACAGAAACTGCTGTCCGTAATCAGGAGCAATGGGTTGAGTCATCGGACTTTTGACGTCTCCTCTCTAAACCGTCTTCATGTTTTGAGACAGTCTCTCCACCGCGTCCCCATTTCCTCATCCTGATGCTCCTGTGCGGCTCCGATGCACCTTAAGCGCCTGTCACGTTTCAAAGCGTGACACGGTGAGCTTTGTCACGTTTTCAAGAGTGAGAATCTGTCGGTAAATACGGCTTTGTCACGATGTCACGCTTTGAAAGCCTCCTTTCCTCCCCACGGCGGAGAAAATAAAATGGCGCACAGCACCACTCGATTCCCAACTCCCGATAGGTCCCGCTCGCCCAAAACCGTTGTCCCGATAGCTCCCGCCGACCTGTGCCCGCAGCGGTACCGATCGGCACCTATCGGCACCAAAACCAATGTTTCCGATCTTCTCCCCGACCTACCCCCACACCATTGCCTCGGAACTCCCGGAAACTTTTAGTCAGTTAAGCTAAATTAAGCTAAATTAAGCTAAATTAAACATAAAGCCCACTCTTCCCATTCCGCCCATTTGGCGCCCATGCCCGAGATTCGCAGGTTCTCCGGTAATCGCGCGGTCGGATTTCGGTAACCGCTCGGTAATCGACGGTAACCGACGGTAACCAATCGGTAACCGATGGTAACTGATGGTAACCGATCTAGCCGCGGTAGCCGCCCGGTAGGTTACGGTAGGCTGTGGTAGGCTGTGGTAGGTTTGCCGACCCAGACGATTCCCACTCCCGGCCGAGGCACCCAACACGGATCGAGCCGGTGCTGCAGATCTCGATAAGGCGCCTGCGCCTCTGGGAACGGCCAGCCCTTGATTTCGGCGCGATGCTACGCCGTCTTGGCGGCGTTCTGCAAAGCCCGCGCGAGTGCTTCATATACCGCCTCGACGCTCACCGACGCCATGAGGCGAATCAATTCCTCGCGCGTGCCTTTGATTCCCTCTCCATCGTAGCGATAGTATTCCAGGTTCCTGCCCGCTATGGCCGGGTTGCGGATGAGCGAGTAGGGGTTGCCGTAGGGCTCGTTAGTCTTGTTGAAGGTAGGCGCCTCGATGACGATTTGCCGCGACGCCTGGACGGCGGCCGCCAGGTGCATCAGCGCCGTATCCACGCTGAGAAAAGCCGTACAGCGCTGGATCAGCGCTGCTGCCTGGCGCAAATTCTTGCTCGGCACCCTGATCGCCAGGGGCGAATCAAGCGCAGCGAGGATTTTCTGCATGTCCTGCTCTTCCTCTGTGCCGCCAAAAAGCAGGATCGCGAGCTCCGGCCAGGTGCGGTGCACTTGTTTGAGCAAGTTCATATAGTGGTCCAAAGGCCAGCGCTTGAGCGTCAGGTTTTTGGTGCCGCCTGAGCCCACGTGCACCGCCAACCGATGACGCTGTGAGAGTTGGTGCGCGCTCAGGAATGACTCCGCCCACTCACGCTCGGCGGCGGAAAGCAAGACTTCGAGCGTATGGCTCGCCAGCAGCGGTTTCTTGCCCAGCAAGGCCAGCAGTTCAAGGTTGTTCTCGACGGTGTGTTTGGCGTAGTCCTGCGGCAAGGTCCGATTGACGAGCAATCGGTCAAGCACATCGAAGCAGTCGTATTCGTGACTGATACGCGTGCGGGCCCCGATGAATCGGGCGGTGATCCGATACTGCTTCCGGCTCTGCGGGTGCGTGTTTATCGACACGTCATACCCCGCCCGGCGCAAAGGCGCCAGGAAGCGCAACGATTCGGCTTTGCCTGCCTTCAAGAAATTCAGTTGATACACCGCGTTCAAATTCGGGTTGCCTTCCAGCACGTCCTTGGACCCGGCCCACAGCACCAGCGCATCGATGCGCGCTTCGGGGTAATTGGCCCTCAACTCTCGAATCAATGGTGTCGCCAGGATGGTGTCACCAATCCCGGCCAACGAAATCACCAGAATCTTCATTCTGAATCTAATCGCACTGTCCCGGCGGCGGACGCCCGTTCGCAACCGACTCGTAACGTCTCGCGCTCTGCCCATATAGCATCAAACCGCTCCGAGCGAAAACTTCATTTTCGCGCGCCGCCACGTTCAGTCGGGGCGCGGGACTCCGATCCCGCGGTTCCTCCTTCGTCCGCTGCCAAGGGCTGAAGCGAGGAGAAAGCTCTGGCGAGAACTCCAATCTCGCCACTCCGGCGCCGCTTCCTGTGTGGCGCGAGCCATGCTACCGAAATGAGGTGGTTTGGTGAACGTGCCGCCGCTGCTGTGCGGCGGCTGCGGGCCGGACCGGTAGATGCCAAAATAATGGACACGACTGTCACTCAGGAACCGCGACCTGGAGGTCTTCGGAGCGCGACGGTCACGCTCAAGTCTCTCCCGGCCTCTCCTCGGCCCTTGCTAACGCCTTTTTGCAATCAATTTGAAGGTCCGAACTGGCATGTCGTGAGGCAGCGCCTGGTTGTCTCAGCCGTTCAGAATTTGGCGACTTCCAGAGCGGTTTTGCTCCTAGTTTTCTCGCTTTCGGTTAGTGGCTGCAAGCTCATCGGGGGGAGGACTGATGCCACCGAGGACAAGGTGGCTTCAACCCCCGGGACCACCATAGCGCGCGATGACGCACCGGCCCCAGTGCCCACCCGGCAATCGCCAAAGCCGCCTGCCGCGATCCCCAGCCAGCCCCAGCGCATGGCCGAACTGAAGCGGACCCCCGCGGCGACGTCCAGCAAAGGGGCTGAAAAACTCGTAGCTCCGAGCGTGCCTGTACCTGTGCGTCCGAACGAAACGGTAAGCCACCCCACGGAAGCCAGGGCCGCATCCTTGCCGTCAACTGAGGTTGTGGCTCCTAGGGCCGGCGGCGCCGTGAAGGAGTTGGTCTTTAAGGGGCCGCCTCGCCCCCGCCAACCCCCAAGAGCCGCACGCAGCAAGTTGCTATCGGCTGGGGTGATCCTTGGCGGCGCGGTCGCGGTACTCAGCGCGGTCTTGTATCTGCAGCGGCGGCGCAAATCCCCCAACTCGCCCAAGCCCAAGTCCGACAAGGAAGAACTTGTCATGCCGAAAGAATTCCTCCTCAAGGAGCCCGCACCCTACAAGGAGCCCATGACCTTTGATTGAATTCTCTTGCTCCCGAGTTCGTCTAACGAGCAGATATTGTAACCATTGTCGTGCAGCTTTCGTCTTTTCCTAATGTTAGGCCGCAAGACGAGTTGACCGGCAAGGGTCTCTCGCGGGAGCTGGATATGGCAAGTCTGTGTCTGTTAGATAATGAGGGAGCGATGGCAGGACATTGGGAACTGGAGGAGCACCCGGTGGCGGTTGGCCGCGATGAGTCAGCGGATGTGGTCATCGATGATGAATCTCTTTCTCGCCGGCATTTTGTTATAGTGCGCGAGGGCGAACACTACCTGCTCAAGGACTTGAATTCCCAAAACGGCACGTGGGTGGATGGCCAGCGCGCGGGGGCCACGACGCTCCGCCATCACGATTGCATTGTGGCGGGGCGCACGCTGTTTCTATTCAGCCAGGCACACCCCCTGGCGGTCGTCAAATCATGACGGAGCTGGTGAGAAGGTGTGAAAAAATTGGCGGAAAGCCCCAAAACACAAAATGCGCACATTGGTAACCAACGGCTTGCGAAACCGAATTTTCGTACTTTTCAATTCTTTCACACCTTCGGAGCGGCGGCGGTGACCATTGGTGAGTTAGATCTTCGATAAGGGGCGGCAGCCTGCCCAGACTTTGGACAGTCTCATCGCTCAGTTGTCCTCGCTTAGCATCCTGATTGTGCGCTTTCCTTCGTTGGGTAAAGTGAACATTGCGAACCGCGCCCTAACTGCGCTCTCCGGCAGCGGAATGCGGCTTTTAATGTGCGTCCCGGCCACAGGGCCGTAGGTCCGGCTGTCAACGCTTACCAGCCTGTTATCGCCTAAAACGAAGTATTGGTCATCTCCCAATCGGAACGACATCTTTTCCGAATGCTCCTCAGGGAAGGTGTAAGTATATTTCGGTAAATAAGGTTCAATCAGCATCTTACGATTGATGAACACATATCCCCTCCAGAGTTGGACCGTCTCTCCCGGCATGCCAACAATCCTTTTGAGCGCGTATTCCTTTTTTCCATCATCGACGAGCACAATGTCGCCGCGCTGGACTTGCCCGGAAAGTGGAACTGTATAAACCCGTGCGCCGGAGGTATATGTCGGGGCCATGCTCAAGCCATCCACCACGGAGATTGATCCCAGGGAGCCTATCACAGTGTGCCCTGCGGCGATGCCTACCAACGCGGCCAAAACCACTGTCATCGACCAGCGCCAAGGCTCTGCTTGCCGCAGCATCCGGCCCAATCTGCAAATCTGTCCCATGCAGCGTTTTCGCCATCTACCGCAAGTTCTTTGCCAACATTTCCGTTATTGTCCGCGATCCTCAACTTTTGGCAGAATCGACTTAAATTCGCTGTCACAGACCTGACCCGGCTCGAAGGATTCTTCCCCGGGGCGGCGGTTGGAGCCGCCCGAATCGCAACAATTTAATTGAAACCGCCAAGCACACCGCATTCGCCAAACGGTTCAACCGGCCTCGCCGCTTGGTCCGGCGATTTTGTATCTCCATGGCTCTCCCTTCCTTGGTATGACCGTTACCATCACTTATCTTGAAATGCTTTCGCCGGACGCGTTGAAACCTAAACGCTGCGCCGACACGCGCTTTACAATCCGTGACGCCACCGTCAAACAGTGGGAGTTCAACCGATTCCTCTACCTGCTGGTCGGGCGTGACTGGTCGTGGAACGACAAGCGCGGCTGGACCGAGCGGCAGTGGAAGGATTATGCCGAATCAGATCGTCTGCGGACTTTTGTGGCCTATTACGACGGCTCGGTAGCGGGCTATTACGAGATGAGGGACGATAACATCGGCGGTGTGGAAATTGCAGTCTTTGGCCTGGCTCCCAAATTTGTCGGCCGCGGGTATGGCGGTGTGCTGCTCACGAGTGCGATCGAGGAGGCCTGGCGAACCCGGCCAAATCGTGTCTGGCTCCACACCTGCACCTTGGATCACCCCGCCGCCCTGCTCAATTACCAGGCGCGCGGCATGATCATCTACAAAGTGGAGACCAGCCGGTTCAGGGACAACGCCGCGGA
Source organism: Candidatus Acidiferrum sp. (assembly GCA_035566435.1). Lineage (GTDB taxonomy): Bacteria > Verrucomicrobiota > Verrucomicrobiia > Limisphaerales > UBA8199 > DATMRF01. Next base: position 5,147 of record DATMRF010000085.1, read on the forward strand.
CCTTTGAGTTCTCAACATTAAAATCCGTTCACAATTCTTGAGCCGGCCGCCGCTGGTGTTAGCTTGATGCCTGCCTTTCTTTACGGTAGTTGGGTCAGATGGAACGCAACGCCGATACAACGCTCGACGCCGAACTGGTGCAGCGCGCCAAAGCAGGCGATTTGAACGCTTTTGAGGCGCTCACCACGCGTTACGAGCAACGGGTCTACTCGCTGGCGCTGCGCATGCTGCGCCAGGAGCAGGATGCTGAGGATGTGACCCAGCAGACTTTTCTCAGTGCGCTGGAAAACCTTGCCGGCTTCCGTGGCGAAGCCGCTTTTTCCACCTGGTTGCTGCGCATCGCTTCTCACGCGGCGCTGAAGGTCATCCGCAAGCGCAAAGGCCTGGAGACCGTGTCTCTCGAAGAAGCCACTGAACCCGCGCACAATTCCGACGTCATCCCGCACCCCGAGTACATCGCCGACTGGCGCCAGTCTCCTGAGCAATTGGTCGAGCGCAACGAAATCCGCCGCCTGCTGGATGGAGCACTGGACGAATTGGACGAGAAGCACCGGCTCGTGTTCCTCCTGCGGGACGTCGAGGGATTCTCCGTCAAAGAAACCGCGGAGGCCCTGGGTTTGACGGAAGCCAACACCAAAGTGCGGCTGCTGCGCGCCCGGCTGCAGCTCCGCGAGCGGTTGACGCGTACCTTGGGCGACCCCAGCCGCCGGCTGGCGCCACCCTCCCGCCATTCGCATTGAGGCCTTGGGCGATGTAACTTTTTTGCAACTGGCGGCTCCGTCTAACGAGTTGAGTCTTTTATGCGGTGCGAAGAGCTTTTGGCGGCGTTGAACGAATACGTGGACGGCACGGTGGACCCGGCTATCTGCGAGGAATTTGAAACGCACATGGCGGGCTGCAACCCCTGCCAGGTGGTCGTGGACAACATCCGCAAAACGATCACCCTTTACAAGCAAGGTAAACCGTGCGAACTGCCCGTCGATTTCCGCCGGCGCCTCCATTCCGCGCTCCACCAGCGGTGGAAAAAGATTCATCGGCAAATACCATGAGCTGGTTCGCCTGGCTTATCTTCGGCGTGGCGCTCACCGCCTTCCTTGCGCTGAAACGGCTCGCACTGGTTCGGCCGGAGGTGGCACGCGACTGGCTGAAAAAGGGCGCCAGGGTGATCGATGTTCGCAGCGAGTCGGAGTTTCAGGAAAAACATCTGTCGGGGGCCATCAACATCCCCCTCCACCGGTTGAGCGATGGGCTGCCCCGTCGAGCTCCGGATAAGGAACAGCCGATTCTGCTCCACTGCCTGAGCGGCGGCCGCAGCGGAATCGGCCAGGGAATCGCTAGACGAATGGGTTACCGCAACGCCTTCAACCTGGGCTCATACGGGCGTGCCGAGAGAATCCTAACAGGCTAATTCGCTCACCCTCACAACTTCAGCCGAAAGTATTGCGGCCCTGACAAAGCAGGGACCAAAACGGAGATCGCGTTCCCGTTGGTCGCAGGCGTTTGGGTGACCCCTGACCACGAGCTGTTCGGGGTAAGGGTGGCTGCGGTTTCGAGTTGCGCACCGCCGGCCAGGCTGGTCCAGGAAAGCAGAACGTTGGTGCCGGCCGGGGCGATGTTCAGGCGGAGTTGAGCGGTGCGGACCTGAGTAACCTGCGTCGCCCACGTGCTGGCATCTGCCGGATACATCTGGATGGTCCAGAACGAAGTCGGGTCCGCCGCATCCACTGTGGTAGTGCTATAATCACCCCAACGGCTTTCCTGGCTGCCGGTACCGTCTTGATAGCTGGCCGCGCCAGCCTGGAGCAGCAGCAGGTTGCCAAAGGTGGTCACGCCATTGACGGTTTCGCCAACCATTGCGTAACAGCTCACGAAGTTTGTCAAGCTGCAGCCGTTACACGCAATAACGATCGCGCCGTTCGTGTTCGCGGCGATAGACGGGTAAAACAGGTCGAGCACAGGATTCGATATGGTCCCGGATTCCAGGACTGTCGCCGCGTCGGCACTGATCCGATACCAGCGCAAGGCCGCCCGGCCGTTCACTTCGGTGTTGTGCACCGCGTAAAGCGTACCCCCGACGCGATAAACCGTTGCGCCGAAGCGGGCGTCACCGTCCGAGAGATTGGTGGTGCCATCCGGTTGCGGTGGGTCCAGAGGTGCGGTGTAGTCCAGCACGGTCAGGTAGTTCGCGCTGCTCAGGGTAGCGTTGCCCGGACCGGCGGCATTTTGAACCACAAACGTGACCAGGCTGGTGTTGGTAACGAAGTTGCCCGTAGCGAGGTCAAAACCCAGACTGGCGGTGGACAGGATGTTTCCGCTGCCGCTGCCATCGAGGGCTACGGCGGACTGAAGAACGACGCCCCGGCTGGCAACGCTCAGGTTCGCAAACCGAGTCAGGCCCGCCACCGAAGGGCTGGCGCCCAGCAGGTCGGCTTTGGGAATCGAAATCAGGATAGAGCCCACCAAGTTGTTACTTATGTCGAACAGATCCCCGGAAATATAAACCCCGTTTGAGTCCAGTCCAAGAGTCGGGAAGTCAGCCGTGCTAGAGGCGGTCGGGTCCGCGGTGATCGCTACCCCTTTCCAAGCGCCGGTCGGGTCTATGGTGCTCGAGACGGCCAGCAGGAAATGGTTGCTGTTGACGATTCCGAGCATGTCGAAATCGATTTGAACCGCAAACCAGCGCTGCGAAACCGAGTCGTAAACGACGCGCGGGTCGGTGACAGCCCAGCCCGCCGGGATAGTGACGCCCGCCCGCCGCCAAAACATCAGGTCGGTGAAACTCTGGACCATGTTGGCGATCGTCTTGTCAAAAACCGAGAACCGGCCATTAATCAATTCAACGTAATGCGTCGGCCCCACGGCGCCGTCGCAATCCGGGGGCAGGGCCGAGGAATCCACACCTAACGTGCTCGCCGTGAAATTTTGCCCTATGCCAACAACCACTGTCGCCATCGCCGGCCAAGGGGCCAGCAGGAAGCAGAGCGCTATTGCCGCAGCTCCGTACGGGCAGGTCATTTTAGAACGCAAACCGATCATTTTGGACGGAGAATACCTTTCCCTAACCTGTAGGGTCCACAACTGGAGTATCACGAGCATGAATATGGCCCACCGCTCGGAACGATCAACTGACTTTGCCATTGTAACCTTTTTACCGCTCGCGGCTCAGTCTGCATTAATATGGAAATGATCATTCGCCGGTTCGCCGGAGCCTTCATTCTTATCAGTCTCGTGCTAGCGCACTATCACAGCCCTTATTGGCTTTGGTTCACCGCCTTCGTGGGATTCAATCTGCTGCAATCCTCTTTCACCAGCTTCTGTCCCCTGGAAATCATCCTGCGGAAATTAGGGGTTGGCGGAATTTGCCGTGTCTCCGAAACCCCGGCCAAGTCCTGCTGCTCCAAGTGACCCGGTGCTCGGCCGTTGTCTTTTGGCTGCCGGCGCTTGATGAAGCAGGGCAGCTTTCGACCACCAACCATCCACAATCCCCGCACCACCAACTATCAACTAACAATTATCGACTGTTCTGATGAAACCAAGCGGGCTAATCCTCGTCTTCATTTCCTTTGGGTCGCTGCAGGCGGGCCATGTCGCCTCCGGGGCGGAGCCCTGGACACTCGAGCGCGCTTTAGACCAGGCCTTGGCCAATAACCCCGACTCTCGCATAGCCCGCCAGCACATCGCCGCCGCGCAGGCCGGGCTCGAGCAAGCTAACGCCGCATTCTGGCCCCGGTTGCAATTTCAGTCCAGTTACACCCGCACCGATAACGCGATGATGGTGTTTGGCAGCATTCTGAACCAGCGGGCCTATCCGAGTGCCGGCCTGAACTTCAATGATGTGCCGAGCGTGGACGACCTGAATACGCGGGGCCTTGCGACGGTTCCGCTCTACACGGGCGGAAAGAACAAGGCGGGGCGGGCAGCCGCGATGGCCAACGCCGAAGCCGCTCACCAGGAAAATGAGGCTGTCTGCAACGCCCTCGGTTTTGAGGTCTCACGCGCGTTTTACGCGGTGCTCAAGACCCGCCAATTCATTCGCGCGGCCGAGGCCGCCGTCCATTCCTTCGAGACGAACCTTTTTATCGCGAACCAGCGCCTCGAAGGCGGCACGCTGCTCAAGACCGATGTGCTTGACCTCGAAGTCCGCCTGGCCCAGGCGCGCGAGGACCTCGTCCGCGCCCGCAACGCCAACACCCTGGCCGAACGCGCGCTGCGCAATCTGCTCGGCCTCGAGGACGGCGAGTTCGTTGTGGCCGACAGCGCTCCTGCTGTCACTGCTGCCGATTCTGGGGATTTCTCCGACCGAGCGGAGTTGGCCGCCGCTCGCCAACGGGAGCGCGCGGCGCAGCAGCAGGTGCATGCAGCCAAAGCTGGTTATTTGCCCCGGGCCAGTGCCTTTGGCAGCCTCGACTACGATTACGGCTGGAAGTTTCAGAACGGCGGTGGCAGCTACACTGCGGGGGCGCTTGTCCAATGGGATATTTGGGACGGCAGACTTACCCGTGCGAAGCTCCGTGAGGCGAACGCCAACCTGGAATCAGCCCGCGAAGAACAGCGCAAACTGCGTCTGGCCCTCGACCTTGAAACCGAGCAAGCGCGACTCGAACTCAAAACGGCCAATGAGCGGCTGAGCGTCACCGGCCAGTCGGTGGCCCAAGCTTCAGAGAGCGCCACCCTGACCCGCGCCCGTTTCGAGCAGGGCACGGCCATGGCCACACAACTGCTTGATGCTGAAACGGCACTGGTGGCCGCCCGAGTGCGCCGCGCCGAAGCCGAAGCGGACCGCCAAATCGCGCTCGCCGCCCTGCGCAAGGCGCTCGCACTGCCCCAATTGCAATCCCGATCGAAATCTGAAAACAAATGAAAGCAACCCTTCCGTCCATCAGAAAACTGCGCTACGGAATGATCCGGCTGTCGTTCCACAGCGTTGTGGTCCTGCTCGTCAGTTTGGTGTGCTTGCCGGGCTGCGGAAAGCCAGGCAGAGAGAGAACGGGAGGGGACGAAAGTTTACCGACAGTCTCGGTGCGCGTTCAAACCGCAGAAAGCCAAGAGCGCCTCGTAACGGAGGAAATCGTCGGCACCGTGCGGGCCAAACTGCACGCTGCCCTGGAAGCGAAGCTGAGCGGGCGTATCGACAAGCTGGCGGTCCTCCTCGGCCAACGCGTCAGGGCCGGCCAGTTGGTTGCGCACTTGGACGCCGCTGAAATCAAGGCGCGTCTCGAACAGGCCGAAGCAGGTCTGCAGCACGCTGAGCGTGATTGGAAGCGCACCTCCTCACTCTTTGAGCAGCAGGCCGTCACCCGTTCCGAGCGCGACGCTGCCGACGCGCGTTTTCGGGTCGCCAAAGCGGCGGTAGCAGAGGCTCAGGCCATGCAGGGCTACGTTGAAGTGCTGGCTCCTTTTGACGGCGTGGTGACGAAGAAATGGGCAAACGTCGGCGACCTCGCCGCGCCCGGCAAAGCTTTGGTCGATATTGAAGACCCGGCCGCACTTCAGCTGGAAGCTGATGTGCCCGAGGCCATCGCGTCACGAATCCAACAGGACGCCCGGCTCGCTATCCGGGTCGATTCTATGAAGAGCGAGTTGATCGGCACAGTGAGGGAAATCGCACCAACCGCCGACGCCGCCAGTCGCACGTTCAGGGTCAAGTTGGATTTACCGACGCTCCCGGACGACCCGGCGGCTCCCGTTACTGCGCACTCCACACCCGGCACCCAGCACCCAGCATTCAGCACTCCTAATTTCTTAAGGTCCGGCCAGTTTGCGCGGCTGGTCCTGCCGGTCGGGGAGACAACTTCGGTGCGGGTGCCCGGCTCGGCCGTGCTGCTGCGGGGTCAACTCGAACTCCTGTTCGTCGTTGTGAACCAACGCGCCCAACTGTACTTGGTCAAGACCGGCAAGCGGGTCGGCGACGAGGTCGAAATTCTCGCCGGCCTCGACGCGGGCGATTCCGTTGTGATTAGCGGGGCGGCGCAATTGGTGGACGGACAAGCCGTGCGGGCCCGATGAAGCCTGAAAATTATCTCGTGGTCGGGGGTTTTGATTTTGTGATTTGGGATTTTCGGAACTGTTTCGGATTTCGGATTTCGGATTTTCTTCATGAGCGCCTCCTTCAACCCGCCCTCGCCCGCCCGCCTTGGTTTCGCCGGCCGCATCGCGCGCGCGTTCATCGATTCGAAACTGACTCCCCTGGTCATTATCACTTCGCTTCTGCTGGGCGCAGCGGCGGTCATCATGCTTCCGCGCGAGGAAGAGCCTCAAATCAAGGTCCCCATGATCGACGTATTGGTGTCGATGCCCGGATTCAGCGCGAAAGAGGTCGAGGAGCGCGCCACGCGGCCGATGGAGAAGCTCCTCTGGGAAATCACCGGCGTCGAATACATCTACTCCACCTCGCGCCCCGGTGAGAGTCTCGCCATTGTTCGGTTCAAGGTTGGCGAGGACGTCGAGAAGAGTCTGGTCAAACTTAACCAGAAGCTGCAGTCCAACTTCGACAAAATCCCGCGCGGCATCTCCCTCCCTCTCATCAGACCCAAGTCGATTGACGATGTGCCGATCCTCGCACTGACGTTCCACAGCCAGAATTACGACCACCTGACCCTCCGGCGCTTGGTTTCTCAGGTGGACGATGCGGTTAAACAGGTGCCGTTGGTCGCTGAAACCACGCTCATCGGCGGTGCCCGCCGGCAGTTGCGGGTGCTGTTGGACCCTGCGCGGCTCGCTTCGCGCAACCTGAGCGCGGAGGAAATTGTGCCAATGCTCACGCAGGCGAACCGCCAGGCTATCGCCGGTGGGTTGACTAGCAATAACCGTGAAACCATTGTCGAAACCGGGGGCTTCCTCGCCAATGCGCAGGACGTCGGGAATGTGGTCGTCGGCGTGTTCGCCGGCAAACCCGTTTACCTGCGCGAAGTCGCGGAAATTAAAGACGGCGCGGAGGAGCCGTCGCAATATGTGTTCTTTGGCTCAGGGGCAGCCCGTTCGGCGGCAGCCAGGGAACAACCCGCGGTCACGCTTAGCATTGCAAAGCGGCCTGGGGCCAATGCGATCTCTGTCGCGGACGAGGTCCTGAAGAAAGTCGAAACGTTGAAAGGGCGAACTATTCCCCGCGACGTGCAGATCTCCATCACGCGCAATTACGGCGAGACGGCGACCGAGAAGTCGAACGAGCTTCTGCTCCACATGGGCATCGCGGTCGTCAGTGTCTCCGTGCTGATCTTGCTCACGCTCGGTTGGCGCGAATCGGCCATTGTTGCCATCGCGATCCCCGCCACGCTGGCGCTTACGTTGCTGGTCTTTTACCTCTACGGCTACACCCTGAACCGAATCACCCTGTTCGCGCTGATTTTCTCGATCGGCATCCTGGTGGACGACGCCATCGTGGTCGTCGAGAATATCGTCAGGCATTTCCACCTGCCTCAAAACAATGGCCGGAATTGGTCGGTGCTTGCAGTGGAAGCGGTGAACGAGGTCGGCAATCCGACGATCCTCGCCACCTTCGCGGTGATCGCTGCCGTGTTGCCCATGGCGTTTGTGGGCGGATTGATGGGACCTTATATGCGGCCCATCCCCATCGGTTCCAGCGCTGCGATGGCTTTCTCGCTGGCGATCGCTTTCATCGTGACGCCCTGGGCCTCAATTCGGATTTTGCACTGGGGCAGGAAGTACTCCTCCTTCACTACGGGCGTTGCCCCTGTCGCTGGCGCGGCCCGTTCTCATTCAGCGCACCCGGAAGACTTTTTCACCCGCTTTTACCGCCGGTTTATGGGCCCGCTGCTTGCCCACCAGCGCTGGCGGTACGCGTTTCTCGCCGGCATCGTCGGGCTGCTCCTGGTGGCCATGGCCCTGGTGGGCGTTGGGTTTGTAAAAGTCAAGATGTTGCCCTTCGACAACAAGAGCGAGTTCCAGATTATTCTTAATATGCCCGAAGGCAGCGCGCTCGAGCGTACGGCTCAGGCGGCTCGCGAGATCGGTGCTGCCGTGCGCCTCGAACCGCAGGTGACGGATTACCAGATTTATGCGGGGGTCGCCGCGCCTTTCAACTTCAACGGCCTGGTCCGTCACTATTTCATGAGGCGCGGCGCGCACATCGCAGACCTGCAAATCAACCTCGTGCCCAAGGGCCAGCGCAAAGCCCAGAGCCATGACATCGCCAAACGGGTCCGGTCGCGCGTCGCTGCCGTCGCGGCCAAGTACAGGGCGCGCGTCGCTGTCGCCGAAGTCCCGCCGGGTCCGCCCGTGCTGCAGACCCTGGTCGCCGAAATCTATGGCCCGACCGAGGAAAGCCGTCTGGCTTTGGCACGGAAGGTGATTGACATTTTTCACAACACTCGGGGTGTGGTGGACACGGATTGGTACATCGAGGCCGACCAGCCCCAGGCGCGCTTTACCATCGATAAGGAGAAGGCCGCACTAAGTGGCATCAGCGCGGACACCATTTCACAAACCTTGCGCATAGCGGTGGGCGGGGAAGCTGTCGATCTGCTCCACGTCCCTCGTGACAAGGAAGACGTGAACATCTTTCTTCAGCTCCCGCGTGCGAGCCGCACGACCCCGGAAGAGTTGCTCGCCCTGCGCGTGCGCTCACCCGTCGACCCGGCGGCGCCCCTTGTGCCGTTGCGCGAACTGGTCAAGGTTGAGCCGACCATCGTGGACAAGAGCATCTACCACAAGAATCTCATGCCGGTCACATACGTCATCGGTGATGTGGCCGGCGTGGTCGAGAGTCCGGTCTACGCAATCCTGAAAATGAATCAAGCGCTTCGGTCGCTCGATACCCGTGAGTTCGGCGGAACCGGCGCTTCGCTCAAAATCTTCAATGCTGTTCAACCGTTCACCGAGGATAGGCCTTCGCTCAAATGGGACGGCGAGTGGCACATCACGATCGAGGTCTTCCGTGACCTCGGCACTGCGTTCGCCGCCGTGCTGGTTTTGATCTTCATCCTCATGGTGGGATGGTTTCGGTCGTTTCTCACGCCTCTGGTGGTCATGGCGGCAATTCCCTTCTCGCTCGTGGGCATCCTGCCGGCTCACGGACTGATGGGCGCGTCCTTCACCGCGACCTCCATGATCGGCTTTATGGCCGGCGCGGGCATCGTGGTGCGCAACTCGATTATCCTGGTGGATTTTATCGAGCAACGAGTGACGGAAGGCATGCCCCTCGAGCAGGCGGTCGTAGATGCCGGCGCGGTCCGCTTTCGTCCCATGCTGTTGACCGCTTTGGCCGTCGTGGTCGGTGCCAGCGTCATTCTGGCCGATCCCATTTTCCAGGGCCTGGCCATTTCGCTCATGGCCGGTGAAGTCGCGTCCTTGCTGATCAGCCGCATGGCCGTTCCGGTGCTCTATTTCATGGCCTACAACCGCAAACCGTCCGTCAGCACCGCCCCTTTCCCCTTGAAGCGTGAAGGAGCACTCTGATACCTGTATTTCATGACGAACGGTTCGCTCCTTCAGCGGCAGCACGTGTTGGCTGCGGCGTTCGTTATCCTCCTCTCCTGCTGCATCGTCGATGCCCGGCCGAAGGTGACGGTCGCCGCAGCCCCTGATTTGGAAAGGTACCAAAAAGTTTACCTGGGCCAGATCAAGAACGATCACGCCAAAGTGTATCTTGGCGTGCTCAAGCGTCTTCAAAAGGCTGGATTTGAGGTCGTCGAGCTTAAGCCGGAGAAGTTACCCTTCGTTTCTCAGGGGACAGGCTTCCTCGTCACCTCGGATGGTCAGGTGGTGACCTGCGCGCATGTCGTCGGGCGTGAGCCCAAGGCCACCTTATGGATTCAAGGCGTTCGCTACCTGGGCCGAGTCGTTGCTGTGGACACCAATGTTGATGTCGCCGTCATTCAAGTTGAGGATTCCCATCCGCCATTCCGTTGGGTGGCTTTCTCCGCCGAGAGTACCTACCGCATGGGACAGGACATCTTTAGCATGGGTTTCCCCCTGGCCGATTTGTTGGGCACCCAACCTCGTCTGACCAAGGGCCTGGTCAGCTCGACCTCCGGCCTGGCAGACGACCCGAAGCAACTCCAGGTTTCGGCCGAGGTGCAGGCAGGAAACAGCGGCGGCCCGCTGTTGAATGCGCGAGGTGAGGTGATCGGCATGGTGTCAGCGACGTTGAATCCCGTGAAAGTAATGCTCCTGTCGGGAGGAGACCTTCCGCAGAACGTGAACTTCGCGATTAAGAAGGAACCCATCGAGGAGTTCCTGGCTTCGTCCAAAGTCTCCTTCGCAGCCCGCACGAATACCCCCTCGGCGGACGTTTTCGAGGACGCGGGAAAGTCGCTGGTCCTGGTTAGAGGCGGGATTGTCGATGAGGAGAGATTGCACGAGAAGCCCTTAGTCTGCCGCTGCGATTATTTTCTGCTAAACGGGAACTTTCTGAGGTTGAGGATTAGCTTCATCGATGTCAGGAAACTGAGCATCGTTTTGAGCGCGAGCCTGGATCAATACACCGTCGCCTCCCAAAATTCAGTGCTGGATCAGATGTTTGCCGAGATTTGCGCCAGGTTTTTTCCCGAGCGCCCGGAATCGAAGAAGAAGAAGTAACCACCCGCTCTCGGCATGTGCAGCTTACGGGGAGTGGAGTCACGACCAGGGGGCGGGAAATGAGATATTGTTGCGCTGACTCGAAGTTAGTCGCAGTCGAAGTTGACGGTTGGGGTGAAGCCGCAGTCCACAGAGCGCGTCGGGTTTGGGGGGGCGCGCGAGGTACCGCAGGACAAGAGGGGTGCAGATAGCTACAGATGGCTGCAAATGGAGGGGCGGGTGTCGAGGGTCAACGTTGAGTGAGGATTCCAGGTTCGAGATTTGAAAGGGGAATGGGGACTTTCGGTAATCGTAAAGGATTTGACCTTTAGATGGCTACCAGCACCGACCGCCAGCAACCCGGACCTACCGGCGAGCTACCGCCGACCTACCGTGACCTGGGGTTGAACGCTGCTTGAACCGGTTCCTCTACTTCACATTTAAAAATCAAAAATTTGTTGCCCGCGACCCTGTCCTCCGCTATCCCCGTCCCATTACTCGCAAACACATACTCGCGCTTGCCTACACGCTTTGGACTGCGTTGGCCTCGTTGGCCGCAGGCGAAGACCTAGCGCTGACCATCCAAGCCAACGTTATGGTCGAGGCGACCTTCAGCGCAACTCGCACCTACCTGGACCCGTTTAACGAGCTCACTCTGGACGTGGTATTCAGCGAGCCGCGAGGAGGTGAACTGCGGGTCCCGGCTTTTTGGGCCAGCAGCAACGTGTGGAAAGTGCGCTACGCGTCGCCGGTTCCTGGCGTCCATCGCTTTCGCACCGAATGTTCCGAACCGCGCGACTCGGGCCTGCATGGCATCGCCGGCACAGTAACGGTTCATCCGTACACCGGCAGCAACCCGCTTTATGCGCATGGGCCCTTGCGCGTCGCCGCCGGCTCCCGATACCTCGAGCACCTGGATCACACGCCTTTTTTCTGGCTGGCCGACACCTGGTGGATGGGGCTTTGCCATCGGCTCCACTGGCCTGAGGAGTTCCGCACGCTGGCTGCCGACCGGAAGGAGAAAGGCTTCAACGTCATCCAAATTGTCGCCGGCCTTTATCCCGACATGCCGCCGTTCGATCCGCGTGGCGCCAACGAAGCGGGGTACCCCTGGGAAACCAACTACGCTCGCATCCGGCCTGAATATTTCAACGCCGCAGACCAACGCCTTGGCTACCTAGTTGACCAGGGATTCACGCCCTGCATCGTGGGCGCCTGGGGCTATTTCCTGCCACGGATGGGTATGGATAAGATGAAAGCGCACTGGCGCTATCTCATCGCGCGGTACGGCGCCTGGCCGGTAGCGTGGTGCGCAGCGGGCGAGGCGAACCTGCCATGGTATCTGGCACCCGGGTTCCCCTACGATGACCGCCAGCAAGTGCGCGGTTGGACCGAGGTCATGCGCTATATTCGCGCGACCGACCCCTTTCACCGGCCGCTGACGGTGCATCCGACCGCCATTCGCCACTACACCGCCCGCCATGCAACCGACGACCCCGCGTTGCTCGATTTCGACTTGCTGCAGACGTCGCACGGTCAACGCGATGGCGTGCCGCTGACCGTAAAGGCCGTGCGGGAATCTTACGCCGCTACGCCGCGGATGCCCGTCATCGATGGGGAGGCCAGCTACGAAATGTTGGGCGACAGCCTTCCTACGGAGTGGACCCGGTGCATGTTTTGGCTATGCCTTATGAACGGCGCGGCCGGCCACACTTACGGCGCCAACGGCATCTGGCAATGCAATCGCCCGGGCGAACCGCATGGCAAATCGCCGCACGGCGGCAGCTACGGCAACATTCCGTGGAACGAGGCCATGCATTTGCCAGGCTCGCGTCAGATGGGCCTGGCCAAAGCGTTTCTCGAACAATACCCCTGGCAACGTTTCGAGCCGCACCCGGAGTGGGCGGTTTGCCAGAAGGAACCGTCGCTTCGCCTGGGTGGATGTGCCTGGATTTGGTTCCCGGAAGGCGACCCGGCCAAGGACGCCCCCGCCGCGAAACGCTACTTTCGCCACAGCTTCACTTTGCCCGCAGGCAAAACCATCGAGCGCGCCAGCCTTTGGGCCTCGGGCGATGACTGGTGCGCCGTCAAGCTCAACGGGCTGACGCTTGGCGCCTGTGAAGACTGGCGTTACGGCCGCCAATTCGATGAGCTCGCTCGGCTGCTGAAAAGCGGCACGAACCTTCTGGCACTCGTCGCTGAAAACAAGCCAACCACCCTCTTAGCCAATCCCGCCGGCTTGCTTGCCTGCATGGAAATCCGGCTTGCCGACGGTGAAACGCGGCGCTTCGCCACCGACGATACCTGGCTCTGCGCGACTAACGAGTTGGCAAATTGGGACGCCGCTGCCTTTGACGACCATGCCTGGGTCCAGGCTATGGTGCTTGGCCGCTATGGCGATGGACCGTGGGGCCGCGTCGGCCGGCCAAACGACGATGTGCTCGAGCCGCAGGCCGCCGGTATCCCTGGCCAGGTGCGGATTATTTACGTGCCCGAGAGTCGTTCAATCGAAGTTGGCAACCTCGGCCCGCAGGCTCAATACAAAGCAACTTATTTCGACCCGGTCACCGGCGAAGAGAAATCCCTTGGCGCGCTCCAAGCCGACCATCGCGGCGCATGGCGATGCCCGCCCCCATCAGGCCAGAACCACGATTGGGTTCTTGTCTTGGAAAACCGTTGAGCAGCGCGACGCACGATGCACCACGCATCGCGTTTCACGCCGGCAAGCTGGTGTCGCTTTTTCGGTGGAACGGTATGCTAAGTTGTTTAAATGAAGATGAATGATTTAGGGACGCTCTGGCCAACGGGGGAAGAGATGGAGCGCGCCTTCGCCACGAAGGATGTCGGCTACGACGGGGTGTTCTATGTCGCAGTGCGAACGACCGGGATCTTTTGCCGGCCTTCGTGCCCGTCCCGGCCCAAACTTGAGAACGTGGAGTTTTTCCTTTCGGTGAAGGACTGCTTGTTTGCGGGCTATCGTCCGTGCAAGCGCTGCCATCCGTTGGAGGTAAACGGAAAGCCGCCGGATTGGGCGCGAGAACTGATTTCGCGAGTGGAGGCTGAACCTGACGCCCTCCTCAAAGCGGCAGACCTGCGCGCGCTGGGCATCACGCCAGAACGCGCCCGGCGGTGGTTCCAACAACATTATGGCATGAGCTTCGCGGCCTGGTGCCGGGGCAACCGGCTCGCGGGGGCGTTCATGCGCATCCGCGAGGGCGCCACTCTGGACGACGCAGCGTTCGAAAGCGGCTTCCAATCCCAAAGCGGGTTCCGCGACGCGTTCGCGCGGGTGTTCGGCGATGCGCCTGGCCGCAGTCGCCACGATGGCGACCTCGTGGTGATTGCGATGATCGAGACCGCGCTGGGACCTCTCCTCGCCGGGGCGACCGACCAGGGAATCAACTTCCTGGAATACACCGACCGCCGAATGCTCGAGCACAATTTGAAAACGATGCGCCGCCGGTTCGGCTGCGCGATTGTTCCAGGCCAGCACCCCGTGCTCGAACGTTTGCGCGAACAATTGAGCGAATACTTCCAGGGCGGCCGGCGGGAGTTCGCGCTACCGCTGGCTTCACGCGGCACGCCATTTCAGGACAAAGTCTGGCTGGAGTTGCGCCGCATTCCCCACGGCCAGACCATTTCGTACGACGAGCTGGCCCGGCGCGTCGGGCAACCGACCGCGCAACGTGCCGTCGCTCGCGCCAACGGCATGAATTACGTCGCTATTTTGATCCCTTGCCACCGGGTTATCGGCAAGGACGGAAGTCTTACCGGCTATGGCGGCGGACTCTGGCGCAAACGGCTGCTTTTGGAGCTCGAACGGACGGGCAAACTGCCGGGAAGCGTATCGATTCTATCGGGCGGTCCTCGGGCCGCGATCCAGCGGAGCCTTAGTTTGCTCCCTTCGTTTTGCCCGCCCGGTTTCCCTTCTTAACCGGGCACATCCTCGTCGCTCACTTTCGCGACGCTTTCGAATCTCGTGAGTGACCGCTGAAAAACCAGGTGCACGTCGCCGGTCGGACCGTTTCGCTGTTTTGCTACCAGCAGGTTTATGAGGACCGTGTCCTGGCTCAGCGCATCGTCGTCGCTCTCCCGCCGCTTCGTGGGATCGTCGGGGTCTGCCCGATACAGCAACCCGACAAGGTCGGCGTCCTGCTCGATGCTGCCTGATTCGCGCAAGTCTGCCAGGTTCGGCTTACGGCTCTTGTCCTTTTCGAAGTCGCGGTTCAATTGGCTCAGAACGATAATAGGAACCTTCAGTTCTTTGGCCAGGGCCTTGATCCCGCTGGATATATCTGCGATTTCCTGCTGCCGGTTCTCGGCGCGGCGTGCCGTCGAATGGAGAAGCTGCAAGTAATCAACGACAAACAGCTTGATGCCGTGCTGCTGGTGGAGCCGGCGCGCTTTGGCCCTCAATTGTAATATCGAAAGGCCCGAGGTGTCGTCGATGAACAGCGGCGCGCGAGCGAGGGTGCCGGCAGCGGTGGTCAGCTTCACAAAATCCTGTTCTGCCAGGAAGCCATCCCGGATATTCCGCAGGTTCACCCTGGCGCGGGAACAGAGCATTCGCAGCACCAGCGATTCCGCCGTCATTTCCAGGCTGAACACCGCCACCGGCAGTTTCTGGTCGAGCGCGGCGTGCTCAGCGATGTTCATGGCCAGCGAGGTTTTTCCGAGACTTGGCCGGGCGGCGATGACGACCATTTCGCCGCCATGCAAACCGCTCGTCATCTTATCCAGGTCGGTAAACCCTGTCGCCAGTCCGCTCAACTGCCCCTGTCTCGCATGGAACTGCTCGATGGTCGTGATCGCCTGGTTTACGAGTTGTTTAATGGTGTCCGTGCTTTCCTGGACTCGTGATTCGCTGATGCGCAATACGTCCCGCTCGACCTCGTCCAACAGCAGATCGACCTCGCCCTCGTAATCGTACACACGGCCAACGATTCCGGCACAGACATGGATCATCCGGCGCAACAGGAATTTCTCCTGCACAATATCCATGTAGTAACTCAGGTTGGCCGCCGAAGGCACCGTATCGGGCAACGCCGAGAGATAGGCGATTCCGCCGACTTCATCGAGCAGGTGCGTGTCCTTGAGCCGTTGTTGGAGCGTGATGACGTCGATGGCTTCCCGTCGGTCGTACATTTCCATCAGCGCTCCGAAGATCGTCTGGTTCCGCAGGTCATAGAGCACCTCGGGGTCTCCTTTGAACCTCTCGATGCACTGCCCCATACAATCATTGGGCGAGAGCATGACGCACCCCAGCATGCCCTGCTCCGCCTCGGGCGAGTGCGGCGGAAGCCGGTCCACCTTTGCAGGGCCAACCGCTGCCGTTTGCCTTCGGGCCTTCTTCAAATCAGGCGCCGATTTGACACTCTCTTTAACTGAGTCCAACACATCACAACCAAACGAGAATTGTCTGCCGCGATCAAACCAGAGTTATTGAATCTTAGTGACAGGTTATTCGCAAGGCGGAACGCCTGGGATCGGTTTGGATGTTCCTGCTGTTGGACGGCGACTAGCCCGCAAACCAACGCCACTAAGCCTGCTCCAATTACCAGCTGCCCAATCGATCTCATAAGTGCTCCTCTCGCAAGAACGGTTAACACCTCCCCGATTAAACAGGTCGGAAACGCCTAAGGTTCAATTGGGTTATTGTCATCCGGCTCGCGAAAGCCGCAGACCTCGCCGACCTTGCGGACAATGGCGCGCGTCCCGGCGTCCCTGAGTTTGCTGGTCGCGATGTGGCTTGCCTGACAGGCGGCGGTCGCTCAGCTTTGAATTCGGCGTCACAAATGAATCATCGTTGATGACATAACGAGATATGGAGCTGAACCTGCGCAATAAAGTCGCCTTCGTGACGGGTGCTTCGAGTGGCATCGGCGCGGCGGCGGCAATTTGCTTCGCGCAGGAAGGGGCGCACGTCGTGATTGGCTACGGAAAAATGAATCCGCGGCTCAACGCATTTTTGAGCAGGTAAAGTCCCACGGGGTGCAGGCGTGGCTCTGCCAGATGGACATCACGGAGCCCGCCAGCGTCCGCGAAGGTGTCAGGCGGGTCGCTTCAAAAATCACCGGCCTGGATGCGCTGGTGTTATGCGCTGGCAAGAACCGCATCAGTTCGATGGCAGAGATAACTCCGGAGGAATGGAATCGAGTGATTTCCGTGAACCTGAACGGGGCATTTTACGTGCTCCAGGCGGCGACCCCGCTCCTGAATGACGGTGCGGGGGTGGTCATGGTCGCAAGTGTGGCCGCGGACACGGGCGCTCCGCGCCATGCCCATTACGCGGCGGCGAAGGCGGGTATGATTAATTTGGCAAAAAGTGCGGCTCGTGACTTAGCCCCGCGCATTCGCGTGAACTGTGTCTCTCCGGGGGTGACGCTGACACCTATGGGGCGGGCGACAATGGAACGAGCGGACGAGGATTACGCGAAGAGGAAACTGCTCCTTGGGCGATTTGCGGAACCCGAGGAAATTGCCCGGTGGATTGTTCTTGTGGCCAGTCCGATGAACAGCTTCATGACGGGAGCAACGATCGACGTGAATGGCGGCCGTACGTTGCGCTAGTCGTCGGGGGGATGACTGAGGCTCCAAGTTCAAGAGGAGATTGCTGACTACCTCGTTCCCCAGGAGGAGAGATGTTTATTGTGAGCAGTCCAGCTTGGAGAGACAGGTTATGCTGGATGTCGATGCTGGTCTGCTTTCACATTTTCATTGCCCCGGCGCACGTTCGTCTGTACCTCACACAAACGAACCCAAACCTGTCCGTTTGATGGCACGTGTTCTTTCGGCCACAGAGGCGTACCCGTTGGCCGATCGGGTCATTCTGTCGAACTCCTCCTTGACGCCGAGATTCTAGACGCCTTTTCGGGAGGAATATGTCCCCTTGCTGATGCGCGGCGGTGTCGCTTTCGGATTTCGGTTTTTCAGCGGGGCTTTTTTGGTGCCGATAAAGGCGTAGCGGGCGTGAGTCAGGCCGTTGACCACGGCGTTGAAGTAATACTTGAATCCGCTTGAGATGTTGACTCGTTTGACCTCCAGTGGCAGGGCCGCCTGCCGGAAGAACTCTCTGTAGTCGGAGAGCGTATAAAAGCGTTCATTGACGCCGGTGGCGACGAGCCGGGCGAGCATCCGCGCGCGCGATTTGATTTTGACCAGCGGCCAGACTGGCTCGCGGATGGCGACAAAGGTTCCTCCTGGTTTGAGCAAGCGTTTCACTTCCCGCAGCACCTGCACGATGTTGGCGGCGTCGTGCAACACGGCCGAACAGACCACGAAATCAAAGTGGTCATCCGGAAACTCAAGCTTGTGGAAGTCCCCCGGCATTCGAGTAATCTTGGCAGTGTTGGCGTGGAGCGCGGTAAACACTTTGGGCGCTTGCTCTTTAAGCAGGAGCGGAGAAAAATCAGTGGCGGTGATCTCCACCACTTTTGGCAGCTTGGAAAGCTCGGCGCTCAGCCAGGCTCCGCCCGCGCCGATCTCCAGCAAGCGCCCGCGAAACTCAAGACCGCATTTTCGCGTCAGGAAGGGAATGAATTTAGGCACATCCTTTTGCAACGACTGCAGCCAGTCGGCCTCCGCGCAAGGGGCCATCGCCACACGGGCCGCCGACTCGCGCAGCGCCACCCTCCGCTCGTGCGCATAACGCGAGAGGAATCCGGTCTTCTCCACGTATTTCGACTCGCTCGGTTTCACTGGACTACGAACAAGGTAGGAGCCCGAAGCCTGGGGCGCAATCGCTTTTGTCTTAACAGGTTCGGGAGGGAGAGCCGCGGATCAGGTTTCGGGGGTGTCGCAGCCGGAGCGTTCGCCATTCAGCCCATTTTTCGAAGCCGCGGTGTCGGGCTTGTCCCGTCTCTCTGCGAAGAAAGTCTGAAGCAGGGCCCGGCATTCCGGTTCGCGTACGCCGTTAGTGATGCTGCAACGGTGATTCAAGGTCGGGAACTGCAGCAGGTTCAAGGCGCTGCCCGCCGCGCCGGCTTTGGGGTCGCTGGCGCCGAACACGACGCGCGCGAGGCGGACATGCACCATCGCGCCGGCGCACATCGGGCAGGGTTCCTTGGTTACGTAAAGCGTGCAATCGCTTAGACGCCAATCGCCCATCGCCTCCTCGGCTTGCGTGAGTGCCAACATTTCCGCGTGCGCTGTCGCGTCCTTGAGCAGCTCCACCTGGTTAAATGCCCTGGCGATAATGCGGCCGTCGCGGACCACCACTGCGCCCACCGGAACTTCCTCGACCGCATAGGCCCTCGCCGCCTGACGCAGCGCTTCACCCATGAAGAAGTGGTCGCTTTGTAGATCGATGATTGGTTCGTCAGGCATGTGGGTTTTTTTGAATCTTGATCCTGGATTTTTGATTATCCAACACGGCGGTTAAGCCTCGAGCAGCAGCGTTGGCCGTGCCTGTCGCTTTCGCTCCTCGTCCCTCGTCACCCGTCGCTCTCGACTCTTCGAGGGTCCAATCGTTCCTACCATCGGGGCGGCAATGGCAGTGGGCGGCAAAAAAACCGCCGCGGTGCCGCCAAAACCAGGGCCAGACTTTTTCTCGATCCGTTTGCGGCAATTCCAGAGCGTGAAGCGCACGCCGCGCGAAGAATTGGAAACGTCCTTCGCGGTGGGGCGGAGGAACCGTGGTGAGCCTCGGCCGGACTTCGAACAGGAACATCAGCCAGTGGCTCTGGCCCTGGTAACCGTGCTCGCTGACCAAACCGGTCAGGTGCAGGTCAGCCGGCGAAATCGCGAGCCCCAGTTCTTCTTGCGCTTCCCGGCACCCACAGGCATAAGGTGATTCGCCGAGCTCCGTCTGAAGCTTACCGCCACAAGGGCTCCACAGTCCCAGGTTGGGTTCTTGGGCCCGCTCCAATAGCAGCACACGCTCGCATTCGTCGAAACAATAAAGCAGGGTCGAGATCTTATAGGGCATTTTCAGCATGATCGCGGCCAATATCCAAGCCTCGAGTCTGTGGAGAAGCAAGCCAGCTTTCGGGGAATCGGCTGAGTTGGTTGCCGAGGGCGAAGAAAGTCGCAGGCCCGCGGCCCCTACAGGTGGGAGCCGGCGCTTTCGACAGGGGCAACCGGGATGTGCTCTAACTTACGGGCGGAGATATCGCGCGCGATGGCCACCAACTCCTCGGGGGTCAATTCGTCTTCGAAGATGGCAAAACTCCCGCCGGTCGTCTTGGCATAAAGGCGGCGCGCGCCGAGCTCATAGACTTCGATTTCCGGCGGCAGATGTTGCTCATTCACGCTGGCAGATGTACGGCCCGGGCCGCAACTTCGCAAACTCTAGTTGTTAACATTTTATCCACCGAGGTCTCATTTGCGCTGTCTCACCCTTTTCTTTTTGCGCGTCGCGCGCCGCCGGAAAAAACGGCTTTTGGCCAGCAGAGGAGTATGGTATGTTGTTAGCGGCAAATTCAAAGAGAAAGCGAGTCGCAGAGACACCGAGATTTGAAAGCACTCATTGAGACCAGGAACCGCCGCACGGAACGGGTTTTTCTCGTCGGCGTGGAACTCAAATCGCGGAACAGTTGGGGCTCGCGGGATTCGTTGGAGGAGCTTTCCCAACTGGCGACTACTGCCGGGGCCGAAGTCGTTGGGGACGGCTTGCAGAAAATGGCCGCGCCGTGCGCCACGACTTTCATCGGAAAAGGGAAGGCCGGCGAATTTGCCGAGCACTGCCGCAGCGCGGACGTCGATACGGTCATCTTCGACGACGAGCTCTCCCCGGCGCAGAGCCGAAACCTGGAAAAAGTCTTCAACTGCAAGGTGCTCGACCGGACCTCGCTGATCCTGGACATTTTCGCCCAGCGCGCCCACACTCGTGAGGGCAAGTTGCAGGTCGAGTTGGCGCAGCTTCAACATTTATTGCCGCGGCTGACGGGCTTTTGGGGGCACTTGTCCCGGCAAAAAGGCGGCATCGGAATGCGCGGTGGGGAAGGTGAGACGCAGTTGGAGACCGATCGGCGCAGGGTGCAGGACCGCATCGCGCGAATCGCGCGAGAGCTCGAGGTGGTGCGCCGCCAGCGCTCGACCCAGCGCCAGGCCCGCCAGCGCAATCACTGGGCCCTGGCCTCGATCGTCGGCTATACCAACGCTGGCAAGTCCACCTTGCTCAACACCCTCACCGGCGCGCAGGTTCTTGCCGAAGACAAGCTTTTTGCGACGCTCGATCCGACCACGCGCCGTTTGCGGCTGCCGACCAACCAGAACGTCCTGCTTACCGATACAGTGGGGTTTATCCGCAAGCTGCCCCATGGGCTAGTCGAGGCCTTCAAAGCCACGCTTGAAGAAGTCGTCCAGGCCGATCTGCTGCTCCACATTGTCGATGTCAGTCATCCCCAGGCCGATGAGCAGGTTCAAGCCGTCGATGCAGTCTTGCACGAGATCGGCGCCACAGGGAAGCCGACACTGATGGTGTTCAACAAAATCGATCAGCTTAACGGCAACCAAAGCATGCTGAGCCGCTTTCTCGAGCGGCATCCCCACGGCGTTGCCATTTCTGCCGCCAACGGCGAAGGGATCGCTGCCCTGCTGGCGCAACTCGGCAGCCAGTTGCGCCCGATTCGGGAATTCATGGAACTCGCGGTGCCTCATGACCAGGCGAGTGTTATCGCCCGGCTGCATGAAGTCGCCCAGGTCGTCGAACGCAATTACGAGGGTAACACTGCCCGTTTCAAGGCCCGCATCCCGCCGCACTTGCACGACGAGTTCGCGCAGTTCTTTATTCGCGAGTTGCAAACGGCGTGACGGCTCGGGCGTCTAATCGTTAGAAATGCACAGGGGTTAAAATGCAGGCCACCGATCGGAGACCTGTGACGTGTGGCACTGGAACCTGCCCTCCACCCGTTTCAACGTTTTTAACGATTTGGATTGCTCACTCAGGCTCGCTTTTGCTTAAGTGCGGACCATGAGCCGTGGGCTGCTGATTAAGGAATTGCCATACAACGAACGGCCGCGTGAACGGCTGGCCGCCGAGGGTCCGGACAAACTCAAGAACTCGGAATTCATCGCCATCCTGTTGCGCACCGGCACCCAGGGCGCCTCTGCTCTTGAGATCGGGCGGGAATTACTCGCCCGGTTCGGGACGCTGGACAACCTTTCCCGCGCTTCCATCCAGGATTTGTGCCAGGTGAAGGGCGTCGGACGCGACAAAGCGGTTACGCTTGTCGCCGCGTTCAGCCTCGCGCGCCAAATGGCAAAGGAAATCCGCCAGGAATCTCCCACGCTCGATACCCCGGAGCGAATTGCGGACCTACTGCGCGAGGAGAACCGCGCCTACGAGGTCGAAAACTTCCAGGTCATCCTGCTGAACACGCGCCGCAAACTGATCCGCGTCGAAAGAATTTCTCAGGGCACGCTCGACACCATTCTGGTCCACCCGCGCGAAGTGTTTAAGCCGGCCATTGCCGCGGGCGCCGCCGCCGTGGTGCTCGCGCACAACCACCCGAGCGGGGACCCCTCCCCGTCCGACGCGGACATCAAGGTCACGCGCGACCTCATTCGCGCCGGCCAGTTGCTCAAGATCGAGGTTCTCGACCACGTCATCCTCGGCCGCGCTTCGCAAGAACGCCTAAGAGATTTCATCTCCCTCCGCGAGCTCGGCTATTTCTATTCCTGATAGGGCCTTGCACAGCACTCCATCCCCTCACCGGCTTTGTTACGTCGAGCCCCACCGCCGCCGTGTAGTCTAACCCCCTACACGACTTTCCATGGTTCCCTGACTGACAACCGGCCTCTGGCCAGCTAGAAGTTAGGCTGCGTCATTACCCATCATGCGGCAACCCGATGAAAGCCTTCTCGGCTGGCTCACGCGCCGGTGGGCGAGCGCGATGCGTGATTCTCACGCAAAATGCGTGAAAATTTACCGCTTTCGCCCAGACCAAACACGCTTTTCCGAGGTTTTCGAGGCGAAACTCTGGTGGCACCGTCTGTGCTTTAGGAAATCCAGCGCTTGCGGTTGGAGCCCCAACCCCTCGACCTCAAGCAACATGAATATCGATCCCGCAGCGTCAGGAAAACTCTGCTCATTGCTGGCGAGCAGAGCGTTTTTGCTTTTTGAAAGGAGCCGCAGTTTCGAGAACGCCTCACAAGACTGCGCCTCCACGATAGCGCCTCCGGGCAGTCTCTGTATCGAGAGGAAGGCTGGGTCACAACCGCCGGGCAAGGTTTCCGGCAGTGATTTTTTGAACCAAACGGCTCGCCGGTTCGTTTTTTTGCTTTTATATTTGACCCATGGTTTGATTTTCGATAACCGTCACGGGCTGCCTAACAAGTTCGAAGGCTCCCTGGGCGGCACAAACTTGTCGGCCCTTATGCCACAACAGTAAATGCTGAAATCGAAATCATTTCTCGCCGTAGATTTTGGGGCAGGCAGCCTTAAGCTGGCCGAGTTCGAAGTTAACGAGGCCGGCGGTTTGCGCCTGAAGCAGTACGGCTTCAAATCCCTCGGCGCAGAGGGCGCGCAGGAAACCACGCGTGAAGCCACGATTCAGAAGGCGCTGCAGGACATGCTCGCCGAAAAGGGGATCAAGGCCAACACCGTCAACGTCTGCGCCCCGGGCTTTCACGTCTTCTCAAAATTCGTCAAATTGCCTCCGGTCGATGCCGGCAAAGTCACCCAGATTATTCAGTACGAAGCGCAGCAAAACGTGCCGTTCCCGCTCGAGGAAGTCGTTTGGGATTACCAGATTCTGGGCTCGACTCCCGGCGGCGAGCTGGAAGTGCTGCTGGTGGCCATCAAGGCCGATATCGTCGAGGGCCTGTTCCGGGTCACCGAAGGCGCCGGCCTTCACCTGCAACTGTGCGACGTGTCCCCCGCCGCCCTCTGCAACGCTTTTCGCTATAATTACGGCGACCTCGAGGATTGCACCATGCTGCTGGACATCGGGGCCAAGACCAGCAACCTGCTGTTCTTCGAGAAGGGCAAGGTTTTCTCGCGCAGCATCAATTTGGGCGCCAACTCGATCACCCAGGATTTCGCCAACGAGTCAAAAAAGAAATTCGACGTCGCGGAAAAAATCAAAATCGAGGAAGGCTTCGTCAGCCTGGGCGGCGCCTACGAAGAGCCGGAGAACCAGGACCAGGCGGCCATTTCGAAGATCGCTCGCCAGTTCATGACGCGGCTGCACATCCAGGTCAACCAAACCATGCAGTTCTACCGCGGCCAGCAAGGCGGCTCGGCCCCGGCCCGTCTCTTCCTCTCAGGCGGCGCTTCCATCATGCCGTACACGGCCCAGTTCTTCGCCGAAAAGCTGAACGTCCCGGTCGAATACTTCAACCCGCTCCGCAACATCCAGATCGACCCGGCTATCAATCTCGAGGATTTGGCGCGAGTGGCTCATTCGCTCGGCGAGGTTGTCGGCCTGGGCTTGCGCAACCTCGCTCATTGCCCGGTAGAGCTGAACCTCATGCCCGAGAGCACCCTCAAATGGCAGAGCTTCAACCAGAAAAAGCCTTACCTGATCGCGACCGTGTTCAGCCTGGTCGCGGTCGTCGCCGCCATCGGGCTCCTCTTTAAACAACTGGCCAGCGCCAAACAGAACGCCCTCGACAAAGTCCACCCGGAAGTTGAACTGCAGGAAGGGAAATCGCAAAAGCTGACCGCTGCGCTCAACGACCAAAAGAAAACCCAAAAAGATGTCGATCAATTCGTCATCTGGCTGAACGATCGCTACTACTGGCCGGTGGTCATGACCGAGCTGCGCGGCGCTATCATCGCGGTCGAACGCGACAGGGAAAGCAAGCTTCACACTCCTACCGGCCTTTGGATAGAAAACTTCATCACTGCCGAGCCGCGCAACGACACCGACCTCTCCGGCGGCATGTCTGCAACTCCGAATCCTTCCTATTTTACGGGGGGTGCGGATGCCGCGACCCAGGAAATGCTCGCCCGCCGGTACGGTATCCGGCCGCGGGGTCCCGCGGCGGCGGCGCCGCCGCCGCCGCCCGCCGACACGGCGACGGCCTCGGCTGACGGCACCACGCCCAGGAAGCCCAAAGGCGACACCAACGAAGTGTCGAGCATCACCGTCACTTTCCGGGCTGTGGGCCTGACCGCGGTCGATGCCAATGCGAACAAAGACATCTATTACGCCGTGCTGGACCAATTACGTAGCAACCCTTTATTTGACAAAGATGAAACGAATGGCGATGGCAACATCGGCGCCGAGGAACCGCTGACCAGCACCACGTGGCCGGGCACTTTCACGTTTAAGATCATCGTCGGGCTCAAGCACCCGCTCAAGCTTTAGTATGGCGTGGATCAAACGCAACCTGTACTTCGTCGTTGGCAGTGTCGTTGCCTTGGTGTTGATGGGGCTGGCGGGCTATTTCCTTTACTCCCAATGGGCCGTCAACAACCAGATCCTCGCCAGCCTCAACGACGATTACGAGAAACTGCGCCGCCTCAACAGCGCGCCCATCCACCCGGGCTCCGGCCAGGTGGACAACATCAAGCTGGCCAAAGAACAACGCGACCAGTTGCGCGAGTTCCTCAAGAAACCGCGCGCCTATTTTCTGCGCATCCCCCCCATCCCCGACCAACCCACGCTCAGCGACCAGGATTTCACCTCTGCCCTAAGCCATACTCTCGATCAAATGCAGAGGGACGCCACGAACGCTAGCGTCACTTTGCCCCCCAACTACGCTTTCTCGTTCGAAGCCCAGCGACCCAAGGTCCGGTTTGCCGTCGGCAGCCTCGGACCACTCGCGACGCAGCTCGGCGAAATCAAGGCCGTTTGCGACCTTCTCTTTCAAGCCAAGATCAATTCCCTTGATAACATCCGCCGCGAGCGCGTTTCGGCTGACGACAACAGCGGGCCGCAAACGGACTACCTGCCGGAGCACTCCACCACCAACGAATTGGCGGTGCTCACCCCTTACGAGATGACCTTTCGTTCCTTCAGCTCGGAATTGGCGGCGGTGCTGGCCGGCTTCACCGGTTCCTCGAATGGTTTTGTCATCAAGACGATCAACGTCGAGCCCGCGCCCGCGACAGCCGAAGCGACCGCGACGACGCCGTATGCGCAGTATGTCCCCATGCCCTCCGTGGTGACCGCCCCGATGCCGCAAAACGAGTCCACCGCGGCGATCATGGCGCGCCGCTACGGCATTGGTGGGGGTGGCGGCCCATCGATGGCTTCCCGCTATGGCGGAGGTGGCGGCGCGGCCGACCTTGGCGGCATTCCCTTGCGTCCGCTTCAACCGGGCGGCCAGACAGTTTACCCGGCCTATCAAACGCCGCAGCCCCAGCCGGGCGTTGCGTCCGCCGCCGCCGCCAACACCGCGCTGGCGCCCGCTTTGGACGAGAGGCAACTCAAGGTCACGATGTACCTCATCGTGGTAAAACTGCTCCCTCCTAAGTAAAGTCGCGATGGATTTCCTCAAGAAAAACTACGAAAAGCTCCTCCTCGGAGTCGTCCTGCTGGGCCTGCTCGTCGCGGTTGGTTTCATGCTCGTCGTCATCTCCAACGAACAGCAGCGGCTCACCGACCTCACCGCGGGAGTTCTGCATCCGAAGGTCAAGCCCCTCACCAACCTCGATTTAACCCTTCCTGATGCTGCCCTCCAGCGCGTCGCGACGCCCGCCGCAATCGATTTCGGACCGCCCAACCGGCTGTTCAATCCCATGCCGTGGCAAAAGCGCGACCGCCTCATCCCGGCCTCCAAAGTCGGTCCCAATGCCATCGCCGTCACCAACATCACACCTCTCTACCTGAGGCTCACACTGGATAAGATCGAGCCCTCCGATACCGGCGTCAAATATCTGATCGGGATTGAAAAGCAGGCGGCCACGACCCCCGCGCAGCGCGGCAAAAAGGAGACCTATTGCAAGCTCAACGATAAGAACGACACGTTCCAATTGATCGAGGTAAAGGGCAAACCGGATGACCCGGACCGGCTCGTAGTGCAGTTGAATGACACCGGCGAAAAGGCGGTCATCGCCAAAGGCGACGATGGCAAATACCAGACTTTCGCCCGCGTCGATGGCTATATGGCCGACCTCTACTACGCCGTCGATCGTAAACCCTGGCCGGCCCGCCGCATCAATTCCCAGCCCCCGCTTTCCTGCAACGGCGAGGAGTACAATATCGTTGCGATTAATCAGAACGAAGTTGTATTGTCCGCCAAATCCAACGGCAAGAAATGGACTCTCAAACGCAGCACCACACTCTGAACCGCGTTGATTTTTTACTGAACGCCAGCCCACCCACAATGAAAGCAGCCACCCTACCTCTCGGTCTCACCCTGTTGCTCGCCACGGCCACGGTTTCCCAGGCCCAGGCGCCGGCGCAGGAAACTGCCGTCAACGAAGCCGTTATGCGCCAGGCCAACCGGATCGCCCTGCGGCAAAAACTCGCCGACGCGTTCGCCGCCCAGCAGCGACGCGACCTTGGCAACGCCGCCAAGCTTTACGACGATGCCTGGGCGCTCGTCCAGAACATCGGCGTCGGCAACGTCGAGGCCGAGGCCGCCCAGACCCGTGTTGGGCTGGCCACAGTGCGCCTCGAACTGGCCCGCGCGGCGCAGCATCGTTCGGATTACCGCGACGCCAATATCCAGGTCATTGACGTCCTGCGGGTCGATCCCTCCAATGTGGAGGCCCTCGACCTCAAGCGCGCCAACGAAAGACTGCTCGCCGAACAGGCCGGCCATATCCCCGACCAGGACACACAGGCCCAGGTGCCGGGCCTGATGAAGGAAAAAATCGATACCAGCACCAAGGTCCAGAACGCCCGCCTCCTGTTCGAGTTGGGCAAGAACGATGAGGCGGCGGCGATTCTCAAGAAGGTCGTCGAACAGGACCCCCAAAACCAGGCCGCCTTTTACTACCTCAACCTCATCAGCGAGGCGAAATACAAAGAATCCCTGAACAAACGCGACGTCGCCTCCCGCAACCGGCTCGTCGAAATCGAAAACGCCTGGGCACCCTCGCATGCCCGTGACACGCTGCCTCAGCCGAATCTGTACGCCCGCACCAATCTGATCCACACCGGCACGGGACGCCAGGTCATCAACAACAAGCTCGACCGCATTCACCTCGACGAAGTGAAATACGAGGGCCTGCCCCTAAGCGAGGTGGTCGCCAACTTGTTCGACCAGGCCAAACGACGCGACCCCGAAAAGCGGGGCATCAATTTCATCATCAACAACAATACCGATTCGGGATCCACCGGCGCTCCAACCGGCCCCACCGGCGCGATTGACCCGACCACCGGGCTTCCAGTGGCCGCCCCGGCGCCTGCTGAGCAGGTCGATATCGGCCAGATTTCCATCAAAATCGTCCCTGCACTAAACGATGTCCGCCTCGCCGATGTCCTCGACGCCATCGTCAAAGTCGCCGACCGGCCTATCAAGTATTCCATCGAAGATTACGCTGTGGTTTTCTCACTAAAGGGCCGCGAGCCGTCTCCGCTCTATGTCCGTTACATCAAGGTTGACCCAAACACGTTCGAACAAGGCCTCCAGAGTGTTGCGGGCTTTGACTGGGGTGCCATTGCCCAGGCGAGCAACCAGGGTGGTGGTGGCGGCGGCGGCGGTGGTGGTATCAGTGGCGGCGGCGGTGGTGGCGGCGGCCTCGGCGGCGGCAGCCAGGGCGGTGGCGGATTGCTCACGGTTCCTCGTGTAAACGTCGCCGGCGGTACCGCCGGCGGCGGCGGCATTGGCGGCGGCGGCGGCCAGGGCGGCGGCCTCCGCTCTGTCACTCGCACTAATGACACGGTGTTCGTGCAGGCTGCCGTGCGCCAGTTCTTCCTGACGATGGGTGTTGACCTCAATCCGCCCAAGAGCATTTTCTTCAACGACCGCGAAGGCACGCTTGTCGTCCGAGCGACGCTGCAGGATTTGGACACGATCGAAACCGCAGTCCAGGTCCTCAATATCGCTCCCCCACAGGTCCACATCAAAGCCAAGTTTCTCGAAGTGGCGCAAAACGACACCCGCGCGCTAGGCTTTCAATGGTTTCTGGGCAACGTCCTGATGAACAAAGGCAGCATTGCCGCTTCCGGCGGCACGGCCCCTTCGTACAATGGTGTCCCTTCGCCGGCCAACCCGCTGGGTGCTTTCCCCGGCACGCTACTGCCGAATCCTGCGGCCGGTGTGGCTGGCACCACCATTCCCCCGTCGGGGTCGGATCAGCTCATTACTTCCGGCCTTCGCAACACCGTTAATGCCCCGGCCATAGGCACATTGACCGGCATCCTCACCGACCCTCAATTCCGCGTCGTCATCCAGGCCCTCGAACAACGCGACGGCACCGACCTTGTGGCCGAGTCCTCCGTCACCACACTCAGCGGCCGCCAGACCGAAGTTCAGGTCGTCGATTTGCAGACCATCGTTATCGGCACCTCGCTCAACCAGACCGCCAGCGGCGGCACGGTCGGCGCGGTCGGCGCGGTCGGCGGCGGTGGCGGTGTCGTCGCTTCCTCTCTCAATTACCCGACTGAAACTCTGCCTTTTGGCCCGACCCTCGATCTTATTCCTTACGTTTCCGCCGACGGCTACACCATCCAAATGACCATCATCCCCACGCTCGCCGAGTTCATTGGCTACGACGACCCCGGCAAGTTCATTCCTCAGGCCCAGTCGGCTTCCAGCGGCGCCGGCGGCGTCGCCGTCCCCTTGACGGCCCAACTTCCCCTGCCGCACTTCCGCATCCGGCAGGTCACGACCTCGGCCATTGTCTGGGACGGCCAAACGGTCGTGCTCGGCGGCCTGATTTCGGAAAACGTTACTAAGGTCAAAGACAAAGTCCCTGTGCTCGGCGACCTCCCGGTCGTGGGCCGGCTCTTCCGCAGCGAATCCAGCTCGTCGCAAAAGAAGAACCTGATGATTTTTGTCACGCCAACGATTATTGACCCCTCCGGCAATCGTTATCACTCGGAGGACGAGATGCCCTTCGCGCAAAACGCGATCCCGGTGCAGAAGCCGCTCGTGCCGCCCGCGCAGTAACACAGAAAGTATCAAGCTTATGTCATTGTCGCTTTACGCCCGCAAAGCCTTGGTGTGCTGGCTTTTGGCCGGCGCGCTGTCCGGTGCCGCGGTCGCCGCTACCAATTTCGTCGCCAATGGCGGCGAATATGGGATCACCGGGTCGATGCCCGGCGATCAGGTTCATCCGGCCTTGAGCCTCAGCCCGACCGGCGGCTTCCTGGTTTGGGAAGACAACATCACCGACGGCGACGGCCTGGGCATAAGCGCGCTGCAACTCGACAGCGGATTTTCGGCTTTTCGTTCGCCTTTTCGCGTCAACATTACGGGGGCGAAAGACCAGGAGCGTCCGCAGGTCTCCCTCCTCAACGGAGGCGGCGCGGCCTTTGTCTGGCAGGGCGGGGCTATGGGCTTTCAGCATATTTACGCGCGATTCCTTTCGGCAGCAGGAACCTGGCTGACGACCAACGATATCGTGGTGAACACCGCCGCGAATTACCAAATCAATCCGGTGGTCGCCACCCTGGCGAACAGCAACGTCGTCGTGATTTGGGCCAGCTTTAATCAATACACAGCCTCGAGTATGCAGGATGTTTATGGCCAGCTTTTCAGCCCGGACGGCCAGAAAATCGGGGACGAGTTTCTCGTCAACCAGTTCACCGTTTTTAACCAACGCTCTCCTGCGGTGGCTGCGCTCACCGGCGGAGGCTTTGTAGTCGCCTGGGTCTCCGAGCAGGAGCGCGGCCTGGTAGCAGGTTCGGGTGAGTTCGTTTATACCGCGGCAACCAATCAGGTCAGCGTGGATGTTTACGCGCGGTTATACGGCGCGAGCGGCGCGCCGGCGAGCAACGAAATCCTTGTCAACAACTCCTTTAACCCCTGTGCCAGCCCGAGGGTCGCCGCCGCTTCGGATGGCCGCTTCATGGTGGCTTGGGCCCAAAAGGACCTTTCCAACAGAAGCAATAGCTGGGACATCGTCGCGCGCTCGTTGTCCAGTGCCGGGGTCCCCGGCAATCTGGTAACTGTCAACACGACCCTTTATGGCGACCAGTTCGCGCCGGATATCAGCGCGGCGGGAACCGACTTCCTCGTAGTGTGGACCAGTTTGGGCCAGGATGGTTCGATGGAAGGTGTTTACGGCCAGTTCCTGCGGAGCGACGGGACGCTCGTCGGTGGAGAGCTCCCGGTCAACACCACCTGGATCAGCAAACAAATGCACCCGGCCGTGGCATCAGACGGGTCCAGCCGGTTTCTCACAACGTGGAGCAGCTTCATCGGCATCCCCAATAGCTTCGACTTGTTCGCGCAGCGCTATGTCAGGTTCGAGGCGCCGTTGCAGGCGATGAACGCGCCGTTCGTTTATGCGCCTTTTTCGGTCGTCAGCAACGTCTATCAGCCGCAGCTCCAGGTTTCGTGGCCGAAGCAGATTGGAGTCTCTGTTGACCATTATGATGTGTACGTGGACGGAGCCTCGAGTCCCGCCGTGAGCCTGGCCTCCAATATCTGGGTGATGACTGCCTCGAACGGCCTGACGGCGGCCAGCACGCACACATTCCAAGTCGATTACGTCGTGACCGACGGACGCCAGTCCCCCATATCGCCCGCCGCGAGCGGGAGAACATGGATGGGCTATAGCTGGTATGGAGCCGTGCCGTTTGAATGGATGTCCTTGTTCTACGGGTATGACACCTCTAAGTGGCCGGTGCCGGATGCCGCCGTGGCGTCGGGCGGGCCGACGGTTTTGCAGGTGTTCCTGACGGGCGCGAACCCAGTGGCGGCCAGCACCTGGTTGCGGGTCGGCATCAGCTCCACGCCCCAAGGGTATTTCCTGACCTGGAATCCCCAACCCGGCCTGACGTACCAGGTTCAGACCACAACCGTTTTGGGCACGTGGACCAACGTCGGAGCCTCTCGCTTCGCGGCGGGCGACCAGGACTCCATGTATATCGGATTGAACAACGTCGGCTACTACCGGGTGCTCCGCTTACGTTAATGAGACTTTCTATGCTGCGACTATTCAAGAACTCCTGGTGGTTCCTTTGCCTGGCGCTTGGGGCTCAGTCGGCCTCCGCGTTTTCGATGTGGGGTCTGCGCGAGCCGTACCATGTTCTCCCTCTTAGCTATATCGCCGACTTCTCCTTCACCCCGAAAAACATAGGCGAGGAATTCCGATGGAACATGCCGACGCTCTACTACACGTACGACCAGGCGTTCTACGATTATTTCGGGTCGAACGGCGTCTTTGCTGTGGATTCGGCGGTGGCGATTCTCAATGGGCTGACCAATGTCTCATCTTACAGCGCCGATCTCTCCGAGTTCCCGCCCGCCTCGACCCGGATCAACTGGGCCGCCTCGGCGATGCACCTGTTCGACCTGAAGTCCTGCGCGTTGGAGAACCTGGTCGAACGGCTCGGCCTGGCCGACCCGGAACGATTCACCTGGACCTTGCGCAACCGTATTCCTACTCCCGCCGGTTGCCCGGTTTTCATTTACACTGTGATTAAGCGCAATTTCGACCCCGTGACCCTGGCCCCGTCAAGCTATGTCAATGGCAACCTCTACACCTATCAAATCGTCGAACTGTGTCCGGTGATAGACCAGGCGGATGCGGTTGAAATACTGGTGGATCCCTCGGCATACTACGCGACAGCCGTCGCGACTCCGAAAATGAGCGTCGCCGACACTTTCTTTTACGGCTACTTCTATAACAGCCTGACGCGGGATGACGTCGGCGGGTTGCGGTATCTCTACGCCACCAACAACATGAATGTGGAAAACGCCGGCCCCGGCACGTTCACGTTCGTGACGAACTTCACGCCTCAACTGCTCTTCACCTCGAATTTAACCCTGCTCGCCGAGGCGGCTTTGACCAACGATCCGGTGACGCTCGCAGGTTTGTTCCCCGGGCTAAGCATCGTTGGTTCAACGAACTTTTTCACCAACATCTATACCACAAATCTGAGTATTTACTTTACGAATGCTCCCTGGGACCCTGTCGGCACTCCTGCCCACCTTGCGGCGATCACCAATGTTACGGCTAGCGTGCAGACGCTTTTTCAACATACTTTTGGCAACCTTTTCACCGTGGTCTTTACCCCCAACGGCTGGATCCTCGTGCCGGTCATCAATATTCCTGGAGCCGGCCCCGCCTTCGTCACGGCGCAAACCACGACTGTTTCGACTACCAATAACCCGTGGGGCCCGGTTGGCTCCACGGTTATCACCACGAATACGACTTCGACCACCTACATAACCAACCTCGTCACCGGTGATTACGTCCTGTTGCCCACCAATCTCTGTGCCGTCAGCATCCTGTCGGCGCAATTGACCAACGTCCTATCCTTCACGAACCCGGTCACCTCCGCCGCCAACGTCCTGGCCAACACGAACGTGATCGGCACGACCCTTACCGTCACGCAGAACATCGTCAACTATTTCACCAACCACGTCTTCGTCATCCATCCGATCAATTGCGTCCAAACCAACTTCTCGCTGCGCGAGGGCATCGAGAAGGTCAATTTCGTCCGCCGGGATTTCGATTCCTTGTTCAACCGGTTCTGGAATCCCATCACCAACTTCTACACGGCGATCGCGGTGACCAATAACGTCGCTGTTCCACAGGTCATCCAACGGATTGTCACCGCCCCGGACATCCTCTTCTCAGCGGCCGACCTGGTCACTGGGCCGACCGCTACTCCGCTCATCATCCCGTCGTGCGCACGCCTGGTTCCGACCCTCGACACGACCGGGATTCCGCCGGGGTCAGGTGAGTTCGGCCCCGGCACCATCCAGCCCCAAACCGGGGTGCCGACCTTCACCTTCAACAAAGTCGGGCCGATCTTCCTTAATTTTGGCCCGTTCTTCATCGACGAAAAGACTGCGGACCTGGATTTCATCTGGGGTTCTTTCGACGGCACGACCAACCCGCCAATCGTGTACCCGGTCGGGACCAGCATCACCGCTCTGGAAAACCAGGTCTTCATGCAGTTCCTGCCGCTCGCCATGACCAACGGTTCAGTGGGCGTTTATTACTTTCTACAGTTCACCGGCAGCGGCGGTCAGCCTCCGTATTCGTTCTCGCTGACACCGGGATCACCCGGCCTGCCGCCCGGCTTTGCCCCGCCACAGGCCGACGGAACGCTCTCCAATGGCGTGATCACCGGAACGCCGACCCAGGCGGGCACATTCGATTTGAGCATCCGCATGACCGATGCCGCCGGTCGCTTCATTGATCACCCGTATGCCATTACTATCCGCCCGTGATCCCATGAGCCCACCCTCCTTTTTTGCCCACGCTATGAAACGCATTGTCGGTTACGCCTTGGTCGCCGTTGGCCTGGGTGGTCTTTGCTGGGGTCAGCCCATGCCCTTTTATGTAAACGACGGCGTGGTGAATTCACCGCCCGATCCCGCCCCACAAATTGATGCCCTGAATTTCATCAACAACAATACGTTCACAATCATCATCACCAACTTTGCAATTAATTCGCAGCTTTGGGATTCCAGCGATACCGTCAATTTCACCAATAACGGCGTGATGACCGGGGCGCCCGGGTTCCAGCTCGATACCGCCCCGTCCTATAACGGGTTCCGCGTGCGCGCGGGCAGCATCGTCAATAACGGCACGATCAATGTCGGCGGCGCCACGAACCTGATCGCCGGCTTCAACGCCGCCACCGGCGTTACCATCTTCACGGGCCTGCCCAAACTGATTGGCAACGCGACCAACATCGTTAATTCAGGCGCGCTGAACCTCGGGTTCGAGTCGTTGTGCACTCTCAGCGGTGAGAATGTTGATATGACCCGCGGCACTCTTGCCATGCAGCAAACCGGTGTCGATGTTTACAACGGCAGCTTCTTCTTTAACGGGGGCATGTTTTCCGGATACTGGGGTCTGGGTTTCAACACTAATATCAACCCGGCCCGTTATAACTTTCAGGGCGCCACTACCCCGGTCCATACCGTGACCAATCGTTATTACACGGTCTTTGGTCAAATCCTGGGCGGCAGTGCCAATCAACTCTCGTACGTGGACGACGTTTTTACGACTCCCAACAACCGCGAGGTGCGGGCTGTCTTTCTCGCAAACACCAATCTGACTCTCCAACCAAAGGTCTATTTCCCCGAACCCCCCACAGCCTTGTCCCCCTTTGGAGACATTGTGGTTGAATGGTCCTCCGCTTTCACCGATGCCGCCGGCAATGTTACCACCAACTACCTCTACCTGTTCGATGCCTTCGGGTTCAATTTCGGCGACAACTTCCCGGCGAATGAGTTCGGCCTGGTCATCCATGACTTCGCCGGCCCGAACCCGGCGTTTATCCCCTACAACTACCTCGGACCGTTCTTTTTCACTTTTGGCGGAGGTTTCCTTAATTTCAACGGCGGCTTTTTCCCGTCGCCCACACCGCTGTTTCAGCCGGGTTCGGATACACCCGCAAGCATCATCCCCGGCGGCACCTTCCCCAATATCAACGTCACGAATCAGTTTGCCGCCTACGAAGGGCTCTTTCTGCCTTCCTCGGCGGTGCCGGCCGACATCGCCGGCGGCAACGTTACCAACCTGCCGGGTCGCATCATGCTGACGGCTGACAAATTCATGGATCTTTCGCATGCGCATATCTCGAGTCTTAACTATCTCTCGCTCACCTCGACCAACCATTTCGCCGGCAGCGAACAGGCCCAGATATCCTCACCGTTTTGCGATATCAACCTGCGCAGCACCAACGGCTTGCTGACGATCACCAACCTGCTCAGTCCAACGCTCGCGCACCCGGAAGGCACAATCGAGTGTTACAGTGCTCGATTCACCAACGTGGTGGGCACCATCACCAACAGCTTCCATGTCCTGTTCGTCAACAGCGTCCTTTCGCCTCAGGCTCCGTCACGGGTCCAGAGTCTTACGTTGCGTAGTACGAACTTCACCGGTCTGCCCGACAGCATCGTGATCTCGGACGTGCTGAACATCTTGAGCAACAGCTTCACCATTGATACCACCAGCCTCACCATCGCCACCAACGCTCCGGGCTCCCCGACCCCCACCGGCGCTATTAATCTCTTGAGTTCGGCGATCGTCTTTTCAACCGCCACGCCGCGGCTGCAGTACCTGACCAATTACGGCTTCATCCAAACCCTGAACGCGGTGTTCTTCGGCGGCTCCCGCAGCGCGCCCTATTACAGCTCAACCTTCAACGAACCCTACCGGGTCTTCGTCAACCGTGGCGGCGTCACTAACTTCGGCAGCCTCATTTGGGCCACCAATTTTCAGAACAGCGGCACCTTCTGGTCGCAAAACGGCAACATTTCCCTCCAGTTGTGCCTGTCGGCCCTCATGACCAATGGCACCTTCCTCGCCCCTGGCAACAGCGGCACGATTGATCTCGAAGCCGCCAACCTGTTCATCAGCAACCATGTCTTGCTGTCCAGCGGCTCTCTCACTCTGGCCATCACCAATTCGCTGGATGACGGCAGCCTCGCCGGCAACAGCGCGGATGCTATCACGAACAAAAACTTCTGGAGCGTTCGTGGGCTGAACCTCCTGGCCGCGCCCGCCGCGGGCAGTCTCCTGGGCACGACTGTCACCAATACCGATCCCAGCTACTCCGACATTCCCAACGTTTGGGCCGCGGCGGACCTCGGCACTACTCCTGCCGGGTTCGCCGGTAACTCCGCCCTCGGCCATCTCATCCTCGACGGCCTCGACCCCGACAGCCATTTCACCTTCAGCGGCGTCGGCGTCAGCAACGCGCTTTATGTCGATCTGCTCGACCTCCGCGGCTCCACCGCGACCAACATCGATGCGTTCAAAAGCTATATTGGTGTGACGATTAACCCCGGGATGAAGATTTACTACGGCCAGGCCCTGGCGAACGGCGTCTCCATCGCCGAACGCCTCAATGGGAAGAACGGTGGCGGCTTCCTCTGGGTCAGCAATTATAACACCGGCTTCTTCTCCTCGATCAACGTCGTGTATCCCGACGGTTCCACCAACCGCCTCAATGCCGCTCTGGTTAATAGCTGCGACATCGACTCGAACAACAACGGCATCCCCAATTGCATTGACCCGGCGCCCATCTCCATTCTGTCGCCCGCCGGCCTGGCTCTTGCCGTTGCCGTCACTTACCAGCCTGCTGCGGCCGCTGTCGTCTCGTGGACCGCTTTCCCGTCCACCACCAATTTCCTCTATGCGGCCCCTCTCAGTGGCGCCGCGAACTGGCAGTTGGTCACCAATTTCGTCTATTCGGGCCGTTTCCCCAGCCGGGTCGCCGTCACCGATTTGATCAAAACCAACGCGCCCCGCTTTTACCGGGTCCGCGTCAGTTCGCCTTGATTCTTAGGAAGTTTGTCGGTCAAGAAAGTGTGAGTGCTATGTGTAGATTGCGATTGAGTATTAAATCTTGGAACCCGCTCGGCTTGCTGCCGTTGGGGTTGCTGGCCGGTCTTGGGCTGGCCGCCACCAGTGCCTGGGCCCAGCCCGCCAACGATCGTTTTCAGAACGCCACGCCGATTGGCGGCCAATTCGGCTCTGTCGTCGGCAGCAATCTCGGCGCCACCAATCAACCCGGCGAACCCAGCCACGCCGGCAACCCCGCCACCTGGTCGATCTGGTACGCGTGGACCGCGCCGGAGTCCGGCGAGGTGACCTTTGATACGCTGGGCAGCACCAACGCGGTGGGCCAAATTATGGATACGGTGCTGGCCGTATATACCGGCTCTACCGTCTCTCAACTCCTCCAGGTCGCCGCCAATGACGACTATTATCCGCTCAGGCAACAGCTCGAGGAATCCCAGACTATCGGCACAGGCCCGGGCAATCTCGCTTTTTTTGTTCCGATTATAGTACCGTTTGCTGGTCCCAGCGTGCTTCGGTTCAATGCGGTTGCCGGCACGACGTACTACATCGCGGTGGACAGCAAAGTGAACCAGGGAACAATCTCGCTGAACTGGGCATTCCGGCCGTCAGGTGCTTTCCGCTTCGCGACCGAGAGCTTCGATTACAGCAGTCAACTATTCGGGACCTCGCCGACGCCGGTCCCGCTCTATATGTGCTCCGAGGCGGAATCTTTACCGGACTGGGAAAGTACCCACGACAGTTATTATCGGTTCGACCCGGAGGGCGTGCTGGTCACGGTCACCCGTGTGGCTGGCTCTTCGGGCCGTATGTTCGTTGATTATGCCACGAGAGACGGGACCGCCGTGGCCGGCTTCGATTACAAGCCTATCTCCGGCACTTTGGTGTTCGACGATTTTGAGATGAGCAAGACGCTCGTAATTGCGATGGGCAACTCACTTAGTTTTTCGTCGCGTGATTTTTCGGTTGTCCTCTCCAACCCGCGCCCGGCTCCGCTGGAATCGCCCAACGTGTCGCCCCCTCGGCTGGACGCCCCTTTCGCGACCGCGACCGTTCGGATCCAGTCGCTCGAAAATCCCCAGAGCGACCCGGACCAGTACCCCGACCCTACTAGTGGAGCTGCTCCTACGCATGATGTTTACAATTTTCTGCACAAGAATTTCCGTGTTCCGCGGGATATCAACAGTTATTGGACCAGGGTTCAGGTCAGCGTCGCGCGCACGCTCAAGCTGACGGCCCCTAACGCCAATGACAACGGTGCCTCCATCAACTACCGGGTCAACGGCGTAATAGGTGTGGATATTCCTCCTCAGGAGTTTAACAATTTCTTTCCTCTCAACCCCGGCTCCGAATACGCCATTCCCGAGCCGTCCCAGGCCTGTATTTGGATTTATCCCTGGCAGAATGTCACCAACTGGAACAACTGGGATTTTCAAATGTCTGGCAATACGCCGAACGCTGACGGCACCGTGACGGTACCGCAGAGCGGACTCGGCATTATCGAATTCCTGGTCAGGAACGACACGCTCACCAAGTTCAACAAAGACTTCAACATCACGATCTACCGCCAGGATCACAATGCCAACCAGACCGTAGGCGAGATCAACGAATGTCACGTTACGATTCTTTTTGATGACGCCACACCGCCCGCAGGCTCGGTCGATGAATTCTACAATACGGATTTCGGCAGCCAAATGAAGCCACCGGTGTCCACAATCCCCTCCAACCAGGCGCACCCCGGCACCGACGGGACGGTTTGGGATTTGGCGGTGCAGCCCGATGGGAAGACCCTCCTCGTGGGCGAATTTGCCACTTACAACGGGACCACCCGGTCCTGCATCACGCGCGTCCTGCCAGCCGGCGCGGTCGATTTAACTTTCGACCCCGGCAGCGGCGCCAATGACGGCGTGATTAGCAAACTGGGTGTGCTGCCCGATGGCAGCGGCCGCATGATGATCGGCGGTTCGTTTACCCATTTTAACGGCGGGGTCCGAAAGTTCATCGCCCGCCTGCTTCCCACGGGGCAGCAAGATACAACCTTTAACCCGCTTCAAGATCCCGATGGCACCATTTGGGCCCTGGCCGTCCAGACCAACAACCAGGTGGTTATTGGCGGGGATTTCACTGCCATAGGAACCGTCCCCCGCGCCCATATTGCGCGCCTTAACGCCGACGGCTCCCTTGACACCAGCTTCGACCCAGGCGGGAACGCGCCGAATGACACGGTCTGGTCGGTGGCGGTTCAACCCGACGGCAAGATCCTCATTGGCGGCCAGTTCACCAGCCTGGGCTCCCTGAATCTCGGCGGTCTTGCCCGGCTGAACAGCGACGGTACCGCGGATACCGCCTTCAATGCCAACCTCGTTCCGGGTGTGGACGGCACGGTTTATACCGTGGTGCTGCAGAACGGCAGCGACATAGTGATCGGCGGCGAGTTCCAGCATGTCGGCATTGCCCAGCGCACGCGCATTGCCCGGCTCAAAGGCGATGCCACCGTGGACAATACTTTCAACTCCGGCACCGGCTCGGACGACACCATCTATAACATCAGCGCGCAACCGGACGGCTCTATGTACGTCGGCGGCATCTTCAGTTCCTATAACGGCACGCGCCGGTCAGGTCTGGCCCGGCTCTATCCGGACGGCACAGCCGATACCACCTTCCTCGATACCGCCTACAACCAGTTCGCCGGCTTGCACCGCCGGTATTTCGAGCGGCAGGCCTGGCCGGGCCCCGGCCCCGATCCCAACCCGGATCCGCGGCCTTTCGTTTATGCCTCCCAGGTTCTACCGGATGGCAATGTGGTCGTTGGCGGCGGCTTCAAACAAATTGGTGGTGGCCAGGCTGATGCCAGCATCCGCTTCGATCCCGATTACCCGTATACCACCATCGATACCAACGTCTGGACCGAGCCCAAATCACGCGACGGTGTGCGTAACCGCAACAATTTCGCCCGTCTGATTGGCGGTTCCACACCCGGCCCGGGAAATATCGGCCTGCTTTACACCAATTACTTCGTCAACAAGAGTCAGTTGTCGTTTGATGTGGACCTCATTCGCACCAATGGCACCCTTGGCTATTCCTCCGCCAACTTCGCCGCCCAGGCAGGCTTGGCTCAAAGCGGTGTTGATTATGTCTATAACAGCGCGGCGCCGGTTTACGTCGGCTCCTGGTGGCCTTCTGACCTGGTGACGCCCTTTTTTCCCGACACTCCCCGGGCTCTGACCCGCGCGCATAGTGATGGATTCTCGGGCACCAATGAGCTCCCGGTGGACGTCTATGGCCACTATTGGTTTGGCTATACACCCGCCAAGGTCACGATCCCGATCAAGAACAGTGGCGTGCCGGGCGATATCAATACTATCATCCAAATGGCCAACCCCAGCGGCGCCGACCAATTCTTTCTGGGCGGTCAAAACATCCCGCTTGGCAACGCTTTGGGCGTCTCCGCCGCCCCCTTCACGATTGTCGATGACAGCCAAAGCCCCGGCGTCATCAGCTTCGCTTCCGCGACTTACTACGTCAACGAACAGGGTACCAATGCCGTGATCACCCTCGTCCGCACCAACGGCAGCGCCGGGTATCCTTCCGTCGTCTTTTCCACCAGCGATGGCACCGGCCGCGCCGGTTCTAACTACACTGCGGTGCTCAACAAACGGGTTAGCTTTGCCCCCGGCATTACGGTTCTGACCAACATCATCGTTCCGATCATTGATGATGGCGTCAGCGAACCCAATGGGTTGACCGTGAACCTGCGCCTCTCAAGCGTCCAGGGCGCCACCCTTGGCCGGTCCACCGCCACGCTTCAGATCATCGATAACGATTTCGCCCCGGGCTACGTGACCTTTTCCTCCGCTTCCTACACCACCAATGAAAGCGCTGGCGCGGTCACGCTCACGGTTACCCGTTCCGGCGCGAACCGGGGCACCGTTACGGTCCAGTGTGCAACCACCAATGTAACCGCTATCAATGGCGTGAACTACCGCGCGATTACCAACACGCTGTCCTGGGATGACGGCGATGCTACCCCGCGCTTTGTCACCGTCCCTTTGATTCATGACGGCTTGGTTGGCTCCAACACCACGTTTAAGGCCTTCCTCTACAACCCGACAGTCAATACCGCCAACAGCCCGGGGACCGTTCTGGCAGCGTCGCCCACCACCGCTTTGGTCACTATTCTCGACGATGATTTCTTCGGCCATCTGCAATTTAGCTCCCCAAGCTATGTGGTTAACGAGGACGGCGGTTATGCGACTTTAACCGTGACCCGCACTGGCGGCGCGGCTCAGGCTCTGTCCGTCAACTATGCTACCAGCGACGGCTCCGCCGTGTCCAGCGGCACACTACCCAATTACGTTGCTACCTCGGGCACTCTGACCTTCAACCCGGGCGAGGTCAGCAAGAGTTTTACGGTGCCCCTGCTCGATGACGGTGTCGTCGATCCACTGCCACAAAGCTTCTTCTTTTTCGTCACCTTGTCGGGGCTGACCCCGCCGGGCGCCGCCCTTGGGTCTCCCGCCAGCGCCGCGGTGCAGATCCGCGACGCTCAAACTTTCAATCAGCCCTCCGGCTCGCCGGACACCAGCTTTGTTCCCATCCCCGGCTTCGACGGGAACGTTTTGAGCGTAAGCCTTCAGCCCAACGGCCAAATTATTGCCGCTGGCGCCTTCGCCACGGTGGATAATTTCCCGCGCCGGGGAGTCGCGCGCCTTAATTCGGATTCCAGTCTCGACGGCTTCTTCCTCGCCGGCTTGTCGGGAGCGGACGGCCAGGTCAACGCTTCGCTCGTTCAGTCCGATGGCCGCATCCTGCTCGGCGGCAGTTTTACAAACTTTAACGGCATCCCGGTGAATCGCCTCGCCCGCCTTCAGGGCAACGGCGCACTGGACAGTTCTTTCACGCTGAGCGCCGGTGGCGACAACACTATCTTTGCCCTGGCCGAAACATTTGTGCCCGACCGCCGGTTGCTGATTGGCGGCAGCTTCATCAACATGAACGGCTTCCCTCACGCTGGGCTTGCTCGCCTGAATAATAATGGGAGTCTGGATCCCACCTTCAGCCAGGCCTTGAACATCAACGGCACCGTCTATGCCATCGCCGTCTATCCCACCAACACGATTCAGGCCGGGAAAATCCTCATTGGCGGTGGTTTTAGCGCGATTAACGGCCAGGGCTACAACGGTCTGGCGCGGCTCAATCCCGATGGCACGCTCGATATCACGTTTAACCCGGGGGGCGCTGGCGCCAACGACATCGTCCGCGCCCTCGCCATCCAGCTCGATGGCCGCGTGGTCGCCGGTGGCGCTTTCACTAGCTTCAAAAACACACCTTGTGGGCGGATCACCCGGCTCAATTTGGACGGCTCGGTCGATGCCACTTTCAATACCGGCCCGGGCGCTGATGATACCGTCGCGGCGCTCGCCATCCAGCAGGATAACCGGATCGTCGCCGTCGGTCAGTTTACCCACGCCAACGGTGTCTCCCGCAGCCGCATTACCCGCCTGCTGCCGGACGGCACGGTGGATCCTTCCATCAACTTCGGCCTGGGCGCAGACAACTTCATCAACGCCCTTGCTATCCAGCCCGACGGCATGCTCGTCATTGGCGGCGGGTTCACCCAGTTCGACAGCCTGGCTCGCCCGCACCTCGCTCGGCTCTACGGCGGCTCTGTCGTCGGCTCCGGCAACTTCGAATTCACCGCCGGCAATTACACCATCGATGAGGACTCCACCAATGCCGTCATCACCATTCGGCGCCGCGGCGGCACCAGCGGCAACGTTTCCATCGGTTTCGCAACCGCTGACAATACGGCGGTCGCCGGCATCAATTACTCGAACGTTTCCACGACCTTGTATTTCCCGGTCGGCGAAACCATCCGCGCCGTAACCATTCCGGTTCGCCAGGATTTTCAGATCACTCCGGACCTCATCGTCAATCTCGCGCTCTCCAATCCGCTGCCGCCTTCCACTTTGGGGGATCAGCCGGTCGCAACGCTCACCATATTCAACGACGACTGCGCCGTGAGCTTCGATGCCGCCGCTTACCGCATCAACGAGAATGTTCCCAATGGGTTGGGAGATCTTTTTGCCGTGCGTCAGGGGAGCAGCCGCCGCCTCGCGACGGTGGACTTTATGACCACCACCAACGGCACCGCGCTGTCCGGCGTCAATTACCTGCCCTTGACGAACACCGTGGTGTTTCAACCGGGCCAGAGCAACGCCCTCATCCAGGTCCCCATCCTGGCCACACCAGGTGTCGCTGAAGGCGATGTGACGGTCACGATGGTGTTGACCAATGCCAATCATGCGCTGCTGTTTGCTCCCGACCAGGCGACCCTGACGATCGTCGATGTGGACCAGGCGCCGGGATTGTTCTTTTTCTCGCGCACCAACTACGTTGTCGGCGAGGGCGACGGCTTTGCCTACGTCACTGTCCTTCGCACCAACGGTCACACCGGCGTCGTCAACCTGAACTTCGATACCGTCCCCGGCAGCGCCACACCAGGCCTCAAATATGGCTCCACCAATTTTCTCATGAGCTTCCAGGATGGGGAGACCGCCAAGACAGTCGCCATCCCGATCTTCGAGGAAAACCAGGTCGAGGGCACCGAGACCTTCTTCGTGACCCTCTCGGATCCTGGTGGCGCTATCACCAACATCCTTGGCCCCGCGGTCGTCCCGGTCGCCATCATCGATGACGACTTCGGCGTCGGTTTCTCCAGCCCGATTTATATTTCTACCGAGACCGACCCCAGCGTCACCCTCGTCGTCAACCGCGTAGGAACGAACGGCACCACCACCGTTAGCTTCTCGACTACGAATGGCACCGCAGTCGCGGGCACCAATTACGTCGCGGCCTCAGGCACTCTGAGCTTCGCCCCCGGGGAAACCCTCAAGACGTTTAGTGTGTCGCTGCTGCATGACCCCAGAGTCACCGGTCCGCTTGCCTTCAACGTCAACCTCTTCGCGGCCTCCGCCCCGACGCAAATCTTCACCAACAACCCGGCGACGGTCACGGTCAACGACGCCGACCCGGGCCTCGCGTTCACCAATGCGAATTTCTACACCAGCAAGAGCGCGACCAACGTCCTTATCTCCGTGCTCCGCTCGAATGCCAACACCGGCATCGTCTCGGTCAATTACTCCACCGTCGAGGGTACCGCCCTGGCCGGCGTGGACTTCATACCCACCAACGGCGTGCTTACTTTCAGCAACGGCATCGCCCTGCAGGGGTTTAATGTTCCCATCATCAACAACCAGGAGGTCGCGCCTGACCGCACTTTCTTTGTTAACATCTTCAACCCGACTGCCCCGG
The DNA here is from genome assembly GCA_035566435.1 of Candidatus Acidiferrum sp. Taxonomy (GTDB): domain Bacteria; phylum Verrucomicrobiota; class Verrucomicrobiia; order Limisphaerales; family UBA8199; genus DATMRF01. The sequence continues at coordinate 49,260 of DATMRF010000085.1, forward strand.
GCCAGATCCTCGAACCCAGCACCGCCGCGGTGACCATCACCAATGACCTCACCGGCCTCAGCTTTTCCAGCCCCGCCTACAAGGTAAACGAGAACGGCGTCCAGGCCCTCATTACTGTCCTCCGCACCGGCTTCACCAATAGCACCGTCTCGGTCGATTACTTCACCGCCGATGGCTCGGCTCGCGCCGGGATCAATTACTCCAATGTTTCCGGCACCTTCACCTTCACCAATGGCGAGACCGCCAAGACTTTCGCCGTGCCTGTCATCGACGATTCACTTGTCACCGGCGACAAGACCGTCCTGCTCGGCCTGCGCAACGCGGTGGGCCACGTCGTGCTGGTCAACCCCAGCGCTTCGGTCCTTACCATGGTGGAAACCGACGGCAGTCTGATTGTCCCCGCGGGCACGGCGTTGCTTTCCGAGAGCTTTTCGCCTCCGAATGGCTCCATTGACCCGGGCGAAACCGTGACCATTCTCTTTGCCTTCCGCAATTCGGCCGGCACCAACACCGTCAACCTCGTTGCCACGCTGCTGGCCACCAACGGCATAACCAGCCCGAGCGGCCCGCAGACCTACGGCGTCCTGGCGGTCCACGGCCCTTCCGTCTCGCGGCCGTTTACCTTTACCGCCAACGCCACCAACGGCCAGGTCATCCAGGCCACCTTCCAGTTCACCGACGGGACCTCGCCCACTAACTTCGCCGTCGTCTCTCTCGTGGTCGGCCAAACTACCGCGCTTTTCTCGAACACCGTGTCGATTGTGATAAACGACAACACCAATGCCTCCCCGTATCCCTCCAGCATCAATGTCGGCTCCCTGCCGGGACTTGTCTCCAAGGCGGTGGTTACGTTTACGAATCTGAACCACGACTCGCCAGCAGATATCGCCGCGCTGTTGGTCTCCCCCGCCGGCCAGAAGTCCCTGCTCATGGCTAAATGCGGCTCCGACCTCAGCGTCCGGCAAGTGACCCTTACCTTTGATGATGCGGCCGGTTCGGCGTTGCCGCAGTCTGCTCAGCTCACGTCCGGAACCTATCGGCCAACCTCGTTCGCCTTCGCGACTCCGCCGTTCCCGCCCGCCCTGACGCCGCCTGCTCCTTATGCCAACAATCTCGCCGCCTTTAACGGCTTCAATCCCAATGGTGTGTGGTCCCTTTATATTATCGACGATCAGCAGCTTTATTCCGGCATTATCTCCAACGGCTGGCTCCTGAAGCTGACGACGAGTGCTCCCATCCTCGGAAACGCCGACCTCGCCCTCAGCATGACCGCCTCTCCCAATCCGGTCATCGCCAGCAGCAACCTGACCTACACGCTTACCCTCACGAACTTCGGCCCCTCTGCCGCCGCGAATATTTTCGTCACCAACACCATGCCGCCCGGAGCCGGCTATGTCAGTAGCAGTCCGGCTCTAGGAACAGCTTCGACCAATGGCGCTGGCCTGCTGGTCTGGAGTATCTCGGCCTTGACAAATGGTGGCACCGCCTCCCTCACGCTCGTCGTCCGCCCGCCCGCCGCCGGCTTCATCACGAACTCCGCCTTCGTCACCAATTCCGTTGTGGATCTCAACCCGGATGACAATGTCGCTTCGGCGGTCGTCTTGGTGACTACTCCGATTGCCGACCTCGCGGTGAGCCTGGCGGGGGTGCCCAACCCGGTTTTGAGCGGCAATAACCTGACCTACACTATCACCGTCACCAATCTCGGTCCCGCCACGGCCACCTCAGTGTCCGTTACCGATACCCTGCCACCCGGTGTCAATTTCATTTCCGCCACGCCCCCCGGCTACGCCCTCATTGGCAGCCAGGTCACCTTCGCCAACCTCGGTGACCTCGGCAGCGGCGGCCAGCTCGCGGCCACGATCGTTGTCCGCCCCGCCGTCGGCGGCACCCTCACCAACTCCGTTACCACCGCCTCCGGCATCCCGGACCCGCTGAAGGTCAACAACTCGGCCTCCATCAAAACCGTCGTGATCCCGGTCGTCGTCACCCTCACGCAATCTGGCGCCAATCTGATCATTAGCTGGCCGTCCGACGCTGTGGGTTATTATCTGGAGACCACGACCAGCCTTCAGCCGCCTGCCGTCTGGACGCCCGTCACCTCTCCGCAGCCGATCGGCGTCGGCGGTCAGCAGACCGTCACTCTCCCGCTCGGCAATGGAACGCAATTCTATCGCGTCCATGGCCAGGCCCAATGACGACCGCGCTTTGGCATTTCCTTTTAGACTATGAAGCTCACCATTGAACGGCTCTTCGCCCGCCGGAGTCTCTGCTCCCGCGCGCTTTTTCTGGCTGCGGCTCTTGCTGGAACTCTGGCCGCCTCCGCCGAACCTCTCAGCGAAAGCGCGCTCAACCAGATTACAGCCCTTCGCGCGGAGAAAGAGTCACGCTCTTTCGCGCAGCAGAAGATGGATTCGCATTTGGTATATGCGCTTAAGCAGAGCCTCCATCAGCCCGTTGCCCCGGGCGTCGGTAATCTGCGGCTGAACCTCAAAACGGAGGCTGACGGCCGGGTCTGGGTCGATCTCAAGGCCACCATCACGCCGCAACTCCTCAACGATATCCGCGCCGCCAACGGCACCGTGCTGAACAGCTTCCCGCAGTACAACGCCACCCGTATTCTTATTCCGCTTGCTTTCGCCGAAACCCTGGCGGGCCGCTCCGATGTGCAATTTGTCCAATCCGCGGTCCAGGCCGCCACCCGCACCGGGAGCGTGGATTCCGAAGGTGATGTCACCCATTCCGCGATCACTGCCCGGCCGGCATTTCGTGTTGATGGCTCTGGTGTGAAGGTTGGTGTCCTTTCCGACAGCGTGGATTTCATGGCCCAGGCCCAAAGCTCGGGTGACCTTCCGCCCGACCTCGTTGTTCTGCCCGGTCAAAGTGGTGTGCCTGGAAGTGGGGAAGGGACCGCCATGCTCGAAATCGTTTACGACCTTGCCCCCGGTTCAAAACTGTTCTTCGCCACCGCGAACGGCGGCCCTGCGCAGTTCGCTCGGAACATTCGCGACCTTCGTTCCGCCGGTTGCGACATCATTGTCGATGATGTCGGCTACTTCGATGAATCTCCCTTCCAGGACGGCATCATCGCCCAGGCCGTCAACAGCGTTACCGCCAGTGGCGCCCTCTACTTCTCTTCCGCCGGCAATGAAGGCAGTAAGCGGCATGGCACCTCGGGCACCTGGGAGGGTGATTTCGTCGACGGCGGCCCCGCCGGCGCTCCGGTCAATGGCAAGGGTGGCAACCTCCTGAGTTTCGGCGCTACCACGTATGATACCGCCGTCCAACCCGGCTTTGCTGTCATTCTTCTTTGGTCTGATCCGTTGGGTCTTTCCACCAACGACTACGACTTGTACGTTCTGGACACTAACGGCGTCAATGTCGTCAGCAGCTCGACCACCATCCAAAACGGCAGCCAGGACCCGTTCGAAATCGTTCCGCCCGCGAATCCCGGCGAGCGAATTGTGGTCGTGAAGGCCTCCGGCGATCCCCGGTTCCTGCACATCGACACGATTCGCGGGCAGTTGCTGATCAATACGGACGGCAACATCACCGGCCATCCCTGTGCGACGAATGCCTTCGCCGTCTCGGCGGTTGACATCCACACCTCCTTCCCAAACCCATTCGCTGGTGGCCCGGCCAATCCCGTCGAGTTTTTCAGTACCGATGGTCCGCGGCGCGTTTTTTATAATGCAGATGGCACGCCCATAACCCCCGGAAATTTTCTGTCCACGGGCGGTTACGTTCGCGCCAAGCCGGATATCACGGCTGCTGACGGGGTTTCGACCACTCTGCCGCCGTTCTCCGGGCTCAATCCTTTTTTCGGCACTTCCGCGGCCGCCCCGCACGCCGCCGCCATTGCGGCGCTCCTGGAATCCTATAATCCGGAGCTCGATCCCGCCCAAATCCGCACGGTTCTAACCGGCACGGCCCTCGATAACGAGGCTCCGGGTTATGATTTCAACAGCGGTTACGGCATCGTCATGGCGGACCTGGCGCTGGGCGGCGCGCCTTTGCCCCGGCCGCTTCCTGCCCTCATCGTTGCCACCAATTTCATTTCCGGCGGCAACGGCAACGGTATTATCGAATTCAACGAGTGCAATAACCTCGATGTGGTTCTGACAAATGTCGGGCGCGCCAACGCCACCGGCGTCCGCGTCAGCGTTACCACCACCACTCCCGGCGTCATCATCGCGCAGCCCAACTCGCCGTATCCGAATATTGCGACCAACAATGCGGCGACGAATTTTACCAGCTTCAAGGTCAGCACTGCGCCGGATTTCAACTGCGGCATTCCGATCGATTTGACGATCCTGGTCAAGTGTGACCAGGTGGTGTTGACCAACCAACTCACGCTCCCGACCGGCGTGCCGGGGATTCCCTTGCGGTTCGACAGTTTCGATCAGGTTTTCATCCCGGATGTCGGGGCGACTAATTCCATCATTGTAGTTTCCAATGTCACTTTTGCCCTTAGCAAATTCACGGTATCGATGTTCATCAGCCACACCTTCGACCGCGACCTGATTCTCCAACTCGTTTCCCCGGACGGCATGACGAACACCCTGGCGACCCACCTTGGCGGCGGCGGCCAGAATTACGGCCTGGCTTGCAGCCCTGACAGCCAACGCACTACGTTCGACGATTCGGCGACCAACTTCATCGGGGGCTCGTTCGCTCCTTTCGTCGGCTCGTTTAAACCGGAACAGCCGCTGGCGAATTTTGCAGGTAAGGCCGGGACCAATGTCAACGGTCCCTGGCAGCTTCTCATAACAGACACCGCGCTCCGCGACGTCGGCACGCTCCATTGCTGGGCGCTCACGATGACTCCAACCGTCTGCACTAATGGCGGCGGCGAATGCCCCGGCTCGGACCTGGCGATTGGGATGGTGGCTTCTCCGCAACCGGTGATCGTGGGCGCCAACTTGAAGTACACCATTTCGGTCACCAACAACGGACCCAGTACGGCTAAGAACGTGTCCGTCAGCCAGGTGCTTCCCAGCAACACCATTTTCGTCTCCGCCACAGCCTCGCAAGGCTCTGCCGCCCAGGCCGGTGGCGTTGTCAGCGCCGACCTCGGCCAGATGAGCGCCGGCGGAACCGCAACGGTCACGGTCATTGTCATCCCGGCGACTGTCGGCACCATTTCCTCGTCTGCCAACGTCACCTCCGAGCAGCCGGACTTTAATTTGGCCAACAATACCGCCACGGTTTTCAGCACGGTCAACCCTCCGACGAGCGACCTCGCGGTGCGGTTGGTGGCGGCGCCCAGCGCCCTGGTGGTGGGCGGCAACCTCACCTACACTTTGCTTCTTACGAACAACGGGCCCAGTGATGCCTCCGGCGTTTTCGTCACCAATGTCCTGCCTCCCGGCGTGCTGCTCCTCGGGGAGACTAGCTCCGAGGGCAGCCTCGCGCTCTTCGGCAACACAGTCGTTTGCAGCTTTGGGTCCTTAACCAACGGGGGAGTGGCTTCCGCCATCATCAGCGCGACGCCCGTCTCCGAGGGCACCTTGGCCGCCACTGCAACGGTGGTCGGCAACCAGGTTGACCCCGTCGCTGCTAATAACACTTCCACTGCCCTGGTCATAGTTGGCCCCGCTGCCGACCTCGCCCTGACCCTCACGGCCCGTCCTAGCCCGGTTGTACTCTCGAGCAACCTCACCTACTTCGCCGCCGTGACCAACTTCGGTCCCAGCACTGCCACCAATGTCGTCCTTACGGAAACGCTGCCCGCCGGCGTCAATGTGGTTTCCGTGACGCTTTCGCAGGGCACCTACGTCATCAACGGCAGCACGCTTACGGCCAGCCTGGGCGCATTGGCTTCCGGCCGCAATGCCAGCCTCACGGTCATCGTCGCCACGACTCGGCTGGGCACTCTGACCTGTCTGGCGAATGTGACCGCTTCCTTGACGGATCCCAACTCCGCCAACAACTCCGCTAGTGTCTCGGTTTCCGTTGCCCAACCTTTCGTCAATATCGTCGCTGCGGGCGCTTCGCTCACGGCCGAGAGTTTTTCGCCGCCTAATGGCTCCATCGACCCGGACGAGACCGTCACTCTCCAGCTCCGGCTCCAGAACCTGGGCAACGTTGTTAATACCAACCTCACTGCCACCTTGCAGGCAAGCGGGGGCGTGACACCAATTACCGTCAATCCACAAACCTATGGCGTCCTCAAGCCGATCGGTGTGCCCGGCGGTGTGCCGGTGGCCCGGTCATTCTCCCTCACCGCCAGCGGCGCCGGTGGTGCCAATATCGTCGTCACCCTCCAGCTCCTCGACGGCTCCAATCCGCTGCCGCCAGTCACCTTTACCTTTCCGCTCCCGACGTTCGCCTCCTTCTCCAACACCAATCTCATTCTGGTCCCCGACCCCAACCGCATCGCCACTTTCGGCGACGGCCCGGCCTTCCCTTATCCCTCGACCAACTTTGTCTCGGGCCTGACTGGCCAGGTTAGCAAAGTCACCGTCAGTCTTTTTGGCCTGTTGCACACGTTCCCTCACGATATCAGCGTGCTGCTCGTCGGACCTACCACGGTAAATACGCTGCTCCTCTCCCATGCGGATTTTAATTCCAGCCTGAGCAGTCCGGTCGATCTGACCTTCGACGACAACGCGCCCTCGCCGCTGCCCGCCAGCGGCCCCATGAGCTCGGGCTCGTGGCAGCCCTCCGCCTACGCACCGGCGCCCGTATTCTCCAATCCGGCACCGGCCGCCCCGTTCACCGCCATGTTGAGCACTTTCAACGGGCTCAATCCCAACGGAACTTGGTCTGTCTATGTCCTGGATGATGGCTCGGGTGACACCGGCAGTATCGCCGGCGGTTGGAGCATCAACTTCACCAACGTGACGCCAGTCAACCAGGTCGTGGACCTGGGGCTCAGCCTGGTAGCGGCGCCCAACCCCGTCTTCGTCGGCAGCAATCTCACCTACACCTTCACCATCACCAATGCCGGGCCGAACAGTGCCAGCGGCGTTACCTTTTCGAATGCGCTCCCAGCCAATGTCACCCTGGTCGGCGCCTCCACTTCCCAGGGCAGCCTGACCACTAATGGCAATGTCATCATCGGTAACCTCGCCAGCTTGAGCGTCGGCGCCACCGCGACCGTCACGCTGGTGGTGCAGCCCGGCATTGCCGCGGCCGGCTCGCTCACCGAAAGCGCTTTGATTACTTCCTTTGAAACCGACCTGCATTCAGTCAACAATACCGCCTCGACCGTAACCACGGTTGTGCTCCCGACCGCCGATCTCGGTCTCACCCTCTCCGCGAATCCGGTTTCTGTGATCGTTGGCAGCAATCTCACCTATAGTATTGTCGTTACTAATGGCGGCCCGGGCAACGCGCTGAGCAGCGTCGTCACTCTGCCCCTGCCCGCCACGCTCGCGTATGGTTCTGCCAGCGCCTCCCAGGGCTCGGTGGCTCAAAACGGTGCTTCTGTCATTGCGACTCTGGGTGATCTGGGCCCCGGCGCGCTCGCCACCGTCACGATCAACGTCACTCCGCTTTCCCCTGGCTTGCTCACAAACACCGCCTCCGTCGCTACCGCTTCCATCGACCCGGCCTCCGGCAACAACTCCGCCTCCGCGGTCGTCGCGGCTGCCAGCCCCGCGCCGCATATCGTCGCCGCGGGCGCTACCCTTATCACACAGAACCTGCTCAACAACGGTGCGATTAATCCAGGCCAAACCGTCACCATTTCCTTCGGCCTCGCCAATATTGGCCAGCTCGACACCGCCAACCTGGTGGCCACGTTGCAGGCGTCCGGCGGCGTTACGGCCCCCGGCGGTCCCGACACTTATGGCCAGGTCGTTGCTGGTGGACCTCCTGTTGCCCGTGCCTTTGCTTTCACCGTCAGCCCAAGCGCGGCGGGTGCTATTGTCGCCACCCTCCAGCTCCAGGACGGCGCAAATAACCTCGGTCTCGTCACCTTCACGTTTACCCTGCCGCTGACCACCACCTACGCCAGCACCAACTCCATCGTCATCCCCGATCAAGGGCCCGCTTCGCCCTATCCTTCCGCCATTTCAGTTTCCGGGCTGACTGGCTTCGTCAGCAAAGCGACCGTAACGCTCTCGGGGCTCACCCATGGCTTCGCCAGCGATGTCAACGTTCTCCTGGTCAGTCCGGGCGGCAGCCACAATGTCCTGCTCATGTCTCACGCCAGCGGGAACCACGGACTGACCAACCTGACTCTCACCTTTGATGATGCCGCTGCCGCGGGCTTGCCCGCCAATGGCATTCTCGCCACCGGCACCTATCTCCCCTCCCAATATGGCGCGACCCCGCCATTCATCCGTCCTGCCCCTGCCGCCCCCTTCGGCTCGACGCTGGGCGCTCTCAACGGTGCCGGCCCCAACGGCGCCTGGTCCCTTTTCGTCCTCGATGATTCCGCCGGCGATTCCGGCATCATCGCTCGTGGTTGGAGCCTGACCCTTACTACGGTCGTCCCGGTTAACCCCGTGGCCGACCTCGCTGTTGGCATGTCCGGCTCCCCTGCCTCCCTTTTCACCGGCAGCAGTCTTACCTACACGCTCAATATCACCAATCTGGGACCGAACTCCGTTCCTGATGTGGTAGTGATCGATACCCTGCCCGGCGGCGTGAACGTCACTGGTACGACCTCCTCGCAGGGGACCGTCGCGATCCAGGGCAACACGCTCACAGCCACCCTCGGCCTCTTCAACGTCGGCGGCACTGCGAATATCACTATCAACACCGCCCCGGCCATCGGCGGTATCCTCGTCAATACCGCGACTGTCTCCAGCAGCGCCACCGACCTCAACCCCGCCAACGATTCGGCTTCGGTCACGACCGTCGTCGCTGTCCCCGTCCCGGCCCAGCTCGTGGGCGCGTTCACCAACGGCCAATTCCTGCTCACCGTCTCCGCCCAGCCTGGCATGGCGTATATTGTCGAGGCCTCGACCAACCTCAAATCCTGGTCGTCCCTCGGAACCTTTACCGCTCCCTTCAGCGGAGTTTTCCAGGTTATCGACCCAGCCGCGCCGGCCCCCGAGACCCGTTTTTACAGGACCATCAGGGTCATTCCCTGACGCTCGGTGGGTTGCTGCATCGGTAAGCGCGTGTTTGGAAATCCTTTTTCTTCGTAGGAGACGACGTTAGGAGTCTCTGATCCAATACCAGGCCGCGATTCGTACCGCGGCTTTGAGCCAACCACCGGTAGGGACGCGTTCCACCGCGTCCCCGATCCCTGCCGGAAACAATGGGGACACGTTCCTTCAATCTCCTGCCGTTGCTCTTTGCCGCTCTGATTCTCCTTGCGTCGTCTGCTGCAAAATCGGAAGCCGTGGTGAGGTCACTCGTTCCGAATTCTCTCCAAGCCGCTCGTCTCGAGGAAGGTTCTCAACGTCCCGTGCTTCTCGACCACTTCGTCATGTTCGAGGCCGGTGAAAAGAAAAACCGGCCCGTTTTTCCGCAGGTCCGCCGGTTTGGCGTCGGTCTCTGTGCCCGCGTAAAAAGCCATGCCGCGCGGTTTCAAAAGGGCGATCAGCCGTTCGGTCTCCTCTTTGGTGCCGCCGTGTTCGGTATAGATGTCCACCAGCCGGCCCTGCTGCTGGTCGAGCCACGCGAGGAATTTGTCGGTCTGCCCGTACAGCGCATCGAAAAGCCAAACCTCCTTTACGTGCGCGGTTAAGCCGCCGTGGTCCAGAATCGCCGAGATGACGTGATAGCCTCCGCTGTGCCCGGAGAGCACGATGTTCCCGATGGTGAAATCCTTATTCGTCAACGCCGACTTTTCGCGCAACGTTTGCGTCACCTCCTGCATAAACCGTTTGAACCCGTCCGGGTCTTCAAGTTTCCCGCCGAAGGAGTCCGAGGCGTTCCGCGGGCCTTGTGGCACCACCAACACCGCGTTGCGTCCGCTGGCCACGAGCTGTTCAATCAATTGATACCGGCGCAGCACATTTGTGACATTGTTTTGCCAGCCGTGAAAATGAACCACGAAATCAACCCGTCCGGTCTCCCGGAAGCCGCGCGGGATGAAGATGGCCACGGTGCTGTCAGTATAATGTTCTTTGGCCGGAAAAAACTGGCTCTGGTACCGGTGACCCTCGGCGCGCTGGGGATGCGGAAACGGCGCGGAGGCCAGTTGGGTCAGGATAAGTTTGCCCTCGAAAGCATAAGGCTCAAGCGGATTTCCAGCCTCCGCGATGAAGCCCGGGCCCGTGCAGCCGGCCAGGAGCAGAAATAGCTTTTTCATGAATGCTTCGAGTCTGGCAAAGGCCCCGCGCCGCCGGCAAATCAGAAATCGGAGGCTGGAAACCGTGGGTCTCAGTGCCCGCGAGCCAGGGCCATTATTCCCATCGCGCGTCTGGGCACAACGCCGCCCGGACGCTCGGAGTCGTGCTCCCCGGCTCGATTTGACTGAGGCCCGACCCTAATTGTGTCTCAGTGCCTTGTCAGTGCGCAGGGTTCAGGGTATTTAGTTCTGATGACGACTATCATGGCCGGGGAATGGTTGGGGCCGGGAGCCCTTCGCCTTGTTGCGCCCGCGCCCGGGAGGGTGCCTGGCCGATGACTGCACCAGGACTCAAGACCCACCGGCTGATTTGGCTCGGCTTGGCCCTCACGGCCGCGTTGCTGGTTCTGGCGTTCCTGCTGGCCACTCTCAATCCTCGGTCCGGGTTGGGCGAACCGCTGCCCGTCATTTCCCCGGTTGCCGATTTTTCCCTTACTAACCAGAACGGAGAGGCCGTTTCGTTGGCTGACCTCCGCGGTCAGGTCTGGGTCGCGGACATCATCTTTACCCGCTGCCCCGGGCCATGCCTGAAAATGTCCCGGCAAATGCAGGACCTCCAACAGAGCCTGCCAGTACGCAGCCGGGCCAGGCTGGTCACCCTGACCACCGATCCGGACTTCGATACGCCGGCGGTGCTGAAAACTTATGCCGAGCGCTTCGGGGCCGACCTCAATCGCTGGTGCTTTCTGACCGGCACCAAACCACAGCTCGCCGCCCTGGCCCGCGACTCTCTCAAGCTGACTGCCGTCGCAAAAAAGCCTGAAGAGCGCCAGTCCCCCGACGACTTGTTTATCCACAGCACCATTTTCATTCTGGTCGATAAGCAGGGTCGCTTGCGCGGCGTTTTTGAAACAACCGGCGAGGGAATCGAGCCGCAACGTGTAAAATCGCAACTCCTGGCCGGCATCAGGCGATTGGAGCGCGAGTCATGAGTTTCAGTGACCTGCCCGCCGTCAACGCCTCGCTCAACGCGGTGAGCGCGGTTTTCCTGAGCGCCGGCTATTACTTCATCCACCGCAAGAACCAGGTGGCGCATCGAAACTGCATGCTGACCGCGTTCGTCTGCTCCATCGTGTTCCTGATTTGCTACCTCACCTATCACGGTCACCGCGCGCTCGTGCTGCACCAGGGCCCCACCCGGTTCCTCGAACCGGCCTGGTTCCGCCCCATCTACTTCTCCATCCTCTTAACCCACACAGTCCTCGCTGTGGTGATTGTGCCGCTCGTGCTCGTCACTCTAAATCGCGCATTGAAAAAGCGGTTTGAGCTCCACCGCAAAATCGCCCGCTGGACTTGGCCGTTGTGGATGTACGTCTCGGTTACCGGCGTGCTGGTCTATTTCCTCTTGTACCGGATATTTCCGCAACCCTGACCGAATCTGGGTGACTGGTGATTGGCGATTGGTGAGCGGCAAGGGACAACGGGTTCGTGTTCGCCGGATCAATGAATACTGAACACCGCTCCCCGCCTTCCTCACTCCGCTGACTCCAGATTCCGTAGCTCATCCCGCACCTGGGCGGCTCGCTCGTAATCTTCCGATTTCACCGCATCGTGTAGCGCCCGCTCCAGCCGTTCCCGGCGCGAGAGCGGACGTTTGGCGCGGATTTCCTCGAGCCAATCCTGCAACGACGCAACTTCCCCGCTTTGCTCGGCCGCTTCATTGCCGGCGCTCTCTTTGTAAAAGGCGCGGATCTGGTCGATGCCCTCTTCGATTAACCGGAGCGCCAGCTCATAATCATCAGCCTTTAGCGCCTGCGCTCCCCGGGCGCGGCTGAGAATCATCAGCAACTGCGGCTGAAACTGCCTCAGCGCCCAAACCAGTTCCTCGGACTCGGCATGCTTCTCCACAAAGTCGAAAACGGCCAGGTTCCGCTCGGTGTCACGGATGACGCCGGCGAAGTCCTCCAGTTGCAGCAGGCAAATGTACCGGTGGTGGTATTGCAGCACTTCCAATTGGAGCTTGGAACATTCCTCGGCTTTCAGTTTGAAACCTTCGTCGCTGCCGTTGTGGGCGGCCAGATGCTTGTAAAGCCGCGCCTGGTGGTACTCCAGAAGAGAACTGTAGCCAAAGGGCCGTTTGCCATCCGGGCGGCCTTCTGCGTTCATTTGCAGGAGGCCCAGATCCACGCGAAGCTGGATTTTTTCTTTCCCGTCCTTCGCCGTGAATCGGCGAACAACAACCTGCCCCGGTTGGTATTCCCACGACCCCAGGAGGTTCGATATGTCGAAATCCATGAGGCGAATATGGAGGCGCGGAAGCAGCAAGTCAACGCAACCGGGAAAGGAGGGGAGCCAATAAGCCTTTCGCCTGCGAAACCCAGAACATCTCCGGTGTCAGCCCAAACCAGACCGCAGCCAGAACCATGCCTGCCACCCACTCGGCCAACCCGGCCTTGTGGGCGCCACACCGTACCCGGATCATCAACACCAGCACGACGAGGATGGGCGGCATCGTCACTAACTAGCGCATCAGGTGTTCCGTTCTAAATTGCCGCGCCCTCATCGGTCCTGCCACTCCCAGGCAAGCGCGTTGGCAGTCGGGCGGGTTGCCCAAAATCAAAGCCTCCCGACGACTCCTGCAGTTGTTGAACACATCCTGAGCTCCTGTCCGCCGTCAGACAACATTCGTCGCGCCATACATAGTAGAGGGCCGCTGTCACCAACCGCGACCTGCCCAAAAAGCAGACAAACGTACACGCAAGCATGAAAACCCCGTCCCTCGTCGACGACCCCGTCTACATTTATGGCCGCTATCGCGGCCTTAACACTGCTTAACACTAATTTTTTTTCCAGCATTCGAACCGCCGACGAGGTCCGACACAGTCACCGCCGAGATGCCCGCCCTCACCAGGTCGGCTCGTTTCAAGCGGTCGGGGGCGAAGGTCTGCGCTACTGCAACGCAGCGCATACCGGCCGCCTTTGCCGCCTCAATACCATTCACGGCATCCTCTATCACCACGCATTCCCTGGGCCGCAACCCGAGCTTCGCGGCGGCCCTTAGGAAAATGTCCGGCGCCGGCTTTTTCGCTTTCACGTCCTCGCCGGTCACGACCGCATCCCAATCGGCAGGAGGCAGATCGATTTTCCGCAGGTTGGCGGCGATTTTGATCTCGTCAGCGCTGGAAGCCACCGCGACGCGCAGTCCGGCTTGGCGGCAAGCGCGAACGAGGTCCTGCGCGCCGGGAAAGGCCCGGAGCCGGTCGGGCACCAGCGCAAGATAAATTTCGTAAGTCCGGCGTTTGGCCGCGGGCAGGTCGAGAGCGAAATGATAGGTCTCGGCTACGCCGCCGATGTAGCGGTCCTCGCCCGTGCCGACAAACGGGAGGAAATCCTCTGGCTTCACCCGCAGACCCTTTTCCGCGAACATGGCAATGGCGGCGGCGTTGATTAGCGGCTCGGAATCGGTGAGCACGCCGTCCATGTCGAAGATTGCGGCGCGAATCCTGGAATGTTCGTTCATATGCTATTCGGAAGCCGCACTTCCTTTCTCAATAATTCTCTGAGATGAACTCTCACCCTGGAACCTCTTCTTCATTCGAAGGAGGGGCCGTTCGAGCAGGTAGTACGAGGCGAGCACGGCGATGGTGGTGAGGGCGCACTCGACCGCCAGTTCCTTTCCCGGCACCCAATGCCGTGCCTGTACTGTAGAGAAGATTGGATAGTGCCACAGGTACAAACCATAGGAGACTTTCCCGATATAGGTGAGCCAGCGCGTTTCGAACAGCCGCGCCAGAAACCCGCGACTCTCCAGCACCAATTCCAAAATCAGCAGGGTGCCAAAAATCGGGATTAGGAAATACACCACGCCGACGTCGAATTCCCAGCTAAACGGCGAATAGGCGCTCAGGAAGATTAACCCAAGCACCGATCCGTAGGCCGACAGCTTGAACAAGCGCCTTCCGGGCGACCCGGGTTTCAGTGCGGCAGCCGACATGCCGGAGTTGAAAGCCAGGCCGCCGGCGCAGCCCAGCAGCAACCTGTCGGCCCGCGTGTCCGTTCCGTAAAAGAAACGATGAAAGTTCGAACCGATGGCGAGCAACAGCACGCGCTCAACTGTCACCAGGAAAACTCCAAGCAACAGCCAATTGAACGTTGACCTTGGAAAACGTGTAAAGCGCAGCAGCAGAACCAGGAGCAACGGCCAGGCGACGTAGAATTGCTCTTCGATGGAGAGCGACCAGGCATGGCCGAACAGGTTGGGTTGATGGAACCCGTAAGCGAGCGCCCAGTTTGAAGAATAGAAGAAGGCCACCAGGGCATCTATCGACACAGCGATCGCCGTGGGACGCGGACTGCTCCACCAATAATAAATTACAAACACGACCAGCATCACCGCAAGCGCCGGCAGCAGCCTCAGGACCCGCCGCAGGTAAAACCGGCGCAGGCTGATCGTTCCGCGCAGTTCCCACTCCTCCAACAGCAGACAGGTGATGAGAAAACCGCTTAGGACGAAGAACAGATCCACCGCGACGAAGGCCGCCATGCTGCGGAAGCGCTCGGTGTGCGCCGCCACGACTGCCAGGATGGCTACTCCCCGAACTCCATCCAGGCAGGGCCGATGCCCCAGTCGGAACGGCGGCCCTGTGTTGGCCGTGTCGGCTATCGGTTTTGGTTCGCCGGACGGGATATGGCTCATCTGGTCGAGGTTTGGATTGTTTCACCGAAATCCGCCTCGCAGCAACGGTAAAGTCCACCTGACGGTCACTGAACGGTCGAGTGTCGGCCACCTCATTTAGCCATCGTCGGTTCGGGACACTCAGCCTATAGTTTCGGCATGACCGAAAACAATACAGCGCAACCCGCCATTCGCGTCGTGATGATGCCGCGCGACACCAACTCGATGGGCACAATTTTCGGCGGGATCATCCTCAGCAACATTGACCAGGCGGGCGTCGTCGAAGCTCAGCGCCATACCGACAAGCAGTTGGTCACTGTCGCCATGCACGAGGTCAAGTTCATCGCGCCCGTGTTCGTTGGGGATCTAGTGAGCTTTTATGCCGAGAAGGTCCGGACCGGCAATACGTCGATCACCGTCCGCGTTACGGTGGAGGCGAAGCGCCGAGCGGCACCCCACGAAACCGCGCGTGTGACCCAAGCCGAGGTGGTGTATGTGGCGGTTGCCGCGCCGGGACATTCGATCCCTCTTCGGGGCTAACAGCGTGTTCTAATTCTGTAGGAGACTACGTAAGGAGTCTCAAACTCGGTCTTACCTCCTGCAGCGCACGCGCAAGATACTCGTAATCGGCGAGCGAATTGTAAAGTTGCGCGGAGATGCGAAAATAGCGTCGCTCCGGTTGACCGAGACGGACGAACGGCACTTCGATGCGGAACCGGTCGTACAGCCGCAACTGCTCGGCGTCGATTTTGCCTGACTTCGGCCGACCCTGGAATCGCCCTGGCAGGGGCACTGAGGCCATTGCGCCTAGCAAGCTTTCCGGGCAAGGCGCTTCGACTTCCAGCTCTTCACAAAGCAACCCGCGCGCCTTGACTGCGAGTTCGTGGTTCGCCTTTTGAATGGCAGGCCAGCCACCGGAAAGCCGCCGGGCCATCCAGTCGATGGCCGCACCGGCGCACATCCACGCGCTTGGATCCAGCGTGCCGGCCCAATCAAAGCGGTCCTGGAACGCGCTGTAGCCCGGCCGGTGCGTGTTGTTGCCGTGGCTAATCACGGCGGGTTGAAGATCCTTTTGAAGATCCTCGCGTGCCCACAGGAAAGCCGCTCCTTTCGGGGCGCATACCCATTTGTGCAAGTTAGCGGTGTAATAGGCTGGGGCCAGTCTGGCGAGATTGAGCGGCAGCATGCCTGGCGCATGCGCACCATCGACCAGCGTATCGACTCCGCGCTTCTCCAACTCCCGGATGATTCGCGCGAGGGGCAACACCACCGCTGTGTTGCTGGTCACATGGTCGATCAACGCCAGTCGGGTCGGAGGCGTCACGGCGCGCAGAACGGCTTCGACAGCTTCGTCCTCGCCGCGCAGCGGAAAAGGCACACGTGCCGTCGCGAGTCTCGCTCCGGCGCGCCGGGCGATCTCGACCAGCACGTTGTGACACGCATTATAATCGTGGTTGGTCGTGAGCAATTCGTCTCCGCGCCGCAGCTTGAGCGAACGCATCACGGCGTTGATGCCAGTCGTGGCGTTGGTCACGAACACGAGGTCGCGTGCGCGCGCCCCGACAAACCTGGCCACCTGCTGCCGCGCGGGCTCAAGCCGTTCCTCGTAATGCCGCCACAGGAACTGGACCGGCTCAGCTTCCATTTGGCGCCGCAGGTCGGCCTGCAACTCGAGAATTGCGCGCGGGCATGCGCCGAAGGAACCGTGGTTCAGAAATACTGTGCCCGGCGCAAGGTCCCAGTACCGACGGAATCGGGAAGGCGCAGGCTTTGCGAGGTTTATCGCTTTCACCGCGCCGAGGTGGGCGAAAGCGGACCGTCAGCCGTGCTCTCCAATGCCTTGCGGAGGGCCTCCTTGACTGCGTCGAGGCGAGCGGGCAATTCAATCGGCTGGTTCGCATGCCGGCAGGGAAAGCCCAGCTCCTTTTGATGGTACTTAACTTTCATTTCAACAAACTTAAGACCGTGCGCGGTGGAGATGACCACAACGCGTTCGGTCTTGTCGATTTTTCCGGCTTTTAAGAGTTTGAGCAGCGCCGCCAAAGCAACGCCCGTGTGCGGACAGTTGAACATCCCGGTGCGATCGCCCAGCGCCGCCGCGTCCGCGAGCTCCTCCTCCGTCGCCTGCTCAACAATGCCGTTGAACTGTTTGAGGATCCGTACCGCTTTCTGGAAACTGACGGGGTTGCCAATCTGGATGGCGCTGGCGAGAGTCTCTTGCGCCTGAATCGGCTCGAAAACTTCAAAGTTTTTGAGATAAGCCCGGTAGAGCGGGTTGGCCCGTTCGGCTTGCGCTACCACGATGCGCGGCAGCTTCACGATCAACCCCAGGTCCTTCATCATGAGCAAACCCTTGCCGAGAGCGGAAACGTTGCCGAGGTTGCCACCGGGGATGATGATCACATCGGGTGCTTCCCAGTCGAACTGCTGCACGATTTCGATGCCGACGGTCTTTTGACCCTCGACTCGCAGCGAGTTCATCGAGTTCGCAAGGTAAAGGGTGGGATCTTTGGTGATCTCCTGCACCAGCTTCATGCAGCCGTCAAAATCCGTATCCAGGTAAAGGACCAGCGCGCCATTGGAAATCGGCTGCACGAGCTGGGCGAGCGAGATTTTGCCGCGCGGCAGCAGCACGATGGATTGGATGCCCGCGGCGGCGCAATAGGTAGCGAGCGCCGCGGAGGTGTCGCCGGTCGAGGCGCATGCGACGGCCTTGATCGGCGCGCCTTCGGAAATCATCTGCTTGACCTGCGATACGAGGACCGTCATGCCGAGGTCCTTGAACGAGCCGCTGTGGGTATTGCCGCAGAGCTTAATCCACAGGTTCGGCAAGCCGACTAACTTGCCGAACCGCTCGGCCCAAAACAGGTTCGTGCCGCCCTCATAGAGTGAGACAATGTTTTCGTTCGCGATGTCCGGCAGCAACCATTCCTTCTTGCCCCAAACCCCTGACCCGTAGGGCCACTCGTTGGACTTATACCGCTCTTCAAAGAGCCTGATCCAGGCCGCGGCGCTCCGCCGTGCCAGCGCCGCCATGTCCTGTTGAACTTCGAGCAACGATTGGCAACGTTCGCAGTGGTACACGATCGCGTTCAGCGGGTAGGTCGCCCCGCATTCGGGGTTGATGCATTGAAACCAGGCTCGAGAGGACATCATCAGGCTTTCCCGATTACAAAGATGGCCAAATCCGCGTTCCGGTTCGGGTCCTCGAAGACCTCCGTTGCCGCTTCCGTATCCAACGCGATTTGCCGATGCACGCGAATCCCCTTGATCCGGCAAAAATCTTCGAAGTCCGCGATCGTGAAGAAGCGAATGTTGGGGGTGTTGTACCATTCGTAGCGCAGGACGCCGCCAGATTTGGGCGCGCGGCCTTCTTCGGCCAGCATGCGGGTGAGCCGGTGATACGCGAAATTGGGGATACTGACGACGCAAGTTCGCCCGATTCGGAGCATCTCTGTCAGCACGCGCTCGACGTCATAAACGGCTTGGAGGGTTCGCGACAAGATTACGCAGTCAAATTGGCCTGTGCCAAAAGCTCCCAGTTCTTTGTTCACATCCATCTGGAGCACGTCCAGCCCGCGACCGATACAGGCGAGGATGTTCTTCTCATCCAGTTCGACGCCGACCAACCGGCGATGGTCACCTTCGCGCAAGCGCGCGAGCAGACTGCCCGGGCCACAGCCCAGGTCGAGCACTGTCGCTCCGGCCGGCACCAACTCCACAATGCGGTCATAATCGAGCCGGTGCTGATGAAAGATGCTGGTGGGCCCATGCGCCCCCTCCTGGATGGAGACACGCTCCCGCCCGGCCGTCCCCAGCTGGTCCAGGAACGCCCGCGTCATCTCGCCATAAACCTCCAGCTCATCCGGCAGCAGGAACGCGTCATGGCCGCAGGCGCTTTGCACGTTGCAGTAAGTCACGGGCGCGTTGTTGGCCGCGAGCGCGTTCACGAGCGCGCGCGACTGGCCTGGGGGGAACAACCAATCACTGGAAAAGCTCACTACGAGCCAACGGCACCGCGCCGGTCGAAGCGCTTTCGCCAGCTCGTCCGGAGTCTGCCCGAGGTCAAACAGATCCATTGCCAGGGACAGGGTCACATAGCTGTTGGCATCGAACCGCTCGACAAACTTCGCGCCCTGGTACCCCAAATAAGAGCCCACGGAAAACTTCTTCTCGAATTGGACCGCAACATCGCGCGGATGCAGCCGGTCCGCCTCGAACTTTTCCGTCATCGCTTCGGCCGAGAGGTAGGTGATATGACCGATCATGCGAGCCAGCGCCAGGCCGACATCCGGGCCGTGCGGCTTGTCATAATATTGCCCGCCATGGAAGTGCGGGTCGCGAAGGATGGCGTTGCGGCCGACCACGTCAAATGCCAGAGCCTGGCTGGTTAGCCGCGGCGAGGTGGCCAGAGCGACGACGCCCCGGACCCGGTCCGGGTGGCGGGTGGCCCAGGTTAAGGCCTGGTGGCCGCCCAGCGAGCCACCGACCACGGCCCGCAATTGAGCGATGCCCAAATGGTCCAGCAATCGTTTCTGCACTTCGACCATGTCACTAACCGTGACGGTCGGGAAATCGCGGCCGTACGGCTGGCCGGTCACAGGGTTAAGGCTGCCGGGCCCGGTGGTTCCTCGGCATCCACCCAGCAGGTTGGGGCAAATCACGAAGAACCGCTCGGTATCAATCACCTTTCCCGGGCCTACCACTACATCCCACCACCCCGGGTCGTCCTGGGCGTCATGCTGCGCGACGTGCGAATCACCGCTGATGGCATGGCACACTAATACCGCGTTGTCCCGGGCGACGTTGAGCCTGCCATAGGTTTCGTAGGCGACGGTGACGCCCGGGAGATGGCCACCTAATTGCAGCGCCAGCTGTTGGTCGAACGTCACCGACAACACATGCCGCAAAGGCCGCGCATGGCGCACACTGTCACTGCTTTCGAAGGTGGTCGTGCTCACAACAGACCTGCTTTTCTACGCGTTCAGCGCGTTCAAAGCGAGAATATTTCAGCGTATGCTTTGGACAATTTGCGGCCCCGCTGTATAGGCTTCAGGTGATTGACGATGATTGGTCATGCAAACACAGCGTCCGCTTACGAAACACGGATCACTGACTACTAATTACCAATCATCTACCCGCATGAACATACTCGCTCTGCAGCCCGACATCGCCTGGGAAAACAAACCAGCGAATTTCGAGAAGGTGCGCCGTCTGCTGACCCAGGCCGCGCCTGAAAAGAATTCCCTCGTCATCCTGCCCGAAATGTTTGCGACCGGCTTCAGCATGAACACCGGCGCGATGGCCGAGCCGGCCGGCGGCCCGACCGAGCAGTTTCTGGCCGGCACGGCGAAGGAATTTGGCGTATGCCTGCTGGGCGGCGCCGTCGTGCTCGGAAAGAGTGGACACGCGCGCAACAAGGCGCTGGTGTTCTCCTCGGCAGGCGAGCTGATCAGTTTCTATGCGAAGATGCGCCCCTTCACGCCAGGCGGGGAATCCGAGCACTATACCGCCGGCGAACACCCGACCATGTTCCGCTGGGAAGAGTGCGCCGTTTCTCCTTTTATCTGCTACGACTTGAGGTTTCCGGAGCTGTTCCGCCAGGCGGCCGCCATGCACCGACCGGAATTGTTCATCGTTATTGCAAGCTGGCCGGAAAAGCGGATTCTCCACTGGGTCCGGCTCCTGCAGGCCCGGGCCATCGAAAACCAGGCTTACGTGGTCGGCGTCAATCGCGTGGGCAAGGATCCTTATTATCGTTATACGGGACGTTCACTCATCGTGGACTTCAACGGTGACCTCATGGCCGACGCCGGCGAGACTGAAGGTTGGTGCCAGGCCCGACTGGATTTGGGGGCGTTGCGGAAGTACCGGGAGGGGCTGCCGTTCCTGCAGGATATGGACGTAAAGAGCGCTAAAGCGTTAGAGCGTTAAAACGGCGGCCGAGGTCATTCGTTAGGCTAACCGGTTCACGCATCACGTTTCACGTCTCAGCGATTCAACGTCCCAGCCTGCTCAAACCGCGTGCTTACCCCAATCGCGTACGATACTCTCAACAACCTAACCCATGCGGGCGGGCGACATCAACCTGCGGACTGAGCTTCGGGACACGCTGAAGCTTGCCGGACCTATCGTGCTTAACCAGGTCGGGCACATGTCGATGGGCATGGTGGATACACTGGTCGCCGGGCGCATTAGCACGACCGCGCTGGCGGGGCTTGGGCTCGCCGTGAATCTTTTTTGGACGTTCACCAGCGTATGCCTCGGTTCTCTGCTTGCTCTGGACACCTACTTTTCGCAGGCGGTCGGAGCGCGTGACGAGCCGGCGTTGCGGCGTTACCTGGGCCAATCGCTTTGGTCGTGCGGGCTGGTGGCCGTGGTTTCAGCGTTCGGGGTGATCCTCGGTTTGTATCTCTACGTTTGGCTGGCGCCGGCCAGCGAAATGCGCACGGCGTTCAGTGTTTACATCCGCACGATCATCTGGTGCTTGCCGAGCCTCTTCGTGTTCTTCGTGCTCCAACGCTACTGGCAGGCGCGGCACCGGGTTCTATCGTTCACCGTCATCATCCTTTCGGCGAATGTACTAAACCTCATGGCCTGCACCGCGCTCGGATTGGGCCATTGGGGGTTTCCGCGGCTCGGAGTGCGAGGCATTGCCCTGGCGACAGTATTGTGCCGCTACTCGATGCTGGTGGCGGCGCTGCTATACACCTGGTGGCAAGTGCGCGGCGCGCCTTTCCGATGGCCGCGCGTGGATTGGAGCATGCAGCGCCGCTATTTCGGGCTTGGGTTGCCGGCCGCGGGCCATACAGCGCTGGAAATCGGCGCGTTCACCATCGCCACCTTTGTGGCCGGCGCACTCGGCGCCGTGCCGTTGGCCGCGCATCATGTGTGCCTGATGATGGCCGCTTTTACGTTCATGTTTCCCTATGGATTCTCCTCGGCGGCCGCCGTGCGGGTCGGCATGTTCATCGGCGCGGAGCAACCGGAGCGAGCGCGCGTCGCCGGCTGGCTCTGCATCGCTGTTTCCATCACCGTCATGAGCGTTTTCGCCCTGGGCTATCTCGTCTTCCCGCGAGCCCTGCTCGGCTGCTTCACTCGGGATGCCGCGGTCATAGATGTTGGCGTGAAGATCCTCATGATAGTCGCGCTGTTTCAAATTGCCGATGGGATACAGGTCAGCACTACCGGCGCGTTGCGCGGCCTGGGCAACACGCGCGCGGCGATGGTCGCCAACATGATCGGCCATTACCCGATTGGCCTGGCGCTGGGACTCATTTTGTGTTTCGGCTTCCACCTTGGCGTCGTGGGTCTTTGGGCCGGGCTGGCCGCCGGCCTGATTTCAGTGGCGGTGATGCTGGTGCGCGCCTGGCGGGTAATGACGCGCGACCTTTCGTTGGTTCGTCCCGTCTTCGCCACTGACCTCTGACCAGGCCCGAGCACATCCGAAATTAGATCTTATGGACGTAAAGAACCTCGAAACCGTGCCGCCGTTCATCACGATGGACGGCTCGGAGATTCGCGAGCTGCTGGCTCACCGCAACTCCGCGATTCAGAACCAAAGCCTGGCTGAGGCGCGATTGCCGGTTGGCGGCGCCACGCTCGATCACTACCACCCTCTGGCCGAGGAAATCTATTACATTACCCACGGCACCGGCCGAATCCGCATTGACGGAGAAGCGCGCGACGTGGCTCCAGGTGATGCGATCGCCATCCGGCCCCGACAAAAGCACAAGCTCTGGAACACCGGCGCCGAGCCGCTCCGGCTGCTCTGCTGCTGCGCCCCGGCCTACGAGCACAGCGATACGGTTATCACCGAAGAGGCGTGAGCCTAGGAACGGCAGTCGGACCACGGATGGGCAATGATAGGGCGGTGGCTGGTGACGGGTGGCGAGTATTAGCGTGGGCGGCAGGATCGAGCGAACATAGCAGGAGGATTTAGTGGGGGGTAGGCTACCACAGCCTACCGTAACCTACCACAGCCTACCGCGACCTACCGTACGGTTACCGCAGGCTGGATCGGTTACCATCGGTTACCATAGGTTACCGATTGGTTACCGAAGGTTACCGATAACGATATCCGTGACCGGCGAATTTCGGGAATTGGGGCCAAAAGGGAAAGGACAGGACTACAGGACCACAGGACTACGGGACCATGGGACCATGGGACCACGGACTACAGAGCGCAGAGGTCGGGGCGGCCTGGGGATGTGACGCCGAAGAAAGGGGTGCAGACGGCTGCGGATGGGAGGGAGGACAGGATTTGACCTTTAGATGCCGGGTGGAGTTCGGAGGGGCAGCGGATGCCGGAGGGGGACCGGGAGCGTGTGTGTGTTAGGGGTCTCCAGGGCGCTACAGTGCTACAACTTGGATCATGAAGGTGGAATGGCGACAAGAAGGCACGAGAAGGCACAAAGGGGTGATAATCCGCGCGGAAGCTCAATTTTGCTCCCGATAGGTCACGATAGGTCCCGGTAGCTCCCGATAGGTGCTGCTAGGGACAGAGGTGGGCGGGAGGTATCGTGAGCTATCGGGACCACGGTTTTGGGCGAGCGGGAGCTATCGGGAGTTGGGAGCCTGGTGGTTGTGTGGGCCATTTTATTTTCTGCGCCGGGGGGTGGGGTGGGGAGCTTTCAAAGCGTGACACCGTGACAAGGCCGTGTTTACCGGGTGATTCTCACTTTTGAAAGCGTGACAAAGCTCACTCTGTCACGCTTTGAACCGTGACAAAGTGACAGAGGGTGCCGTTTAGAGGCCGTTTTCAATCC
>DATMRF010000086.1:0-24917 GCA_035566435.1 Candidatus Acidiferrum sp.
TCTTTACAAGGGCGCGTGCTGGTGCGACCAGGCGAATGTCCCAGCGCATGTTCTGCGATTTCTTGTCGAGGCGCAGCTTGAACCAGCCTGTTTGTGCCGCCGTTGTCTCGCCACGCTCGCTCACGACGCGCGAAGCCTGGACGAGCCACCGAAGGTCCTTGCGCGCGTCCGTGAAGAGATTGCGAGACACTCAAACCTGAAAGATTTCTATCTCGACGAGCTTGGCCACGTGGTCTTCGCTGCCGACTACCATCTCCGACGCGGATACTGCTGTGGCAATAGCTGCCGTAACTGTCCTTTCGTTGGTTCCAATCCGACCTTATGAGCATTCTCTCTGACAAGGAAATTCGTCGTCTTGCTACCGAGAAGCGGATGATTGAGCCATTTGTAGAACGGCAAGTCCGCCAACTCGACAACGGACAACGCGTCATCAGCTACGGCTTGTCGAGTTACGGCTACGATTTACGAGTAGCCGACGAGTTCAAGGTTTTCACTAACGTCTTCAATACTGTCGTTGACCCGAAGAACTTCGACACGAAGTCCTTCGTGGATTTGGAGGCGGAAGTCTGCATCGTGCCGCCCAACTCGTTTGCGTTGGCGCGGAGCATCGAGTATTTCCGCATCCCACGCGACATCCTCACCATTTGTCTCGGCAAAAGCACTTACGCCCGCTGCGGTATTATTGTGAATGTGACTCCGTTCGAGCCGGAATGGGAGGGAAACGTTACGTTGGAGATTTCCAACACCACGCCGCTGCCCGCGAAGATTTACGCGCATGAAGGATTGGCGCAGGTGCTCTTCTGGCGAGCGAGTGAACCTTGCGAGATTTCCTATGCAGACCGAGACGGGAAATATCAGAAGCAGCAAGGAATCACGACGCCACTTCACTGATTTTCACTGAAGCAGTGAAAGGGAATTTCGTCGAGATTCCCTATAACCTCGTGACCCATACCTGTTTGCTAATTTCGGGGTAACAGTGACCAACGCTCGGTTTGCTTCGCTTCACGGGCTACCTGTCGCTCCCTCTCCCTTTCGACGGAGCCCTTTGAACTGCACTTTCGAGGAAGCCGACGGCTTCGCGCAGGTTTTGAACGGGGATGACCCGCAGGCCGGAAACGACCGCGGCTTCGGGAACATTCTCCGGCGGGACAAGAAGTCCCACTTTGTGCTCCTCCCGGGCTCGGAGCGCAATGGGCAGGACCCCTTTGACCGGCCGTAGCGCTCCGGTAAGAGCCAGTTCGCCAGCCATCACGAAATTGTCGAGTTGGCCGCTTTCCATTTGCTCGCCGGCGGCCAACATGCCAATGGCAATGGGCAGCTTGATTGCACTCTCCATCGAGCGGCATGGGAGCGGATGATGCGGATTCACCGGCTCATTGAGGACCGGGAATATCCAAATTGTACGAGGATGTCGCGGGATTTTGCGAGGAGCGTACGGACGCCGAAGGGGGGACATTGAGTTCATGAAGGACCGGCCGAAGATGCCGATTGGATTCGACGTGCCGAAGAATGGGTATTATTGCTGAGAAGCATGGGAGGCATGCGACGGATGGGACGAATGCGGGGAGACGTGATGCGTGACCGGCCTACGCGTGAAGCTACGGCCCGGCAAGTGCGTGAAACGTGACCCGCCGTCGCCGAGCTTCGGCGCGGAGCGTGCGTGATGCGTGACGCCCCGAATGCTATAGTGGCCGATGCAAGAGCGTGTAATTAGCCGGGTGCTTGGGAGTCGGGCAGTGGTGTTCCTGCTGGCCTGGTTGTCGTTCGGGTGTCTGCTCGGCCAGTTCTACGGGCTATGGACGATGCACTTCTTTGGCTGCTGCGTGCTGCCGCCAGCAACGGTGTTGCTGGCAGTTGCGGCGTACTTGCATCGGGACCGACCGGCAGGGCTGGACAGTCCGTTCACGTGGGTTGTCCAAGGCGCGGTGGGCGGAATCGTTGCGGCGGTGGCGTATGATTTGTATCGCCTGCCGTTCGTGCTGAACGGCGCGCCGCTGTTCAAGGTGTTTCCGCGGTTCGGCGAGTTGCTGCTCGGCGGCACGGAGCCGCGCTGGCTGGTCCATGGGCTGGGCTGGACGTATCACTTCTCAAACGGAGCGGCGCTGGGGATCATGTTCCTGGTGATGGCAAGTTGCTTCCGGCGTCCGATGCTGTTTTGGGGCGCAGTGGCGTGGGCGGTGTTCGTGGAAGCGATGCTTCTACTCACGCCTTACGCGTCGTTCTTCGGGCTCAAGGTGAACGGCCGGTTTCTCTTCCTGACGGCCAGCGCGCACGTGATTTTCGGGATTGTGCTGGGGCTGTATTGCCGGAGGCACCCGTGGGAACGGCCGGGCAAGGCCCGCGCAGCGGTTTTGATTTGAGAACGAGTCTCACTACTGGTAAATCTTTGAGGAGCATGACGCCCAGTTTGCCAGAACCACCGGTTAAGCGACGTGGAGTATTCACGGAGGCTGCTGCCTGGAACTCGGTGCGTTCCGGGTGGCGTCAGTTGTCCGGCAATTTCCGGGATTTGGGATACAGCGTGGAGTGGCACGATTTCGTGGCTGACGGAGACCTCGACTGGTCGAGGAGCTTCCACCCCGGAGGGTTGGAGATTTGCCTCAACCTTGCGGGACGTGCCGAGGTGCGCCGCGGGGCATCGGCCGTGGAATTCGGAACCTGCACTGCCGGCTTTTATGCACAAAAGGAGCCGCGGCTAAAAGCTATCCGGCGCGGCGGCGAGCGGCATCAGTTCATCACGGTGGAGCTGGCCTTGGAGTTCGTCAAGGCACGTGCGCCAGGGCAAGGATTGCACCCGAGCCTGGCGAACTGGCTGGGGGGAAAGCCCGGCAGTCCCGTTGCGGCGGTGTCGGAAGTGGTACGACTGGGCAGCGAGCAGCAGCAAGTGGCGGCGAGCCTGCGGCATCCGCCTGTTTATGCGGCAGCGCAGCCGATGTGGTATGAGGCCAAGGCGCTCGAAATCGCGGCGAACTTGCTTTATCGGGCCTTGCCGGGGGAGGAGTTCTTCTGCCAGCGGGTAAAGCGGCTTAACGGCGAGCGGGTGCAAAAAGTCAGGGCGATCTTGAAAGAGAGCCTGTCCGAGCCGCCTCCCCTGGAGGAGATTGGGCGGCGGGTGGGCTGCAGCCACTTCCATCTCAGCCGCATTTTCGCGCAGGAGACGGGCAATACGATTATGGGCTATTTGCGCGAGTTGCGGCTCGAACGTGCGGCCCAACTTCTGCGTGGCGGCCAGTGCAACGTGACCGAAGCGGCGCTGGAAGTGGGCTACAAGAGTCTCAGCCACTTCACGGCAGCTTTCCGGGAGACTTTCGGGTGCTGTCCGGGATTATACCCGCTAAAGGGGCCAGCAGGCCTGTGCGGTCCGGGCCAACGGGAGTCCTGCTGAAAGCAAGAGAGAGGAGGTCGGTGGGCGGCAATACAGCAAGGCACCGCTAATAAAGAGCAAGCAACCAGAAGCGGCAGCCTCCGCGCGAGGTATTCTTGCCGGCATGAAATTACCGGTGGTAAGAGTCCGTTGTGTCTTGCAGGTCCTGGCGGCGGTGGCTTCTGTCCACCTCAGGGCGCTGGGAGATGAGCCGGTGGCGGTGGCGACAACAGCTCCAGGCGTACCGGAGTCTGCAAGCGGTCGTTACGGGCTTTTCAACGGGCTGGATCGCCGCAGTTGGTATAGTCAGGGAAATTTCCCGGAGCCGCTTCTGGTGGATGATTCGGGCTTGGAAATCAACGAGACCCGGCTTGATTGGCTGCATACGAGGGCAAACGGCCAACAGAGCGACGTCGCCTCGGCCGAAGTCGAAAAGGGCTTTGGCCTGCTGACTGTGGAGTTGAAGATTCCGTATGAGCGCGACGAATCGTCCGGTCAAGTTTCGCAGGGTATCGGCAACATCGAGGTCGGCGCGCGCCAACCATTTTATCAGTTCGTGTCGACCAGAGCGTTCTTTGACACGACACTGGGCGGTGCGATGGAAGTCGGCATTCCCGTCAACTCAGCGGTGAGCAAAAACACCGAGCTGGTTCCCAAGGTCTTCAACGATCTCAGGGTGGGGGAGAGTTTCACCGTTCAATCGCTTTTGGGCTATTCCAGTCTGCTGGGCGGGGGCGCCGACGGGGGCTTGCAGAAGTTTGAGTACGGTTTCGTCTTTGGCTATCGTATTGAGCACCGCCAGCTGCCCCTGCCAGGGGTGCAACAGCTCATACCGATGCTGGAAATAAAGGGCGAAACGGAAATGAATCATGATAATGCTGGACGAAGCAGCCTGCTCGGAAATGCGGCGGTGCGGGTGAATCTAAACACCATCGGGCGGGTCCAGCCGCGGCTGGGGCTCGGATTTGTCTTCCCGATGAACAGCAACGCGCGGGCGGATGTTCACTGGGGCATTTTCACCAGCCTGGTTTTTGAATATTAAGGGCGAAGGGAAATCCTCGTGAGAATAACCCGCAGAGAATTTCTGATTGTGACCGCAGGCCTGACCGGGGGCTGCAAGACCGCGAACGATGGTAGCCCCGGGGCGGCAAAGCAAGGACGAATAGTGGATGCCGGGCCGGCCAGCGGTTTTGCCAACGATGGGATTTACGCTGGTTTTCGCGACCAGGGATTTTTCGTGATTCGCCGGGGTGACAAACTGCTGGCGCTTGCCGCCATTTGTACGCATCGGAAGTGCAAACTTACGGCCGAAGCGGATCGTTCCTTTTTCTGCAAGTGCCACGGCTCGACGTTCGATCCTGACGGTCGGGTGACCAAGGGACCCGCAAAGCGCGACTTGCCGGCGCTGGCCGCATACACAGACGACAGAGGCCGGTTGCTGGTCTCTGTTCCGGCAAACTGAACGGGCGGTTTCCGTTTTTGACGGCCAGCGCACACGCGATTTTCGGGATTGCGCTCAGGCTGTATTGCAGAAGAAAGTTGAGAGTTGAGAGTTGAGAGGCCAGCGATCGCTGGGCGGTTACTGCGGCGGGTTAGCGAGCGGCCTGCGGACGACGTGGTCGGGGAACTGGTCGAAGCGGGCCGTGGACCAGCGGAGATATTCGACGTGGGCGTCGGCGTAGATGTAGTTGGCGCCAAGGCCGCGGCGGTTGTAGCGGATCCAACCCCGGTTGCCGTAGTTGCCGGTGCCCCACTGTACGAGCGCGGCCTCGCCGCCCCAGGTGTCGTAGTCGTCCTGGTTGACGCTGCCGTAATCCGAGTTGTCGGCGGCGTTCAGGGCTTCAGAATTGCGCTCGGAAAACTGGATGATGTTTCGGTTAGGGAGATTGGCGACGAGGGTGTCAATGGCGAAGCCGCTAAGGACACCTTCGACAGCGTAGCGGGCGGATTTGTGGGTGAAGATGGAATCGAGGAGGTAGCTTTCGATGGTCAGGTGTTCGGCCTGGGCGATGGCTTGTTCCGAGTTGGGCGGCGGGGTCTGGCTCGTGCTGGCGATGCCGCCACTGTACCCCTGGAGGTCGGTGGCCTGGACGCGCGAGCGCGGGGTGCGGTCGGCGGGGCAGAAAGCGGCGTTTCGGTTGTGCAGGTAGGGATAGAAGAAGATGACCCAGGGTTTTTCGGACTGGCTGTTGCCGATACCGCCGCCAGCGCAACCGGCCGGGGTCGAGGGGAGGGTGTCAGTCAGCGTGCCGTCGTCCAGGACCCACTGTTCGTGGTGGTGGAACATGCTGCCGTTGTAATCGTCCATGTAGAGGCGAGCGGCGACGGCGACCTGGCGGAGGTTTGAGTAGCAGGCGGCGCGCTGGCGTTTTTCTTTGGCGCGGGAGAGCGCGGGCAGGAGCATGGCGGCCAGAATTGCGATGATCGCGATGACAACGAGGAGCTCGATGAGTGTGAACGCGGGCGGAGTGTCAGGTTTCGGAGTGGATGCAGGTATTTTCATAGGATTACAGATCGCGGAGAAGGTAGTCAGAGTGACGGAGCGCCACAACTGCTGCGAGGTGCTCGAGGTGATGGGCCGAATGCGTTTGACATTGTGAGGGTGCGCGGTAGGTTACCCGCGTGTTTGCGCGCCTGCCTAAACTGGCTGTAGTTGCAGCGCTGGCCTGTTCGGTGGGCCTGCACTGGGGCTTTTTCCAGTCGGTGGCGTGGGTGGGGATGGTCATTAGCTACTCGCAGGACTCGCCGCTTACGGAAGCGCTGGTGAAGACCTTCGACGGGCAGCATCCTTGTTGCCTCTGCAAAGAGATCGCCAAGGGCAAGCAGTCGGAAAAGAAATCCGAGTCCATCCCGGTGGGGAAGAAATTCGAATTTTTGTATTCGGGCGCGGCGTTCGTTTTTGCCGCGCCATGCCACGGCTGGGAGATACGCTGGCCGGATGATTCGCTTCGTACGCTGGCCCGCACGCCTCCGGTCCCGCCTCCAAGACAACTCCCTGGTTAGTCACTTCTCTGAGCAGCGCACGACGTCTGCGCGGCTCGTCTTCCATTTGTTAACCTGAGGGCTGCCGAGGGCAGCCCTCGCCAGTTTGGAGTTTATGTATGAAGAATTTGATAGTGTTGGTTGTGGCCGGCGCGTGCGCACAGCCGGTGGCAGCGTGTGATCTATGTTCCATTTATGCGGCGACCGAAGCGCAGGGCGGAAGCGGCAAGGGATTTTTTGGGGGCGTGGCCGAACAGTTTAGCCATTTTGGAACGCTTCAGCAGGAGGGGCATAAGGTATCGGGAGAGGGGCAGTATATTGACAGCTCGGTGGCGCAGGTGTTCGCCGGGTACAATTTCAACAACCGTTTGGGTGTGCAGTTGAATCTGCCCGTAATTTACCGGGCGTTCGGGTCGGACACAATGCACGGCACGGAATCTGGTATTGGCGATTTATCATTGGTCGGGACCTTCACCGCTTACCGGAAGCTCACGGAGGATTTCAATTTCAGTTGGGCATTGCTCGGCGGGGTGAAGTTTCCTACAGGAGATTCCTCACGGCTGAACATGCCGGACTCGCAACTTCCCGACGGCATCGGCGGGCACGACCTGGCGTTGGGGTCCGGCTCGTACGACGGGCTCGTGGGCACGGGGGTCTTTGCGCGCTGGAAGAGGATGTTCGCGACCGCGAACGTTCAATACGCGATCCGGAGCGAGGGGGATTTTGAACACCAGTACGCCAACGATCTGACGTGGTTCGGCGGGCCGGGGGCGTATCTTGCCATGAACCATAGCTACACGCTTTCCTTGCAAGCGCTCGTTTCGGGTGAAACCAAGGGGAAAGACACGTTTGGCGGAGTGCACGATGGGGACTCGGCGGAGACGCTCGTGTATCTCGGGCCGCAGGTGAATTTCACGTGGGGGAGCCGATTGAGCGCATTGGTGGGGGTGGATTTGCCCGTGAGCCGGGATAATTCGGGCACGCAGGTAATGCCCGATTACCGGGTACGTGGCGCGGTGACGTGGCGGTTTTGAGGGAGCCTACGGGGCCGGCGTCTAAAGCGTGACCGCGCAATAGACGAGGGCGCTGAGCACCGCCGCGCAGGGCAGCGTGACCAACCACGAAAGCAAAATATTGCGGATCACGGCGAAGTCGGCCTGGCGGGTGGTTAATCCGATGCGGAACAGAGCGCCGACCGAAAGGTGCAGGGTGGACACCGGCAGTCCGAAGAGGCCCGCGGCAATCACCAGGGTGCCTGTCGCCAGATTGGCGGAAAAGCCCTGCCCGTGATTCATGCCTGTAATCTTATGGCTCATCGTCTCGGCCACGCGTCGCGCTCAACATTCTCTATGAACAGCCGAGTTTGGACGAAAGCTCGGTCCATGGTGCTTTCCTGCGATATGCTTCTGGAGACACTTTGTTGTTGTTGGCTCAAGAAGGTGAACAGCGTCAGTTTGCGAACCGGCTTGGTGGGGCCGATTACGTTGGAGCACGGAGCCGTACCTATCGAAAAATCTTTGATTTCATCGAAGCTAAAGAGTTAAATTGGTCCTGGAATGGCCTCGTCCAATGAACCGTGTTAGCCGATTACTGCTGGCGTTGGTGCGGAGAAACCTAGTCAACGCGTAACCAGGAATGAAATGATTATGTCAAAGACAAATCTGGTCAGTGTTAAAACTGTGCAAGTGGGAATGAGCGTCGGTTGTTTGTTCCTGGCTTTGGCGTTGCGCGCTCAAGGCGCACCGCTCACGGCAGGTGAGCCTATATTGCTCCCCGGAACACATGGTGGTTTTGATTTCATCCGCATGGACAATGCCGCTAACCGTTTGTTGCTGGGACACGAGGGCAACAAAACGTTCGATGTCTTTGATCTCAACACCCGCAAGCTGTTGAAAGCCATCCCCACGAGCACGTCACAGGATGCCGCGGTGGACGTGAAGCGCGGCAGCTATTACGTCAGCGGCAATGATCCTGCGCGCATGGTCATTGTGGATTCTGCGAAGCTTGAAGTGACTGGAGAAGTTCCCACGCAGGCAAACACCGATTTGATTGCCTTCAACCCGATGACGGGCTTGGTCTATGAATGCAATGACACCGCGGGCGAGGTGTGGGTAATTGACCCGGCGGTCAAGAAAATCGTTGCGACGATAAAGGTCGACGGCCGCGGCGTGGAAGACCTAGCTTTCGACCCGGAATGCAAATACCTCTATCAGGCGGTGAAGGGAAAGGACAGCATCGCCGTGATTGACCCGGCCAGCAATAAGGTTTTGGCAGCCTGGCCCTGCGCGCCGGACAAAGGGGTGCACGGCATCGCCGTCGTCCCCGAGAGCGACGGCCTGCTCGTGGCCTGTGCCGGAAAGCTGGTGTTGTTCAACCGTTCCTCCGGAAAGGTCACGGCGACTGCGACGACCGGAGCGCGGGTGGATGAAATGACTTACGATCCCGGCTTGCACACCGCTTATTGCGCCAGCCGTCAGGGCAACATTTCGGTCGTGGCGGTTGAATCCCGCAAGTTGACCGCGCTCGGCGACGTGCCAGATGAATCAGGAACCGGCGACATCGTTGTTGACCCCAGGACCCACATTGTCTGGATCGCCTATCACAAGGGTGATCAGTGTTTCGTGCAGCCATTTGCGCCGGCCAAGTAACCAACTATAAAGTTGGCCTTGCACTCGCCGCGGTCCCGATTCGAGGAGTCTGATGCAACGCTTTCTCAAAACCCCGTTTGTCGCGATTCTCATCGTCATCCTGGCAGGAATGGCCGGGGCATGGTCGTGGCACATACGGAAAAACTCAAAATCGTCGTTCCGCGCAGCGGTTGTGAAACGTGGGGACGTGGCGGCGAGCATCAGCGCCAGTGGAACTATTGAACCGGAAGAAGTCGTGGATGTGGGCGCCCAAGTCGCCGGACTCATCAAGTCTTTCGGCACGGACATCGATGGCAAGCCAATCGACTATGGCTCAGTGATCGAGGAGGGGGCCATACTGGCAAGAATTGACGAGTCGGTCTATGCCGCCGATCTCGCCGTGGCAAAGGCGCAAATGGAACAGGACAAGGCCGCTGAATTGAGCGCCGACGCCAATTTGGATCAGATGAGAGCCAGGCTCATCCAGGCCCAGGCGGAGTGGAAACGAGCGCAAGAGTTGGACAACTCCAAATTGCTGGCTCGTGTTGACTTCGACACCGCCCAAGCAAATTACGAAGTAGCCAAGGCTAATGTCGCCGTAGCGGAAGCGGCCGTCGCGCAGGCCAGGGCCGCGACAGTGCAAGCCCAGGCCGGCTTCGATAAGGCACAGCGGAATTTGGATTTCTGCATCATCAAGTCGCCGGTCAAGGGCGTAATCATTGATCGGCGCGTGAATATCGGCCAGACGGTCGTGGCCAGTCTGAACGCACCGAGTCTTTTCCTCATCGCGAAGGACCTGACCAGAATGCAAATCTGGGTAGCGGTGAACGAGGCGGACATCGGACGCATCATTCCGGGTGCACCCGTTACTTTCACCTGCGATGCGTTTCCGGGCAGGGAATTCATGGGCACTGTCGGCAAGGTTCGCCTCAATGCGACGATGACGCAAAACGTTGTCATGTACACCGTCGAAGTGAACACGGAAAACTCTGACAATGTCTTGTTACCCTACCTGACGGCCAATGTGCATTTCGTGACGCGAAAGGAATCGAACGTGCTTTCAGTACCCAACGCGGCATTGCGCTGGGCACCATCTTCGCTGGCGCAAATTTCACCGGATGCTCGCTCGAACAATCAAGATGATCCACCCGGCGATCCTCCTGGTGGGTCCAAATCTTCAAAGCAGAACAAGGGTTCCAAAGAGCGCTTGGGAACTATCTGGTTAAAGGATGGCGAGTTCGTTCGACCGTTGGAGGTGAAACTTGGCGCCTCAGACGGGTCGAACACCGCGGTGGCTGCCGGCGATTTGCAGGAGGGACAGGAGGTGGTAACGGGGGAGACCGCCGACAGTGCCCAAACCGCTACAAAAAATCCATTCCTCCCGCAGATTCGAAGGCGTTAGCCCGGAATACGCCACGAAAACAGGCGGCACGAAGAAGCACAGGGCCATTCGACATGGAACTCATCAGACTGGAAAACGTCCATAAAACCTACTACCGCGGCCAATTGGAAATTCCCGTGCTGCAGGGCGTCTCGCTAACAATCAATCACGGGGAGTTGATTGCGCTGGTAGGCGTGAGCGGTTCAGGCAAAAGCACGCTCATGAACATTCTGGGCTGCCTGGATCGGCCAACTTCCGGTAAATACTTGCTGGATGGGCAGGAAATTTCAGCTCTTTCGGCCGAACAACGCGCGGTGGTGCGAAATACAAAAATTGGCTTCGTTTTCCAAAACTTCAATCTGCTTCCCCGGACCAGCGCATTGCAAAATGTATTGATGCCGCTGAACTATACGGCCAGGCATCTCACGGACAAGGAATGCCGCGAGCGTGCGGAGAACATGTTGCGGCTGGTAGGGTTGAGCGACCGAACGGATCATGATCCTTCGCAGCTTTCCGGGGGGCAGCAGCAGCGCGTGGCGATTGCCCGCTCGCTGATCAACCAGCCGCCGGTGTTGTTTGCAGACGAGCCAACCGGCAATCTGGATTCGCGCACGGCGGAAGATGTGTTGCGGATGTTTCAGAAACTCAATAGGGAGGCGGGGATTACCATCATCATCGTCACCCATGATGAGAACGTTGCCCGGCACACCGAACGGGTCATTCGCATCAAGGATGGAACGATCATTGAGGAAGGTGCGCCGCAGAACATGCTCCGGGAAGAGTCGTCGAAGAAGGTCGGCCCGGTCATAGCGCCCCCCGTCAGGGATGAAACCGGCTGGGATACGCTAAAAGCCGGCTGGCGGATTCTTCGGATGGCCTTGAATGCGTTGCGCCGGAACGTCATGCGCTCGTTGCTGACCTGCCTGGGAATCATCATTGGGATCGCTGCCGTTATTGCCATGATGGAGATTGGACGTGGCTCTTCGCACTCAATTGAACAGACCATCGCCAGCCTCGGTGCCAATGTCATCCAAATGGACCCGAACGATACCGTCGTCGGTGGCGTGAGTTCCGGCGGTGGAGGACGTGTGACTCTTACGCCGGCCGACGCGGATGCCGTGCGCGCCGAATGTGGCGCCGTCAAGTGGGTTGCTCCAAGCGTGGATTGCAGAGCGCAGGCCATTTACGGCAACCTTAACTGGAACCCTGACCGCCTCCTGGGCACTTCGCCCGATTTTTTCGTCATCCGCAAATGGAATCTGGCCGAGGGCGAACTCTTCACCGAAGAGGATGTCCGAGGCCTGGCTCCGGTCTGCGTTATCGGCGAGACCATCGTCCGCCAGCTCTTTAGCAACGAATCACCACTCGGCAAGGAACTCCGTCTCAAGAACGTCGGAATGAAAGTGGTCGGTGTCCTTAGTCGAAAGGGCGCGGACATGAGAGGCCGCGACCAAGATGATATTATCATCGCTCCCTGGACCACCGTGAAGTTTCGCATCACCGGGGTCCGGCAATCGGCACAGCCAGCCGGCAACACGGCCTCGGCAAGCCAGGTCAACACCCTCAACCAGCTTTACCCGAACCAGCAGGTGCAGCTTTATCCCCAACCATCGGCCATCCAGGCCTTTGATATGCCCCAGATGACTCGGTTCGCGGATTTGGACGACGTGTGGATATCCGCTGCCACGGCGCAGGACATTCCGCTTGCCATCCGCCAGATCACCGCCTTGATGCGTGACCGGCATCATATTCAGCCCGACCGGCCTGACGATTTCAGGATTCGTGACCTGACCGAACTTTCGCAGGCACTCGCCTCCACCAGTCACGTGATGACAAACCTGCTGCTGGTTGTCGCGCTGATTTCGCTGGTCGTCGGCGGGGTCGGCATTATGAACATCATGCTCGTATCGGTTACCGAGAGGACGCGGGAGATCGGCTTACGAATGGCAGTCGGGGCGCGGGCAAGGGATATTCTGAGGCAATTCCTTGTCGAAGCGGTGGTGCTTTGTCTAGCTGGGGGTGTCGTCGGCATCTTGCTCGGACGCGGGTCCTCAGTTGCCATCACTGCGCTGCTCCACTGGTCAACAATTCCGTCGCTACCTGCCGTTATTGCCGCTGTTGCGGTGTCCGTAACTGTCGGAATAGTGTTTGGTTATTACCCCGCCTGGAAGGCGTCGCGCCTCGATCCAATTGAGGCGCTTCGGTATGAATAACCGCGTAAACGCCGCCTTCGCGAGTGTTCTTAAAGACGAGGTCGATATGAATCTGAGAGCCGTCTGAAGCCGTTGCCGGATATTCTCTCTCAACATAATGCCATCACGAGGCAACACACTGTGCCCAGGAGCGAGAGTTGAGGCTGTTAGGTAGATTATTGCTCATCAGTATGGAAATTCGGGGCACTTTAATCTGCACGGTACCCAATGCCAAAACGCGACGAATGTTTTCCAAACAGGGCATGCTCGGGATGCGGTTGAAAGCCGACCTTCACCTCCAAGTTCTCCGATTCTCTGAACCTGCTCCCTCTGGGCCTCACGCGCGAATTTGTCGGTCGAGCAAACGGTTCTGAATAGCTTCGGAAATATGTTCGCCCAACCACAATCACCAATGCCCGTCCCAGTTTCGCGGCACAGGATCAGTCGAACCCGCTGCTTAGTCGGGCAATCTCCCATTGATTCTCGATTCCATATTTGGCATACACCGTGCTTAAATTGTTGATTCGCAAAACTTAATGATGACAATGAAAAGCCTGCTTTCGCCGCGAAACCTCTTGTCTCTCATACCCCTCTTGGGCCTGAGCAGCGCGGCTTACGCACAGACCCCCACCCTAACTGTGTCTCCGTCCGTTATCACGAATGACTATGTGGGAAAGATTGTGCTGACGATCTCGAGCTTGACCCCTGGGAAAAAGGTCATCGTGCAGCGCTATTCGGATGTCAATACCAATGAAATTGTGGACGCCCAGGATTGGCTCGTACAAGCTTTCGCGGTGAGTGACGGCACTCTCCCGCTCATAGGCGGGGTCCGCAATATCAATATGCCTGGCGACGAAGATGGTGCGACTAACGGGCAGATCCGGGTTGAACTCTACTATCCGGGTTTGAATGCTGTCTTGGACCACATCGCCGGGCAGTATCTGTTCCAGGTGACAGACCCCCAGGGTGTATTTTCGCCGGTAACCGCAAGTTTCTCAGTTCTGCAGAAGGCTTATCCGCAAGGGGTCAGCGGCACGGTTTACAGCGCCGGCTCCGGTCAACCTCTCGCCAATGCCGCCGTGCTCCTGGTGCAACAGAAGGCCAATGGCGGCACCGGAACTTTCGCCGATGCGAATGGCAACTTCGCCCTGGGATTTGTCCCGGGAAGTTACAGCTTGCTGGCGTTCAAGGATGGATTCGCCGCCGATCAGAGCGTGGGGGTCACGCTGAACTCGAATTCGTTCTCAGCTGTGAACCTGACCAACCCCGTGTCGAGCCAATGGCTCTCCGGCAGTGTCAGCGACAGCGGGTCCGGCAAAGGCCTGCCGGGGATCTTCGTCGAGGGGTCGAGCACGAACAACCTCATGATGATCGGTTTCACCGATACCAACGGCGGGTTCAATCTTCCGGTACCGGCCGGCCAATGGAAGTTGAAAGTTAGCTCGGATGGCGGGCTGGCGCTGGGCGGCTATGTCGGTTTCCAAAACAATTCACTGACTGCATACACCTTCGGCGGCAGCGTGTCTAATTTGAATTTCCAGTTCCCCAAGGGCACCGCCATGGTCTATGGACAGGTCACCGACAACCTTTCCAACGTAGTGAGCGGTTTGGAAATCGACGGCCAGGATGGCAGTTACACTTATGACACTCGCGGCGTGACGATAACCAATGGCACCTATGCCGTAACTCTGTTCGCGGGCAATTGGACGGTCGGTCCCTCGCCCGAGGCCTTGATCGCGAGCGGCTTGCTCGGTCAGTCCACCAACGTCACTATCACCAACGGACAGGCACTCCTGGCCAATCTCCAGGTGCAGCGCCCCACCGCACATCTGCGCGGCCGCGTGGTGGACGGCAACGGCTACCCGGTCGGCAACCAATCGTTGGTCGTGTTCCTCACGAACACCAATGGCGGTCCCCCTTTGGTCAATCTTAACCCGCAAACCCTTGGCGACGGCACGTTCGACGTAGGTGTCTTCGGCGGCCAATGGAACCTTGGCCTGGAATGCACCAGCGCCGCCTCGCGCGGCCTGGTGGTCCCCTACATCATCGTCAATGTTACTGACGGCGTGGACCACAACAACCTCACCTTACTCGCTCCGTTCGTGACTGGATACATCAGCGGAAGTATTCGCGACAATCATGGCAACCCCGTGAGCGCCAACACCTATGCCTCTCTCTCGATCAATGGCACCAATTACACCGCCTGTGGTGGCAACGGCGGCAGCACGTTCTTATTGCCCGTCTTCAACGGAACCTGGAGCGTCGGCATCTCGGGCGACCTGACCTCGCTCGGATACGATAATCCGCCCTACCAGAGCGTCCCAGTCAGCGGCGGCACAAACTTGGTGACGATTATCCTTTATCCCCTCGGTCAAACTCCACCTCGGCTCATCAGCCCTTCTTACGTCAATGGCCAGTTCCAATTCACCTTGAGCGGCGACGTTGGCCAAAGCTACCGGGTTGACACGACGACCAACCTCAACAATCCGGCAAGCTGGGTCTCCCTCCGCACCAATATCGCCTACGGCGGGACTTTCACGTTCACCGACAACAATGCACAATCGATCGCGCCCCGGTATTATCGAGCGGTGCGGATGCCGTAAGCCCAAGTGGTGATTCCGACCTTGGAAGGTTCCGAGAGGAAATTTACCTCCACCGCCGAGGGCGTGATCGTGCCGAAGCCAGCGGCGGTTGCCTGACCTGGGAGACCTCGCTTCTGTTGGTGACGTGTAAGCTGGCCAACTCAACGGCTTCGTCGTATACTGCGGCGCAACGAGAATTCCCAGGTCGTGCTCCTGTCGCAATTTTCATTTTTACCTGTATTCACTGCCGTCTCTAAGAATCGAAAACTGGAGCGTGATCGATCCTTCTGTTTTCCGCAGAGACTCAACAGGCTAAAGCCGAACTGCTTTAGGAATTCCTGTCGAAGAACCCCAAGGCGATTCCTAATTATCCTCATCCAGCACTTGGCGCAGGATGGTCAGCAGGGTCGCCGTCGCGTACGGTTTTTTCAGAAAGCGCTGAACTTCTAAGCTGCCCGCTTGCGTCAGCGCGGCTTCTGACCCGAGCCCGCTTATCCCGATGATCTTAATCTTTGGATCAATTTCTCGCAGCGCCTGAATCGATGTCGGCCCATCCATTACCGGCATCATCATGTCTGTAATCACGGCCCGAATTTCTCCCTGGTGTCGTTTGTAGATGGCCACTGCCTCCGCGCCGTTCTCGGCCATTAAAACCCGGTAATTGAAAGCTTCCAGGCTTTCACGCGTGATCTCCAGGATGGCGATCTCATCGTCCACCACAAGTATTCGCTCTCCGCGCCCCATCGGCGGCGGCGCTGCCTTTTCCTTTGTTTCCGGCAGGTTACCCGCTGGAGCCACCGGCAGGTAAACTTTAAAGGTCGTACCTTTGCCAACCTCGCTCGAGACCTCCACGAAACCGCCATGGCTGCGGGCGATTCCTACTACGGTGGACAGCCCCAGACCCGTGCCTTTACCTTCGCTTTTCGTGGTAAAAAAAGGTTCAAAAACCTTCGCCAGCACCTCTGGTGCCATCCCACAACCCGTGTCCGAAACCGACATTGCGACATAATTGCCGGAAACAGGCTTCGCCTCTCCCCTAATCATATGCTGATCGAGGACTACCTGCTTTGCCTCAAGTTCGAGGTTTCCGCCCTCAGGCATCGCATCACGCGCATTGACACAAAGGTTCAACAGAACTTGGTGAAGTTGGGTCGCATTGCCAAGGATCGGAGGAAGGTCCGGCGCCATTTTCAGCTGGATTCGAACCGAACGTGGAAAGGTATCCTTTGCCAGGCGGGCCATTTCTGCAACCAGAGTTTTGACTTGAAGTACACCCGCCTGCCCGCTCACTCCGCGAGCAAACGAAAGGATTTGCCTCACCATCTCCGAGCCTCGTTGCGCGCAAGCCCTCACCGTCACCAGCATTTTTTTCCGGTCCTCGCTGGGCACTTCCTCGCCGAGCAACTCGACCGACATGAGAATGGGCGCCAGAATATTGTTAAGATCGTGCGCAATGCCACCAGCGAGAGCGCCGAGGCTCTCCATCCGCTGCGCGCGCAGGAATTGGGCTTCAAGCTGCTTGCGTTCGGTGACATCGGTGTTGATGATCAGTCTGGCAGACGCTTTCCCCTCGTTGTCACGGACCAGCGTCCATCGGCTTTCCACAACCACTGGCGTGCCGTCGCGCCGCACCTGGCTCAATTCGCCCAGCCACTCGCCTCGTTCGCTGACGGTTTTGATGGCCTCCCTCACCTTCGGCGAATCTCCGTTGGAGAGGAGCCTGGCAGCATTTTGGCCGATGACTTCTGTCGCGGGCCAACCGTAGATCCGCTCGGCGCTTCCATTCCAGAACGTGATTCGCTCCTCCAGGTCGCAGACCATGATTGCATCCTGCGCCTTATCGAGTAGCGCAGCCTGCTCGCGCAGTCGGATTTCTGCTTGTTTCATCTTCGCGCGCTCCTCGGCCCCCTCCAGCGCGTGGCGAATTGCCGGTGCTAGCCGCTGCGGCCGCTGCTTCAATACGTAATCAGTCGCCCCCTGCTTGAGGCTTTCAATCGCGAACTCCTCTCCGATCGTTCCCGAAAAGAGGATGAACGGCACATCCGGAAGGAATTCCCGTGCGAGCGCCAACGCGCTCAACCCGTCGAATTCCGGAAGCTTATAATCGGAGAGGATAACGTCCACCGCCGTGCCGAGAGCGGCCTGAAACTCGGCCGCCGTCTGCACATGCTTGATCTCGCATGCGAAGCCCCCATCCTCGAGCCACCCGCCGACCAACTCCCGGTCGAGAGGGTCGTCTTCCAGATGCAGGATGCGCAGAATTCCGTCTCTCATCGGATTATCAGCTTGTTCATGACTGCTTACTGCCGCAGCCTGGTGGGGGTTCGTTGATCAGCGCCCAGAACACCCCAAGTTGCTTTACCGATTCCACAAATTCCAGAAACTTCACAGGCTTGACCACATACGCGTTCACCCCCAGGTCGTAACTGCGAACCAGGTCTCGCTCTTCGCGCGACGACGTCATCATCACGACGGGAATCCGTTTGAGTTCGGGATCCTCCTTGATCTGGCGCAGCACCTCCATCCCGTCCACTTTGGGCATCTTCAGGTCCAGCAGCACCAGAACGGGCTGGCCGTCGGTATTGGCGGCGAATTGGCCCCGGCGATACAAGTAGTCCAGCGCCTCGGCACCATCGTGCGCTACCACGACATCGTTTGCTAGGTGATGCTCCGCAAGGGCCTCCAAGGCCAGTTCGACGTCCTTCTCGCTGTCTTCGACCAGGAGTATGCGTTTCACGTCAGCCATAAACATTCATCCTTTCTGTGACTTGGTCAATGTGAAGTAAAAGGTTGCCCCGGCGTTGACCGCGGCCTCTGCCCAGATACGGCCACCGTGCCGGTTAATGACGCGGCGCGCGTTCGCCAGGCCTACGCCCGTGCCCTCAAATTCCTCCGCCCGATGCAGGCGCTGAAAGACACCGAAGAGCTTGTCAACGTATTTCATGTCGAACCCGGCGCCATTGTCGCGCACGAAAATCACCACTTCGCCGTTCACCTCGCTGGCCACACCGGTTTGAATCTGCGCAGGGTCACGTCCCCGGGTGTACTTGACGGCGTTGGACAAAAGGTTAACGAGCACCTGCTTCAACAACGCCGGATCGCCTTGCACCTGCGGTAACGGACCGTGCTTCCAGAGGATCTTCCGGCCGCCGGTTTCCGGTTGTAGCCCGTCGGCCGTTTCTTGGACGAGTTTCTGCAGGTCAACCGACGATTGCCGCACCTCCACACGTCCCATGCGGCAAAACGCGAGAAGATTGTCAATGAGGTCACCCATTTGGGTGACGGACTCGGAGGCTACCCTCAAGTAGCGCCGGCACTTTTCATTCAGGGTGTCGCCGGCGTGCTTGGCCAGGAGCTCTACATAACCCTGGACATGCCGGAGCGGCGCGCGCAGGTCGTGCGACACGGAGTAGGAAAAGGCCTCCAGCTCCTTGTTCGCTTCTTCAAGTTGCGCCGTGCGTTCGTGGACGCGCCGTTCCAAGTCCTGGTTTAGCTTTTGAATTTCGTCCTGGGCCGACTTGCGCTCTGTGATATCGCGCGTGACCTTGGAGAAGCCCCGCAGTTGTCCGCTCTCATCTCGCAAGGCCGTCAGCACGGTGTCTGCCCAGAAACGCGTCCCATCCTTGCGCACGCGCCAGCCTTCTTCTTCAAAGCGGCCCTCGGCAATAGTAACCGCTAGTATCCGCTCGCATTCGCCAGGCGCAACCTCGTCGCCGCCATGAAAGCGGGAGAAATGCTGGCCGAGGATTTCGTCCGTCCGATAACCGTGGATTCGTTCGGCGCCTGCATTCCAACTGACCACGCATCCTGCAGGATCCAGCATGACAAAGGCATAGTCTTTTACCGTGGCCATCATCAAGCGGAACCGTTCTTCGCTTTGTCCCAAAGCCTGGTTTTGCTCCTGGATTTGAGTGAGCATTTGGTTGAATGCATCTGTCAGCAGCCCCACTTCATCGCGGCCCTGTTTTGCGGCCCTGACTGAATAATCCCGGCGTTGCGAGATCGCTTTGGCGGTCTCGGCCAGGCTCAGAATCGGTTGCGAAATTTGCTTTTGCAGCGTCTGGGAAAGGAAGTAGGCCACGAGAGCAGAAACGACAACCACCGCGGCGGCGATAGTAGCATACAGTCGGAACCGCTCATAGATGGCCCCCCTGTCGGCTTTCAGGTAGAGCGTTCCCAGACGCTTGTTGCCACCCTGGACGACCGGCTGAAAGTCGGCCAGGTATGCTGCCTCGAACCGAAAACCGTCGTTTGCCGGCGCGGCCGGAAAGGAATGAGCCGGCAGGTGCGCTGGATATTGTGCGAAGAGTCTTCCGTTCTTGTCGTAGAGCGCCGCAGAAACGATGTGCGGCTCGACCTTGAGCGAATCGAGGATATCCCTTGCGTCGTCACGGTTTTCGAACGCCAGTGCGGCGGTGCTGTTTTGTGCGATAACTCCTCCCAGTGTGGAGAGATGCCTGGCGGTGGTTTGTCGGAAAGTGAAGAACTCGTAGGCGAAAAATGCCGAGCATGTCAGCAATAATACCACTCCGCTCGTGATGAGGGTAATCGCCATCAATTTGCGTTTGATAGGTAGGTCTTTGAGTGACATGGGCTACCTCTTTTCAGAGCTGACAATCTCGGCCGGCTTAAGGAGCTTCGAACTTAGGGTCAAATCGGCAGCTTTGGCGGCATCTCGGTTGATTTTCAGGCGGGTCTTGTTCTTTTCAGTGACCAGCCCGATCATACCTCCGGCTTGAGCAAAGCCATCGGTGTCGCCGACGGTGAGAATGTTTCGGCCTTTCAAGCTCGAAAGAATCTGCTCCAGCTGGGCCGCCTCAGACCTGCTGATGAAAAGAACGTGGCAAGCCTTGATTTCCTCCACACGACCGAAGCGCTGGATTACCATCGGGCGGTTGTTCACTTTTTCACCGCGCACGGTCTCGTCCAAAAAGGCGCCGAACGGGTCCGCGCCCAGAACGCCAATAACCAGGGGCGTTTGCCCTCCAGGAAAGGCCTGGGGCGGCCAATCGACAAACTGGGCAAAGTTATAGAGGAACGCGGCTTTGATTTGGTACTCCTTCGACGGCACAGAGGCGGCCGTTTGCGCAAAGGGTTTCGGCCCGGCCAACAGGAGCACGCCGAGTAAAATGAGCCAGACACAGGACGACCCCGTCCGGACTCGGTTGGCTTTCCAATGGTTCGCTGGAGTTAAAACCGGCATGTGATCTCCCCGTAGATACTGCGCGGAATTTCCTGGCGCATCGCTGCCGGGCCGAACTCCGCATGCTGAGGGTCCCAGAGGTTCTGTCCGACGACGGAGAATTCGAGCTTCTTGAATTGCCACGCCAGGCGCAGGTCGAACGTGAAGTAACTTGGCACATTCGGGTTGGGAAGCGTATCGACGTAACGCGCCACAGCATCGAATTGGAAGTGGTAGGGCAGATCCACGATCGACTGCAGCGAGAACTGGTTTTGGGGATCGTCGCCTTCGCCGAGAGCTTGATTGAGGTCGGTGTGACCGGGCCGCTGCCAGATATGTTCGTGGAGGTAGGTGTAGCCACCGCGCAACCGCCACCACTCCGTTACCCGAAAGTCGCCGGATAATTCCACGCCCCACGATTCCCCGCGCAGGCCATTTTCGAATTCGAACGTTGTCGGCCCGGTCTGCTCCAAGCTGCGAAGGTCATCGTATTGGTTGAAAAACGTGGCTAAAGAAACTGAGAGCCTTTCGACCGGACGGACGCGGTAACCAAGTTCATAGGCAATGACTTTTTCGGAATCGAAATTGGGTCCGCCGGCCA
This sequence comes from Candidatus Acidiferrum sp., assembly GCA_035566435.1. Lineage (GTDB taxonomy): Bacteria > Verrucomicrobiota > Verrucomicrobiia > Limisphaerales > UBA8199 > DATMRF01. Next base: position 20,912 of record DATMRF010000086.1, read on the forward strand.
ATACCGGAGTGCCGGGCGCAACCGGCGGAGGAGGCACGAAAAAATCTGTGTCGATGCGGCTGGGCGAGCGCACTGCGCGGGAAATCGCCCCCCAAATCGTCTCGCGCGCATCCGGTGTCCAGGCAATCCGGCCGCTTGGCTGAACTTCGACGCCTGAGAAGTCGTTGTGTTCAATCTTGATTCCTGCGGTGAATTTCAGTCGCTCGGGCACCAGCGTGATTTCATCCTGTAAAAATCCGCTGAAGAGTTGCAAGTTCACGTTAGGCGGGAGAAAAGCAAGCGCGGGGCTATTCTTCACTTGATCCTGCATCAGCCGGTAACCTGCGCCCCACACGATGCTTTGCCGTTCACCCACTGGGAAGCGATGTTGAAAGTCGAAATCATAAGTCTTGAGATCTTCGGAAAAGGTGGCAGGAATTCGCCGCCAGGTGCGATCAAAATACATTTGGACCTGTAAATCCGATTCGGAGGAGAAGGTGTGCGTCCAGCGGCCCAAGACGTTTTGCCCGTCCAGTGCCGTATCGGTGGGCTGGTTTTGCTCGTGTCCGCCATAAGCATCGCCTTGCAACGTGAGCGTATTCTGATCAGATGGGTACCAATCCATGCGGAACCCGCCTTGGGTCATGTCCGAGCGGTCTGTGGCGTCCTGCCCATTTGGAAACACCGTGCTGTTGCGATCAAAACGCTGGCCATAGACACGATAGTAAAGATTCGTGCCGACACTGCCGCCGTACCGAGCAGCGCCAAAATCCTGCAGCAAGGAACCGCCCGCCCCCGAAAGGTATGATCCCTGGGTATCTTTGGCGCTTTTGGTGACAATGTTGATGACGCCGTTGACCGCGTTGGCGCCCCAGAGCGTTCCGCCCGGCCCGCTGACGACTTCGATGCGGTCAAGGTCTTCGAGGAGGACGTTTTGAACGTCCCAAAAAACTCCCGCGTACAGCGGGGTGTAAACCGTGCGGCCATCAATCATCACCAGAAGCTTGTTAGCAATGGTGTTGTTGAAACCGCGCCCGCTGATCGCCCAATCGTGGGAATTCACCTGTGCGACATCAAGACTTGGAGCCAGCCGCAAAGCTTCCGGAAGACTGGTCGCGCCGGAGCGGCGAACGTCGTCCCCTGTGATCACCTGGACTGCGGACGCTGTATCAAACAGCCTCTCCGGGCTTCTGGAAACCGAAGTCACCTCAATGTTCATCAGCTCCTCTAAGCTCAATTTCTTGAGCGCGCTGGGAGAGGAATTGGTGTCTGATGTTTGAGCGAAGGCAGAGTTCGAGAGAATGGCGAGGGCAAAGGCGATGGAGTTTATGAACGCCAGCCCGAGCCCAAAGCCATGGCAAGTCTTGTGCTCCTGTGATGCCTTCATGGCCGCGTAAACAGCAGCTTTTGTGCCGAAGCGGGGAGGTGGTATAGGAGTGTGTTGTTACGTTTAGTGTTCATCTGTCCATCACGCACCTTCCGGCGCGAGGTCTTGTTTCTATCACGGACACAAAGAGCGGCGATTCTTCAAAAGTCGTTCGCCTCACTACAGTTCTCTCTTATATCCGTACGTCCGACAAATTGGACATCGCGAAACTCGATCCTCGAAAAACCCATTGATTTTTGCAATGCAGAAGATCACCCTCGCTCGTGTATGGGACGGATTCTTGTCATTGATGACGAAGCGCAGCTTCGGCAGGTGCTTGAGCGCATGCTCAAAGGTGCCGGTCATGAAGTGATCGTGGCTGGGAACGGTGACGAGGGGCTGAAGGAGTTCCAAAGAACTGCGCCGGATCTGGTTATTACCGACATCTTCATGCCGGAGCGGGACGGCTTTGAAACGATCATTCATCTTCGCAAACTAAATCCCAAGATTCCCGTCATTGCGATTTCGGGAAAGCCTGCGGGTCGAGTGATGCTCTCCGTCGCGGAGAAACTAGGCACAACGGCCGTCTTGGAGAAGCCTTTTACGCTCGAACAATTGCTGGCCGCTGTCGGCAAGGCGTTATGAACAGCCGGAGAGGAGAGAACGCTCGCTACGGAGTTTTCCATGAGAGCGTGCGGCCGCGTGGTGGCTGACGCGCCAGTCGATTTCGTGTATCTTTCCAGTTCGTGGAGATCAGGTTTTTGGTCACCTGAGGGCATGATGTGCGGGGCGGTGTCAACAACAGCCACGCACTGGACCAATTGCCGGAAGTGGGTGACTGGAGTGTCGCTTCATTTGCAGGGCCTGACGGTTCGGGTTTGACGCGATTTATTGTTGTAATTACTCTTGGCTTCTGGTGACACCTGAGCAAGAGCGCAAGCTTCTGCGCGACGTTCAATCCTTGCGGGACACGCTGATCGCGCACACCGGATTGCTGGCAGCCTACGTGACGCAGCAGGCCGCGCTGATGGCCTCGATTCAAACCGCACTCCACACAGCGGCAGGGATTCTGGAAAAGCTTGGAGAGGACCGGGCGGATGTTGTCAAGGAGCAGTGTGAGGTTCACGCGATTGCTTTGGACGCTGCGCAAGCAGCGCTTGAATCAGCCCTAAAACTCTTAAGAGAGAGCGGGAGTGCCAATCCACTCGCAAAGGAAGATTTGGCGCGGAACTGAGGGTACGGTTCTGTCGCCTGCGCCTCCGCGTGCAGTCTCGCAAGTGGAGCCGTTTCCTTGCGCGGAGGTTTCAAATTGACCAGCAAGATGATCGACGATGTATTGTGCGCGGAACTGGAGATTTGGCATCGAAAGGCTTGAGAGAGCGTTGCTGCAGAGGTGTCCAAACTTGGGCAAAACCACATTCCGCGCTACCGGTGGGGCTTACTACCGAGTCTTGCCAGCCTCACCATCCGCCTCGCTCCTGGGAAGTAGCCGCCTCAGTTCCGCCAGGAGTTGGGTAGGGCTTACCGGCTTGATGAGGAAAGCCGCTGCGCCCGACAACTTGCATTCCTGTTGAGTCGTGGAGTCGTCGTGCACAGTAACGATGATGACGGGAATGGCGTTAGTGGCCTCCGTTTCCTTGAGCTGCCTCAGCGTGATCAACCCGCCCATCTCCGGCATCAATACGTCCATGATGATCAACTCCGGCAATTCGCGTCTCGCCATCTCGATTGCCTCGCGCCCGTTCTTGGCGCTGATCATTTTGTATCCGGCGCGTTCAAGATGATGTTCCATCAACGGGTGCATCACCGGATCGTCATCAACCACTAGAACCGTATGTGGCATAGCTCAGCTTTGGGTTCCTCGTAGATGGTCGCAAATCCCGGTTCCTCGTTCAAGCCCCCATTCCGCGAGCCGGGCAGCAGGGGTTCGAGAACAGGCCATTTCGCCAACCCGACGATAACGAGGGTCGTGTCACCGTGGGTGGCATTCACTTCCACCTTGACCGGATAAGCCTCGATACCGTTAACCGCCGCCGAGCAGGTTTTGGCCCAAAATCAGTCAATTTATATTCGAGCGGGATCTAAAGCGTAACCTGGTTGTTGGCGCAGAACCCCACAGCCCCGAGTCTAGGGGTCAGCCCCTTGCTGCTGGTGAAGTCCCGCCGGGAGTGTCGGTACTACCCAACAACTGACACAGCCTAATCGATGAGGCGCTTCATGCCACGCGAGTTTATTCTCGCCGCGAATAAGGGGATGAACTTCAGAAGTGGTTGACCATGAGTGCTGCGGGGCAAGCTGTCCCCGCAAAGCGCGGCCATTATTCTCACTTTGGTATCTTGCCGCCCCGTGGAGTTTCAGAGACCACTGATGTTGGAGGCTAGAACTGAAGTTTGGAGCGGGTGAAGGGAGTCGAACCCTCATATCGGGTTGCCAGCACATATCACATATGGCAATTAGAGCGTTGTGAAAACCCTGACTGAGCACCTCTGGTTCGAACTTCCAAACCGCCGTGGGTTCGTTAACATCACTCAAACGGTTGAGGACCTCGTGCGCAAGAGTGGCGTCCAAGAGGGGCTTTGTTTGGTAAATGCCATGCATATTACTGCGTCGGTCTTCATAAATGATGCGGAGGACGGGCTCTTGCATGACTACGACGTCTGG
>DATMRF010000087.1:0-2223 GCA_035566435.1 Candidatus Acidiferrum sp.
GCCATACCTACCGGGCTCGGTCCAGGGACAGGGTTATTCGCCCAGCCGATTCGCGGGACGTAGCTGAATCGTAGTTCACGACCAGACCCCGTACAACGGAAAGGCATGTTGGGCAACTTGATTCCGGCCAGCCCGTAACGTCAGGGGCCTGTTATGGCGACGCGCATCATGTTCGTCCGTATCATGTTTGTCCGTCACCCGGGGGGGTGACAGCCATCACCGCTGATTCGCCAGGCAGCGGGGTATCGTGAGTTTCAACATATGTAGTCAGCGGCTGGTCTTCATTGGTCGAGATGATCGGCCAGGATGTGGTGTACCTGAGCCGCCCGGTTACGCTCACGCAACCTCATGCTCTATAAAACCTTCAGCGCAGCGGTGTATGGCGTTGATGCCAGCATCATCGAGGTTGAGGTCGACGTTTCCGGCATCAAGACTACTGAAGACCATTTTCATACCGTCGGACTCCCCGACGCAGCGGTGCGGGAAAGCCGTGACCGCGTCCGCGCTGCGCTGAAAAATTGCGGCTACGACATTCCTTCCACCCATATCACCATCAATCTAGCGCCTGCCGACATCCGCAAAGAGGGCTCAGGATTCGATTTGCCCATGGCCCTTGGAATCCTCGGCGCCTACGGAGGCTTGAACAAGAAGGAAGTACCCGATTGTCTTTTCGTCGGCGAACTGTCGCTGGATGGCGGCATTCGTGGAGTGCGAGGCGCGTTGCCGATCGCGATAGAAGCTCGCGGCAAGAAAATTCCCCGACTGATCGTGCCGGAACTGAATGCGCGTGAGGCTGCGATGGTGGGAGGCGTCGAGGTCTATCCTGTGCGATCGCTGCTTGACGTCATACGCTTCGTAAACACCGGCAATGGAATTTCGCCGCTGAAGGTGGACAGCGACACCCTGCTCAGTGAGGCGCAGCACTATACGGTCGACTTCAAGGACGTGCGTGGCCAGCACACCGCCAAGCGCGCTTTGGAAGTTGCCTGCGCCGGTGGTCACAACATCCTGATGATTGGCCCTCCGGGTTCGGGCAAGACCATGCTGGCCAAACGCATGCCGACGATCCTGCCTCCATTTAGTTTTGAAGAAGCGCTTGAAACAACCAAGATACACAGCGTGGCTGGCGTGCTCGATGCCGGCGCGGGGCTGGTGGGAGTGCGGCCGTTTCGATCGCCCCATCACACCATTTCCGATGCCGGGCTCATCGGAGGAGGCGCCGTGCCTCGGCCCGGCGAAGTCTCGCTGGCTCACAACGGCGTGTTGTTTTTGGATGAGCTGCCTGAATTCCCGCGCAATGTTCTGGAAGTGATGCGCCAACCTTTGGAGGATGGCACCGTGTGCATCGCGCGGGCCTCGATGTCGTTGACCTTCCCCGCGCGGTTCATGCTGGCGGCCGCGATGAATCCCTGTCCTTGCGGCTACTTTAATGACCGATCCCGCGAGTGCCATTGTACCCAGCCCATGATTCAGCGCTACATGGGAAAGATTTCCGGGCCGTTGCTCGATCGCATCGACATCCATATAGACGTTCCGGCAGTGAACTATAAAGAGCTGCGGGCAGGGAACGAACCGGAAAGCTCCGCCAAGATTCGGGAGCGAGTGATGCGCGCCCGCGAAATCCAGTTGCAGCGGTTTGCAACGTCGCGTTCCCGTCTTTATTGCAATGCCCAGATGGCGCCGCGCCACATCCGGGCCTCCTGCGAGCTTTCCGCGGACTGCGAGCGCCTGCTGGAACGTGCCATGACCCAACATGGCATGACCGCCCGGGCCCACGACCGCATCCTGAAAGTGGCCCGCACCGTGGCCGACCTCGAAGGCTCCCCTGCAATCGAGCCCAAACACATCGCCGAAGCCATTCAGTACAGAACGTTGGACCGGACGTTCTGGGCATAAGGGGGTTATGGAGCGACGGGTGCTCTGTCCGTCATTTCTTGTGTAGCGCGGGCGCCCTCGCCCGCGTGACGCTACCGTCAAGGTCAAAAACCGCGGGCGGGGGCGCCCGCGCCACAGGATCTACCCGTTTGACCAACCCCCCCTAACATGCTATAAAAGCTGGTTTTGTATCGGGCTTCCGGCGGCAAGTTCAGCGTCAAACCGGCGGCCTCTACGATGCAGAACATCCGACGCGGCCAAGCTCAACACTCCTGTTAAGCCGTGTAGTGGAAGCGTGTTCGGAACTCCGGCAATGCGCTCCCCGGCGCTCTTTATAAGAGCGTCCGG
>DATMRF010000088.1:0-81221 GCA_035566435.1 Candidatus Acidiferrum sp.
TACGCGAGCTGGGTTCAGAACGTCGTGAGACAGTTCGGTCCTTATCCACTGTGGGCGCAGGAAACTTGAGGGGTTCATTCCTTAGTACGAGAGGACCGGGAATGACGCACTTCTGGTGTGGCAATTGTCGCGTCAGCGGCATCGTTGCGTAGCCATGTGCGGAAGAGATAAGCGCTGAAAGCATCTAAGTGCCAAGCTCCTCCCAAGATAATGTTTCCCGGACCGCAAGGTCCCTAAAGACCGCAGGAAGACTACCTGCTTGATAGGTTAGGCGTGTAAGCGGAGCAATCCGTTGAGCGGACTAATACTAATCGGTCGTGCGGCTTGATCGCTTTTTCTTCACCTGTTAAAACGTTGAAACTTGAAACGTTAAATCGTTGCAACGCTGATGGGCCGAAGAAAGCGATTTCAACTCGCGAATTGTAATCCTCGTTGTCCCCTGTGTGCAGTTTTCAGAGAATCGCCGGTTCGGGCATTGCTCTTTCAAATAGTTGAAGCGTGCTGAGCGTTCCTCCGTTCTGACGGTTAACGCTTTTACGTTTTAACGAACGATTTCTTGGTGGCCATAAAGCTGTGGTCCGACCCGTTCCCATTCCGAACACGGCCGTCAAACACAGTCTTGCCGATGGTAGTGGTTCTATAGGCTCCGCGAGAGTAGGTCGCCGCCAGTTTTTCTTTAAAAGGCCGAGGCATTCGCTTGCTTCGGCCTTTTTTTATCGCCCGGGAAGGTGATCACCGCGAGACATCGATTTGCCGCAGAATACGGAACCGTTGGTGTTCCAACGCCTGCTCGGCCGTTTCATTGTCTTCCATGCTCAAGCCGATAATGGACTTGCCCTGCGGTTGGGGAATGAACGAATACAAGTAATTGATGTTGAGTTCGGCCTCCAGAAGTGTGGACATCAAACGGCTTAGATCGGCGGGGCCGGCCTCTACCGCCACCAAACGACTTTCAGTGAATGGAAATCCTTCTCGCACCAGCAGGTCACGAGCGCGTTCGGGATTGTCCACCACGAGGCGAATAATCGCGCTGTCGGTCGTGTCCAGGACCATCAACGCCAGCACGTAGATGTCCTGCGCGCTGAGCAAAACGATCAAATCGTGCAACCGGCCCAGCCGGTTGGGCGTGAAAACCGAGAACTGAACGACGGGGTCGGCCCGCCGGGCCTTTGTCGTTTCCGTAGCCATACCACTAAGCTTAGCACATGAAGAAAGAATTGCCTGTCTGTGTGCTGGCTTTCCCGGCAAAATGCGCGAGTTTACACGCATGAGTTCCGCTACCCTTAGTCGCACCAGCGTCGAGGCGCCGTCTGGCGACGTGGCTTCCGAGCCGGTGGGCCCGCCGCCAGTCATCCGTCCCCGCACTGGGACCTTTCAACTGCTGCGCGACGTGCTTGCCCACGGCGGTCCGGGCTACCTCCAGTTTGCCATCACGAACATCTGCAACGCTAAATGCGACTTCTGCGGCTTCGCCGTGGACCGGTTTGATCCGAAACAGCGCCGGAGCGTTACCTTGCAGGAGGCGCGCGACGTGATCGACATTTGCGTTAAAAACCACATTGGCTATCTCTTGTTCGTGGGCGGCGAGCCCCTCGTGCACAAAGACCTGCGCGCCATGACCCGTTATGCGGCCGAGCGCGGCATCCACCCGATGATTTGCACCAACGGCTCGCTCTGGACCGAACAGAACATGCGCGACCTCGCCGGCGACGGGCTGAGCAGCGTCATCATGTCCATCGACGCTCACGACGTAGCGAAGCACGAAAACAACCGCGGCCTGCCGGATGTGTGCCGCAAGATTCAGCGTGCCAACCAGGTCTTTGCTGAGCTCGGCATCCAGACCACCGCCAGTGTCACCGCGAGCAAGTTGATCGACGATTACGACAAACTGCCGGCGTTTCTGAGCGAACTGGGTTTCAGGAGCTGTACGTTCAGCTACCCACTCACCAACCTCGCTTCGAGTTATTTGAGCTTCAGCGATTCCAGCCTCGTCAGCTACAAGACCGACGAGCTCATCCAGGTCTTCGAAAGAATCAAACAAATGAAACGACGCAGCGGGTTCCCGGTTGTGAACCCCGCGGAATCCCTGAGTGAAATGCAGCGCCACTTGCGCCACGAGCCAGAGAAGTTCGGCTGTCTCGGTGGGCACAAGTATTTTTACCTCGATTGGAAGCTAAACCTCTACCGCTGCCATTTCTGGGAAAAACCGATGTGCAGCATCTACGAGTTCGATGAATCCAAACTCATCCGCGACGGCTGCACCCGGTGCATGATCGATTGCTACCGCGACCCGAGCGTCCTGCAGTTCGTCGCTATCAGTGCCAGTGATGCCTGGCACAATCTTAAACGCGGAAAACTCCTTTCCGCGGCGAAGAGCGTGTTCGACCGCCGCAACCTCACTTCTCTCAAAGCCGTTTGGGAAGACCGCAAATGGATAGGCAGAGTGTGAGTGTAACTTCACTCTTGTCATTCGGCTTCCAGATGGTATGGTTTCGGGCCTTTTATGAAAGATAAGATCCATCCGAAATATGTGGATGCGGAAATCCGTTGCGCGTGCGGCAACGTGATCAAGACCCGCTCCACCAAGCCGGTAATCATCGTCGGTATCTGCAACGCCTGCCATCCCTTTTATACCGGCCAGCAGAAATTTGTCGATACCGCCGGCCGCGTCGATAAATTCCAGCAGCGCATGGCCAAGACCCAGGCCGCTCAGGCCGCGGCCGCCGCTACCAAAAAGAAGAAGCGCTAGCGTCCACTCTGCTTGTCCGCCCGCGTGGTCAATCGACTATCCGGGCGGATTGTTTTTTTGGATCTTCGTCCCCACATTGACAGATTCGCCCGGCGCTTTGCTGAAGTCGAAGCGGCCTTGAGCGATCCGAAAGCGTTCGACAATCCACAACGCGCGCAAGAGTTGTCCAGAGAATACTCCCGGCTTAAGGAGTTAGTCGCGCACGGACAGGCCTTTCAGAAGGCGTCTGCGGACCTGGCGGATAACCGCGCGCTGCTCCAGGCCGAACCGGCCGATTCCGAACTTGCTCAGATGGCCCGGGAGGAAGTCGCAAGGCTCGAAACCGAGGAGAAGCGGCTCGGACAGCAGGTTCAAAGCGGCATTCTGCCGCCGGACCCAGCGGATTCACGCAATACGATCGTCGAAATTCGGGCCGGCGCGGGGGGGCAAGAGTCTGCCCTTTTCGCCGCGGACCTCTACCGGATGTACACGCGTTACGCTGAAGCGCGTTGGTGGAAATTCGAGAACCTCGATTCCAGCGCTTCCGACCTCGGCGGATTCAAAGAAATCGTCTTCCAGATCACCGGCACCGACGTCTATAAACGGCTCAAGTACGAGAGTGGCGTCCACCGCGTCCAGCGTGTGCCCGCTACCGAGGCCCAGGGCCGCATTCATACCAGTACCTGCACCGTGGCGGTCCTGCCCGAGGCCCAGGAAGTGGACGTGGAACTTAAATCCGAGGACCTGGACATCTCGGTTTGCCGCGCGTCTGGTCCCGGCGGCCAGGGTGTTAACACCACTGACTCGGCCGTTCAGATCATTCATAAGCCCAGCGGACTGATCGTCCGTTGCGCCGACCAGCGTTCGCAGCAAAAGAACAAAGCCCGGGCGTTGACGGTGTTGCGTTCACGGCTGCTCGAACGCAAAATAGAGCAGGAAAACGCGAAATATGCTGCTCAGCGCAAAGCCCAGGTCGGCACCGGCGAGCGCAATGAACGCATCCGCACCTACAACTTCCCGCAGAACCGCGTCACCGACCACCGGATCGAATTGACGCTCTACAACCTGCCGGTCGTTTTGGAAGGCGACCTCGACCCGCTCATCGAACCCTTGATGGCGCATGATTTGGAGGAAAAACTGGCCGCGCTGAAGCTCTGAAACGCGAACCGTGAAACGTGAAACGTGGCGCAGACGATTAGAGCTCCCATAGGTCCGCAATTCATCTCGCTTTCTTCACGCATCAGGTTTCACGCACCACGTTTCACGTTTCACGCACCACGTTTCACGTTTCACGCATGACCCTCCCCCTTCGCCCCATGATAGCCCCTCCCAACCACTACCGCCATCCCCGCGGCATCATCTTCGATTGCGACGGCACCCTGGCCGACACGATGCCCTTGCACTGGCGCGCGTGGCAGGCGATCGCAGCGCGCTACCACATCCATTTGCCGATCGAGCGCTTTTACTCTCTTGGCGGCGTCCCCTCGCGGGACATCCTGAAGATGCTCAGCGCCGAGCAGGGACTGACTCTCGACCCCTTGGCCGTCGCTCGGGAGAAGGAAGCGGAGTACCTGCCGCTCATCGCGCAAGTCGAACCTATCAATGCTGTCGTCGGCATCGCGCGCGAGAACTTCGGAAAGGTTCCACTCGCGGTCGCCTCGGGCGGCACGCATCAGTCCATCGGCCAGGTCCTCGACCACCTGGGCATCAGGCACCTTTTCCAAGCGATCGTTACCAGCGAAGACGTCGCGCGCCAGAAGCCCGCACCGGATATCTTCCTCGAAGCTGCCCGCCGAATCGGTGTCCCGCCGCAGTTCTGTCGTGCGTACGAAGACACCGACCTCGGCCTGCAGGCGATTCGCGCCGCGGGCATGGAAGCGGTCGATGTGCGCACAATGCTGGTGCGCCGGTGACGCCGAGTTTTCTGGTTATCAGGTTATCAGGTTTTCAAGTTCCACGTTATCCGCGGTCAGTAGAACGCATGGGAGTCAAAACGCCGACGGAAGACGAGCAACGGGCACGGGCCTTGCAACCTGATAGCTTGATAACTTGGCAAACTGAAAACCTGACAACCTTCCACCTCCTCCCCCCCTCTCACCCCTTCTCGCCGTAATTGATCGTCATCACTCCGCCAAGCAGGTTCACGATCCGCACATTTACCAGGCCCAATTCGCGCATTTTTCCAGCGACACCCTGCTGTGCCGGGTAATGCTGGAGAGACTCCAGGATATACCTGTAGGCGCTGGCGCTGCCGCAAAAGATCAGTCCCAGGCAAGGGACGAATAATCTCAGGTAGCCGTAATAAGCCCCGCGCCACATGGCGTTGTCGGGCTTCCCGAAATCCAGCACGAGCAACCGGCCGCCTGGTTTGGCCACCCGTCTCATTTCGCTCAACCCACGCTCCCAATCGGCCAGGTTCCTCAATCCATAACCCACCGTTACGATGTCGAACGAGCTGTCCCGAAAAGGCAACTCCTGCGCATCCCCCCGCACAAAAAGCACACTCCCGCCTTCAGACTTCGGACTTTGGCCTTCGGACTCAGACTCGCCGACTGTGGCCTGTGGACCGTGGTCTGTGGACCGTCGACCTTCGCCGTTGGACTTGGGACTTGGGACTTTGGACTTTGGACCTGAGACCTGGGACTGTTTCGCGACCGCCATCCCAAGCATCTGTTCGTTGAAATCCAGTCCGGCTACGGCAACGCCCTGCCGCGCCAAAGCGAAAACGAGGTCGCCCGTGCCGCAACAGAGATCAAGAGCCCGTTGCCCTGGCCCCGGCCGCGCCAGCGTGACCACAAGTCTCTTCCAGTAGCGGTGCAGACCGAAGCTTTGGAGATCATTGATGAGGTCATAGCGCGTTGCGATTCGCGCGAACAGTTCGTTCACCTTCGCCGCAAGATGTTCGCCCGGCTCAAAGAATGTGTTCGCCATTTTTCAATTTTCCTGACACCCATGTTCCTGCCATGAATCTGCCTGCCAGCTCTCCGGTGCGGGGTTAACCTACGCGAAACTCTGTCGCAAGTATTCGAGGCTCCGGCTGGCGATCGTCTCCGCGCCCTCCTCGAAGCTGAACACCTCGACCGACACATAACCATCGTAACCCGTTTCCTTCAGCGCGGCTGCGATGGGCCTGAAATCCACCTTGCCGAACCCCGGCCCTTTCAGGTTTGGATCGTTCGCATGAAAATGAGCGAAGTGTGGCGCAGACTCGCGAATGATTTGCGGTATCGGCTTCGATTCGCCGCTCATCGCCTTCACATCGAGGATGATTTTGAATCGCGGCGAAGGCAGCCGCTTTACAAACTCTATCGCCTCGGCGGCGGTATTGATGAAATTCGTCTCGGTTGGCGCCAGCGGCTCCAGGCAGATCGTCACCTGTCTCTCCTCCGCTCGGGGCACCGCGCGGCGAAGCGTCTCCAGGGTCCATTGCTCCGCCTGCTCGCGCGAAACTCCAGGCATTACGTTCCGCTGTTTGGGCGAGCCGACCACCATCCGGCTGCCGCCGATGTCGGCGCAAAAATCCACCAAATCACAAAAATAGCGCGCTGTTCGCGCGCGCACCCCTGCATCCTGATGATTGACATAAAGCCCTTCGGGCTTCACCAACACCCAATGGATGCCTGCAATTTCAATCCCCCTCCTCGCCGCCGCCGCCTGCATACCCCGGCGTTCCCCTGCGGAGATTTCCGTGACTGCGTTCGCCAACGTGAATGGCGCGATTTCCACGCCGTCATATCTTAGCCGACCCGCGTGGGCGAAAACATCGTCGATTTTCCAGTCCTTGAATATCTCGTTGCAAATGGCGAATTTCACTGGCGCAGCCTCCCGATTTCCCTCGCCCCACTCAAGCCCAATAACCCAACCCGGGGGCGAGCGAGTGCTGAGAGGGCCATCGTCCCTGCGACCGCATCGCTGATTTTCACGCATCACGCGTGAAAATTACGCGTCGCTGGGTCCGGTGCTGCAGGTCGCTGGTTGCAAACCAACTACTTGCGCTGAAACGTCTGCCCGGCACCGTTGATGCTTCTACGAAGAGACAGCATGACGACGAAACCGTTCCCCGTCCGAACCGCAGCGTTCACTTTGACCGAACTATTCGTAATTCTCGCGGTGATTTCCGTCCTTGCGATGCTCCTGGTGCCCGCATACTCCCGCGCGAGACAACGGGCTCAACGGATTTCGTGCACCTGTCACCTGAAGCAAATCGGCCTGGCTTTTAAGACTTGGTCTTTGGACCATACCAACCTCTATCCCATGCAGTTGCCGAGTACCAATGGCGGGTCGTTTGAATTCGCCACATCCGGGGAGGGCTTCCGATATTTCCAAGTTATGTCGAACGAACTCGCAACACCGCGTATCCTCGTCTGCCCCGCCGACAAACGAAAACCGTCTAAAGATTTCGAGAGCCTCGCAAATTCAAACCTAAGTTATTTTTTAGCTCTCAATGCCGATGATGCATATCCGAATATGGCTCTCGCTGGCGACCGAAACCTCACGAACGGCTCTTCGCTTGTACGAGGCATCTTGACTCTCACGACCAACCATCCACCCGGCTGGACGCACGAACTCCATAACGCGTGCGGACAGATACTCTTAGACGATGGCAGCGTTCAGCAAGTGAGTACCTCGCGTTTGCAGACAGACCTGCAAAGCAGCGAAGGGGCTCGTCTTGCCATTCCGTGACAGGTCGACCTTTCAAGCCGTCCTCTCTGGCAGCAATTCCCGTTTATCCGCGCCGTCCGCGCCATCCGCGGTAAAAATCCGCACCTTCCCAGAACTACCTTCCGCTTGCATCGTTTCCTGTCGCACCCTACATTCCGCGCGATGTTTGACACCATTCGAGCTGAATTGACGACCGCCGCCGATAAACTTGCCCATTTGCGGAGGTTTCTTTGACGTCCCTGGCGCGCAGAAACGCCTGGGCGAGCTCAACGCTTTGATGGCGGCGGACAATTTCTGGAATAACCGCGAACAGGCCCAGAAACTTATCGAGGAGTCCAACTCCCTCCGCAACAAGACCGAGCCGCTCCTCCAGGCGGAAAAGGAACTCGAAGATTTCCGCGTCATGGTCGACCTGGGCGAAGCCGAACCCGAACCCGCCCAGGCAAAAATCCAGCGCGAGCTCGATACAGACGTTTCGCGCTTCTTCAAGGAACTCGACGCCCTCGAGCTAAAGGTCTTTCTGAGCGGACCGCACGACCGGAGCAATTGCATCGTCAGCATCAACGCCGGTGCCGGCGGCACCGAATCCTGCGATTGGGCCAACATGTTGATGCGCATGTACCAGCGCTGGGCAGAGAACCGCGGCTGGAAAGCGGAACTGGAGGACGTGCTGCCCGGTGAAGCCGCCGGGATCAAGAGCGCGACAATGGTTTTTACCGGCGAGAATGCCTACGGCTTCACCAAGGCCGAGCGCGGCGTGCATCGCCTGGTGCGGATTTCTCCGTTCGATTCCAACAAGCGCCGCCACACGAGCTTTGCCAGCGTCGACGTCATCGCCGAAATCGAGGAAACCTCCAATGAAGTTATCATTCCCCCTGCCGAACTGAAGGTGGACACTTACCGCTCCGGTGGGAAGGGCGGACAAAACGTCAACAAGGTCGAGACTGCCGTCCGGATCACGCATCTGCCGACCGGCACGGTGGCCGCCTCCCAAAGCCAGCGCTCCCAGCACCAGAACCGCGCCACTGCGATGAAACTCCTGCTCTCGAAACTGTTCGCCCAGCGCGTGGACGCGCAGAATGCGGAGATGGAGCGTTTCTACGGCGAGAAGGGGAGCATCTCCTGGGGCAATCAGATTCGCAGCTACGTCTTCCAGCCCTACCGCATGGTCAAGGACCTCCGCACTGGCGTCGAGACCAGCAATGTCCAGGCTGTGATGGACGGCGAGCTCGACCCCTTTGTCAACGGCTGGCTCCGCGCCGGCTGTCCTGCCAAACGCATGCAAGGCGTTAAAGATGAGGGAGAGTAGCCACAAAATCGGTCGTGACGATCCTGGACACCATACTTGAGGAGAAGCGACGTGAAGTGACTCGCCTGCCGCAGCGCCGCGTCTCCACCGCCGACTTGAAAACCGCGATGAGCGAAAGGAGTCAGCGGCGGGATTTTCTCGCCGCCCTGCGGACGCCGCGGCTCGGTTCCGTGGCGCTGATTGCCGAGGTCAAGAAAGCCTCGCCCTCCGCTGGCGTGATTCGCCCGGACTTCGACCCGGTCCGCATTGCGCAACAATTCGAGGCGGGCGGCGCGAGTTGCCTCTCCGTCCTGACCGACGAGAAGTTTTTCCAGGGTTCGCTGGAATATATGAAGCGAATCAGGGCGGCCGTGCGGCTGCCTTTGCTGCGGAAGGACTTCATCATCGACGAACGGCAATTCCTGGAGGCGATTCAATGGGGCGCGGACGCTATCCTCCTGATTGTCGCAATTCTGAGCGACGCGGAGTTGAAGCGTTTCCATACCCTGGCAACCGAAGCCGGGCTGGCCGCCCTCGTGGAAGTCCATGACGAACCTGAGCTCGATCGCGCCCTGGCCGCGGGCGCCGAACTCATCGGCGTCAACAACCGCGATTTGAAAACCTTCAAGGTGGACCTGACCACAACCGAGCGCTTGGCTTCGCGCTTGTTCTCAGCTACTGGGTTCACGCATCACGCATCATGCATCACGCCGCTCCTGGTCTCCGAAAGCGGCATCCATACCCGTTCTGATGTCGAGCGCCTCGCCCGGTGCGGTGCCGGTGCCATTCTTGTCGGCGAATCTTTGATGCGGCATGACGACCTGACGGCCAAGCTCCGTGAATTGCTGGGCCCGGCAACGTCGAGGGCTGCGTAGATAGCGGGCAAGTCTGTGCGCCCTACCCGGTCACCCGTTGGTCGATGGTTCCCAACATTCGCTAAGGATTCTGGCGCGTCGCCATTCCTGCACTCCGTCCTTGCTCTGGCCCCGCGGGGTTAATAGCCTCGCCAAAATTATTTGCAACTCATGAAAAAACCATCTAACGAATTTTTCCCCGGTATTTCCAAGATCCAGTACGAAGGTCCGAAGTCCAGGAATCCACTCGCGTTCAAGCATTACAACCCGGACGAACTGGTCGAAGGCAAAAAGATGAAGGACCATCTCCGGTTCTCGGTCACGTATTGGCACACGATACGCGGTCAGTTGGCGGACATGTTTGGCGTCGGCACCGCCATTCGGCCCTGGGAGGACGGCACCAATTCGATGCAGATGGCCGAGACTCGCGCCCGCGTCGCCTTCGAGTTTCTCGAGAAACTCGGCGCGCCTTATTATGCCTTCCACGACCGCGATGTCGCGCCCGAGGGCAAGGACCTGCGTGAAACCAATAAAAACCTGGACGCCATCGTGAAGGTGCTCAAGGAGGAGCAGCAACGCACCGGGGTGAAATTGCTCTGGGGCACCGCCTGTCTCTTCGTCCATCCGCGGTTCGTGCACGGTGCAGCAACGAGCTGCAACGCCGACGCGTTTGCCTACGCGGCGGCTCAGGTCAAAAAGGCCATCGAAGTCACGCACGAACTCGATGGCGCCGGTTATGTGTTTTGGGGCGGGCGGGAAGGTTACAGCACGCTCTGGAATACCGACCTGAAGCGCGAGTTGGACCATCTGGGCAAGTTCCTTCACCTCGCGGTGGACCACAAAAAGTCCATCGGCTTCAAGGGCCAATTCTATATCGAGCCCAAGCCCAAGGAGCCCACGAAGCATCAATACGACTCAGACGCTGCCGCCTGCCTGAATTTCCTTCGGCAGTATGAGCTGTTGCGCGACTTGAAATTGAACCTGGAAACCAATCACGCGACGCTTGCCGGCCACACCATGCAGCACGAACTGGAGACCGCCATCGCCGCGGGGGCGCTCGGTTCAATTGACGCAAATACCGGCGACCTGCTGCTGGGCTGGGACACCGACCAGTTCCCGACCAATGTCTATTTGACCACAGAGATCATGCTGTCGATCCTGAGCATGGGCGGATTCACCACCGGCGGCACAAACTTCGACGCGAAGGTGCGGCGCGAGAGCTTCGAGCCGGTGGACCTGTTCTACGCCCACATCGGCGGCATGGACGCCTTTGCGCGCGGGCTGAAGATCGCCGCCGCCATCCGCACGGACGGCCGCCTGGCGGAATTTGTTCACCAGCGCTACAGCTCCTGGGACAAGGGCATCGGCGCGAAAATCGAGTCCGGCAAAGCCGGCTTCAAAGAGCTCGAAGCCTACATGCTCCAAAAAGGTGAGATGACGCCGAACACCAGCGGGCGGCAGGAACTACTGGAGAATATTATCAACGAATTGATCTAAACCGCCGTCGGCATCTTCGTCCAGGCGCCTTTGTTCTCGCTGCTCTTGACGGCGGTTTCGATGAAGGCGATGCCCGTCCAACCGTCCTCGACGTTGGCATACTTTGAGCCGTCGCAATTGAAGGGTTCACCGGCCTTCGATTTGCGGACATCTGCCTCAAAACACCGATGCAGCCGAGCGTAGGCATCGTGGAACGCTTCCGGGTGGCCTGAAGGAATCGTCGGCTCGGCCATCAGGTCGGCCGGGACATCCTTCGGCAGAAAACCGTCGCCGGGCGTCACCGCGCCGCGCCAATAGACGCGGTCGGGCTGATTGGCAAGGTGAACGGTGACGGACTCGGGCTCCTCCTGGCGCCAGCGCAGCGTGCCTTTGGTGCCGGCGACTTCGATGCCCAGGTCGTTCTTGTGTCCGATGGAGATTTGCGAGGCGCGTACCAGCGCTTTGCCCCCGTTACTCAGATTGCAGTAAACGGTGAAATGGTCATCGAGTGGACGGCCTTCGACAAAACGCTCAAGTTGAGCAGTGAGTTCGGTGACGTCCAGGCCCGTCACATAGCGGAGTTGCATCAGCGCGTGGGTTCCGATGTCGCCGCCGCAACCCGACCCGCCAGCGAGCTTCGGGTTCGTTCGCCAGGCCGCCTGCATCTGGCCGGTCGCTTCGAGCTTGGTGGCCAACCAGCCTTGAAGATACGAGGAGTCCACCCAGCGAACCTCGCCCAGCAGTCCGGCGCGCACGATGTAACGCGAGAACCGAGTCGTCCAATGGCCCAGATATGTATGGGCCACGCCGAAGGGAACCTTGTGCGTCCTGACCGCCTTGACGATGTCGTTCGCTTCCGTCAGGTTCAGGCACAAAGGTTTTTCGCAGAAGACCGCAATGCCCGCCTTAATGGCCTTCATTGCCGGATCATAGTGCACATGATTCGGCGTGACGATCACGATGTAATCCAGCTTTTGGTCTGCCGGCAGACTGGCATTGGCCGAAATCATCTCGTCGTAAGAACCATAACCCTTAATCGGATAAGGCCAGTTGGCGGCTTCCTCGAGCGCGACCTTCGGGTCGGGAAACAGCGCAGCCGCCGTTACCCGCCGCGTGCCGTCGAAGTGAATCGCCTTCTGGTGCGGCTGCACGATGAACGCGCCCTTGCCGCCGCCGACCAAACCGACATTGAGGGGTCTCTTGGACATAGTGGATTCTCCAGTTTCTGTTCCGTGTTTGTGTTTGCTGTGATGTTCATTTCTCTGGGGTTGACCACTGACAGGTGACGTGGAGGACCTCGCCACCCGTCAGCCGTCACGCGTCACCCAAACAAAGTTGGGATTGAATTAGGTCCCGCCGCCTTTATAGTGAGGGCCATTGGCCGCGTCAATGAGTTATGCCTTTCACCGCCGCTGAAATCGCCAGACACCTCGGCGCCGAGGTCATTGGCGATCCTTCGTTGGTCCTTGCAGGTTTCGCTCCGGCTGACCGCGCCCAACCGGGCGACCTGACCTTTGCCGAAAACGAAAATTACTTCGCTCGGGCCGAACAAAGCGCCGCATCGGCCGTGATAGTCGATAAGCCATTCACCTCAAGCCGCAAAGTCCTCATCCGTGCGCCGGATGCTCGCATCGCCTTCGCTAAGGTGCTTCCGCTGTTCTTCCCTGAGCCCGTTCTGCCGCCGGGGATTCACCCGACTGCGATCGTCCCCGTCAGCGCCCAGGTGGATCCCACCGCGCACATCGGCCCTTACTGTGTCCTCGGCGAAAAAGTGCGGATCGGACCTCGCTGCGTCCTGCAAGGCGCCGATTATGTTGGCGCTGGGTGTCAGCTCGGCGAGGACGTTAATCTCTTTCCCAACGTCACGCTTTATCCGCGCACTGAGCTCGGTCACCGCGTTCGCGTCCACTCGGGCAGCGTTATCGGTTCCGACGGTTTCGGCTACGTGCCGGACGCCGGTATGCATCGCAAAGTACCGCAAATCGGTAACGTCATCATCCGCGAAGACGTCGAAATTGGCGCCAATGTCGCCATCGACCGCGGCGCCTTGGGCCCGACTATCGTCGGGCGCGGAACCAAGATTGATAACCTCGTGCAGGTCGCCCACAACGTCTGCATTGGCGAGCATTGCCTTGTCGTCTCGCAAGCGGGGATCGCGGGAAGCACTAAACTGGGAAACTATGTCACCCTGGCTGGACAAGCCGGCGTCGCTGGCCACCTCAAAATCGGCAACCGCGTCGTTGTTTCCGCCCAATCCGGCGTAATGACAAATATCCCCGACGGCGAAAAATGGCTCTGGAGCCCCGCTCAGCCCGACCGCCAGGCGAAGCGCCAAATGATCGCCCTGCAACAACTCCCCGAATTGCTCCGCCGCGTCAGCGAGCTGGAGAAGAAGGTGGGTCCGCCCGAGGCGCACAAATAAGTGGCGGGGGATAGTGTTCAGTAATCAGCAACCTGTAATTGGTCATGGGTTTATCTGTCGAGCACCCGTCCCAAATCACCCACCGCGTTTCACGTTTCACTCACCACGCACCACGCCTCACGTTTCGCGTTCGCGTCCCCTTTTCCTCGAAACTTGTCGCCGCCGCGGTGTTTGTTAGAGTGGACCCTATGTCCGCCGAGCTGGATCCCGATGCCGCCCTGATGTTGCGCGTCAAAGAGGGCGACTCGGTGGCTTTTACCGAGTTGGTGGACAAGTACAAGCAGCCGGTGTTGAACCTGGTCTATCGCATGCTCCACGATGCGACGGAAGCCGAAGATCTCGCGCAGAACGTTTTTGTGCAGGTCTATCGCTCGGCTCCTCGGTACCGAGTCTCCTCGAAGTTTTCGACCTGGCTCTTCACCATCGCCCGTAACCTGTGCCTGAACGAAATCCGCCGTCGCGGGCGGCATCCAGCCGACTCAATCCACACCCCGCACCCGGACCAGGAAGACCAGCCCTGGCAGCAGTTTGAGGACAAGAAAACCTTCTCGGCGCCCGACAACCTGCTGCAGGGGGAGTTGGTAGAAAAAATTGAGCAGGCGCTCGCCCAGTTGCCCGAGAACCAGCGCACCGCCATCCTTCTCTGCCGCCGCGAGGAGTTGAGCTACGAGGAGATCGCACAAGTGCTGGGCTGCTCGCTCTCCGCCACCAAATCCTTGATTCACCGTGGGCGCGAAACGCTCAAACAGAGGCTCAAGCCTTATCTGCGAACGGGCCTGTGGCGGGAACAATAATGAAGCAACTTTGTCTGGTCCACGGTTTTGGATATTATAGCGTAGATTTATGAAGAACGACCCGCTTTCCAGCCGATTTCACGAGCTAGCCTGGCGACGAAAGCTGTCTCAGGCCGAAGCCGAGGAGTTGCGTGTCTGGCTGGCCGCTCATCCCGAGGCACAGGAGGATTGGGAGGCCGAAGCTGGACTGAGCGAAGCCTTGGACCGCCTGCCGAGTCTTCCCGTCGCCAGCAACTTTACGGCGGGCGTGCTCCAGGCCGTCGAACGCGAACACAGGGCTCCCCGTGCCCTTCCTCGCTGGAGGAAGCCTCACTGGTGGATGGGGTGGCTGCCCAGGGCGGCGGCTGCCGGGTTGGTGATCAGCGCCGTAATCATCGGTGTCCAGCATCACAAACGGGTGGAGGATGCCCGCACCGTCGCCATGATCTCGAACATACCCTCCCTGCCCGGCCCTGCCATCCTCGAGAATTTTGACACAATCCACGGCCTGGACCCGGGGCCCGCCCCGGACGAAGACTTGCTCAAGGCCTTCCAATGAATCGCGAGCACCTCAAACCGGTATGGGCGCTCATGATGATCGGCGCCTGCCTCCTCTCCGCCTCGCTGGCCCAGCAGGACTCGAGTCGACTGCTGTCCCCAGCTTCCAATGCCGTCGCTCGGCTCGCTTCCGTTCCGATGCCCCCGCCGGCCAAATGCCCCGTGGAGTTCTTTCGCGAGTTGCTCGCTAAACCCCTCGCCGAACGCGTGCAACTCCTGACAAACCGTTCCGTGGTGAGCCAAAAGCTGATTCTGGCGAAGCTGCACGAGTACGAAGCGCTCGGCGCGGAGGAACGCGAGTTGCGCCTGCGCGCTACCGAACTCCGCTGGTATCTGCTCCCGTTGATGAGCGCGCCGGTCAGTGAGCGTCCCGCCCAACTGGCCCTTATCCCCGCCGAGCTTCGCCAGTTAGTGGCCGACCGGCTGCAGGTTTGGGACAACGTGCCTTCGGATGCGCAAAAGCGCCTCTTGCTGCCCGCTGTTAATTACCTCTCGATGCTGCAGGCCGATCCCGCAACGCGGCGCGCCGAGGTCCAGAGTAGGATCCCGCCGGCCCGCCAGGTCAAACTCGAGGCCGACATCCGCGATTGGCAGAACCGGAGTGAGGCAGAACGTCAGGACATCGCCAACCACTTCAAGGATTTTTTTGAGCTTACGCCTCAGGAAAGAGCGAAGACCCTGGCCACACTTTCCGAACCAGAGCGGCGCCAGATCGAAAAGACCTTCGACAAATTCTGGGAGCTCTCGCCGCCACAACGTGCTTTATGTGTGCGTGCCTTTAAGAAGTTTGCCACCTTGAGTCTGGCCGAGCGCCAACGGTTTCTGGAAAACACCCAGCTTTGGGAACAGATGGCGCCGTCCGAGCGCCAGACCTGGAAAGATCTGGTCTATAGCTTCGGCAACCAGCCTCCTTTGCCCCCTGGATTGAACTCACCCCCGCTTCCTCCGCGTTCCCCTCCCCGCCTGCCACCCACTCCGGTGATGGCAACGAATCGGAATTGACCGCTTCGGCGCCAGACGCTTTCTCGCCGGTGAAAAACGTCTGCTCGGGCCACGACTCAGAGTGTGTTTTCGAATTGTAGGAGACGACGTGAGGAGGCCGGGTCTTGTGATTTAGCTTGGGTTTGACCGCTCGCCTTGCCTAATGCAGTTTGTAGGCCTCGTGCATCCAATAGCGCTTCAGCTCGGACGGTTCACTATCACCTCGTACGGCGTGATGGTGGCCCTGGCTTTTGTGGCTGGGCTCTGGACGGCTAGCCGCCGTAGCTTGCGCGATGGCATTCCGAGTGACAGAATTCTGGACCTCGGCCCCTGGCTCATCGTCGGCGCCATCCTGGGCGCACGCACCCTGTACGTCGCCTCCTACTGGCACGAGGAATTCGCCGACCGGCCCTTCCCCGAGGTTTTTGCGGTTTGGCGCGGCGGCCTCGTGTTCTACGGCGGCTTGATTGGCGCGTCTTTCGCGTGCCTCCTTTACGCGCGCATCAAGAAAGTTCCGCTCTGGAAACTGGCCGACGTCCTCGCGCCGAGTATCGCTTTGGGTTCGGTGTTCGGCCGACTGGGCTGCCTGCTCAACGGCTGTTGCTATGGCCGCGCGTGTCAGCTTCCGTGGGCCATCACCTTTCCCCCGGACTCCCGCTCCGCACCTGCGGGCATTCCTCGCCACCCGGTCCAGCTTTACGATTCGTTGCTCAACCTGGTTTGTTACCTCGGTCTCGCCTGGTTGTATCGCCGCAAGAAATTCGATGGCCAGGTATTTGCCACCTATCTCATGAGCTATGCTTTCCTGCGCTCCTTTGTTGAAATGTTCCGTGGCGATTACCCCCAGCACTACCTGGGTGGCTGGGCCACCCCGGCTCAGCTTGTGAGCATCGGAATCCTCGCTGCTGGCGTGGTCCTATTGTCTGTGCTGCGGCGTCTGAAACCTGCCCTGCAAGCGAGGATAGAAGCGAAAAGGTAAGAAATGGAAAGCAGCTCCGGGTCCCACCCACCCTCGTCCATTCTCCAGCCTCAAGATCCTCGCGTTCTGCTGCTGGCCGGTCCCACCGCGGTGGGGAAATCCGAAATCGCGCTGCTCTTGGCCGAGCGGCTCGGCGCGGAAATCGTGTCGGTCGATTCGATGCAAGTCTATCGCGGCCTGGATATCGGCACCGCCAAACCATCGACCGCCGAATTGGCGCGCGTCCGCCATCACCTGATTGACGTAGCCGACCTTGCCGACTCGTTCGATGCCGCGCAATTCCTCCGTCTGGCACGCTCAGCCGTGGCCGATATCCACGCCCGGGGAAAGGTCGCCCTGCTTTGCGGCGGCACGGGACTCTATTTCAAAGCTTTCCTCCAAGGACTGGGAGAGACCCCGCCCGGCAATCTCCAGCTCCGCGCCCAGCTCCAAACGACGCCGCTGCCTGAGCTGCTGAACGAGCTGGCGGAGCGCGACCCGGTCACTTTCGAACGGATCGACCGCCAGAACCCGCGCCGGATCATCCGCGCAGTCGAAGTCATCCGGCTTACCGGCAAGCCATTCTCCCAACAGCGTGCTGTGTGGGGTCAAAGCAACCGCCTTGCGCCTTCCGCGTCGCACTTCTTTGGACTGATTCGCTCCACCGAGGACTTGCGCCGCCGCATCGCCGCCAGGGTGGACGACATGTTCCGCCGAGGTATGGTGGCCGAGACCGAACAACTCCTCCGCCGCGGCCTCGTGAATAACCAAACCGCCATGCAGGCGCTCGGATATCGGCAGGTTGCGGAATACCTGCAAGGGGTTCGCTCGCTGCCCGAGACCATCGAACTGGTTAGGATACGAACTCGCCAGTTCGCTAAGCGCCAAATGACGTGGTTTCGCCGCCAGCTCCCGCTGACGTGGATTCACCTGACAACGAGCGATGCCCCTGACAATGTCGCTAAGCGAATTGCGCAACGGTTCGCCAGCGAGTCTCCGACCCGCTCGGCCGTATTAGGCGACCAGGGGATCATTTGAGTGGTGGCGGCTTCTCGCACCTTTTTCGCAAACCATCGGTCAACCTGTCCTCGCCGTCGCTCCATCCGCGCCCGTGCCGTCCAAATCAATTAAAATGTCCCTTGGTTCGGCTCCCTTGCTTGGTCCCACGATTCCACGGTTCTCCAGTTCGTCCATGATGCGCGCGGCGCGGCCATAGCCGAGGCGCAGCCGCCGCTGCAACAACGATACGCTGGCTTTCTGCTCGCTCCGGATCACCTCGATGCACTGCTGGATGATTTCCTCATCCTCGTCAATGCCGCCCTCCCCGTCGAAGCCGGCCGAGGGCTTGGAAAGCTGCTGGTGAATCTCCATTTCGTAGCTTGGCTTCGCCTGTTTGGCGATAAACCCCACGATGTCTTGGATTTCCTGGTCCGTGACCAGCGAACCCTGTGCGCGAATCAACTTCGCCGAGCCCGGTGGCAGGTACAGCATGTCGCCTTTGCCGAGCAGTTTGTCCGCTCCCATCGCGTCCAGGATCGTCCGCGAATCCACCTTCGCCGCAACCTGGAAGGCAATCCGAGCCGGGATGTTCGCCTTGATGACGCCAGTGATGACATCGACGCTCGGCCGCTGCGTCGCCACGATGCAATGAATTCCCGCCGCGCGAGCCATTTGAGTGATGCGTGCGATGGCCATTTCCACATCCGCCGGCGCCACCAGCATCAGGTCCGCCAGCTCGTCGATAATCACCACGATGTAGCTGAGCTTCTCCGGAATAATGATGTCTTCCTCGCGCGGCACGACGATCTCCTCGTCCACCTCGACCGCGAACCCTTCCGCTCCGGGTTCGACCTTCTCCTTCCTCGCCATCAGCGGCAGCTCCGGCTCTTTTGGCGGCAACGGCTTGTTCTTGGGGCGCGAATTGAACGACCCGATGTTGCGCACGCCGACCCGCGCGAAGATCTGGTACCGCTTCTCCATTTCATTTACCACCCAACGCAGTGCCAGGATGACCTTCTTTGGGTCGGTGACTACCGGCACCACCAGGTGCGGCAGCATGTTGTAGTGCTGCAGTTCGACCACCTTCGGGTCGATCATCACGAAACGCAGTTGGTCGGGAGAAAAGCGATAGAGCAATGAGGTGATGATCGCGTTGATGCACACTGACTTCCCCGACCCGGTGCTGCCTGCGATCAGTAAGTGCGGCATCTCCGCCAGGTCTGCTACGATCGGGTTGCCATACACGTCCTTGCCGAGGCAGAGCGGAACCCGGGCTTTGGTGTTGCGCCATTCCTCGGATTCCAACAAGTCCCGGATGATCACCTTTGTCTTTATCGCGTTGGGGACCTCGACGCCCACCGAACTCTTGCCCGGCACCGGCGCGAGGATGTGAATCCGTTCGGCTTTGAGCGCGGCGGCGATGTTATTGCTCAGCGCGGTGATCTTCTCAAGCTTGACGCCCGGCGCGGGGTGCAGCTCGTAGCGCGTGATCGTCGGGCCTTTCGTAATGTCGCCCAGCGACACCTCGATATCGAACTGCGCCAGGGTTTGCTGCATCAACCGGGCGTTGGCCATCAACTCCTCTTTGGACTCGGTCGGCCTCAGAGTTTGGTCCGGGTGCTGCAGAAAGTCCAGCGATGGGAGTTGATAATTGCCGATGAGCGGGGTGGAGGCGACAGTGAGTGGCTTGGGCTTTCTGGGTGCCGGTTTGGGTTTGGCGGCGGGTGCCGACTCGCCCTGAGTCCCGGGTTCAGATTTACCCTGTTTTTCCTTTTCGTCCTCGACCATTTCCGCTGCCGAGCCCTCGGCTTTAGCCTCCGCCGTCTTGGAGTCAGCCGGCTTTGCGCCAGGCTCCGCCTTGTTGCCCAGGACTTCGGCCGTGGTCGCAGCCGCCACCTCCTTCGCGGGGATGACCTCTCCTTCGTCTGGCGGCGCCGGCTCTTTGGCGGGCTCGGGCGCGCCCGCTTTCTTCGACCGGCCCGATTTGTTTTGCGGCACGCTCAGGTCGCGAACGGTCGGTTCCGGCACCGGCTTCAGATCGGGTCCCAGGCCGGAACGCGCCACTGCTTCTTCGAGTTGCTTTTTCTGCTTCTGCAGGTCGCGCGCGCGCCGTTCCAGCGCTGCTTCCTCCGGGGTCGCTTCGCGTTCCTGGGCTTTGCGCGTCGCCCAGACCCGGCGCACCCACTCACCCAACTGGAAATCGGTCAGGAACAGAAGACTGATCAGGTCTAGCCCAAAGTACACGATCGCGGCGCCCGTCCGGCCAAGGACTTGAAACGCGAATTGATAAAGCGTGTGGCCGACGTACCCGCCCAGGCTCGGCGCGCCGATGGCGCTCCGCGCGCGGCCGAACAGCGACGTCGTCTCGTTGAGGTGCGGCAAATCGACCAGGTGCAACAGGCCAACGAGGGACAGAAGCAGAATAACGACCCAGGGCCAGCGCCGCTTGAGGTAAAACAGAGCCTCGAAAAAGCAACCAAGGCCGACAAACGCCACCAGGATCGGCAAAACGTACCCTGAGATACCCAACAAGGAAAAAGCGCCGCCGGCCATTTGCGCCCCTAACGGGCCGATCCAGTTATGCGCCGGGTGGTTTGGCGGATTCTTCACGCGCGCCAGGTCGTAAGGATCGAAAGACAATACCGCCACCAGCAACAACACCGCTACCACCATCAGCACAATGCCGATGATGTCATTAAAGCCACGTGAAGGCTCGCTCGGTGATTTTCGCGCCACGCAACCAAAGTAACAGTTCGCGGTAACGAGTGACAAGCGTGATGCGGGGCGGGGGAAACGTGGGGCTGACCGGCGTTGCTTTCCAGATCGACTTCTGGACTTTTGAGCTGGGTTCAAAATGCATAAGCTGCATCCGTGAAGACAAAACTCAGCAATTACGAAGCGACGCCGAACATGGAATCATCCCGTTCTATATACTCCTTGCCTCTGGCTTCAGTCGTTTGACCGCTGACCAAATTCCCACGGCTGTCATGCCGCGCGTCATTTTCCATCTCGACATGGACGCCTTCTACGCCTCCGTGGAGCAACGCGATAATCCGGACTTGCGGGGGAAGCCGGTTATCGTGGGGAGCCCGCCCACACAGCGTGGGGTCGTTTGCGCCGCGAGTTATGAAGCGAGGAAATTCGGCGTCCGGTCCGCTATGCCTAGCGCGACTGCCGGGCGGCTTTGCCCCAAAGGGATCTTTCTACCTCCTCGCATGGAGAACTACAAGGCCGAGTCTGCGAAAATCATGGACCTGCTTGCCCGGACTGGTGCAACCGTCGAGGCGATGTCGATCGACGAAGCCTACCTGGATGTGTCCGGAGTGACTGCTCAGCCCGCGACCGGTGTTATCGCCTTCAACGATGAGGGAACCCAGGACGACGCCTCGGAGCCCGATACGGACCGCGCACTCTACGCTGCGGTGCCGCTGGCACGCGAGCTGAAGCGGAAGATTCTCGCCGAGCGTCGTCTCACTGCCACCATCGGCATCGCCACAAACAAGCTCCTCGCGAAGCTTGCCAGCGATTTCCAAAAACCCGACGGCCTCACACTGGTTCCCGAGCGCGACAAGGTGCAGTTCCTGAGGCCTTTGGCGGTGCGAGCCCTGCACGGAGTCGGCCGCGCCACCGAAGACATCCTGCATCGCGCTGGCGTCGAGACCGTTGGCGATTTGCAGGATTATCCGGGTGACCTGCGAGCGCTGATTGGTTCATTTGCCGTCCGGCTTAGGGCTTTTGCCTTCGGCGAGGACGACCGGCCCCTGGAGGTGGACGACACGATCAAGAGCATCAGCAGCGAGGAGACTTTTCTGCACGATACCGAGGACCGCCGTATCCTGAAGAAGTCGCTCCGCGACCAGGCGGCGGATGTCTCAGGCAAACTCAAACGCAAACGTCTCGCCGCGCATACCGTTCAGGTCAAGCTCCGGTACAGCGACTTCAGGACCCTGACGCGCCAGTTGACCGTCGAGGGGCCAATCACGGAAGCTGAGGAGCTCTACCGCCTGGCGTGCTTTCTCCTGGCCCGGGAAAAGCTGGTGTCGCGGCCTTTGCGGCTGCTCGGCCTGGGCGTCAGCCACTTGGACCTCCCGGTGGCCCGCCAGCTCGAGCTGTGGTGACGTACGGCTCAGCCGCAACGATGGAAACGGATTTTAACGCAAAGACACAAAGGCAGGAACCGGGTTTAACCTCAAACAAGAGGTTCACCTGCCGGTTGGATCAACGAACTTGCGATTGGGCTTCTGATTCCTCGGATCCTTTGCGTCTTTGCACCCTAGCGCCTTTGCGTTAAGGATTTCGACTGAATGGATACGGCTCAGAGGATGGCCTGCACGAGCCCGTAAACACCCACGCTTAATGCCGCAAGCGAATCACCGGCAATCAATCCTCCGCCGACCAACGACATCGTGCTCATGTCGGCCGGCAATCCGGCTCCCTTCCCTATCATGGCCGGAACTGGTCGCCTGGCTGTGACCGTGTCAAAAATGGTCGCCCCAATGCCGCCCGTCGTCCACCAGAGCACCGTCGGCAGCTCCACGAACCCGCCAAAAGACGACGCGTACGGGCTTGGCAACACCACGGCGTCCAGCAGAAAATCGGCCGTGCGGCCTGCGAGCGAGCGTTCCCGCAAACGCTGATAACCTGGCCGGCCCTTGATCAACTTTCGCGCCAGTTCGATCAACAGTCCCAGTGCCACGCCGAGCTGCAGCGCTTTCATTACGTGCGGCTGCGACTGCGTTATCCCTCTAAGCGCGCCGACGATTTTAAAGGTCATCGCCGATTGCCACTTGTGTGCCCCCGCGAGGTGAGGGTGGGCGAACTGGTCCTGGGTCAAAATCGGGAACGCGCTCATGAACAGTTTTGCCAGCGCGACCGCCAGCACGGCGCCCATCGTAATTCCGACCACCTGGTAACGGAATTGGATCACCCGATTGGTGCCCAGCCGTGCGCCGGTTGAACGGTCTTGCTGCATGTCACATCCCTCATTGCACGCGATCACCAGTATGGACGCGCACAGCAGCCCAGTGCTGGCGTCGCGTAATCCGATGGCGGCCATGATGAACACCGTCATCACGAATGCGCTCGAAAGCGGGTTCCAGTCCGATAGGCCCTGCGAGATGCCATTAACGAGTACGAACAGGAAGGACAGGCCGATTCCCACCAGCAGAAACGACATCGGCTGATGAAGCACGCTGCTACCCACCACCGCTGTGCCTGTGCCCCAAAACGCTACCCATACAAGGAGCCGCACCGTGTTGACCCGCTTCCAGTCCTCGGCGGGCCTCGCCGGAGCGGCCGCTTGTTCCCGGAACCGGCGCGACGCGCGCGCAAGAACTATTCCAACGTCCAGAATCGCCGCACCGAGAATGGTTCCCAGGGAGATGATGAATCCTATCTTTCGATACGGATCATCCACGCCCAGCCAGCCGATGCTCACCAGATGCGGCTTCTGCCAGGCTCCAATCAAGGCAACGACGAGCGCCGGAATCGCAATCCGCGAGCCGACGATCATGCCACCGCCCAAGGTGGACGCGGAGACGCCAATCGCTGTCATCGCGGCGACCTTCAACGAGCTCACACCGGTTACGTAGCCCAACAGCATGCCTCCGCCCAATTTTGCAATCGAGCGCTTGAGCAGGGCTCGGTCGGTCAACGCCCGCAAAATGTTCGCCACGGCCAATCCCGAGGGGTAGGGCAATTGCATGCGATCGACCAGCAGAGGCGTGTACAGCATACCGATGCCAACCCCGAACATCCCAATGCAGAGGAAGTACAGGATAAGCTGCCAGGCGGGCGGCTCCGGCAGGCCTAGCCAGACCATCGCCTGGACCAGCACCGCCATCGCGCACATGCCTGCCACCGACGCCGCCATCGTCTGCATATAGTTGGCCCCATGCTTGCCCTCCGGCCCGTAAGGCAGCGTCACTGTGCTTCCGAGAATCCCCGCCAGCACCTGGCCGCCGATGAAAAAACCGATCGAGAAATTCATGAACGCCGCCGAAATTCCCCCGAGCGGTCCAAGAATGAAAATCGCCACCCCGGCCAGCATGAGGTAGTAGGCCGGCGAGCCGATGCGCGGCAGGAAACGCTTCGGCCCCGCGCGAAGCGCGGTATCCTCAGCCGACGATGCACTCGTCAAACGCTCGACCATGCCTGAAATTCAGCGGACCGCTTGATTACTGATGACTGGTCTCTGTCGCCTGCCCTCTGTCCTTACCCCCGCCTTCCCTCTCTTCTCTCCCCGCACACTCTCCGGTACAGTTCCTCGTATCGCGGCACGATTGCGTCTGCGGAAAAAAGCTTGCCCGCTCTTTTCCGAGCGGCCCGCCCGAGAGCAGCTCGGCGCGCCGGGTCCCGAATCAGACTTTCGACAGCTGCCGCGACCGCCCTGGCATCTCCCGGCGCCACCAGTAGTCCGCTAACCTTGTCCTCCACGACCTCCGGGATCCCGCCCACCCGCGTCGCGACGCTTGGGCAGCCAAAACACATTCCCTCGAGGACGCTTAGGCAAAAACTTTCCGTCTCGGAGGTGTACAGTCCCACATGGGCGATTTGCAGGTAGTCTTCAATATCATTGACCTTCTCTACGACGATGAGCCGGTCGGAGAGGTCTAGCCTGCGTACCTCGGCCGCAAACGGCGCGAAGCTCTCCCCGGCAAGGACGATGAGTTTGAAGCTGTCCCGCGGGCGTATGCGCGCCGCTGCCTCCAACAACAAATCGATGCGCTTGAGCGGGCGAAGATTCGAGGAGTGCAGCACCACGGCCTGTTTGTTCACGCCGAGTTCCTTGCGTACCTGCTCGGGCGAACGCCGCGCGGGGCGTGGTGTGAAGAAATTGTGAATGACATCGATGGGCCGTTCGATGCCGAGGAGCTGCCGGGTTTCGCGTTCCAGGAACGCCGAAACCGTCGTCACCGCATCCGAGTGGTTCAGCGCGTGACGGATCGCTGGCCCGTAACCGGCATCGCGGCCCAGGAGCGTCGTGTCCGTGCCGTGCAAGGTGGTCACCAGACGCGGCCGCTGTTCCGCCGGCAACATCGACTGCGCCAGCAGCGCTGCCGTCGCATGCGGCACCGCGTAATGGACGTGGAGCACGTCCAGCCGGTGTTGCCGGCTGACCTCGGCCATCTTCACTGAGAGCGGCAGCGTGTAATCCGGGTACTTGAAAAGTCCGTAATCATTAATCCCTACCGCGTGGAAGTGGATGCGGGGCGCATTCGCCGGCAGCCGGAACGGCCTTTCGTAGCTGATGAAGTGCACCTCATGTCCCCGCTTCGCCAGGTCTTCCCCGAGCGCGGAGGCAAGGATGCCGCTCCCGCCCACCGAAGGGTAACAAGTAATCCCGATATTCATTCCGGGTTCAAAACGCTCGGGCTCCCCGGCCCACTCGCGCCAGTGAATCGATCACCAGCGGATCGTTCGGGAACAGCGGAATGGCCTGTCCGATCCCGGCGCGCAGCCCGTTCAGCCGGGCGCGGGTAAGCTGCAGTTCCACATAGTTCCGGGTGCGGGCTTGCGACGCATGCGCCTCCATCGCGGCGGTCCATACTGCCAGCACTTCTGGCGCGGAAACATCCACCAGCACACGTGCCAGGTCGGTCGGTTCGGCCTCAGGCGTGACCGCGTAGTAGAACAATTGCTCGACGGCGTGTGGAGGAAGCGGGCGCAATCTTTTGACCCCGCCGTAACGAGCCAGCCGGGTGGCATCCCTGACCATCTGGCCGAGCCGCGGATGGTCCGGGTGTTGGTTCGGCGCCAGGCTGGGCGCCAGCACGAGCGCCGGCCTCTCGCGCCGCAGGATCTCCGCCAACTTAAGCGTGTGCTCGACCTTGACCTCGAAATGCGCATCGCCCCCCAAATCCAGAAACTCAATCGTGGCTCCCAGTCGCTCCGCCGATTTTTCGGCCTCGGTCGTCCTCTCCGCGGCGGTGCCGTTCGAAGCAGCTTCGCCGCGCGAACAAACCACGAAGCGCACCTCGCGGCCCGCCTGGGTTTCCCCCGCGATAACGCCCCCGCAGCCGAATTCGATATCGTCCGGGTGCGCTCCGAAGGCCAGTAATTTGCGCAGGTTTGAACCTCCTGCTGCTCGGTTGCGTGCGCCCGTTTCAGGCGCGGATTTCGGTGTAGGCTTCATCGGAGCGGTCAATGGTTTCCCGGTCGATAAACGTGATCTCGGGCGCTTCTTCCTTTTTCAGATAAGCCCTTTCGCCCGCGCCCGCAACATAATGCGTGCACTGCAGCGCCGATTGCATCCAGCGGAGCCGGGTGTCACGCGCGGGGCTGACTTGCTCCTTGGTGAACGCCGCCGACGGCAGCGTCACGAATGAATCGCCCCCCTCGTGGAGCTTCAACTCACCGCCGGAAAAACGAGCCCGGACGATTTCGCCCTCGTGCGGCACTTCGACGTAGAAATCATCTACCTCGCGGGCCGCCCGCCGGACCTCCGGGTCGCTGGAACGTGCCACGCGGAGGCCCTCCAGCAAACCCATCCCTCGGTACATCTCCAGGCAAAAGTCGGCCACATTGACCGCCGCAGTCTTCTTGAACAGGTCGATAAGTTCGTGACCGACGTAATTAGGTAATCGCAGCGCTGTCCGGCCCTGCCAGTCCGCCGGGATGCGCTTGAGATACAGCGGTGAGAATTTCCGTTGCACCCGGTTCTCGAACGAGAAGTTGAGCTGGGCCGGCTGGCCCGTCGTGCGGTGCCGCAAAAAAGTCCGGGTCTCGCGTGGATCGTGGTCGCTGTCGTGGAAAAAGAAGACAACTTCTCCGCCGATCTCCGAGCGCAGTCGCCGCGCGGTCCGGATCTTTGCCACCAGGTAGCGCCGCGGAAAAAAGCCGCATGGCTGCTGGCCGAAGCAGATCACCGGTTTCATTTCGCGCCTTCCACTTCGTCCGCAGCCGGCCCCGCGCCCGGCAACGCCGGGACCACCGCCTGCCTGTCCCCCAGCACTGACTGCAGAATCACACTCAGCACGACGCACGTGGCACAGCCGATCGGGTTGTACCACAGATAACCGATCTTCAGAAAGAAATGGCAGGCGAGCACGAGCGCTTGCGCTGCGAGCGCTGCCCAGAACACCGCCGTGCCTCCGACGCGCCGCAGGAAGAAGGCGACCAGGAACAGGCCCAGCATGACACCGTAGAAAAGCGAACCGATGATGTTGATGGCCTGGATAAGATTATCCGCGAGGCTGGCAAACAAGGCGAAGGCCAGGGCCACCAATCCCCAGAATATCGTGAACCATTTCGAGGCGGCAACGTAATGGGCGCCGGTGGCTTCGCGCCGGACCAGGTGCCGATAAAAATCAACGGTGGAGGTCGAGGCGAGCGCGTTGAGCTCGGCCGCTTTCGAGGAGAGCGCGGCCGCAAAGAACACGGCAATCAGCAGGCCGATAACGCCGTGCGGCAAGTGCTGAAGCACGAAGGTGATGAACACATAATCGGAGTCCTTCCCTTCGCTCAACGGATTAGCCGCGTGAAGGCCGGCCCTGGCTTCGGCCCGCAGGGCTTCGCTTTTCCGCTGCGCTGCGACCGCCTGCGCCCGTGCCTCAGCTTCGGCCGGCTGGTTCCCCTGGCGTTTCGCCTCCAGCCAGGCGCGCAACCAGCGCTCTTTCTCCGCATGCACGGCCGCAAACTGTTGCTCCACCGCACGCAATTTCCCGGTGGAATCGTGACTTACCGCCGCTTGCCAGGTTGCCTGGTTGAAGCACACCGGAGCCTGCTCGAACTGGTAGAAGACGAAAACCAGGACTCCGAGCAGCAGGATCGAAAACTGCATCGGGATCTTGCAGACCGCGTTGAACATCAGGCCCAGCCGGCTCTCGCGGAGCGACGTGCCCGAGATATAACGCTGCACCTGCGACTGGTCGGTGCCAAAATATGACAACTGCAGAAACAGCCCGCCCAGCAGGCCCGACCACAGCGTATACCGCTGATGCACGTCCAGAGAGAAGGTGACCGCGTGCAGCTTGTTGAAACCACCCGCGACGGCAAGCGCTTCGGTGACGCTGGCCGGCAGCTTGATCAACAGGATGACCAGCGCCATCAGCATCCCGCCAAAGATGACGCCCATTTGCCATTTTTGGGTCAGACTGACCGCCTGGCTGCCACCCGCCGTCGTGTAAACGATGGCCACGATTCCGGCCAGGACGATCGTCAGGTCCAGCCGCCACCCGAGCATGGTCGAGAGGATAATGGCGGGCGCGTAGATGGTAATCCCGGCGGCCAGCCCGCGCTGCAACAAAAACAGCCCTGCCCCCAACAGCCGTGTCTTGCCATCAAACCGGTGGCCGAGGAACTCGTAGGCCGTATAGACATTGAACCGCCGGTACATCGGCAGAAATACCGCCGAGATAATCACCAGCGCTAACGGAATCCCGAAGTAGAACTGCACGAATCCAAGCCCGTCCTCAAAGCCCTGCCCCGGCGTTGACATGAACGTGATGGCGCTTGCCTGTGTGGCCATGACCGACAAGCCGATTGTCGCCCAGCCCTGGGTCGCGTCTCCTTTCAGATAGGCGTTCAGGCTGTCCCGATGCCGCGTTCGCCACGTGCCATACGTGGCGATGCCCAGGATGGCTGCGATGAGAACCACGAAATCGAGCAGGCTCATCGGAAAATCATGCCCAGCGCAACCAGCAGCCCGACCCAAAGAACAAAGCTTGCCAGCACGAGAATGTAAACCGCGCGCCAGGTCTTCAGGCCCGGCAAACCGGTCGCCTCGTCGGCGCTGCTTCGCTCCGCCGCGGACGCTGGTCCCTCCGTGGGCTTGGTGCGCTCGGGGGATTCCATTACTACTCCGGTTCTCGCCGCTCGCTTGCCGCGTTTCTCTCAAGACCTGAATCGGGGCGGGGACGGCCACGTCCCCGTATGGCCTTTCCCACCTCTAAACTGGGTTTTTCATACGCCCCGCGAAATGCCAGCCGCCCGGAGCGCCGGCATGTTGCCGGCTTAGGCTGTTCCGACAGTGTAAGCGGGCAGCCGGCCAGCGCTCCGCCCAGGCAGGGATGAAATATCGGGGTGAGCTCTACGGGGATGCCGGCGTCACCGCCGGCATCCTTTCGCCGGTTTGGCTTCGCCGGCGCGCACGGCGGCGTTCCCGGCGTGCTTCGGCGCAGCGGTGTCTTCCGCGTTCGCAGTTCCGTCACTTCGACCCTCCGGTATTCCCAGAGGCAGCGGATTTGCCCAACGAGACCAGGTTCGCGAACAAACGGTAGGCGCCCGGCACGCCTGCCGGCAATTGCCGGAACCAAGCCAGGCCCGTGTAAACGAAATAGCCTCGACCGTGCTGCGCCACCAACAGCCCGCCCTTTAGCGGAGCCTCGCCAGGGTCCCCGCAGGCCAGCAGTGGCGTGAAGTGGGCGTCCCACTGGTTCGGAAAGTAAACCCCGCGTTCCTGCACCCAACCCTCGAAATCGGCGCTGGTGATTTTATTCGGCGTGTTAAGCGCCGGATGCTCGGGCGCAAGGAACGTGACGGGCGCGGTCTCGTCCGTGACGCGCTCCCCGGAAACACGCAGCTCGTAAGGCGCGATCTCGTTCACTCTCGCGCCGTCCGGCCGGTTATATTGCTCAATCACGTTGCCCCCGTTCTCAACATAGGCGAACACCGCCGGCAAGTGCGACGCCAGTTGCGGTCGCACATTGAAGGCCCGAACCCCAAACACCACCGCGTCAAAATCCCTCAGCCGGTCCGGTGTGAGCTCATCACCGGTTAACCTGGTGACCGAATAACCCATCTGTTCGATGGCTTCGGCGACGCTGTCGCCCGCTCCGGGGACGTAGCCGACCTTATGGCCGCGAATCGCCAGCTCCAGGTCCACTGCCTTTAGCCGCGCCGGTGGTTGGAGGAGTTGCCTCGGAATATGTGGGTAACTGAAAACAATGCGGCCCGTCCCGAAGGTCTTGCCCCCGACCTGCGCCCGGGCGCTCAACTCTGCTGTCGTCGGCCGGTCGGGCGCCGTCACGGTGAAAGTGAAGCGTTTGTGTTCGCCGGCTGCAGCAAGGCTGAAGGACTGTGCGACCGGGGAAACCTTCCAACCCGGCGGAACGTCCAGTTCGATCGTCCCGGTCATCCCCGGGCGCGCGGCAGCGCCTTCCACCGCGACCTCCTTGGTCGCGCTAGGGGTGAACAGTTCGACCTCCGATGAAAACTTCAGCGACACCGGCGAGATAACATCGAGCCGCCGGCGGATAATTTCCTGATTCGGGTCGGCAATGACCTCCACCGGCACGTCCGGCACGGTCAATGTCTGGCCGCCCACCTCGAAAACCAGCTCGACCGGAAATGCTGGCGGATTTTCCGGGCATCCGATCAGAGAAGCCGGTTCGACTCGGTACATGCCGACGGTCGGGTCCTGGCGCAGCCAGTACGCCTGTGTCAAAGGTGTGCCGGCAGGCAAGACCTGGATGCTGTCCTGGGTCGCTTTCTCGTTCGGTCGGAGGTCCAGCGGTTTGGCGCTCTGATTGCCGTTCGCTGGATACCGCACCGCGAGCCAGCGGACCGGAACATCACTTCGGATGGTCGCGCTGTGGGTCAACTTCATCGACTCACCCGGTACTACTTCCGCCAGGCCTACGGTTGTTTCTACCGAAAGCCCGATGCATTTTTGCAGAATGCCGTCGAGTTGTGCCCGCTTCTCGTCCAGCACGCGTTCTTTGGGCAGCGCGTTCAGGCGGGTTCGAACCTTCAATAGCGCCGGGACGCTTGCGGCGGGTTTCGTCGGGTCGAATTGCGCGATGAGCTCGTCCGCCATCCGGCCGACCTCAGCGCCTCCCGGCACACGGCCCCAGGTGGTATCGACGCCATCCAGGATGTCCTTGCTGGCCGGTTCACCGTCGAGCAACTGGAACGATTCCGCCCGCGCGCCGCGCCCTCCGCCTCCGCCGAAGTTGCCGAAGCCTTGCGTCTTGTGCATCGAACGGCTGCGCCCGGCGATTTCCCCGAACGATTCCTTCAACGCCGTGTCCTCGCCTGCAATCTCGAGCCGCAACACGTTGGCATTCGTCCCCTCGTCCCCGCCGCGGCTGAATCCATTCCACAGGATGCGTTTCGGCCGCCACGGCGTCAGCGTGTTGAGCTGCTCAGGGAAGGCCTTGGGGTCGCCGGCCAGCTTGAACGCTTCCAGGGCCAGAATCGCCGACGCGGTGTGATGCCCGTGGGTGCCCCCGGGTTTCGGCGAAAAGCGCGTGATGACTACATCTGGCCGGAACAAGCGCATGACCCGAACGATGTCCGCGACCACCTGCTGCCGGTCCCAAATCCGGAGCGTCTCCGCCGCGGACTTTGAAAACCCAAAGTCGATCGCGCGTGTGAAGAATTGGCGGCCGCCATCCAGGCGGCGCGCGGCGAGCAACTCCTGCGTTCGAATCACCCCGAGTTCCTCTCCGAACTCGGGACCGAGCACGTTCTGGCCACCATCCCCGCGCGTCAGCGAAAGATACGCCGTGCGGTAACGTTTTCCGCGGGCAAGGTAGGTGATGAGCTGGGTGTTTTCATCATCGGGATGGGCAGCGACAAAGAGCACGCTTCCCATTTCGCGAAAGTTCTGCAGGTCTTCGAGAATCAATGCCCCCGGCTCCGCCTCCGCCCCACGACCATTAAAAGCAAGCGCGACCAGCAGGCAGGCGAAGGCTCTCGCAGCGGCTGTACGAAACCCAACTGCGTTCGAAGTCCTTTCCCCGGCGTTGGCCAAAGAAACGCCGGGCGTGATCTGCCGTAACCTGGCCCCAAGGCGTAGCGCAGATTTGCAATCTGTTGTATCGCCGATTTTCAAACGGCAGCCCGCCGATGGTTCTGAGATGATCAGCGGGTTACAAACCTGTCGTACGGCAGATTGCAAATCTGCCCCACGGACCACGCCGGCGAACCAATTATGAAACATCTTACTTCTTTACGGTGATCGGCACCGAAAACTGAGTGCTTTCCCACATCACTTTCAGCACGCCGCCCCCGGTCGGGTTCTTCTCGATCGCTAGCGTGAGCTGGTCCGCCGCCTTTTCCAACGCCTCTTTTTTCAGCTCCACCCGTCCCAAATCCTCGCCTTCGCTGTATTGCGTCCCCCATTGCCCGACTTGTTTATTGATGATGAGGTTGGAGGCACCGCTCTCGTCCGGCATCATGTAGAGCGTATAGACACCCGCTGGGACCGCAGTCTCACCAACCATAATTGCCTTCTGCGTTACCAACAAGGTCGCTTCATCCGCACCCAGGCGCCAAACCTTGCCATGCGGTACCAGGGTGCCCCAGATCTTGCGGTCCTCGCCCCCTCGAGGATTCTTGGTGTACGGCCGCCCATACACCACCGTGATCCGGTTGCCGTCGATGACGGCGCTGATCGTTTCATGCGGGCTCACGCGTCGTTGCTGCGCCAGGGCCGGCAACACGCTGGCAATCATCGCCGCGATGAGAAGTGTGGATTTAATCTGGTTCATAGTTCTCCTCACAATGTGCAGTTGCTCAATTTGTGGCTGTGCTTGCGTCTGTCTGCCGCTCTCTAACTCACTAATCACCGATCACTCGTTACTGACCACTGCTTACCGACTCACTGGTTCGCTACTTCAATTACTCACTAACTCACTAATTGGACTGCTGCAGGCTTGAAATCAGGTCCTGGTTCATCTTAACATACCCGCTCTTGGGGCCGTCGTCTTTGATCGCCAGTTCGCTCGACCGTTTTGCAGCGGCGATTGCCTGACCCTTCTCGCCCAGCCTGGCCAGGATCTTTGCCTTGAGGTGCAGAATGTAATACGTCTCGCGCTCCTTCGCCGCCGCGTCGACCCATTTCCGGGCCTTTTGCAGGTCGAGCTCGTGGTCGTAATAGAACATTGCCGCCTGATAGTAAGGCTTCTGGCCCTCCGATGCCGCCATCGCCGCGTCGATTTGTGCCGCCAGCTTGGGCACTACGTCCACCTCCAGTTTCACCGGGACCAGCGTGTGGTCCCAAAGCAGATACAGCATCGCCGAATCGTCTTTGATGTTGCCCACATCAATCGTGAACGTCTCGACACTTTCGCTGATGTCCACCGGCTCCGTTTTGAAGCGGACCAGGTCGTCCTTGGGGTCATAATTGAACGCGCCCGAAAGATTCGGATTCTTGTAAATGATGATCGTCCATGCGGTCTCGCCCGGGATCGTGTACAGCGCGTATTTGCCTGCCGGCACTTCTTGTCCGTTGAGCTTGACGGCCGTGCTGAAAGAGATCTTGGTCGAGGCGTTGGCGCCCGTGCGCCACACCTCGCCGTACGGCACCAGCCCGCCGAAGATTGCGCGGTCCTTCTTGCCCGGCCGTGAATAGACGATCTCGATGTCTGTCAGCCCGACGCGTTGCTTAAGCGTCGAAGTGGGACTGGGCGCGGGAAACTCCAGGTTGGAAGTCTGGGCGGACAAGTCGTTCGCCAGCAAAAGCCCGGAAGCGACTGTGACAACGGAACAAAATGCTCTTGGGTTCATCGTCAAAAAGTTTAGCATAAGCGCACCGGAAAGAAAGTCCCAAAAGCAGCCGAAATTGCCGGCAAGGCCTGCATTGGGGGTGGGGCGCGCCGTCCCAGCGCGCCGCCTCGCCGTTGAAGGTAGGGCGAGTTGTCCCAACGCGCCGCAAACCGTGTGGAGCCTCAGCAACCTAACGACCCGAGAGTCGAACCGCAGGCCATCACGGCTGGTTGAGGACAACCAGCCCCACCACAGCTCCACGACGAACGCCGCGTAGCGCGCGTTGTCTTGAACGCGCCGCGACCTTCACGCCGAACCTCTTGTTAGTTCGCCAGCAGCTTGGCCTTCTGCGCCTGGAACTCCGCATCAGTCAGAGCGCCGGCGTCTTTCGCCTTCTGCAGGTCCACCAATTGCTGGCCCACGGTCGCAGGTTGTTGCACGTTCTTCGTTCCGCCGCCCACCCGCAGGTCCGTGCCGCACCCCGTCAGCCAAAACGCCGCTATTGCCGCCATAAAAGTCGACATGAATAGTTTTTTCATCGTATTCCTCTCTCTGTTCTTGGACTCTCGCCAAACCTTGTTTACAGCCAGTTGTGGTCGAGCATAAGTGCTGCTTGTCGGCCCGCAAGTCCGAAATACCGCGCCAGATCCCGCTCGAACCTCACTTTATTTTCTCGTACACGCGCACGTAATCAACCTCCATGGCGGAGGGAAACACGGTCTTCTCGTTCGGCGCTCCCGGCCAATCGCCGCCCACCGCCAGATTCACCAGCACGTACATCTTCCCGTTGGGAATGGATTTGTCGGACCGAAACCGCTCCACCCCATCTACCTGCCACACGATGCGGTCCGGCGACCACTCGGCCGCGAACTCATGAAATCCGTCGGAAAAATCCGGCCCGGTCCACGAGCCCCCCTCCGATTTGTGCTGTCTCTGTTCGTCGCGGAAATGGTGCGTCATATACACCTTGTTCGCCTCATGCCCGAGAATTTCCAGCACATCGATCTCCGGCGGCCAGCCTCGGGGCTCCGGTAACAGCCAAAAGGCGGGCCACATCCCTTTCCCTTTGGGCACCCGGCACCGAATTTCAAATCGCCCATATTGTTGACTGAACTTCCCATGGGTCGTCATCATTCCGGACGTGTAAGCCCGCTGCTTCCCGTCGTAGAGTCCCTCGCGTTTTTCCGCCTTGACGCGCAGCATTCCGCCTTGGACCTCGAAAGCGTCGTTTACGTAAGCTTGCAGCTCGTGGTTGCGCTCCCGGCCCAACGGGTCGTTGGGATTCCACTTGTTGGTGTCCAATGAACCCCCTTTGAATTCGTCGGAGAACGTCAGCTTCCACCCAGGTCGCTCAACCACTCCCGCCCCATACGCCGCTGAACAAGAAACCATGGCCATGACGACCAGGCGGTTTACCCGCCCTAAAGACATCTTCATAGACGCTTTCCATACCAACAGCCGCCAACCCTCGCAAGGCCGGGATACCACGGAGTCTCTCGCGCGGGCGCACCGACATTGGCGCCAAATGATAATCGGCTTGGCGCCTGCGTGCCCACTTCCGTGTCTGGCTGGTCCCGTTTCGTAAAGGCGATTACAAATCGGCGCTCCAGCCCAGTGACTCCGATTGTCCCGGCATTGCCAGGAAGTTCACTCCGTCGCCGTTACGCCGATTCAAGCTTTCCATCAAGAGCCGATTTTGAAATAGTTCCGCGATTATGGCCCAGACTAAGTACCTCACCGCGCCTATCAAGACCGACAAAATGCCCCCTGGCGTGCCGTACATCGTCTGGAATGAGGCGGCCGAACGCTTCAGCTACTACGGCATGAACTCCATCCTTGTGGTCTTCATGACGACCTATCTGCTGAACTCGCACCGTCAGCCCGATCTTATGAATGGGGCGCAAGCCGACGCGTGGTATCACACGTTTGTTTCCTGCCTCTATTTCCTTCCGATGTTCGGCGCGATTTTGGGAGATGCCGTGCTCGGAAAGTACCGCACGATCCTCTACTTATCGATCGTATATTGTTTCGGCCACCTTGCGCTGGCCATTGACCATACTCGCTTCGGCTTAGTTGTTGGCTTGGGGCTAATCGCCCTGGGCGCCGGCGGAATCAAGCCTTGTGTTAGCGCCAATGTGGGCGACCAGTTCGGCGCTTCCAATCAACACTTGCTCCCGCGGGTGTTTAGTTGGTTTTATTTCAGTATTAACTTCGGTTCCGCGTTTTCCACTCTTCTGATCCCCTGGCTTCTGGACCCATTCCAGGCGACGGCGGACCAGGCGGCGAAGTGGCCTGGCTGGTGCGTCCGCGTGCTGGAACGCGTTCATGGACCGCATATCGCGTTCGGGACACCGGGCATCCTCATGTTGGTCGCCACGGTGATTTTCTGGCTCGGTCGCAAGAAATTTGTCCACCTGCCGCCGGCTGGCCTGCGGCGTTATGCGGATGAGATCCTGCAGCGCGAAAACCTGAGGGCCCTTGGCAACCTGCTCATCCTGGTGCCGTTTGTCGCGATCTTTTGGTCATTGTGGCAGCAGAATTTCTCTTCCTGGGTCCTGCAATCGGAACACATGAACCGCCATCTCTTCGGTATCGACTGGAAGCCGGCTCAGGTTCAAACCGTCAACCCTATCTTCATTCTGATCATGTTGCCGTTGTTTTCCTATGCCGTGTATCCTGTCATCAGCAAGGTTTTTCAGTTAACGCCGCTTCGCAAGATAGGCATCGGATTGTTCATCACGGCCCTGGCTTTTTTAATTGTGGCCGGAATCCAGCTCCGTATCGATGCCGGCTACACCCCGCACATCGGTTGGCAAATTCTTGCCTTTGTCGTTTTAACGGCAGCCGAGGTTATGGTTTCGGTGACGCATCTTGAATTTGCGTACACGCAGGCACCAAAAAAATTGAAGTCATTGGTGATGTGCACGTACTTGGGCGCAGTTGCCCTGGGCAACGTTTTTACCGCGGCAGTGAATTTCCTAATCCAGAGCCCCGACGGCACCGTTAGGCTGAAGGGCGCGAGCTATTTCGTTTTCTTCG
Source organism: Candidatus Acidiferrum sp. (assembly GCA_035566435.1). Taxonomy (GTDB): domain Bacteria; phylum Verrucomicrobiota; class Verrucomicrobiia; order Limisphaerales; family UBA8199; genus DATMRF01. The sequence goes on from DATMRF010000088.1 coordinate 36,171, forward strand.
CGGCCGTCATGTTCGTCACCGCCCTCCTGTTTCTTTTCTTCGCGCGGTTTTATCGTGGCCGTACCTATATCCAGGACGAGGCCGCGTGACGTCACAGGTCGGTCGTGACAACCGGCTACCCGGCTCTCCCCCTCGTGCGCGGAAGTCGCGTAAATCGTAATTCGCTTCATCCTCCAAACAGCTTCGTCACCATCTCGGGCCCGTTTTCGACGAAGATCAGAAACACCCCCATCAGCGCGCCGCCGGCGATGATTCCCGACGCCACCGGGAAGGTAAAATCCTCGGCACTTTGGGGCGATGCCTTTTTCCAAATCCAGCCGCTGAACGCGCCCAGAAAGAACAACATGCTGTAGTACCAGTGAAACGTCCACGCCAGGCCTACGCCCGCCGCTGACGGAAGGTACTTTTGCTGCTTCGGAAACAGCAACGGCAGCACCGCCAGCACCACACCTGCTGCCAGGCCGATCTCGATGGCCGCGCGTTGAATCGTGTGCAGTTCTCCGATCCCCTTGTTCATCGTCCGCGCTACGGCGCTCCAGATCTGCGCCGATGGCGCCGGAAATTGGTCCGAACCAAGGTCCGAGGCCTTCCGAATGATGACGCTGAAAGCCAGCACGCTGACGAGTGTGCCGATGAAGATGCCCGAAAACTGCGCGATAAACTGCTTTCGCGGGTTCGCCCCCAACAGGTAACCGCTCTTGAGGTCCGTCAGCAGGTCCGCCGACGAAATCGACGCGCCGGACACAATGTTGGCGCTCATCAATGTCGTTGTGGCGCTGCCTGGATGAACCGTCCCGACAATCATCTGCGTCAATTGACTGATCGGGCTCAGCGGCGTTGTGTCGGTTTCGCCGGTCACACGGCACGCCACCAGTGCCAGAATGAACGATAACACGAGCGCCAGCGCTGCCACCCAATACGGAATGTTGAACGTCAGTTTGGCCAGGCAAGCAAGCACCACCAGGGAGACCACCTGCCCGATCAGAAACCATTGCGTCGGTGCCTCTAGCGCGTCCATGGGGTCCTCTCCGTGCCCGCCTCGCCTAAACAAGTTGCCTAAGTTGCGGAAGGCTCGCAGCGAAGTTCTCCATTGAAACAGAAAGCTCAAAATCCCGGAGCTGACCATGCATGCCACACCGCCCCAGAGAGTCCACGGCACCACGTTGCGGAAGCCGCCTTCCGTGGAAATATATCCGTGATGCTGAAGGATCGGCACATATACCGCCCAGCACAATGTGCCGCTGACCAGCATGCTCAGGCACACGCGCATCCCGGAGATCGCGCCCGCTGCCACGAAAATCGCGTCCCAGGAGAACACGGCTGTCCGCCCCTTCCAGAGCGCGAAGGCTTCCTTTCCGACCAGCAACCTTTGGACCTTATTAATCAGCGCGCCGCTGGACCACTCCGCTAGGTGCGTCGCCCCGTGAAACCATTTCTTCACCAACCCATCGACGACCTCAAGGCCCCCAGCCCAGAAGTTATCCAACGCCGCCAGGAGGCCAGCCAGTCCGAGCGCTTTGGCCGCGCGCATCCCTTTTCGGCCGTGCGAATGCAGCGCCTTCAAAGTCTCGGCCGCAGCCACACCACTGGGAAATCGCAGTTGCTCGATATTGATCATCTGCCGCTTCATCGGAATCGCCATCGTCACCCCCAAAACCGCCATGAAAAACACCCAGACCATCGTCAGCCCCAGCGGCAGCGGCGCGCCTGTGATCAGGATGTACGCTGGAAAGGCCGAAACCAGCGTCGTCCCGGTCGAATACCCCGCCGCACTGGCGGTCGATTGCATGCAATTGTTCTCCAGAATCGTCATCTTCGTCTTCGCGATCCCCATCCCGTGCAGGCTCGTCCAGATCGCGTAAGACAAAATGCAAGCCGTGATGGCGACCCCGAAACCCCAGCCGGATTTCAACCCGATGTAAAGATTGGTCAGCGAAAGCACTCCCCCCAAAATCGAGCCCATGATTACCGCCCGCCAGGTGAGCTGGGGCATGCTGTCCCCCCGGCCCTTGTACACCTTCTCCAGCCATTGGCGTTCTATTTCCTCCGGCGTCCCCTCAAAGCCATCAACGTAAAGCTTGAAATCTTCCGAGTTTTCGGCGGGCGTTTCCGGCGTCCCGTCCGTTGGGGTCGATTCATGACTCATACGTGTCTGGGGCGGATTGTCACGTGCCACCCACCATTGAGCGAGGCTTTTTTTCGGCGAAGCGACTCTTACGCCAACGCCATCAAATCGTCCTCCTCCTCCTCCGCTCGTAATCATCCTCCTCCTCGTCGTCCTCGTAATCGTAACCGATCCGTTTGCTTCGTCTTCTTTTCAGCTTGATTACCTGGACGACGATCACCACGACCAGGCCAAGCACCTGATAACCTGACAACTTGATAACCTGACAACTTGAAAACTTGATAACCCGAGAACCTTCCGCCCTGACACCCCTCCCTCTTGCCAATCTCGCGTCGTAGCGCACATTGAACGCGTGGCCGGAACACCCTTATCGCCGCGTGGCCGGGGCGCAGTGACCAACCCGCCCAACCGCTTCGAGCGCATCTCGCTCGAACGCGACGCCGACTGGAACCCGGAAGACGACCCCGCGCCGAAGACCCAGTTCCTGCGCGACCTCTCGCAGAGCATCATCAGCTACAACGACAGCCCGGACCTTCCCTTCAACGCGAGCCTCAACCCGTACCGCGGCTGCGAGCACGGCTGCTCCTATTGCTACGCCCGCAACACCCATGAGTACCTGGGCTTTTCCGCCGGCCTCGATTTCGAGAGCAAAATCATGGTCAAGGAAAATGCACCCGAGCTGCTCCGCCGCGAGCTGTCATCGCCTAAGTGGAAACCGCAAACACTGGCCATGAGCGGCGTCACCGACTGCTACCAACCCGTCGAACGCCGGCTGCAGTTGACCCGCAAGTGCCTCGGCGTATTGGCTGAGTTCCGTAACCCGGTCAGCATCATCACGAAGAACTACCTGGTGACCCGCGATCTCGACCTGTTGCGTGAGTTGGCCGCACACCAGGCCGTGGTCGTGCACCTTTCCATCAACTCCCTCGATAGCGAACTCGCCCGCCTGCTCGAACCACGCGCCGCGTCGCCGAAATTGCGCCTGGCAGCCGTGGAGGCTTTGGCCAAGGCTGGCGTGCCGGTGGGCGTGTTGGTAGCCCCGGTCATCCCTGCGCTCAACGACCACGAAATCCCCTCCGTCCTCGCGGCGGCCAAAGCCGTGGGAGCCGGTTGGGCCTACACCGAAGTCCTGCGACTGCCGCTAAAGGTCGCGCCGATCTTTGAGCAATGGCTCGACCGGAACGTTCCGGGGAAAAAGGACAAAGTGCTCGGTCGTATCCGAGCCATCCGTGGCGGTAAACTGAACGACCCCCGCTTCGGCTCCCGCATGCGCGGCGAAGGCATTTTCGCCGACCAGATTTCCCAAATGTTCCACGTCGCCCGCCGCAAAGTGGGCCTGCCCGAAGACGGCCCCGAGCTCTCCACCGCCGCCTTCCGCCGGCCCGCCGGCTCGCAGTTGGCGCTGGGGCTTTAACCTATCCGCATTAGCTCTGGCTTGGTCGATGAACTGCCGGACGCCAGCCAGCGCGAGTTGGCCCGAAGGGGTAGCGCAGATTTTTAAACTGCTGTATCGCCGATTTTCAATCGCTAGGCCGTCGTCTGCTTGTGGATCGCGAGTACGGTACAGCGGTCCCTCACCTGTCCCCCGCTCCAGCTCCCACATACAAGGTCCGCAGGAACTTGTCTAACTGACCCTCGTCCGCCGACCTAAACTCCAGTTCGTGCTGCAAAACGTGGGCCAGTGTGTCGACTACGTCCAGCTCGGGCGAACCGGCAGTGGCGATGACCAGGCAATCTGAGCTTTCGAAGACGGGCAATGCTCGGTACCTCCAGGCCCAATGTCTTGGGACGCATCGGAGCAATTCCAGCGTGAACTTGACCGTCGTGAGGTCAATCCTTTCGCCTCCAGAGCCCATGAATTCTTCAAGCCGCATATAGTCATGAGCTGGGCGCCACCGTGCTCACAGCAACAGCTCAAAGAATACGACATCCAGCCAGCGGTCAAACTTCCGGCCCACCTGCGAAAACTGGCCGACCCGCGAAAAGTCGAACGACTCCAGCAGCCCGATGCTCGCGGTCGACTCGCTGCAACACCCGCCTACGATTACGTGGTGTCCAAGCGCCCGCGCCCGACTCAGGAGCTCTCTCATTATCGCCCGCCCAATGCCTCGGCGATGATAATCCTGGTGGATGTAAACAGATACCTCGACGGTTTGGGCGTAAGCCGCGCGGCTGCGGAATGGACCCAACGCTCCCCAGCCGACGACTGACTCCGAAAGCTCCGCTACGACTACGGGATGAGCTTCCGGCCGGCCCTCAAGCCATTTGAGACGCTCGTCTAGGCTGACCGGCTGCGTAATGAAGGTCGCCGTGGAATGGGTCACGTAATGGTTCAGGATGTCGTTAATCGCTGGGGCGTCAGCTTGCGTCGCGGTGCGGATTCTCATCGCATTCATTCCGTTCTCAAACGCGAGCATTGTCACGAGCCTATGGTCCGCGGTCAACGCCGCTATCGGCCCCAATTCCCTTTGCCGAAGGGTCTTTGCTTCCTTCTTCTTTCTGGATGGGCATCCAGCCCGAATTCCTTTGGCTAAGATCGCGACTCGTGAGATATTGGAAGACACCAGAATGCGGTTAACTAGCAGCACCCAACCGAAAGAGGGTTATGAAACTCAAAATAAGCCGAACAGATGTCTGGGCCGCCCCGCTCGAAGATCGGCCCGGCGGACTGGCCGACAAACTCGCTTCGCTGGCTGAAGCCGGCGCGAACCTGGAGTTCATCATCGCGCGCCGCACGCCGGAACGCTCGGGTCAAGGCGTGGTATTCGTCACACCACTCAAAGGAGCCAAGCAAGTGAAGGCCGCGGAGGCCGCCGGCTTCTCCAGAACCGCGAGCCTCCACTCACTGCGGGTCGAAGGCGCCGACAGGAGAGGTGAGGGCGCCAAGCTGGTCCGGGGTTTGGCCGACGCCGGCATCAACCTTCGCGGCCTCTCCGCCGCGGCTTTTGGCAAACGCTTCGTTTCCTTTCTAGCTCTCGACTCCGCCCACGATGCCGCAAGAGCCGCCGCGGTCTTGAAGAAATTGGCTTAGCTCCATTCTCACTCTTTAGGGTAGCCCGCCGCTTGGGCGAGGATGATCCGTTGCTCGGGCCTGAGCTTGAAGACCGCGAGCAGCGGCGCGCGGTCCAAATCGTGCACCACCGTCGCCAGGCCTTCGGAAGCGCAATACAAATACACATTCTGGCTGATATAACCCGTATCTACATCGGCATAAAACGAACGACCCTCCGGTTTAGCTTTCCTCAGCCGGGAAAGATCGGCGACGAAAAGCAGCGTCACCGGCGCATTCGTTGCAAACGCCTGCCCCCCCGGTCTTGCCGCGGAGGTCTGGGTTCAGGACGAGTTTGAGGCGGTGAGGCTTGGGCTCGTAAAGGTAAAGCCCCGCCGACAAAGCGACATAACTGTCCACCTCCTGTGAATTCATCGCCGACGGCGCCGTCCGTCCGCCCGTCTCGGGACGATTAACGCCGAAAGCCGCCCATAGCAGATTTCCCAGCACCGGCGGAGACAGTTTGTCCGGCTTGAACTCCCGTACCGTGCGGCGTTGGCGAAGCGTCTCCATGAGTGGCTTGCCGCCGTCGGTCTTGGGAGGCGGCAGGGGAATCGTCTTCACTTCCTCGGCCCCTGCCACTAGGCCGCTCAAGGCGATCAACATTGCGAACCAGTTGCGTAGGATCTCGCAAGGTAGGGTGCGCTGTCCCCAGCGCGCCGCCCCAGGCGCAATGCGAACCCTCGGATTTACGCTCCAACTGATTTTCCGGTAGGTGCTTTGTCTCATGGTTTGCCTTTTTGTGTTTAGGAGAGAAGCACGATCCAGAACAAATGTCGCAGGTGAATCAGCAGCGCCCACCACCAGGCTAAAAGCACTCCACCGCGCAAAAAGAAATAGACCGACAAAAAACCGCCTGCGACCCGGAACACCAGTAAGCCCACTAGCATCAGCGGCGGGATGGGCTCCGGCGCCGCGCGGTTCTTCATCGCGAACACAAATAACCCGAACAAAACGGTCAAGACCACGGCCAGCTCCACCCGCTGAAACAACCGCAGCAGCCACGCAAACGGCGCGAACACCAGGAAAAGTTGCGCAAACCCCAGGCTGAAGAGTGTCATCGCCACCCACTGCGGAACGTTGGCGGGATAATCCTCGGGCGTGCGGACGCGCAGAGCGGGGTCCAACAGCAACTCAAGCAGAATCGCGGTGACGATACCGAGCACGGTCGCCCACGTCCAGGTTCCGGGCGCAAGGTCGAGCGCAAAGACGGGCCGCCGGCTATACTTCGTGTGCCAGGCAAAAACGAACGCCCAAAGTACTGTGCCTCCAAGAAACACTAGCGCTTCCAGATACCAGGTCGGGTAATGCAGTTGCGGAGCTTGCATCAGCCGCGGATAACAGGCCACCGAAGTGCACAGCGCCGCCACCGTTGCTGATTTGATGACCTCGGGTTGCCCAAGCGCGCGCATGACGCCAGTTTACCCGGCAAGCTCGGCAGCGACAGCGCTAATTCTCCACCGCCTTCTATCTTCGAATTTCCATCTTCTATTGCCCTCGGCGGGACGCTCGGGACGCCCTGGGACGTCCCCCTTCCCGTCCCAAGGCGATCCGCCCTCGGCCTCTGTTGAAACCTGAACTCTCAAATCCAATCCTTCCCTGTCCCTCGACTAGCCGTGAACGGCTTAACCTGACCATCCCACGCATGATACCTCGGGACGCTTGGGACACCCTGGGACGTTGCCACCCCGTCCCCGTCCTTTGACGCTCAGATCGCCCCTCGGCAGGTCTGGGACGGCTCCGGGACGACCCTGGGACGGCACCTGGGACGGCCCAAAAATCGCCAAAATCCCTCGGTAAATACGGGCTTGGGACACTGGGACGGCTAAAAAGCACCCCCCCCTGCGCGCACACAACATCTTCCACCCCTTCTTCCCTCCCTTGTCGCCCCTGGACTTTGGCCGTCGAACTTCGACTAACTTCGACTTAAATTCCCCCGCCCCAGTCCGCGGTTCCGTAGCCGACCAATCCCGACCAATCCTGACCAATCCCGACCAATCCCAAGTAATCCCGAGTCCGGAACATTTTTCTTTTAGCCAGTTAAGCTAATTTAATCTAATTTAAGCTAGATTAAACTAATTAAACATAGAGTGCCCCATGAACAGCCCGGCCGCTCGGAACACCATGGGCTGTGGTAGGCTACGGTAGGCTGTGGTAGGCTTGCCGACCCAGTGTCTCCTGTCTGGTTCAACCCTCCGGGTTCTCCCCCCGGCACATCAGCGCCACCAGAACATTAGTCTCCCGCATCTCCTCACCTCGGGTCGAGACCAACGACCGTAGCCTCGGCGAAGGAGCATCACGCACCTCGGACCACGCGCCACGTTTCACGCATCACCCCTCCTATCTGCACCCATCTGCAGCCATCTGCAGGTATCTGCACCCTTTTCCTCCGGCGGCGCACCTCGGGTCCGCCCGCCCCCTTCACCCTCTCTGGAATTTGGACTTTGGACCGTGGATCGTTGAACGCATGATTTTACGTGACTCTCGCCAGACTTTCGGCCAGTATCAGGCCGCATTTTGCTATGAGACGTATCTTGCTGCTCGCCGGACTGGCTCTCCTCCTCGCCACCGGATTTTACCTGGCCCTGTCTCCGGTTCGCCAGAGCCCTGCCGCCCCTCGACAACCTGTTTCTGCCGGAGTTGTTGCGACACCACCCACCGTGCCTCCAAACTCCGCTGCCCCGCTCGGCCTGGCCTCGAATGCGCCTCCAGCCTCTCTGAAGCAGCCCATCTCGCGCGAGCTCGATATTTCCGTCAACCCTTACGCCGGCGCCCTGCGTGAGCCGGGCAAGTCAAAACGCCAGTGGGACCCCGGCTTCCTCACCACCCTCCAAAACGCCGCGAGCGGCGACCCGATCCGATTCGAGCTTACCCAAGGCCAAGTCGCCTCCGGCACCATTCGCATCACCCAATCCCGCGACGGCCTGCTGACGTATATTTCCGGCGAGCTCAACACGCCTGAAGCGGGAAAGTTTTTCTTCCTGACCCCTCCCGCCGGCGGCAAGGCGGGCTCGGCGGTCGGTGTCGTCGAATTCCCGGCCAGCCAAACCGCCTACCGCATCGAACCCACCGGGCCGAACGGCAGTCCGGAGCTGTGGCAGCGGCGCCTGGACGAAGTGGTTTGCGTGGGCATGCCGCGCGCGGAGTCCGCAGCCACCAGTACCAACGAAACTGCCAACATGCCACCGCTGCGGCCGGACAATGTCGCCGACTACGTTCCCAGCTACAACAGCAATATCGTTTCACTCCAGAGCTATCCGGGCTCATCGGCTGTGCTGCTGCTGAACTTTTTCGGCGGGTACACGCCCACTTGGGGCGGCATCGCTTTCTCGAGACCCGCGGCCGCGAACAATTCAACCATCAAAGACCTCTGGAAGCGCGTCGCCGAAGACTACATGGGCTTCAACATCAACGTCACCACCGACATCAAGGTTTACTACGCGGCGCCGGCCAATAGCCGCCAACAATGCTGCTTTACCGACACCCCCGTCACGGCCGCCGGGGTCGCTTACATCGGTTCCTGGAATTGGGGCACCGACACGCCCTGCTGGTCGGTTTATACTACGGGCAAGAACGGTGCGGAGGTCGGTGCGCACGAGCCGGGCCATACGCTTGGCCTCAGCCACCAGGGCACGATTGTGAACGGCGTCGTGAACGAATATTACTCGGGTCAGGGCAGCGGTGCCACCGGCTGGGCGCCGATCATGGGCGTAGGCTATTACCAGCCCGTTTCCACTTGGGCCAAAGGCGAATACCTCAATGCCAACAACACCCAGGATGAGCAAAATATCATCACTACCGCCAACAACCGCGTGACGTACCGGCCGGATGACACCGGCAGTACCCTCGCCACCTCGCGTTATCTTGAAGTCTATCCCGACTTCAGCGCCTCCGCCGAAGGGGTCATCGAGCAGACCAGCGACACCGACGCGTTCCAGTTCACCACCAGCGGCGGCCAGGTTTCTTTGACCGCCAATCCAGTCGGAGACTGGGCCGACCTGGCGGTGATGGCCACTCTGGCCGACGCCACCGATACGATCATTGCCAGTAACAATCCCCAGAGCATTCTGTCCGCCACCATCACGACCAATCTGCCCGCCGGCACCTACACCTTCCGCGTCACCGGCGCCGGCCGGAACAGCCCGCTGACGAACGGATTCAGCCCTTACGCGAGCCGCGGTTATTACTCCGTGGCCGGCTGGGTCGCCGGCGCGCGCTTGCCGACCCGGTTGAGCATCCTCGAACATTCGCCCAACGGCACACTCGTCGGCACCGTGCCGGCCAGCACCACCACCAATCTGCTGGCTTACGCGATCCTGTCGGGCAACACCGGCAACACCTTCTCGGTTGATACCAATGGTGTCGTGCAAGTCGCCGATAACACCTTGCTCGATTACGTCCGGCTGGGCACAAACACCATGCTGCCGGTTGAGTTCGAGTTGTTGGTGAACATTACGAACCTGGACGATGCGACGCAGACGGAGCTCGGTCGCCGTGTCGTCGTCGCCGTGCTCAAGCAAGCTGCCAATTATCCCATCGCCGTGACCGGGTTCAATGCCGGTGTCATCGCGCCTTACTATGCGACTCCCGCGGCGCCCCAGGCGACGGGCTTCGATATCCCGAACAATTACAGCTTTTATGAGACCGGCTTGAGCGGCAACGCCCAGGTAGGAGGCACGGGTGGCATGCAGGGCTTACCTCCCAGCGGAACTGTCCTCAGCGCCTCGGACGGCACCTCGTTCCAGCTGGGGCCTTATGGGGCAACGAACGTGCTCTTGATGGGCTACACCTACCCCAATTCAGGTACGCTGACGCTCTCCACGCCGCAGGCCTACAATTCAATTTCCATCCTGGCCAGCTCGGCCAACGGAGGCGGCAACGGCTCGTTTTATCTCCAATTCACCAACGGTGTGACCAGCCCACTCATCACTTTCAATGCCCAGGACTGGTTTGGCACGATCAACAACGTGGCCGTTCAGGGCATGGGCAGGCTCAAACTCGGCCAGGCCACCCTTTCGACCGAAAACCCCGGCTGGAATAACCCAAATCTCTATCAGACAACCATCAGCTTAGCCGCGCTGGGATACAACCTGCCCATTGCCTCGCTCACGTTCACGAAGCCGAGCGCCAGCTCCACCACGGGTGTGTTCGCGCTGAGTGGCGCGCAGATGCCGCCGCAGGTCAGCATCGCCCGGCAGCCGCAGTCCACGACCAACAACGTTCCATCCTCCCCGGCCACCTTCAGCGTCGTCGCCATGGGCGCCGCGCCCCTCGGCTATCAATGGTATTACGGCCCCACCGGCGGCGCCGGCACTTTCGCGTCCCTCGACGGCCAGACCAACGCCAGCTTCTCCCTGGCCCCGGTGCTCCGGCCCACCAACGCCGGCAGTTTTTACGTCGTCGTCACCAACAGCACCAGCGCCGCGACCAGTTCCGTCGCCACCCTCACCGTTTTCCGCGCGCCCCTCATCGCCCGCCAGCCAGGCCCCACCAACCTGGTTCTGTTGACGGGCGTCAGCAACACTCTCTCCGTCGTCGCCTACGGCGCGCTCCCGTTGTCCTACTACTGGAGCACGAACGGCGCGTTCATTCCCGCGGCGAATAGCGCTGCGCTGGTCCTTAAGAACCTGCAGGTCTCGAATTCAGCCAACTACGCTGTCGTGGTCAGCAACGCCTTCGGTTCGGTCACCAGCAGCATCGTGTCGCTCACCGTCCTGCCGCCTCCATCGCCGCCCTTCGCTCAGGCGGTCCTGGCCGACCGCCCTCTCGCTTATTGGCGCCTGGACGAGCCCAGCGGCACCATTGCCCATGATTATGTTTCCGGCCTGAACGGCATTTACAACAAAGTCCTGCTCGGCCAGGCGGGCAATAACTTGTTGGGCACAAACACCTCGGCCCGGTTTGGCGCACTCGCTCCCAATACCAGTCTCGTTACCAACATTCCCATTGACTTCACCACTTCAACCAGCGCCAACTTCACAATTGAAACCTGGGTCAATGGAAATGCTCAAAGCGCCGACAATGGCCTGGTCACCAAGGGCGCCGGGGCAGGCGGCGAGCAGTTTAACCTGGACTGCGGTGGGGCGAACCATGGGTTCCGCTTTTTCGTGCGGGACTCCACCGGCGCAACCCACGCCGGCAGCAGCAGCGCCGCGCTTGACAGCAAATGGCACCATGTCGTGGGCGTTTGCGACCAAACCCACAGCAACGTTTGGCTCTATATCGATGGCGCCAGCGCGGGCCAGAGCTCAATTGTGCCTGGCAGCGGGCTGCTGACCTCGTCCAATTCCGTCACCCTCGGCTGCCGCCAGTCCGGCTCCAGCACCTTCGACCTCCAATTCGTCGGCTACATGGAAGAGGTCGCGATTTATAATTACGCCCTTAGTCCCGCTCAGGTTCAAACCCACTACCGGGTCGTCACGAATCTCCCGCCGGTTTTTGCCAGCAACCCTTTTATCGCCCCGGATGCCAACGCCGGCCAGTTCTACAGCGGCTCGATTGCGGGCAGCGCGTCGGACCCAAGCGGAGCCACCCTCACGTTTTCGAAGGCCAGCGGCCCGGGCTGGCTTGCGATCAACACCGCCGGCGGCCTGACTGGGACACCGTTCTCTTCTAATGACGGCACCAACAGCTTCCTCGTCAAGGTCACCGATTCCCTCGGGGCTTCTAGCACCGCGACCATGTACCTCAACGTGAATCCCGCTCCCCCCATCGGCGCAAGTCTGTCGCCCCAGGGGCCGAATTTATTGTTGAGCTGGGGTGGCGGCATCGCGCCTTACCAGGTCCAAATGGCCACGAACCTGGCCAGTCCTGTTTGGCAGACTGTTGGCGGTCTCCTCATCGACACCAATTTTTCGATTCCCGCGACAAACGACGCTGCCTTCTACCGCGTCCAGGGCCAATAAGTATCAAAAGACCTGTCCGTGGTCGTAAAGCGGCATCCCGCTGTATTCCTGCAAAGTCTCCAACGCAAAGCAGTCCACCTCGCAGTGGTCTGGATTGGGATAAACCGCCAGTTTCTTTTTGAGGTCCTGGATCTGCTGGTCGAGCGGTTTCAGGTCTTGCTTGGCCAGGTTCTCCACCTGCGTCGCCTGTTTTTGCTGCAGGGCCAGTTCGCGGGAACGGCCGCCATCACGCCGATTGGCACGCGGCTCCCGGCTGAGCGTATCGGCCCGATTTTTTGCGCCTGCCTCCTGCCCGGCCAGCGCTGCGTGTTGGGCGTTCAGCGCCTTCAACTGGGCGCTCAATTGCTCGAACTCGGCCCGTTCCCGCAAGGGCGGTTCTCTCAGGATGATTTTGCTCGGCCCGTCTCCCTTCGCGTGTTCCGTCACTCCCGGTCGGTTTGGGTGGTCGGTCTTTTCGATTTGCGCTTCCACTACCCAGCCCCACGCGTTGGTGCCGACGATCGTGCCCGTCACGTGTACCCACGCGGTCAGCGGCCGCTTCCCGTCGTGCTTGGCCCACCAGTTGAACAACGGGCTTAGCTCCACCGTCTGCCCGTTCACTACGCGTTTGGGGGCCTTGAGCGGACTGGCCGGCAAAGCGCTGCAGGCGGCCAGAACCACCGCCAGAGTTCCGCCCATCCTGGAACTCAGCCGCATGTGCATCATCTCCACGGTACGTCGTTCAAATCATCCTCCACCAGTAAAAAGGTAAACTGTTTGATGTCGTGTTCCATAAAGCTTCGCGATCGTCAATCAGGTTGCCAATCAGATAGAATTTAACTGACTATAACGAAAATGCCAGCATCGGCTCGCCCGTGCAGCAAGCTCCCGCCATTTACTTTCCCCACGCCCGCTGTTAAAACCTCATTGTGCTGACTGATTCCGCCTTATGGAAGTCCTTAAACGCCCCTGACCGGCTGACGTTGATCGCCGGGCCTTGCGTGGTCGAGAGCGAGAAGCTCTGCCTTAGGGTAGCCGCCGCCTTGAAGCGGGCCTGTGCCGGGCTGGGGATTGTCTATGTTTTCAAGGCCAGCTTCGATAAAGCCAACCGCACCTCCGCCCGCTCCTTCCGTGGCCCCGGGCTCGAGGAAGGCCTCCGCGTCCTGGCTCGCGTGCGAGAAACTGTCGGGGTGCCGATCCTCACCGACGTGCACAACGAAGCGCAGACCGGCCCGGCCGCCGCCGCCGCCGATATTTTGCAAATCCCCGCCTTTCTCTGCCGCCAAACCGACCTCATTGCCGCGGCGGTCCGAACCGGCAGGATCGTAAACCTGAAGAAAGGCCAGTTCCTCTCTCCCGGCGAAATGGGGCAGGTCGTCGAAAAAGCCCGTGCCGCCGGCGGCAAGCGGCTGCTGCTAACCGAACGCGGCACTACCTTCGGTTATAACAACCTGGTCGCCGACATGCGCGCGATTCCGATCCTGCGCCGGCTTGGTTGCCCGGTGATTTTCGACGCCACTCATTCCGTCCAACTGCCCGGCGGCGGCGGCGACAAGTCAAGCGGCCAACGCGAATTTGCCCCGGTGCTTGCTCGTTGCGCCCTGGCGGCCGGCGCTAACGGCCTTTTCGTCGAAACCCATCCCGACCCAGCCCATGCGCTCAGCGACGGGCCGAACATGATTCCACTGGCGCAAATGCCCGCGCTCCTGGCGCGGTGGTTGAGAGTTTGGAAAGCCGTCCGTTAACTATGGGGAAGAATACGAGGATGGCGGATGGCGGATGGCGGATGGAGCCGCAGTCGTGCCGTTCGACCCTACCCTCTATCCTCTATCCCCCGTTCTCAGTTGCTGCCCGCCACCGGGATTCTCAATTTTCAATTCTGCGGTTCGTGAGCCACTTGCGCTGTGGCGTTTGCTTCCTTGCCTTGGCCTGCGCCTTCGCTCCCGCTCTTGCCCCCGCGCAGCGCGTCCTCGAAGCAAAGGGATTTCAAACCGCCGACTACTATGAATCACCACACGAAGCCCAGGTGAAATCGCTGCTCAAGGGCACGCGGGCGCGCCCACTGGAGAACGACCGCGTGTATGTCTATGACGGTACGGAACTGCTGACCTTTCGCGAAACCGGTGAGCCGGAGCTCGTGGTTCGCGCGCCCGAGTATATCTATGATCAGCACAACCAAACCGCCAGTTCGGCCGGTCCGCTCCACGTGCAAACAGCCGATGGCAGGTTCTCCATCGATGGCGAGGGTTTCTTCTGGCAGCAGACCAACTCCGTTCTGTTGATTTCGAACCGCGTTCACACCGTCGTCCAGCCGGCCCTGCTGGAGAGCTCCGGTGCGACCAACCAGGCCAGAGGTTCGTCCCAGCAAACTCCCGTCGAGATATCTTCCCGCCAGTTCGAATACCAGCACGCCTCGGGCTTGGGCACTTACCGCGGCGCAGTCCGCGTGCAGGGCACCAACCTGGACCTCTCCGCCGGCCGCCTCACACTCAAGGTGCCGATGACCGACCCTCACCGGCCCGCCAGCCTGCAAAGTGTCACGGCCGAGGAGAACGTCGCGATGGCTTACGGCGGGATTCAGGCCACCGGTCAGGTGGTGGTTTACTCGGCGGAAACCGGGCTGGCAACGGTGACCGGTCACCCGGCCTGGCGCGCGGACCAGCGCGAGGGCCGCGGCGACGAACTTGTCATCGATCGCACGAACCGGACTTTCCGGGCCAACGGGCATGCGTGGCTCAAGATGCCCGGCCAGAGCCTCGGCGCTTCCGGCTTCCTCTCCCGCTCGAAGGCGGCGGCCACGCGAACCCCCGCAACCACCAACCGGTTTGTCGAGATTCTGTCCGACAATTATGAGTTCCGGACTAATTGGGCCGTGTTTCGTCAGGACGTCCGCGTCAGCGAAATCGTCAGCAACCAGACCGGCGGAACAATGACCTGTGCGCTGTTGACCGCCAGCTTCGCCGGCACCAACGAACTGCATGCGCTGGTCGCCGAAACCAACGTCGTGATCCAGGAAGAGGACAGGCGCTTCACCGGCGAAACCGCGGTGTTTGCCGGGACCAATGGCATCCTCGAGTTGACCGGCAAGCCCGAGCCGACCTGGCAGGCCGGAATGCGCTCGGGCACAGGAAAACTCCTGCGCGTGGACATCCAGCATGACGAAATGCTTGTGAGAGGCGACGCGTTGATGCGCCTGCCCGCCGAGGAACTTGGGCAGGCCCGGGCGCTGCCGGCCGCATCCCCCGCGCCCCGGCCCAAGTCGGCCGCTCCGCAGTTTGCCGATATCACTTGCGAGGAATACCTGGTTCGGCCCGAAACCGCCCTGTTCCGGGGAGGCGTCCGTGCCATTTCCCCCTCCCGCATGAACATGACTTGTGAAACGTTGACTGTGCTGGCGCCGCCGACGGCTGAAAAAATCCTGATCGCCGAGCAACGGGTCATCTTCGATCTGACCAGCGAAAAAGGCGATAAAATCCATGGCACAGGGGACAAAGCTGTTTACACTAACAGCATTACGAGCACCCTGACGAACGATCTGCTCACGTTGACGGGCAACCCCGCCCGGCTGGCCACCACGACCGCGACCAATGAAAACAATGTCATCGTGCTGGACCGCATCCACAACGTGCTCATCACCCGGGGAGATTACCGGGTCTTCGGCACCGCGAAAGCCGTCGATACCAACCTGTTCTTGATGCCGAAAAACAAACTCCTGAAATAATGAGCGAACCGCAGACCGACCCGCTGCTCGAGAAAGTGGATCCGGAAGTGCAGACCGTCCGGGCGCTGCTGGAGCCTCTGCTGGCGACGGAGAAGCTGGTCAAAGAGTACCGCCATCGGCGCGTGGTCAACGGCGTCTCGCTCACGGTCGCTGCCGGCGAAATCGTCGGGTTGCTCGGCCCCAACGGCGCGGGCAAGACCACGACCTTCAACATGGTCGTCGGCGTGATCAAACCCAATGAAGGCATCGTCAGGTTTCAGGACCGTACGATCACTCGCCTGCCGATGCATCGCCGGGCGCGCTTGGGCATTGGCTATCTCACCCAGGAGCCGTCGATCTTCCGCAAACTCACCGTCGAGCAAAACATTCTGGCCATCCTCGAGACCTGCCGCATGAACCGCCAGGAGCGGGCCGTCCGGCTCAAATACTTGCTCGAGGAATTGGACCTGACCCCGCTCGCGAAAAGCAAGGCTTACACCTTGAGCGGCGGCGAAAAGCGGCGGCTGGAAATCACCCGGGCGCTGGTCACCAGCCCAAAGCTGTTGCTGTTGGATGAGCCCTTCAGCGGCATCGATCCGATTGCAGTCTACGAGGTGCAGAAGATTGTCCGTCGCCTCCGCGAGCGCGGCCTGGGTATATTGATCACCGACCACAATGTGCGGGAAACATTGAAGCTGGTCGACCGGGCCTACTTGATTCATAAGGGAGAGGTGGTCTATGAAGGCGCCGCCGAACAGTTGGTGAACGACCCCAAGGCACGCGAAATCTACCTCGGACCGGACTTCAACCTGTGAACATGGAGCAATGGAGTATTGGAGTGATGGGAAATTGGAGTAATGGACTGTTGGTGCGTTGGAGTGCTGGGAAGCCGGACGGCAGTTCCGCTGGTTCTTTCTATCACACCGTTGTTCGGTTTCTTCTCCCCTGCATCACTCCAGTTTTCCCAACACTCCATTACTCCCTTATCCCAGAACTCCATCACTCCAATAATCCATCACTCCACTTCCCCATTCCCCCATGCACCGCGATCCCGTAACCGTCGAGCGTTTCTACGCCGAGCACGCGAGCGCTCTCGAGCTCACTCTCCTCGCCGGCGCCAGCGGCCTCAAACGCATCATTCGCGAGCCCACCGTCAATCGCCCGGGCCTCATCCTGTCTGGTTTCACCCGGTATTTTGCCTACAAGCGCCTGCAAGTCATCGGCAATGCCGAGGCCTACTTCCTCAAGTCCTTGCCCGAAGCTGAGCGAATCCAACGCTACAAAACTTTCTTTTCCTACAAGCTTCCTTGCGTCGCTTTTTCGCGCCACCTCCACCCGGACAGGCTGTTTTTGAAAGCCGCCGAGGAAGCGGCCGTGCCCATCTTCCGCTGTCCGTCGGTCACCATGAAGTTCATCAACCTTGCCACGCTGGCGCTCGAAATGATGTTCGCGCCTCGCGGCACTGAGATGGGCAGCATGGTGGATATCCTGGGCGTCGGCGTCATCCTCCGCGGCGAAAGCGGCATCGGCAAGAGCGAGAGCGTCCTGGCCCTCATCGAGCGCGGCTACAGCCTTGTCGCCGACGACATTACCAGGGTGACACTCGTGGATGGACGGGAAATCGTCGGCACCAGTGCGGAAGTCACCCGCAATCACATGGAGGTGCGCGGCATCGGCATCATCAACGTCGCCGCCATGTTCGGCGTCCGGAGCATTCGCCACGAAAAAAAGGTTGACCTTGTCATTACCTTGAAGTCCTGGAACGATGTCACGGATGTTGACCGCCTCGGCATGGAGCAGGAATTCGTCAAAATCCTCGGCATCGACGTCCCCCACATCACCATCCCTGTTCGGCCCGGGCGAGACCTGGCCCGGCTCATCGAGGTCGCCGCTTTCCATACCAAACTGAAGTCCACCGGCTATAATCCCGCCAAGGAACTTAATGACCGGCTGATCTCCCGCATGGCTGCCGGTGCAAAAGCCTAGCCCCGGGAGCAGGGGCGGGGACGGCCACGTCTCCGAGGGTGTCGGCGAAACGCCCGCTTTATGGGGACCTGAGCATGTTCTACGGGCAGCGCCGGCGTCCTCCCCGGCAAAAAATGCCGTCGGCAAGCCACTCTCGCGCTCGCCGTTAGTAGATTTTATTGGCCAAACCCCCTGCCGTCGACTACTTATGAGTCGAACGCCGCATGAGTGCGAAGAAGTTAGAAGGTAGCAATTTGAGCATGACGAGAGATTTCCAGGTGTCGAACAAGCTGGGCATCCACGCCCGGCCGGCCGCTATGTTTGTCAAAACGGCCAATCGCTTCGACTGCGAAATCTTCGTCGAGAAGGATGGCGAGAAGGTGAACGGCAAGAGCATCATGGGGCTGATGATGCTGGCCGCGGGACCCGGGAGCACACTCACCGTCCACGCTCAGGGTCACGACGCGTCGCAGGCGCTCACTGAAATCGAGACCCTGATCAAACGCAAGTTTGACGAGGAATGATCGCCCTTAAAAAGGTTAAAACGTTGAAGCGTTAAAACGTAAAAATTGAGTGCCCGCTCCGTTATTCCTCAATTCAACCTTTCCGACCGTCTCAACTTTTTAATCCTTTTAACGTTTTAACGCTCTCACGCTCCATCACTCCAACACTCCACTTCCCCAGCCCCGCATGCCCCCCGTCGAAATCGATGTAAAATACGTCGCCCACCTTGCGCGGCTGGCGCTCACGCCCGACGAGGAGCAAAAAATCGGCGCTCAACTGGGTCAGGTGCTGCGCTACATCGAGAAACTGAAGGAAGTCGATGTTGCCGGGGTCGAACCCACAGCTCACGCGTTTCCTCTGGTGAACGTCACGCGCCCGGATGAAGTTCGCCCTTCGATGAGTCAGGAAGATGCCCTCCGCAACGCCCCGGCGCAGGCCAACGGCCTCTTCATCGTCCCAAAGATCGTCGAATAGGCTTCAGAAATCCGCATTCCCCGGTGTCCGCGCAAACGGGATCACGTCGCGGATATTCGGCACGCCCGTCAGGAACATCAGCAAACGCTCGAAGCCCAAACCAAAGCCCGCGTGCGGCACCGAGCCATACCGACGCAAATCTACATACCACCAGTAATCCTCGGGCTTGAGTTGGTGGGACTTCATATTTTCCAGCAATTGATCCAGTCGCTCCTCGCGCTGCGAGCCGCCAATGACCTCGCCGATCCCTGGCACCAGCACATCCATCGCGGTCACCGTTTTGCCGTCGTCGTTCAGCCGCATGTAAAACGGTTTGATCTCTCGCGGGTAGTTAAACACCGTCACAGGCGATTTGAAATGTTCCTCCGTCAGGAACCGCTCGTGCTCCGACTGCAGGTTCAGCCCGTACTCCACCGGGAATTCGAACTGCTTGCCGGATTTTCTCAGGATCTCCACCGCCTCGGTGTACGCCACTCGCACGAAGGGCCGCTCGACCACGAATTTCAGCCGTTCGATTAACCCCCGGTCGACAAATTTGGCGAATAAAGCAAGATCCTCCGCGCAGTGCTCTTGGGCGTACCGCGCCATCGCTTTGATAAATTCCTCGCCGAGGTCCATGTTCCCGTGCAAATCGCAAAAGGCCATCTCCGGCTCGATCATCCAGAACTCGGCCGCATGCCGCGCCGTGTTCGAATTCTCGGCGCGAAACGTCGGGCCGAACGTGTAAATGTTGGAGAGGGCGCACGCGAACGTCTCGCCTTCCAACTGGCCGCTGACCGTCAGGTAGGCGCGTTTGCCAAAAAAGTCAGATTGCGGCTTCTCGTCAATGTTTCCCTTGAGCGAGGTGACGCGGAACATCTCTCCCGCCCCTTCGCAATCGCTGGCGGTGATGATCGGCGTGTGCACGTAAACAAAATCGCGCTGCTGAAAAAACTCGTGCACCGCGAACGCCAGCCGGCTTCGCAGCCGGAACACCGCGCCGAAGAGATTCGACCGCGGCCGCAAGTGCGCAATCGTCCGCAAAAACTCTGCCGTATGGCCCTTCTTTTGCAGCGGATAGGCCGCATCCGCGGGCCCTACCAGCTCGATTTTCGCGGCGCGCAGCTCCCACTTTTGTCCCTGGGCCGGCGACGGCACCAGCTTCCCCTCGATCGTGACCGATGCGCCTGTGGTGAAATGGATCAGGTGCTCCGAACCGGGCGTCCCCGCATCGACCACGACCTGCAGATTGGCCAGGCACGAACCGTCGTTGACCTCAAGAAAAGAAAACCCCTTCGAATCCCGGCGGGTCCGTACCCAGCCTTTTACCGTCACCTCGTCCCGGGGTTCGGTCGATGACAAAACGTGTTTAATCAATGTGCGCATGGAACCTAAGCCGCGGCCAATGCCGTCACGCGGACCACAGTACCCAAGCTCCGCTCTGCCGCAATCAAAACCGCCAATGGCCACCAATGAACACGAATACCACGATTGCGGGAACGCGTTGGTCAGGCAGGCCGCTGGATGGAGACAAATGACTCTACCGATGCTTACCGCTCGACGCTAAACTTGTGAAGCGTGGTTTCGTGATAGACTTCGCCCGGTTTCAAAATCGTTGACGGGAAATTCGGGTGGTTGGGGGAGTCCGGGAAATGCTGCGTCTCGAGGCAAAACCCGGCATGACCGGGATACGAGTAGCCGTTCACACCTTCAAACGCGCCGTCGGGAAAATTGGCGCTGTAGAGCTGGACGCCGGGCTGGGTCGTGAACACCTCCATTGTCCGGCCGGATTTGGGGTCCTTGAGTTTGGCGCAGAGAGCGAGGTCGCCGGCCTTCACGTGATTCACCACTAGGCAATGGTCGTAGCCGCCGTTGAACTGTCTGCCTTTGATCAGCCCGATGCGCTCGCCGATCGCGTGCGGTGTGCGAAAATCCAGAGGCGTTCCTTCCACCAACGCCATTTCGCCGGTCGGAATCAGCAGGTCATCCACCAGCAGATATTTGCTGGCGTTGACCGTTAGCACCTGGTCGAGCGCAGTCCCGGACTGCGCGCCAGCTAGGTTCCAATAAGCATGGTTGGACAGATTGACCGGCGTTGCCTTGTCCGTTCGGGCCGTGTAATCCATTTTCCACTCGTTCCGGTTGTTCAACTCATAGAGCACGGTGCAAGTGAGAGTGCCGGGATAGCCCTCCTCGCCGTCCTTGCTTGTGTAGGTCAATCTCAGGGCGACGGTGTCTCCGCCCTCGACCGCTTCCGCGGTCCAGACGCGCTTATCAAATCCCCTGGCGCCTCCATGAATGTGGTTCGGCCCGGCGTTCCGCGTCACCGGGACCTGGCGCCCTTCCAGGGTGAACTGCGCTCCGGCAATGCGGTTGGCGTAGCGGCCAAGCAGCGCGCCAAAGCAGGCGCTCTTCTTCTCGTAATCCGCTACCGTCTCGCGATTGAGAGTGACATTTGCAAACTTCCCGTCGGCATCCGGCGCTTCGAACGAGTAGATAATGGCGCCATACGTCATGACCTTGGCCGTAAGACCATGACGGTTTTTCAAGGTGTAGAGGTCGACGCCCAGGCCGTCTTTAGTCGTGCCAAAGGGGATTTTGGTGATGGTCGGCTGCTGCGCAGGCGCGAGCAAGGCGTTGTTGAGGACGAACCCCAGCACGGCAGCGAGGCAGAAGGCGGAGCGCGGCGGTTGCATACAGCCATTGTGTTGGAATGCGTGCTCACAAGCAAGATGCAGAGCGCGTATAGGAGCCAAGGTAGGGCTGTTTGTCCTCAAACAGCCGCAAACCGCAGTCACCTGCCCAACATCGAGACCAAGGTCGCACTCGACGGCGGCGCGTTGGGAAAACGCGCCCTACCTTCCAATTCAACCCCAGCCTTGAATCTCTTATCGACAGACCCGGCGTTCTCGGCCAGAATTCACGCCTGCGCCAGCGTTAACGGAAATGAAAGAACCGAATATGAAACATTCAACCGATGCCAATCGAAACGAGTTTCCAAGCCAGCAAAAAACCCGGTCCGCGGCGACGGGCGACTTCACTCGGCGACGTTTTCTAACGACCGCTCTCAAAGCCGGCGCGCTGCTGGCCGCTCCCCAATTCGTTCCTGGCCGCGTGCTGGGCATGGACGGCGGCGTCGCGCCCAGCGAGCAAATCGTGCTGGGGGGCATCGGCATTGGCAACCGGGGAACTTACGACCTCGGATGTTTCCTCGAGGAGAAGGATGTGCGGTTTGTGGCTGTTTGCGACATCAAGGTCGCGCGCCGCGAAGCCATTAAGAAAAAAGCCGATGAGAAATACGGCAACCAGGATTGCGCCACCTATCGCGACCTGCGCGAGTTGCTGGCCCGGAGCGACATCGACGCGGTGCTCATCGCCACCGGCCCGAACTGGCACGCGACGGCGGCCATCTTGGCGGCCGGGGCGGGAAAAGACGTCTATTGCGAAAAGCCCTGCACGAAGAATATTGCGCAGAGTCTCGCCCTCGCCGAAACCTTCCGCCGAACGGGCCGGGTGTTCCAGGCGGGCACACAAAGGCGCAGTCTGCCCAATTTTGCTTTTGCGATCGATTTGGCCCGCCACGGAAAGCTTGGCAAACTCGAGACGCTCCACGCCCATCCTGACGGCCTGGCAACCTCGATGAGCGGGTGGCTGCCGGAGGAATCTGCTCCTGCTAAGGAGGAGATCGATTGGGACTTGTATCTCGGGCCGGCCGCGTGGCGTCCGTTCAACAAAAAGTTGCTGGATGGGTTCAACTTTGAGAAGGGTGGCGGTCTGACGGGCGGCGGCTGCCTCGAATGGGGTTCCCATTGCGTGGACCTGTGCCAATGGGCCAACGACGCCGACAACACGGCGCCGGTTGAATACGAGCGCCAAGGCAAGGAACTGCACGCCCGCTACGCCAACGGTGTCAAACTGGTCATGCGCGATGATGGCTGGCTCGGGCTCGGCTCCTGCCCCGTGCGCTTTGAGGGCAGCACCGGTTGGGTGGAAACCGGCGATGATGGTGATATCGTCGCCAGCTCCAATTCGCTCCTAGTTGGCAAGGGAACCAAGGTTTCCGGTTACCCGGCGAATTTTCACATTCGGGACTTTCTGGATTGCGTGAAATCGCGAGCGCTGACCCGGGCAAACGCCGACGCCGCCTGCCAATCCCATATTACCTGTCACGCGGCCAACATCGCTCTCTTCCTGGACCGCAAGGTCCAGTACGACCCGGTTAAGAACGAGTTTATCGGCGATGAGCAGGCCAACCGGATGCGTTCCGAGGCCCTGCGCGCGCCATGGCGAATTTAACGGCTAAGTTTCGCAGGATGAACCTCAACAAGAACCGATCTATGAAATTCCAAAGTTCCCTGGCTCACGCCGAAGGCGTAGCGCAGATTTTGAATCTGCCGTATCGCAGGTTTCTAACCTGCTGGCCGCGCGGACCTGTGCGACATCGTGCAGACTGGAAGCCTGCGATCCAGCAGATTGAAAATCTGCGCTACTGGATACGCGGCTCGACAGTCATTGCAAGCCTGTTGATCCTGACTGCCTTGAGTGTTTCGGTCGGTGCCGCCGAGAGCCCCGATGCCGTTAAGCCCAAAGAGCGCGAGTTGCTCAAGGTGCTCCGCTCGGATGCACCGCCCGCCGAAAAGGCAATCACCTGCAAAAAACTGGCCGTTTATGGCAGCGAAGAGGCCGTGCCGGCGCTGGCCCCCATGCTCTCGGACGAAAGATTCTCATCGTGGGCTCGCATCGCCCTGGAAGCGATCCCCGGTCCGGCGGCTGACAGGGCGTTGCGCCAGGCGGCCGGCAACCTGCACGGGAAACTGCTCGTCGGGGTCATCAATTCCATTGGCGTGCGCCGGGACGCGAAGGCGGTCGGGCTGCTCGCCTCGAAACTGAAGGATCCCGATGCCGATGCCGCCTCCGCCGCGGGCGTCGCTTTGGGCCGTATTGGCGGGTGGAAGGCCGCCAAAGCCCTCGCGCGCTACCTCCCCAAGGCGCCCATTGCGGTCCGGTCGGCCGTTGCGGAAGGCTGCATTCGTTGTGCTGAGCAATTCTTCGCTCAGGGCAAGCCCGCTGATGCGGTGCAATTGTATGACACCGTGCGCGCGGCAGAGGTGCCGAAACAGAGAGTTCTGGAAGCGACGCGCGGCGCAATTCTTGCCCGGAACTCTGCGGGTATTCCCTTGCTGCTCGAACAACTGGGCTCCGCGGACCGCGAACGATTCGGCATCGGCTTGCGCACCGCCCGCGAACTGCCCGGCCGCGATGTGACCGACGCGTTGGTTGCGGAATGGCATCGGACCAGTGAGGCGCGTCAACCACTGTTGCTGCTGGCGCTGGCGGACCGCCGTGACGCGGCCGCCTTCCCCACCCTCCTCCAAGCGGCCCGGACCGGCTCAAAAAAAACACGACTCGTCGCCATGGGCGCGCTCGAACGCTCCGGCAACCTCTCGGGTCTCCCCGCGCTGCTGGAAAACGCAACCGACGCGGACCCCGATCTCGCACAGGCCGCGATGGGGTCGCTGGCCCGCTTCCCCGGCACTGACGTTGATGCTGAGCTGCTGAAACGCTTGCCCGCGGCTTCGGGCAAGACGCGCCGGACGCTGATTGAAGTAGCCTCCCGACGCGGCCTGGAAAAGGCATTGCCGGTTATCGTCGCCTCTGCCGAAGACCAGGACCCAACGGTTCGCGGCGCCGCTTTGCAGGCCATCGGCGCGCTGGGAGGGAACAACGAAGCCGCCGAGCTCGTTCGGCTCTTGCAGAAGACGCCCGGTTCACAAGACCGCACGGACATTGAAACCGCGCTGGTGGCGCTCGGCGGCCGGTCAGGGAGCGGTTCCACCCCGGTTTTGTTGCCGTTGGCCCAAAACAGTGACCCCGCTCTGCGAACTGTGGGCCTGCACGCGCTGGCCTCCGCCGGAGGCCCAGCCGCCCTGGCCACCGTTGCGGCTGCCACTGAAGACACGGACGAGGCGGTCCAGAACGAAGCCGTGCGCACCTTGTCCTCCTGGCCCAACACGTGGCCGGAAGACGCCGCCGTCACCGAACCTTTGCTCAAGCTCGCCCGGTCGGACACGAACGCCTCCCACCAGGTGCTCGCATTGCGCGGTTACCTCGAATTCCTCCGGGGCGACAAGAAACTGAAGGGCGATGACAAGGCCCGGAAATTGCAAGACGTGCTGCCGCTGCTCCAAAGGCCGGAAGAAAAGCGCTCGGCTATCGGGGTCATCCGCGAACTTCCCGCCACCGACGGGCTGCCACTGCTGCTTAAGCTCGCTGAGGAATCGGCGGTCGCCGACGACGCCTGCACCGCGATTGTCGACACGGCAAGCAAAGACCGGCCGGGGGTCTCCCGCGAAGCTCGCCAGAACGCCCTCCAAACTGTGCTCGATAAGTCGTCCAGTGACGCTACCAGGAAAAAAGCCGAAGACGCCCTGAAGAAGCTGACAAACTCCTGAAGACCCAAGGTTGAGTACACCGAACCAACTGACCATCTCCGCGCTGGTGTCGAAGCTGGCCGGCCGGGAGGTTTCAGCGCGCGCCGTTACCCAGGCCTGCCTGGACCGAATCCAGGGCGTGGACGGCCGGCTCCATACGTTCCTCAGCTACGATGCGGCTGACGCCCTCGCCCAGGCCGACGCCGCGGACCTGGCGCTCGCCGCCGGAGCGACCCACACCCAGCGGCCGCTGCTCGGGGTCCCGGTTGCCATCAAAGATGTCATTGCCGTCAAAGACCAGCCCCTGAACTGCGGTTCGAAAATTTTGGGGAAATTCATTTCTCCCTACGACGCGACCGTCATCCAGAGACTCAAAGCGGCGGGTGCCGTGGTTTTTGGCCGGCTGAACATGGACGAATTTGCGATGGGCAGTTCGACCGAGAATTCCGCATTTCAAGTCACCTGTAACCCCTGGGACGTCTCGCGCATCCCGGGCGGCTCCTCGGGCGGCTCGGCCGCAGCCGTGGCGGCGGACGAGTGCGTCGCCGCGCTCGGCTCCGATACCGGCGGCTCAATTCGCCAGCCAGCCGCCCTCTGCGGGTGTGTCGGCCTCAAGCCCTCCTATGGCCGGGTTTCGCGTTACGGGCTCGTCGCCTTCGCCTCGTCCCTGGACCAGATCGGCTGCTTCGCCAAGGAGACGCGCGACGCTGCCACGGTGCTCGAGGTTTTAAGCGGAGCGGACCGCTGTGATTCGACCAGTGTTCCCCAGCCCGTCCCCCATTATGCCGCGAGTCTGACCGGTGACATCAAAGGATTGAAACTCGGTCTGCCCCGCGAATACATGGTCGGCGGGCTGGACCCCGAAGTGAAACAGGCGATCGATGCCGCCGTGAAGCAGCTCGAGAAGCTGGGCGCCGAGATTGTGGACGTATCGCTGCCCCACACTGACTACGCCATCGCCGCCTACTACATCATCGCCACGGCCGAAGCCAGCGCGAACCTCGCCCGGTTCGATGGCATCCGCTACGGGCTGCGCATTGATGGAGCCGATCCCATCGCGCTGTACGGCAAGACCCGCGGCGCCGGTTTCGGCCCTGAAGTCAAACGTCGCATCATCCTGGGCACCTACGTGCTCAGCAGCGGATATTACGATGCTTATTATCTCCGCGCCCAAAAAGTCCGCACCCTGATCCGCAACGATTTCCTGAAGGCATTCGAGAAAGTAGATGCCCTTGTTACACCGACTTCCCCCACCGCCGCATTCAAGATTGGCGAAAAAGCCGATGATCCGCTGCAAATGTACCTGATGGATATTTTTACCATCTCCGCGAACCTCTCCGGCATTTGCGGCATCAGCATCCCCTGTGGATTCACGAAGACGCCGAAACTACCCATCGGTTTGCAGTTGCTCGGCAAACCCTTCGGCGAGGAAGCCATCCTTCGGGTCGCCCACGCCTACGAGCAGAGCACAACGTGGCATAATGAAAGACCGCCGCTCTGAAGAGGTTGCAGGTGCCAGGTTGAAAGTTGAAAGTTGCGTCCTGAACTGAGGTGGGTCTCGCAATCGTCGTCGTCCTCGTCCTCGTAATCGATCCGAAATTGAACCGGCGCAACGGCTCCATTACGATCACGAGGAGCATTGAAACGCAAAGCCCTTGCAGCGCCTTGACCCATCCTTCCAAACCTCTACCATTCGCTCGAACTTATGGCTAAAAAACAAGTGATTAAACCCGCGAAGTCCGCGCCCGCCGTCGGACCCTACAACCACGCGGTCCGAATCGGCGACCTGCTGTTTTGCGCCGGTCAGATTCCCATCGACCCGGCAACAGGCAATCTGGTGTCAGGCGACATCAAGCTCCAGACCGAACGGGTGCTGGAAAACGTGAAAGCGATCCTCGACGACCAGAGGCTCGCCTTTGCGAATGTGGTCAAAAGCACCGTGTTCCTGACGAACCTGGCGGATTTCGCGGGCATGAACGAGGTCTATTCCAAGTACTTTACGGCCGATTTCCCGGCCCGCTCGACGGTCCAGGTCGCTGCTCTGCCCAAAGGGGCAAATGTCGAGATCGAGGTGCTCGCGCACTTTTGAGCCCCCTTCATGAACCCGATTCTTCCCATCGTTGCCTTAATCGCGGGCGTCTGCGTTGGGGGGATTGTGCTATGGGTTCTCTTTCGGGGGAAGGTTGCCGGCGCCGTCGCTGAGACCCGGGCGCAGTTTGAGCCTCAAGTGGCGACGCTGACCGAGCGGGTCAACGCAAAGGACCAGCAGGTCGCCGAGTTGCAATCCTTCCTGGCGGCCGAGACAGACCAAAAGTCGCAGCTCGCAGTTCAACTACAGGAAGAGTCCAACTCCCGGGCCACTGCTGAGGAGAAGTGTCACCGCATCCCGGACCTCGAACTTCAGGTCAAGAGCCGCGACGAACGACTTGCCGGTCTGCAGCAGGAAGTAACGCTCCTGAAGAGCGTCCGCGCCGAACTGCAGACCACGGTGGACGCGGAACGCAAAGCCAGCGAGGAAAAACTGGCGCTGCTTCAGCAGGCGGAGGCCAAGCTCTCGGACGCCTTCCACGCGTTGGCCGCCGAGGCGCTCAAGAACAACAACCAATCCTTCCTGGCCCTGGCAAAGCAAAGCCTCGAGACCTTCCAGCAGGAAGCCAAAGGCGACCTCGCCAAGCGCCAGCTCGCGATTGACCAGCTCGTCACGCCGGTCAAGGAGGCGCTGACCAAACTGGATACGCAGGTCGTTCAATTGGAGAAGGAACGGGTAGGCGCTTACAAAGAGCTGTCGTCGCAGGTCAGAAGCCTGACGGATACCCAGGCGCAACTGCGCGCCGAGACGGCCAACCTCGTTAAGGCCCTCCGCGCCCCGCAGGTGCGCGGGCGCTGGGGCGAAATCCAGCTTAAACGCGTGGTCGAATTGGCCGGGATGCTCGAGTATTGCGACTTCAACCAACAGGCGAGCGTCACGACGGACGATGGGCGCCTGCGGCCCGACCTGATCGTGCGCTTGCCCGGCGGCAAAAATATTGTCGTTGACGCCAAGGTCCCGCTGGCCGCTTACCTCGAAGCGGTGGAAACGTCGGATGAGGCGCTCCGACTGGCCAAACTGCGCGACCACGCCGCCCAGGTGCGCACTCACATGAGCGCGCTGAGCCGGAAATCCTATTGGGAGCAGTTCCAGCCTGCGCCGGAATTTGTCGTGCTGTTCCTGCCCGGCGAGACCTTCTTCAGCGCGGCGCTCGAGCAGGACCCCGGCCTCATCGAGCAGGGTGTCGAGCAACGGGTGATCCTCGCCACGCCGACAACGCTCATCGCCTTGCTCAAAGCTGTCGCCTACGGCTGGCGACAGGAAAAACTCGCGGAGAATGCCCAGGAAATCAGCAATTTGGGCAAGGAGCTCTATAAGCGCATCGCCGACATGAGCGGCCACTTCGGGGACGTCGGCTCCAAGCTGGCCCGCGCGGTCGAGAGTTATAACAAGGCCGTTGGTTCGCTCGAATCACGCGTGTTGGTCAGCGCCCGCAAATTCCGGGATCTCGAAAGCGTCGGCGCCGAAACTGAAATCGAACCGGTTTTGCCGGTCGAGGCGGCGCCCCGTGAATTGCAGGCGGCGGACATCGCTTTGCTTAAGGAAGGCGAGGCAAACTCCGCGGCAGCGGACGCCCCGGCGGTGGCGAACCCGGCGCAGCCATCGACCGAGCAGAGGCCTTGATTGCCTGTCGAACGGGAGGAAAGCGGCAGAGGAGAGCCGCACTCTCCAAAACGCAAGCGTCGTCGCACGCACAACCTATGCCCGAAGGTTTTGGAGTGCGGCTGTCCTCTGCCGCTTTGGCCTTTCTCAGGTTGTTACGGCCGATCCCGCTGGCGCTTGCACCTCACAGTCGATCGACATGTTTCTGCATCGCCTCCTCCTGTCGCTCGATGGATTCCACCAGTCTGAACTGGGTGCGGCAACGGTCAAGGTTGTGGCCGGGGCGATGAATGCGGAAGTAGGTGTCACCTCCCAGGAAATCAGTAAGGAAACGGATGCCGATTTCGAACGTGATCAGCTTCCCGGAAAAGGCGATGTGGGCCTTCTCGGCCTTCGTGAGGAACTGGCCCGCGGTTGACAGGTACCCCTCCGCCAGCTTCTTGAACATCGGCATCTGCATTTTGACTTTCGTCAGGTCCGGCTCGTCTTCGAGTGTTGGACTGGTGGTGGTGCGGACCATGTCGCCGAAGTCGTAGAGCGCGCAGCCGGGCATGACCGTGTCAAGATCGACGATGCACATGGCTTCACCCGTGAGCACGTCGAGCATGACGTTGTTGAATTTCGTGTCGTTGTGCGTGATGCGCTCGGGAATGCGCCGTTTGGCCATCGCGTCGAGGATCACGTCCACCAGGGGCTCGCGTTTGAGCGCGAATTCGATCTCCGCTTTGGCTTCCACGGCCCGGTTGTAATGGTCCTTTTGTATGGCCTGCTGCAGCGCAGTGAAGCGCTTGCGGGTATGGTGGAAATCCGGAATGGTTTCCACCAGGCGCTCGCCGGGCAGATCCACCAGCAACCGCTGGAAATCGCCGAAGGCGCGGCCGGCCTGGAAGGCCTGTTCCGGCGATTGCACCGCTTCATAGGTCTCTACGCCCTCAACAAACACGAACGTGCGCCAGACTTCGCTGTCGCCGTTCTGGTAGAAGGACTTGCCGTCGCGGGTCGGGATGACCACCAGTGACCGGCGGGTCAGATCCCGGATGGTCTGCGCCTCCAGCTTTTTGCGGAGGTGGGTCGTGACGCGCATGACGTTTTTCATCACCGCGGCCGGATTCTTAAACACGCTCTTGTTGATCTTCTGGTGGATGTAACGGACGCGGGTGCCCCCCTGGTCGTAGGTGGCGGTGTAGGTCTCGTTGATGTGTCCGATCTTCAGAGTCTCCGCGTGGAGGATTTCGCCATAAATCTGGAACTTCTTGGAGATCTCCTGCAGTTGTTTTTCCTGGTAAGCCATAACCGATTTGTCTTTACGCTCAGTGTGAACCCGGCTCCGGTCAAAAACAATCCGTAAAAGACAGGATGGGGCGAAGGCGGACCAGGGAAGAAGTGAGCCTGGTGGGTTTAGCCGCCGTTTACTCGAGCACGGTCGTGCGATCGCGGAACCAGGTCAAATCAGTCAGATTGACGGTCGGCACCACGCGGATGTAAACACCCTGGACGACCGGTTTTATGGTTTCGGGGTCACGCCATTTGTGAATCTCGCAGTGGCCGTCGGCAAAAGCAAAAGTCGCCCCGCCATTGTGATAGGAAGCCGGGAAGTCCACCCAGATCGCGCCGCGCATCGTGGCCTGGAAGAAGCCGTCGTTAATACTGCCGGGGTGTTCATCGGTAAAAATCCATGCCAGGGCGGGCGGCGGCACGGTGATGTCCGAGACTTTCTTATAACCCCGATAGCCCATGTTATAATTTGGGGCCGTGGTGCCGTTAATATCCGGCGCCTGTCCCATCTGGCAGTTCATCGAGGTGCTGCGAATCCGGGCGCCGTTCCGGGCGGGCACCCTGTCCGCCGGGCATTTATAGACGCCCACGCCCTGGTTAATAAACGGCGCGAGCAGGCCCTGTCTGAGCAGGTCGTAGTTCGTGTTCGCGTCCGACAGGTCCCAGTCCATGTCCAGCGGGTTGACCCAGCAGAAGCCCGTCACCGTGTTTCCGGCGGCGTTGGGGACCATCATCTGGTTGAAGTCGTCAGCGTAGAGCACCCAGCCCACCATGATCTGTTTGTAGTTGCTCAGGCAGCGAGCGTTCGCCGCCTTGGCTTTGGCGCTTTGCAGTGCCGGCAGAAGCAGCGCCGCTAAAATCGCGATAACCGCGATAACAACCAGCAATTCAATGAGGGTGAACGCGAGTGGAACCGACGACGCCGGGCGCTGAACTCTCCGCGTCGCGAAAAGATGATTCATTGAGCCAATAACGAATTCTGGCGCTAGCGTAAAGCCTTTGGGAGGATCGGTCAAGCCTGTGAACGGGTTCGACAGGCCGTGAACTGCTTTCCACTCGATGCGACGGTGTAAGAAATTCAATCTTGTGATCGAAATTTGTGATTGCTTTCTTCAAAGAATGTCTTAGGGTGATTCCTACAGCACGTTTCCCTAGACGGACAATTGTCCGCGGTGATCGTCTGTTTGCACTGACTGGACCAACAACAACACGACGGACTATGAAACTCAATACTTTGCTCCCTCTGCGCACGGACCTCTGCAGGTTAGCCCTTGGGCTCGCAGCCACAGCTCTGGCTGCTGGTGTGGCCAGTGCCACGCCTTACGCGACCAGCCTCACCAACAATGGCACCGGCACCATTTCGTTCAGGCTGAACCAGACCACTGGCACAAATGATTTGGTCCAGGTGATATCCGGCGGCGGCACCGTCACCAATTCCCTGCAATTGCCCAGCGGGGACCCCGCCAACATCCTTCAACGCGGCTTGATTGTTACTAACCTTGGCGTCGCCCCAGGCGCCTTCCAGGTCCGCATCAAACATACCGGCAGCGGGGTCATCTCGACCAACAGCCCCTCCTTCCCCTTCAATTCCCCGCGCGGGATCAGCGTCAATAATCGTCCGGCCAGCCCGTATTTCGGTCGGGTTTATGTCGCCAATAGCGCCGCCGGAACGAAAGGCAAAGGGATGTTCGCTTTCAGCTCTGACCTCAGCGACATCCTCGGGCAGGGTGCCACCGCGATGACCGGAGGTTACACTTTTGGAGCAAACGACCTTGGGGCTCCTTATCATACTTCCGTTGCACCGGACGACTCCGTGCTCGTCAGCGACGCGTCGGATACCTCTGGGAACCTAATTTCGATGCCGCCGGACCTTAGTTCCTTCAACTACGTGCTCAAGCAGATTGAGGGTCCCAGCTTCGCGGTTTCACCCGTGGGGTCCAACAATGTTCACGGCACCGTCCAAAGCGGGTTCATCGTGGGGAGCGGCAGCAGCAGAAAGCTCTATACAATGGACGAAGATTACCAGACCGACCCCACAGCCGCCGCCGCCACGGAATGGAACAGCGCCTGGGAATATGACATTGGAAGTGGTCCGCTCCCCTGGTCCAATGCCCCCAACCGTAAGCTCATGACCCCCTACCTTGCCAGTTTCGCTGGCCAGAATGAAAAGGTTGAAGTCAACGGCCACTACCTCTACGCCAACCAACGCCGCTCGAATCCGCCGCAGCACTCCGCTTATATCGTCGATCTCAATAACCTGCAGGATCCCGGTACTTTTACAGGCGCGACGCCCTGGGGCATGTTTTGGACTTCACAGGGTGAAAGCCTCGCCGAGGGCTACAGCGACGACGTCTTGCGGGATACCATGACCACCTCGGTCAGCCCTGATGGCAAATGGTTCGCGACCATCATTGCTGCCGGCAGCGCCACCATCACCGCGCCGGACGGCACTACCTTTGCCAACGCCGCCAACGACATTATCCTGATCCCATTGACCAACGGCGTTCCCAATATCCCGGCGCACCAGGTATTCCATTTCGGCGGCTTGGGCAATGGTCGCGACCTGGCCTTCGATGCCGCGCACAATCTCTACTGCGTCAGCAGCGGCTTGGGTATTCTCCAGTCTCTGGATATTGGTGAGAGCACGGATTGCACCACTTCTTCAGACGGCACTTTTAGCTTGGCGACGCCTGCTACTCAGGTCTCAGTGGCCGCGAGCACACCGGTGGCATACGAACAGGGGGCCGTTCCTGGTGTGTTTACGATCACCCGTACGCCAGACGACATAGGCAATCCCGTTACGGTATTCTACACCCTTACCGGCACTGCCCAGGCCGGCACCAACTACGTTGCCATAACGAATAACGTCACCATTGCGGCTGGTGCGACGTCCACGAACATTCTCATCACTCCCATAAATGACGGACACCCGGACCTGACGCTTACTACTGTGTTGACGATTAAGGGCAGCGGCGGTTACAGCGTTGGTTTCCCTCTGTCTGCGACGGTGTACATTGCGGACAACTCAACGCCGCAACTCCAGATTGTTTCCCTGTCCACTAATATCTTCGAAGGCAATACCAACGATTATGCCGCCATGCACCTCCGCCGGTTTGGCGATACGAACGTTCAGTTGACGCTGGACGCAAGCAGCTTCACGTTCGGCGGCACGGCTAGGTCCAACGTGGATTATTATCTCGCCAACCTGCCGATCACTATCAATCCCGGCGTGGTGGATGTGATTGTCCCGCTTGTTTATCCACTTAGAGCCTCGACTGCGGTCGGCAGCCTAAGCGTTGTGGTGACTAACCTGGCGGGCACCGGCTATACGGTGACCAACAACACAGCCACCACCACCATTACGCTCGAGGCCTTGCCCCCTGGGACCGTGCTCTTTTCTGACAATTTCGAAGGCAATTCGTCCGCTAATTGGAACGTGGTCTTCCAGTCATATACTAATGGATCAACCGATTATAACGTTGTCTTCGGCTACGACTACACTTCCGGAAGCCTGGGGAATCTGTCGCCTATACCGGCCGCGCCGCACTCAACCAACGCCGATACCAAAGGGCTGTACATGACCGTGAATAAGAATGCTATGGTCTCTGCCGGTCTCAACCTCTATTTGAAGAATCACACCTTCGGCAGCAACTACGCGTTGCGGTTCGACATGTTCCTGGTGGAGAACAGTGCGGGCACGGCTCAATCCAAGGTCGAAAACGCCCTGTTCGGCATCAACCACGACGGTGCCCACACGAATTGGTTCCGCAACGCCGTAACCGGGACCAGCCTGCTAGGCTCCCCGACGGCGTCCGATGGCTTGTTTTTTGATGTCGGGGCCGATGGAAGCGGGGGCGGGGGAGCGCCTTATGACTTTGCGGCCTGGAGTGGACCGACCTACACCAACACAGTCAACGTCGTAGGGCCGACCAACTTCCTCGCCCGCCTGGCAACCACCACGACGAATATCTTTAAGCGACCGCCGTTCGACTCCGGAACCGTGAACGGCGGCGACCCCGCGAATACCATTGTCAACCCGACGCCGACCTGGACGCAGGTCGAGGTCAGCCAGGTCGGCACAATCTACGGGAATTTAATCACGTGGCGGATGAACAACACGGTGATCCTTCAATTCACCAATAACCTTCCAAACACTATCGGTGTCACTAATGGCACGGTCATGCTCGGCTACGTTGATCCATGGGACGACCTTGGCAATAGCAGCGCAGGCTCAGGCGAGGGCTGTGTCATCATTGACAACGTCCAGGTGGTTCAACTCTCCCCGGCGACGATTATCTCCCAGCCGACCAACGCCTTGGCCGATCTCGGCGGTACCGCCACGTTCACCGTCGCCGCCACCACCGTGACGGGCGTCACCAATTATCAGTGGTACAGCAATAGTGTGGCTATCGCGAATGCCACCAACTCCAGCTTGACGGTCAGCCCGACCACCTCGGGCAGCTACGCCGCGGCCTACTCCGTGCTGGTCAACGATGGGGCCTACTCCATCTGGAGCACCACGGCCACCGTTCATGCGGTCACGTTACCCTCCATCATCACTCCGCCTGCCACTCGGGCGGCCGTGGTCGGCAGCTCGCCCACGTTCTCGGTAACCGCTCGCACTTCCTCTGGCACCACCAATTATCAGTGGATGTACTATGGCACCAACCTCGCTGGCGCCACCACGCGGACCTTTACACTGACTAGCGTGCAGCCAGTCAGCTTCAACGGACCTTACACGGTGCGCGTAAACGACGGCTTTAATTCCGTCACAAGTTCGCCGCCGGCGACCCTCACCTTCGCGGTCTCCCCGGATCTGGCCGGTCCGGCCCGAACAGGCAACAACTTCAGCTTCAGCTTTGGCACTCAAATTGGGCCGTCTTATGTGCTGGATTACAAGTCCGCGCTAACCAACGCAAGCTGGGTGCCCGTGGGCACCAATGCGGGCACGGGAGGAATCCTCTCCGTGACCAACACCTCGGTCGCGCCTCAGGGCTACTACCGCATCCGCCTGCAATAACCAACAAGGCCGTTTCAGGGGAGGCATCCGCCAATCAAGCGGATGCCTCCTTTTGAGCCTCGCGTGCCGCAGAAACCTCATCCCTGGCCTCAGTGCTCGTGATTCCCTGAGAATTGGGGTGAGGGGAAACCAGGTCGCGCGTTTCGGTTCGGTTTTACCTTGACCTGCGGTAACGTCGGGCTTAATATCTTTAAAAGCCTGCACTTATTCAGCGCATGATGATTTGCCTGCCTTCGACCTTATGCTCCGGCCAGATGCGCTGGCGTAGAGCCCGCGGCTTCACACTCATCGAATTACTCGTGGTCATCGCGATCATCGCCATTCTGGCGGCCATGCTGCTGCCGGCCTTGGCCAGGGCCAAGATGAAAGCACAGGCAATCCAGTGTGTGAGCAACCTGAAGCAACTGCAGCTCGGCTGGCACCTTTACACGGGGGATTTTAACGATATAATGCTTCCTAATGCGCCGCTAGGCTCCACAACGGACAAGAGCTGGTGCTACGGCCAGGCGGAAGGCTGGGGGGCCAATTTTGACGCCAACACCAATGTGGCACTCTACCAGGCGTCGATTCTGGCTCCTTTCTTGGGCAACCAACTCGGCGTTTACAAGTGTCCTTCCGATAAAATCCCCTCAGCGAACGGCCCGCGCATCCGCACCTATTCGATGCAAAGCCAGATGGGGAACATCTTTGATTCGGTTTACCAAATCACCAGGGCTTATAATCCCAACTACGCCGCCTTCCGAAAAGTCAACGAACTCAGAGACCCCCTGCCTCCGACTTATGCGGCGGTGTTCCTGGAAGAAAACATGTGCAGCATGAACGACGGGTACTTGCAGGTTAACAATGGCACGCCCGTCTTTCCGGACGTCCCCGGCTCTTATCATATCTGGGCGACCGGCGTTTCGTTTGCCGACGGCCATGCTGAGCTTCACAAGTGGCTGACTCCCGTCCTTAAAATACCAGTGAGCTTCGGGTATAACAACGCCAGCATCGGCACAGGCATAAACAATGCTGACTGGGTTTGGTTCTCTCAACATACCTCGTACAAAACCCAGTGAGGGATCATTTTCCCCCTTCTTCTACCTGAAGGGGAATCCTGAGGATGGACTAAACCGGCCACTCGACCGCATCAGGATAGGTAGGGCGCGCTGTCTCAGCGCGCCGCTAATGCGGATCTTTCACCGGTTCTGGGGACGCGGAGCACAGCGCGTCCTACCTTCATGCTGTTCAACCCATCCTCTGGTCCCCTCGCCGGGCTCCCCGCACCAGCGTCCCATCCCTCCGGAGGCGCATCCGCTCGCCGCGCCACTCGATGCGGTTGCCGAGAAACGACATCACCCAGACCGCGGCCTGGAGCAGGTCCTTCACCGGCACCAGCCATGCCTGCTTGAGTTGCGCGGGCGCACCCGTCAGGAGTTGTTGGAGGTTTAACGCGGTGCCGATGCGAGTGAGGCAGAAGCAGAAGGCGAACGTGATTTCCCGCCCGGCCGGATAGAGCGCCGCCCACAGTAGCGGCCACAGCGTTGCGTTGCTGAGGATGCTGAAGAAGTACGGCAGCGACTGGCAGACGCGTATGGTGCGCCCCCAGCGAAGCTGGTGTCGCCAGACGTCGCGCCACCCCATCGGGCCCGACCAGCATTCGACAACCACCGGACAAAGCACGATGCGATAACCCCTCCGCGCGATCCGGTTGCCGAGCTGGTAATCGTCCGCCAGGCACTCCGATAGCGCCGCGAATCCGCCGATTTCGGCCAGTTGCTTGCGGCGCGTCGCCATCACGGCTCCGAGCGCAAAATCGAGCGCCTTCAGACTTTGAGACTGCAGCACCTGGCTCCAGAAATCGGCGTTCACCGCCACAGCCTCCCACTGCATCGCCAGGGTGGCCGGATTGGCGAGCCGATAGAAACAGTTCACCAGCCCGGCCTCCGGGGCCTCGAGTGGCGCAACCAGATTGGCGAGCAAATCGGACGGCACGAGAACATCCGCGTCGCTGATCACCAACAGTTCGTATTTCGCCAACCGCTCGATCTCGGCCAGTTTGCACGCTTTCAGGTTCGCCCCGCTTAACGGGCCGCAGACCAGTAATTGAGCATCGGCGGCGGGAAACTCCTGCAACAGGGCCCGGACAATGGCGCAAACCGGATCTTCGGCTGAGGCAACCCCGAATAGTATCTGAACTGGACCTGAATAATCCTGAGTAAACCAACTCCGGAGGCAGGATTCAGTCGTGGCGTCGCACCCTCTCAAGGGCTTGAGCAAGGTCACCGCCGGCGCAAAAGAGGGATTCGGAACACGCCGGTGCAGCGGAAAACGTCGTGCCACATACCACTGCCACAAGGTCAGCACCAGGCTCAAGAGCGCCAGGCAGCCGAGGATGGTATTCAAGAGCACGGCGGGGTTCGTAAGATTTAACACTACGAATGGCAAGTTGATTCTGGGTGGCGACGTGTCTGATTTTGAGCCGCTTTACGGGTCACAGTCCGCAGTCGGCGGGCTCGAAAAGATTATTTTAATGTTCGGATTGCTTTGGATCAGGTCGAGACGACGTGGAATGACTTGGGTGCGGGTCGACCGGACGCCGCACAAAAGGGGTGCAGATAGGTGCAGATGGGTGCGAATGGCTACAGATGATTTGTCGCGGAGAGCTGGCCTGATAAAGATCGATTCCGAGGACTACGACGAGGAGGATTATGATGGGGGTATATACCCTTGGGGGTGCCTGGACCCGTCAACCCGTCAGGACCCGCAAAAAGCAGGCCTTTTTCCGCGATTTAGCCGTCAGCCTACCCGTCAGAAAACGTCAGCAGACCCGTCAGGCGCCAAGAGACGCGAGCCTCGCGCCCCAGGTCTCAGGTCTCAAGTCCGATATCCACGGTACGGCGTCACGCGGGCTGGGCGTGTAAAATGTTTTGCGCGCAGAAGGGGGTAAAACAGCGGTGACACGGTGACAAGGCCGTATTTACCGAGAGATCGGTGCGTTTCCAGCGGGGACAAAACGGGGACAAATCGGGGACAGAGCGGGGACATGCGGGAAAGGATAAAACGGCGCAGGGCGCAGTCAATACATCGGTAACACTTTTGGGTTAATAGTTCACGGTGTTCCGGGGGCGGTGACAGAGCGGTGACGAGCGGTGACAGGTCTCAACTCGCAAGTGGCAGGGGGTCGAAGTTGGGGGGAGAGTCGCCGGGTGAGCGGACGGAATATTTCTTTCTCAGACGATGCGCCAGTGCGATCCGTTATCCGTTACCCAACTGACGGCCAGCCAGCAGAATTGCAATAGATAATGATCTGCCTCCTCCCCAAAGCATTCCGCCCTGAAGTCTCCGGCCTGCGGACCATGAACCGCCGCCCGCGCCCCGGCCAAAGGGCGGTACTAAGCCGGGGCCAACTTGGGTTGTCTGCCGCAGCGTTTCTGC
Organism: Candidatus Acidiferrum sp.; assembly: GCA_035566435.1. Lineage (GTDB taxonomy): Bacteria > Verrucomicrobiota > Verrucomicrobiia > Limisphaerales > UBA8199 > DATMRF01. The sequence goes on from DATMRF010000088.1 coordinate 74,685, forward strand.
CAGTAAGCGTTGGGGATGCCGAGTTTTTGACGGCGGACGCAAACGGTCGAGACCAGCCGGCCGAGCCGAGCCGCAATCTCGGTGTCGCTCGCGGTGCCCAACAGCGCGTACTCGGCGGCAGTCCAGGGCCGGTGGCGGGCAAAGCGGACGGCCACGCCGAGCTTCCGCCGGCGGGTTGCGACCGCGTTGGGGCTTAGTCCCATGGACGCGGCCACCTGGCCGTCGGTCAGTGTGCCCAACAACGCATCTTCCTTCGCGGTCCACTGGTGCAGCAGGCGTCCGAATTTCGGGGTTTTGAGATGGATTCGTCGGGCCTGGACGGCGAACGCGGTGCGGCCCAGGCGCTGAGCCAGCTCCCGGTCCGGCATCGTGCCCATCAGCTTGTCCTCCTCAGCCGAGTAAGCGCCATTGTGCCCGCCGCGGCGACGGGAGGCGACGGCCCGGTTGTGCGCGAGCCGCGCCTGGGCGAGTTGTTTCGCGCACGGACCCAGCTTCAGGACCCGGCGCTGATGCTGAACGGCCTCGACGGTCGTGCGGAGCAACGCCGCCACTTCCTTGTCGGTCCGCACTCCCAGCAGTTTACCGTCTTCGGCGGTCCATACATGCCGGCGGGCATTGAACACGCGAATGGCAAGGTGGATTCTTCGGCGTTTCACTGCCGAAAGGGCGCGCCTGAATTTCCGGGCGAAATTCCGGTCGCTCATTTTTCCGAGCAAGGATTCCTCCCGCTGGCTCCAGGGCCCGGGAGTGCCGTAGGGCGCGATACCCTTCTGGGCGCGACGGGTCTGCACGCTCTTGAGGGGGCGCTGCAAGCCAGCCGCCACCTTGGCATCGGGCGCCGTTCCCAAGAGTTTGTCTTCAGCGGCCGTCCAGAGCCGGTTTTGCCGCACCAGCAGCGGGATTCTTTTGTGAAGTCGCCGCTGCAGGACACCCGAGAGCGGATGTCCTGTGCGGGCGGCGACCTCTTCATCGCGCATGGTCCCAAGCAAGGCATCTTCCTGCGGGGTCCAACGCCGCCAGGGCGAGTGGAAAGTCGGGCTTTTGATGGCGAGCTTCCTGCGCCGCCCGCGAACGCCCCCTAACGGGCGATTGAGCCGCAGCGCAACCTCCTTGTCGCTGGCGGTGCCGAGCAAAGCGTCCTCGGCCTGGGTCCAGGCATCCGGTCGGGGGGCGTGGGCCGGCGGGATATGGAGCTTGTGCCGGCGGGCCGCAATGGTGGCGGGCTGACGGCCGATGCGGGCGGCGATCACTGGGTCCGACGCCATCCCCAGCAAGGCTTCCTCTTCCGGTGTCCAGGGGCGATATTTTGGGTCAGGCTTGGGCTTGCCCAAAACTCCGCGCCGCACCTGAACCGCGATGGTGCTGCGGTTGAGTTGCGTGGCCAACTCCTTATCCGGCATCGTGCCCAGCAAGGCATCCTCCTCGGGCGTCCAGGCTCCCGCCCGCCCGATCCCAAATTGCCGCCGGGCGCGACGCACCGCCGCTTCTGAATGACCCAACCGGCGGGCGGCCTCGGCAACGCTATATTGTCGAAGCGCCACCTTTTCTTGCTCCGTCCACTGGTCAGGCGGCTTGTCCGGAAGTCGCCGCACCAGGCGCACATCTGTTCGGAGCTGGCGCATCGCGCGCACCGCCTCCTTCGTGCGCCCCGTTCGCCTCGCCAGCTCAGCGTCCGGAATCTTCCCCAACACCGCGCGTTCCTCCGGCTTCCAAAATCGTTCCCGATTGAACTGCGGAATGCCCGAGCGAAACCGTGCCAACTGGACCGCCGCTTTCGTGCGGTTCAGGTTCCGCGCCGCCTCGGCGTCCGTCATCGTGCCCAGGATGCGGTATTCAAACGGTTTCCAGACCCGAAACCGCGCGCGCGGTTTGTAGGGAGGGATTTTTAACTCCAAACGTTGCCGCCGAACCTCGTGATTGGGTCGCCGCAACCGGCGCGCGAGCTCGTGATCGTTCATGGTCGCGAGTAGCCGGATCTCCCGCGCCGTCCACCGTCGCGGACCCGTGGCCAGCCCGATGCCCCGCCGCTCCCGCTCCGCCACGACTTCCTTGATTGCCCGCCGTGACCGCCGGGCCAGGACAGAATCCGGCAGTTTGCCGAGCTGCTCAAGCTCGGCCTTTGACCACTCACCGCGCCTGATCTTTCTGAAGGTTGGCATGACCCAACGGTTACCCTCTGGTTCTACCAGCAGTTCGATATGCCAAACCTTCCGCGAGCCCGCCAGACTTTTGTTCGTTACGCTTGGTCACGCCCCCGTGGTGGCGCTCCGACATCCGTGCCCGGTCTCTTTTATCCTCAACAGGAATGGGCTTGACACTTTCCGCTTTGCGCTGCAAAGTATTGCCCATGGAATCGAATTGGGCCGCCGAGCATTTGCAGGTCATCCGCACCCTGATGGAACGCTCGGCCCTCTACCGCCGCGCGCTGGCGCCCATCATGCTCTACAGCGGCATTCTGGGCATCGTCGGTGGCGTGTTGGGCCGGGTCCTGCACATCGACTCTGCGCGAGGTTTCGTCGGGTTCTGGTCGGGGGTGGGAGTGCTGGCTTTGGTCGGTTCCTTTTTGCTGGTCCGCCGTCAGGCTCTGAAAGCGGCCGAGGCTTTTTGGTCGCCGCCAACGCGCCGTGTCGCGCAGGGTTTGCTGCCACCTTTGTTCGCCGGGTCGGTCGCCGGCCTGTTGGCGCTCCTTTGCCCCGAGTGGGATTTCCTGCCGGTGTGGGCGCTGCCGGCGTTCTGGATTCTGCTTTATGGATGCGCGCTTTCAGCCGCCGGTTTCTTCATGCACCGCGGCATCAAACTGCTGGGCTGGCTGTTTATCTTAGGTGGGTGTGCGCTCATGGCCACGCGCTGCCATCCGGTGACCGCCTTCTCGCTGGCCGACGCACACTCGCTGATGGGCGGGGTCTTCGGAGGGGTGCACCTGGCTTGCGGCATCTACCTCTATTTTACCGAACCGCGTGGGAATGAAACGTGAATCCGCAAACTTTTCTCCAGCTCGATCGCGTCATTCACGAGAAAGGCCGGCTGGGTATCATGTCCATGCTTGCCGCCTCCCCGGCCTTATCGTTTACCGAGCTGCGCGACGCGTTGACTATGACCGACGGCAACCTCACCACCCATATCCGTACCCTGCAGGAAGCCGGCTATGTCTCAGTGACCAAATCCTTCCAGCACAACCGCCCGCTTACCACCTGCGCGCTGACGGCCGCGGGCAAAAGGGCCTTCACCGGCTACATCAATTTGCTGGCCGAAATCGTCCAGCAAACCAAACCTAAGTGAAAAATCATTTTGAACGTGCCGGCACCCGTCTGGTCTTATGCTTTGTGATACAAAGTATGCGGGGCGCGGGATTCCAATCCCGCGGGTGGCGCGGGGCAAGCGGGGTCCTCTTTCCGCGATTCAATCGCGGGATTGGAATCACGCGCCTCGCAGGCGGGCAGTTGAGCTGACCAACAGAGAACGTGTGACGAGATGAGAATCATTCGGGCAGAACATTTGGGGATGTGTTTCGGCGTGCGCGACGCGATTGCGCTGGCCCTCGAACAGGCCACCAGTCGGCCGCTCACGATCCTGGGCGACCTGGTGCACAACGAGACGGTGCTGTCTGAGCTGCGCGCCCGGGGAATCAAGATCGCTCAGCAAGCGGCGACGGTGGAGACCCAGGCGGTAATGATTACTGCCCACGGGGCCTCGGACCGAGCGATCTCACAGGCGCGAGCGCGCGGCCTGGCCGTGACCGAGGCAACCTGCCCGCTGGTCCACGTAGCGCACCGTGCGGTGCAGCGCCTGGTACGCGAGGGCTATCACCCTCTCGTCATCGGCAAGCGCGACCACGTCGAGGTGCGCGGTCTGACCGAGGATTTGGCGGAGCACGATGTCGTGCTCACGGAAGCGGACGTGCTCGAATTGCGCGAACGTCCCAGGTTCGGCATCGCGGCGCAGACCACCCAGCCCATCGACCGGGTGCGGCGCCTGGTCGAGCTGATTCGATGGCGTTTTCCGGGCTCTGAGGTAAGGTTTATTGACACAGTGTGCCAGCCGACGAAGCAACGGCAGAATTCGGCGGTCGAGGTAGCACAGCAATCAGACGTGATGGTTGTGATCGGCGGCGCCCACAGCAACAACACCCAGGAACTGGTCAGGACCTGCTCACGCTACTGTGTGAGCGTGCATCACATCCTGGCGGCCGAAGACATGCGTCCGGAATGGTTCGAGCTTGCTCAAACGGTAGGGCTCACGGCGGGAACCTCCACACCGGAGGTGATGGTGAAGGCGGTCGAAGACTGGCTCTTACGGCTGGCGGCTGGCCGGGGTGCGCCGGAGCGGCATTTAAGGGCCGCGTAACCGCCACCGACGGCTTGGCAACGTGAACCTCGGATTGAATTTAACGCGTTCTTGAACAACTATTGTCGATGTAGGAGCCGACGTGAGGAGGCTCAAATTTCTCGGGGTTTTGATCCCGATCAGAGACTCCTCACGCCAGCTCCCGCAATCTAAACACACGTTCCTGGACGCGTGAAAGGAAAACTATGAGAAATGAATGGTTCAAATGTTTGGGCTGGGTGTACCGGCCGGCGAGCTGGCAAGGAATAGTGCTGGTGCTGTTGGCGATCGGATTTTGTGTGCAAGTCTTTGTCGCTGTGGACCGGCATTCGCATTCCGTTAGCGACACGCTCTACGGAGTGTTTCCTTATTTTGCGTGTTGCTTTCTGCTCTTGAACTGGGTGGCGTCGCACACGAGCGGATCCGGGCAGCGCGACGAAGGCGCAGATGGATGACCGGGGTTGCGACCGATGAAATGCGCGAGAAATCGTGAACGGCAGCGGCTGACCGTGGTTGTCTTTGCCGTGGCGATGGCATGGGTGGAGGCGGCGGTCGTATATTATCTGCGCACGATGATCGACCGGATCGATCCACACCAGCCGGAGCCGCTGCCGATTATTGGCGGCTTGGGTCCGGCGGAGCTCGTTCGGGAGGTTGCCACGCTGCTCATGCTGCTTGCGGTGGGGGTGCTGGCGGGCAAGACCTGGGGAAGCCGCCTTGGCTACGCCGCGCTGGCTTTTGGAGTCTGGGACATTCTCTATTACGTGTTCCTCAAATTGCTCTGCGGGTGGCCTCATTCACTTTTGGATTGGGATATCCTGTTTCTGCTCCCGTTGCCTTGGTGGGGTCCGGTGCTGGCACCGGTATCGATCGCGCTGCTGATGGTCGTTTGGGGAGCCCTCGCGAGCGGCGAGGCGACCGTTCCAGCCGATGCCTCGCGCGCATGGAACCTCTGGTTGGTGAGCGCGGCAGGGGCCGCCCTCGCGCTTTATCTGTTCATGGCGGACAGTATTCGTGTTTCGCGTGATGGAATCGAGGCGGTGCGCAATGTCCTTCCAGCGGAGTTTAACTGGGGTTGGTTCGCGGGAGCCTGGTTGCTGATGGCAGCGCCGGTCTTGAACATTCTTGGCCGGCGCTTAAGATTCCTGAGGGCAAGAAATGCCGCCGCGACCGGCCTGCGCCGATCGGACGCTGCTCCCGCGCGTTCGGTTGGGGCGATGGAACCGGAATGAGCCGTGGCAACAGCGCGACTTGGTCGAGTGGTGCCGTATGCCGGATGGTCAATATTACGATATGAAACTAATGAAATTGGCATTTAAACGGGAAACGGTCATGCCGATGCTGGCCCTCGTGTTTGCCTCCGGTGTCACTGCCGCGTTGGTAGTGGCACGGATGGTCTGGATCGGCAGCGCCCGGGACGGCTTCCTGTTATGGAACCTGTTCCTCGCCTGGCTGCCGCTGGTGTTCGCTTTGCTCGCTTGCGACGCTTACCGCAGCGGGACCGCAGGGAACTGGCGCTTTTTTGGCTTGGCTGGCGCCTGGCTGCTATTTTTCCCGAACGCGCCCTACATTTTCACCGACGTTATCCACCTGGCCAACCGGTTTCACGGCCAATTCTGGGTGGACCTGGTGTTGATTCTGATTTGCGCCCTCACCGGGCTCGTGCTGGGTTTTGTGTCGCTCTTCCTGATGCAGTCAGTCGTTTCGCGAATGTTCGGCCGGGCCGCAAGTTGGCTCTTTATCGCGGGGATTGCTGGCCTAAGCGGAGTCGGTATTTACCTTGGACGCTTCCTGCGTTTCAACAGTTGGGACGTCGTATTTAAGCCCTTGGCGCTAGGTCGCGACCTCGGCCACTTGGCTGCGAACCCGCTGGCACATCCGCACTCGTTTGTCTTGCCCGCGCTGTTCGCCACTTTCCTGTTTATCGCGTACCTGATGCTCTACGCCCTGACGCATTTGCAGCATGCCCCGATCGTGGCGGCCTCGCCGAACGCTGCGAAATGACACGGAAAGCATTGCTTGAACGGCGGATAAGAGTTCTCACCCCGTTCTTTCTCGCCGGGCTGGTGCTCAGCGGAGTTACCGCCATCCCTTTGGAGGTTGAAGTTGACTGGCTGGCGAAGATTACTCATCTCTCGACCATTCCCGACTATTCCACGCAGGATACTTTAGGACGGTTGGGACGGTTGGGACGGTTGGGACGGTTGGGACGGT